>NZ_QTWS01000040.1:2565-27472 GCF_003461245.1 Blautia sp. AF19-10LB
GAAACGCGTTCAGTTATATCCGGAAAGACTGATCTGCTCTTAGCGGAATGCGTGGTCAGATGAGCCGGAATTTGCATCATATACCCTTTTATTTTTTAAAGAGTATCTGGGCATAAAAATGTAAACTTATTTTTTATTTTTTTGTTCAGAATCAAAAGTTTCTTATATCTATAAAAAAAGGAATACTGTATTTAAACAATATTCCCAATTTACATTCTGCATATAATCCTCACTACAGAAACTATATATTTTACAGCTGTTTCCTGACATCATTACCAAAAACACTTTCAAAATCTATTTTTACAATCTTTTTTGGTTTATTCTTATTATTTTTACTCATCAAAATATTCCTGATACCAGAACAAAAACGCCAGCACCGTCCAGATTTTCCGGCTGTTGTCCTTCTTTCCCGCGTGATGCTCCTCCAGAAGCGCCGTCAGCTTTTCCGTGTGGAAATACTGACGGGATATGGGACTTTGAAACATTTTTTTTACTCTCCCGTACCAGTCGTCGTCCCGCAGCCAGACACGGACAGGCACCGGAAATCCCAGCTTTTTCCGCGCGGCCGTGTCCTCCGGGATGTATTCCCGGGCCACTTTCCGAAACAGATACTTCGTCTTTCCGTGGGCAAATTTCGCCTCCGGCGGAAGTGTCCGGGCAGCCTCGAACACATCCCGGTCCAGGAAGGGCACGCGCACCTCCAGCGAATGGGCCATGCTCATGCGGTCGGTTTTCTGCAAAATATCCCCGGCCAGCCAGTATTTCAAGTCGATGTTCTGCATTTTCTCCGGGTCGGAAAGCCCGGCGGCTTCTTCATAAGTCTTTCGCAGAAACTCCTGACAGGACGGCGTATCGGTCGGATTTTTCAAAAGCTCCCGGCGCTCCTCGTCGGTGAAAATATGGGCGTTCCCGATAAACCGTTCCTCCACCCGCTGGCCGGCCCGGATCAGAAAGCTCTTGCCGCGGCGGTCCGGCAGTTTTTTCGCCTGCCGAGAAACCGCACGCCGGATCTTTTCAGGAATCCAGGCCACTTTCTGAAGAGCCAGAGGCTCCCGGTAGATATTATAACCGCCAAATAGTTCGTCCGCACCCTCCCCGGAGAGCACCACCTTCACATAACGAGACGCCTCGGCAGCCAGAAAATACATGGCGACGGCAGAAGCATCACCGCTGGGCTCGTCGAGGGCGTACATCACCTTTGGAAGCACATCCCAGAACTCCTTTTTCCCGATAGTGTGCATGTGATAAGAAAGATGCGCATACCGGGCCACCTCCCTAGCCCTGTTTTCCTCGTTGTAGCCGCTGTTCCCATCCAGAAATCCCACCGTAAACGCCATTTTTGCCCCGGACGACACGGCAATAAAACCCGAATCCACACCGCCGGACAAGAAAGTTCCCACTTCCACATCACTGACCATATGGCGGCGGACGGATTTTTTAAGCACGCTCTCCAGTTTTTTCTCCATATCCGCCAGCGAACACCCCGCCTCGGGCTGCAGCTTCGGCTGAAAATATCTGCAGATTTCATACTTTCCCTGGCGGTAAAACAGCATACAGCCCGGCGGAAGGCGATAGATTCCCTCAAAAAAAGTTTCCTCCAGCACGGAATACTGAAAAGAAAGATACTGCTCCAGTGCCCGCTCATTCAACTTTTTCGGGACGCCCGGGAACTGCAGGATGCTCTTAATCTCCGACGCAAACACGAAATTTCCATCCACCACTGTGTAAAACAACGGCTTGATTCCGAAAAAATCCCTCGCCAGCATCAGTTCTTCTTTTTTCTCATTCCAGACGGCGAAGGCAAACATTCCACGAAGCTGCTCCACAAACGCCGAACCATAAGCCTCAAGACCATTCACCAGCGTCTCCGTGTCCGAGCGGGTGACAAAAAGAATCTTCTTTTCCCGTTCCATCTGCTCCCGCAGTTCCTGGTAATTATAGATTTCTCCGTTAAACACCACTGTCAGGTTCTGACTGCTGCTTTTCATAGGCTGCAGGCCGCCTTCCAGATCGATGATACTCAGGCGGCGAAATCCAAGGGCCACGCTGTCATTTACAAAACTGCCCTGCGCATCTGGGCCTCGATGTACCAGCTTTTCCTTCATTTTTTCCACAATCTCTCTTTTGTTCTTTTTCTTTCCGAAAAATCCACAAATTCCACACATGCTTTTCTTCCTTTCTTGTTGTCAACCTTTACTTCTTTATTTTACCTCATATAACACCCCATAATATATCTCTGTCACTAACAACACCTAAAAGTCTTCCAACAGTAACAACTGTCTCATTTTCATTCTCAAAAGTCATTGCGCAGTAGCATACGGTACAGCCCAAGGGCTTTTTTCGTTTTCAGCCATCAAATTTGCTCTTCATCACTTGCCGAACATGAATCCTGCCGAAGGCTTCGGAATTATTAAAGCATTGGCCGTATATAAGTGTTCCAAACATTTCAACCAAATTTACCAATTATTCTACGCCGAAAGCTGGAGACATCGTAATGTATCATAATGGGTCGGTATTTAATCATACTGGACTTGTTATTGCTGTTAGTGGTAATTCTTATAATTCCATTAATAACTCGGCGAAACAACAACTATAATGCCTTTGGGGCCGCCACAAAGCAGGGTGTGAAAAAATTCCAGACTTCTAAGGGATTAACTGCGGATGGAATTGCGGGAAGAGATACTTTTGCAAAGCTTGCAGGTGTTTAACGATTTTTGAACATGCGCCTGACGAGCGCACCTGAAAAAAAGGCACTGCATATGCAGTGCCTTTTCTGAGAAAATGCGAGAAAATCTAATATTCACTGGGAGAGGTATCTTCAAAATCTTCGTTTTCCGATTCACTCACATCAGGTACATATTCGTCGGCCATTTTCTGCGCTTCCTCTAATGTACTGGAAGGTAAATATTCCTCCCCATCACTCGTAAGCATGATTACTATATTAACGTTATTCTGACTATAATACTCCAGGTCAACATTCAGTCCGGATCGTACAGCACTCCCATTAGCTATATTCAGGACGGCGTTTTCTATATTAAAAACCATATTATAATAATTTCCTGATTCGCCCACTTCTACTGTTATCGTATTTTCATCGGAATACAGAATATTACCAGTGATATATTGGATATCATAAGTTTCTTCCTGTGCAGATTCCTGATCTGCGGGATCTCCCTGGCTTTGGTAAGTTTCTTCCTGTGCAGATTCCTGATCTGCGGGATCTCCCTGGCTTTGGTAAATTTCCGCTTCTGCGTTATTTCCAGACTGTTGATTCTGCACACTGTCTCCTGGATTTGCTGCCACAGCTGTGGGCGTTGGCTTCCTGGTAACAGCCGTAGTAAGATTTGGAATAAACTTTACAGCATCCTTACCACTTTCGCTTTCCGTTTGCGCAGATTCGTTGCTTCCTGACAATTCACATCCTGTCAGGGTCACCGTGATACCTGTCAATATCACAAAAAACACTTTCAGAATCTTTTTTCTCATTTTTTTATCCTTTCTTTTTTACTTTTTACAATTTTTATTTTACTCTAAATAACTTCCCATTACCTATTTCTGGCACTAATAACACCTAAAAGTCTTCCAATAGAAATAATATCTGTTTTATCATTCCAAAAAGTCTGTGGCCTATCATACAAGGATACAGGCCACGGACTTTTTTCGTCATTTAAGGACATCAATTCTTTTTTTCATCTCATTCCGAAAGTAAATCCTGTTTCGCCAGAAGATGGTTCTTTATTTCATTCAGGTCATTCTGAACGGTATAAAGAATCTGATATTTTTCTGTAAGCTTTTCTATTACAGACTAATAATTATTTTCACGTTCTTCCTGTTTCTTGCCCCTCTGCTCATTCGATTTCACTACGTAGATGAGCAGAAATACCGCCACCACTGCCCATATCCCCTGCGACAGAGCGGCATCGAGCATAGTTGTCTCCATGTCCTGTTTCCTCCTTATTCTTCATTTCCAATTATCACAACAGTTTCAAAATATGTAGAGCCATATTGAAAATCAATTTCTCCATCGTATTTTTCAACAATTCTTTTTACACTTTCAATTCCCCAGCCATGTTTTTCTTTTTCCTTTTTATTAGTTAAAAATCTCCCTTTCCTCACTATCGGTGCACTTATACTGCTGTTCTTCACTTTGATAATCAGCATATCATTTACATTGCGAACTACGCAATAAATATTTTTTCTTCCATCTTCACATTTATCCGCAGCTTCTATAGCGTTGTCAAGCAAATTTCCCATAAGCATTATACAATCCGAATCTTCCATGGGGATATTTTCCACCTGAGCATCCAGTTTAAATGAAATCCCTGTTCTTTTCATTTTTCTGTTTTTGATACTCAGCATAAAATCAAGAGTTGATATTCCTGTCCATGTGATTCTATTTCTCGATAAAGAGGTTGCTTGATAATTATTCAAAAATTTCTGAACCTCCTCCACATTTCCATTATCCAAGCACTCTGCCACATAAGAAATTAAATGTTTCTCATCATGTACCAGACATCGGTATCCTTCATATGCACTCTTCAGTTCTTCATACTGTGCTTTAATTACATCATATCTTACATTTAAAATGTTATTCTCCGCTTCGTTAATCCTCTGTTGGAGCCTAATATATGCTATGAAAATACACATCATAATTCCAGTCAAGGCAGCCCATGTTAATGCCAGCTTTTTTCTATCAATCTCACCTTCTCCCAGATTGGCCACTCCCATGAGCAAAAATATTTCTATCCATATCAATATGAACAACTTTTTTTTATGCTCCATAAGCAGTTTTTTCAATAAGCTTACCAATGAATCCACTCTGCTGATAAGCAAAAGTCCAAAACAAATTATGAGGAAAAAGATAATTTCATCTTGTGAATGTATTCTTGGATAGTAAAAGAAATCTTCAAACCTCCGGTTTTGGAAGACTCCTGTATATGCAATATACACTTCCTTTACAAAACCGATATTAACTACATAAACGACCTCCCACAAATATGCTTGAGCAAAGGTACATTGAAAAAAAAGATATAGATACAGCGGTGGAAATATATTCCCCATAATCATCATTGCTATGGATTGATATGACATCCAATATTGTTCAGTCAAATCAAGAGCAATGATTATAAAAAAAACAATTTGCAAAAAAAACAACATTTTTTCTTTTTTGTTTTTCATCCCATGAACTGTAATGATAAGTAAAAGCACACTACAACAGACCCCAAAATGTCCTACACTGTTCCAGTTATTCACCCTGTCCCCAAGCATACATTTTGTCATCTTATACATTCCTGTCATAAGCAGAAATATCAGGCACCCACAAACCATATTAAACTTCTTATCATACTGTATTCTTTTGGGAAATATTTTCCCAAATATACAGAATCCTATTCCTGTCTCCATTAAAGCTGCCAGTCCATATAAAGCAAATTTAGCCATTTGTATTCCCCACACACATATATAATTAACTTATGTCGTTTTCTCTGCTTCTCATCCCCTTCCCTCAGCGGACGATTCAGATTATAGCACAAATAAATCGGCAGAAGTGAAGTGTCCTCTAAATGCAGTTTCATGTCCTCCAATAATCAAATACCATTTGAACTCACCTCTCCCAGAAATCCACAATTGCCTGTTTGACACTTTTAAAGCGTTCCCTGCCTACTGTGACAATATTCCCATTGCGCATATACAGGTCATGGTTTTTCATCCTCATGACGTGCCGGATATTGACAAGATATCCTCTGTCTGCCATGATAAACCCATCCGAAGCCAATTGTTCCTCCAGGGAAGAGAGACTGGCACGTATCCCTGTTTCACCGCTTCTATGGACAAAGACCACATTTTTCCCCTCTTTCCTCAAGTAAAAAATCTCTGAATACGCAAGCTTTTCCAGAGTCCCCTTCTTTTCTATCACATAATATTTTTCGTTTTTTTCCATAAGTATCAGAAAAAGCGCATCGTAAGCCTCTGTCAGTTTCGTCTCCAGCCGGCTTTTTGGAATATAGCGGAAGGTATTGACCTCATAAGCCTCAATCGCGTAATCCACATAATTTGTGATAAATATGATCACCGGCTCCGGATAAAGCTTTCGGATTTCTCTGGATACTTCCAATCCGTTCTTTCCAGGCATCTCCACATCCAGGATATAAAGATCATAGCAGGTTTCCTTCAAACCGCTGACGAACCATTCTATGCTTTGGAAGGTATCAACTCTGCAGTCTTCCTGCTTTTCTCTGAAATACGCTTCGGTGATTTCTTTTTCTTTATCCAGATAAACAGCTTCATCATCCAGAATCGCCACATTGATCATCTCTGTTATTCCTCCATAAAAGTATAAAACCTGAAATTCTTTACATCGTAAAAATAACTTTCCTCTTCATTAATCACCAACTCATAGACCTCCGGTTCCTCTTGTGTACTTCCAGAGGCGCGGGAATATTGATAGATATATCTGCCTTCTGCATGATTTTTCACACGGTCTATAATCTCTTCAATCACTTCACTGATCGTCATCGGATTTTCTCTGCTCGGCTTCCATCTGCCAATCATACTGCGGACTTGTGTTTTGTTCAGGCGAATCTTCTTTCCGATCAGATATCCTCTGGGGATAAAATCCTCTTTTTTCTTCCCTGTTTTCTCCAGGATTACCCTGACTGTATCCTCCCTGTCATCAAGGGCAAATCCCATATTAGTATACGCCTGCACATGAAGCAATGCCAGATCCAAATATTCCATGTTTTCGGACTGCTGGTACCAGAGCAGAAGTGTCCTTATACTCCTGTGAAACGTTTCTTTAATTGTAATCCCCCGATTCTGCAGGCTTTGCAGCGACAGCATCATCACATATAAATCCTTCATTTCTTCATCATTCATTCTTACGTCTCCTGTTCTTATCATTTTGAAACCGCCCTGTGCGCTTTTTTTGCCCCTGCGGTTTACATCATTATAACCGGAATTCTTCATCAAACACAAAATGTCCTTTAACAGAACGTCAATGTCCCTCAATTTATCCTGGAACCTGTTTTCAAGCTGTGCTTAGGAAATCTCATGGATCATATAAAAGTTTACCGTTCAACGTAAAAATAGCATTGATTCCGCCTATCCGATACTGCCGATGATAAAGCCTACATTTTCCGTCTCCCACTCCCCGCAGAAACAGCCCTGGCAGACCATCTAATATTTCAAAAATCTGTTGCCACTGCCTAATCCGTCTATTAAGATAAGAATATAGAAACGGAACCTTAACCTGTCTCAGAAAGATGGGATTTGATTGAAAACAACTGCAATTGGCATAATTCTTCTCTGTTCAATACGTCGGCCGCAAGGATTTATTCGAAAAAACGGATATCTGGAAAAATAAAGAATACCGATCCATACAGGGAACTTATCTCGTCATTTTCCTTTCCTTCG
Organism: Blautia sp. AF19-10LB; assembly: GCF_003461245.1. Classification (GTDB taxonomy): domain Bacteria; phylum Bacillota; class Clostridia; order Lachnospirales; family Lachnospiraceae; genus Blautia_A; species Blautia_A intestinihominis. The sequence goes on from NZ_QTWS01000040.1 coordinate 9,976, forward strand.
CAAATGTAAAGGCCTCATTGCTGCACCTACCGGGATCAGGATAATCGTACAACATAACACCAAGCCAAAAATCACGGGCATCGCCGCTATCGGCAGACCGATGCAGACCACATAAGCCACTTTTAAGAATTCCCAGCTTAATTTCCAGCATAGCCAGATAACTAAAAATCCGAAAGAAACTCTCCCGGGAGATCCGGGCTTATGCGGATATCACCCTTAGCATCACAGACAAAACGGCCAGCTGATACAGACGAAGCAACTGATCAAAAAGTACAGCTCCGCTTACCGCACTCCCCGTGAAATAAAAAAGCACCCAGTATCCTGCATTCTACCGCAGCCGACATCAGAAAGAGTATGAGCTTCACACTGCCAGCAAAGAGGCCCTGAAGGAGTTCGGCGTAAAAGCTCTGCCGAAGCCGGAAAAACCGGACACACAGATTGAAAAATTAGAAGCTGAATAGGCCACCGCCCGGGACGAATGGAAAAAACTCCGAAAACAGCAGGATCCCCTGAACATCGTTATCAAGAATTTTAATCAGCTGCTGAATAATGATAATATCCATCTTCACTCTGAACATGTTGAGAAGCAGATACCGTCTTCGCCTGATATTTTCCAAAACCAGGAGACGCTCCATTCAACATCTGCTTCAAGAACCAACACTGTTGTTAAAAATAATAATCACGAGAAATCATAACACATTTATGTGATCTCTTAGATTCTCTCCGCCTTGCTTGTATTTTATTTTCTTCATGGGAAATCGGAATTAAAGGTAAGATGGCTTCATATAAATGAGATTTCTGAGTGCACCAGACATGCCAGAGATATCATCAGCCTGGGGTCTGCCGGATTTATCATGCAGCTGACCAACAGTCTGGTAAGTATCTGTTGCAATAATGTTCTTTCAGTAACAGGCGGTGATATTTATATCTCTGTCATGACTATTATATCCAGTGTTCGCCAGATGGTGGAGATGCCTATCCATGCGATCAATGAGGGAACCTCTCCTGTTCTCAGCTACAATTACGGAGCCAGACGTCCTGAAAAGGTAAAAAAAGCAGGCGATTTTTTTTCCCTGCTTCGTAAAGTATTTATCGTGGTTCCACTGACCTATTTTCTGCCCTATGGATTACACATGGGCACAGATGGCGTATTTATGGTAGAACCGGTATCCAATGTGATCGGTGGTTCTCTGTGCTTTATTACCATGCTGGTTACCATATTGCCTGAATTAAACAAAATGGAAACTACATATTTCCCAGAATAATATTAATCAGGTTCTTATCTAGTGCATTGTACCGATGATATTTAATCTTACTACCAATTTTTAATTGGTAGTAAGATTCGGATACAATGATATCAGTTTTTCTCTGGCATCACCTGTTTGAAAATGTCATTTAATTTTCGCTTTTGATTTGTTACGTTCTTCTTTCCATGAACTTAATTCTTTACGGAGCCGTTCAATTGTTTCAACACGTCTGGATAAGCATTGCCGTGTCATGACGTTTAATTCAATCTCTGCCATGTCAAGCCAACTGCCGTGCTTCGGGGTGTAATGTATTTCCAGCCTCTTGATAATCCGTCTTGCTTCTGCTGGAGGAAACGTTTTATACAAGGATGCGGGTTTATGAGTGTTTAAGTTATCCATGACAAGAATGATTTTTTCTGCGTCTGGAAACATTACATCTGATAAATACTTTATTTCCTTTGCCCAGTCAGTAGCTTTTCGATGCTCATGTACGCTTACATGATGCATCCCACCAAGTGGTTCAACAAACACAAATATACTGCATGTTCCATTGCGTATGTATTCGGAATCAATTTTGGCATTATCTCCAAGACGCATTGGTAATGATTTTCTTGCATCTCCCAAAAGTTGATATGGTTTTTCATCCATACATACAACAGGCCGTTTAGAATTATATGGAAGTTCATATACATCAAGGACATCTTCCATACAGGCTACAAATTCTGCATCTTCTTTTGAGGGGATGCACCAGTAGTCGTTTTTGTGAGGTCGAAGTTTGTTTTTTTTAAAGCCCGACCAATTGCATTTTTTCCAACTGGTGTATCCAGTACAACTTTTGCTTGTTCTTCGAGAAGACGCAATGTCCAACGAGAATGTCCTTCCGGTGCAGGACTACATGCAATTTCTATCAGACGTGCTTCCGCACGACCATCCAGCTTACGTTTAGCATTGTCTGAATTAATGTTTCGTTACAAAGTAACAATGCCGTCAATTCCTTTTGTTGAATACAGTTTTACCGTGTTGGTAATTGTTGCAAGGCACACTGCATTGGACTTTGCTGATTGTTCATGGGTAAGGACTTTCCCGTGAGCTTCATCAAGATCCAAAAGAATCTGACATCTGCTCTTTACTGTTTTTGAAGTCTGCTTTTTCCTGAGAGTAGATTTGATGGTCTTTAATTCATCTTCAGTCAGGTTGATATGATATGTTTTTGGTCTTGCCATTTTGTAATTACCGCCTTTTCTTTTAAGTATACATCAAAACGGCGTAAAAAACAGTAATATTTTAACTATATATCATCGGTACACTACACTAGATTTCTCGTGAGGCATCTGTTAACTGCACTTTTTTGACATTGAAAAAGTTATACTCTCGCAAAAAAAGAAAAACATCATAATGAAGGGGGCAATACACGCTAAAAACATCTTAATATCTTCTAAAAAAACGTATGAAAAAATGGTCAAAAGCAGCGTTTGGTCACCGTAGTATTTACTGCTGTTTGATACCAAATAGCACTCCGCAGCACCAAAATATTGTACACAGAATCACCAGGCAGTACTATATATTGTTTCCTGTACTAGATATCAAGTGCGTTCTATAGACATCCGGAAACGCCATCGCAAACCGGATTTCTACGTCATCCTTATTCTTCATAACTGCATTGACTTCCCCGCCGATATAACGCGCGGCTTTGTCGATCTGTAGGAGTATTTTATCGCGTAATGCTAGTTTTCTCATAATTTTCCTTTCACTTTTTGAAGCAAAAAAATAACCTCACTGTTTCAGGGGTATGTGAGACCATTTTAATGCATTATAATGACTGTTAACAATGTTTCTTATTATAAACAGATTATCAAAGAAGTGCAAGTGTATAAAAGAAATATTCGGATAATATCCACAGGAACAAGGATTCGTTGAAACGCTGAACTTGATACAATTTAACCTGAATTATTCACGGCTTATTTTTAAAATTTCCTCTCACCCCTTTGCATGATTATAAAAATACTCTTTCAGAATCGAAAGACTTTCTTCACGTAAAACACCTTCCGAAACCTGCGGTTGCCAGAAAGAATTATCAAATACCATTTTTGAGCAATTGCATCCGGTGTTTCCGAGAATATGCTCCAAATCAATATTGCTTGCACCGTAAACCAACCGTCCCAACTTCACCCAAACCATTGCGCCACTGCACATAAAACATGGTTCGCAGCTGGAATAAAGAGTATATTCATGCAGATCGGTAATGCCAGTCTGTGCACAAAACTCTCGAATCAATCCTGCTTCTCCATGAAATGTTGGATCGTGTCTGGTATAAATTTGATTCTCGTTGCTAAATACAATTTCGCCATTCTTGACAAGTACCGCTCCGAACGGCTCGTTACCATGCTCAACTGCCAATTTTGACAGTTCAATAGCTTTTTTCATAAACATTTCATCTTGCATTATGTTTCCTCCACAAATAGAAGATCGGATTTTACAGCTACTTTCATAGCCTCTTATTTGTATATCCATTTCCAAAACAGGCTCTGGAACTTTATAGTTATTGCTTGTTATTTTAACCAACTTATGATAGTTTCATCTGTTGCATGGTTCGCATTAAATGGTCTGCACCATTTTGCAGGATATTTCTTTTTGATTCTCACCGCGATCTCCTGCGGTTCTGTAGCTCCACTGGTTGTAAAAATTGCTGCTTTTTTTCCATTTAGATTTACTTTATCCAGAAAACTGAACACTGCATTCGGAAGCGTTCCGCACCAGATCGGACTTCCTATCAGTATCCTGTCGTATACAGAAATATCAGGAATCTCCATATTCAGTTTTGGCCGCTCGTTTAACAGAATTTCTTTTAATGAGGTAAATACCGTCTTTTGATAAGACATCTGGTAAGATTTATGAGTCTTAATCTCTACCAGGTCTGCACCAGAAAGCTGTGCAATCCGTTCAGCTGCTTCTTTCGTCTTTCCTGTCTGTGAAAAATAAATAACTAATGTTTTCATTTGACATTCCTCTTTTCTACTACGATATATTTATAGCTGATGCCCTTACAACTCTAATACAGGATAACTCTATTATAACAGAGATTTTACCCTTTCGCACGATAATATTAAAAAATCAGGCAAGTCCAAAATATCAGACCTGCCCATTTACAATATTTTTATTTATTTCATTGTACATAAATTTTCATCAATCCACTTCTGGACATCTTTTTCGCTTATCTTAACCAGACGGGCAATCGTCTTTACATCCATGCCCTCTTCTGCCATGGAAAGGGCTGTTTCTTTTGCTTTCTTGAGTTCACCTTTCTCTATACCGCGTTTTTCGCCGCTTTCCATTCCCTCGCTGTAAATTTTCTCCATTTCACGGCACATAAGCTCAACTCCTTTCTGTGTGTCCTTCCATTCATCGAAATCCTATCCCGGATTTAAAGTGTTCATGTCCATCAGTCCGCCCCGTGGTAACGTGCCTTCATTTGGTTTTATCCTAACATTAATGAGATTCCTTTACAAGCTACTTTTTGTTCTTCTTGCCATATACTAACTTCAATATAAAAAAGCAAAAGATTAAAATCCATCCAATTATTCCCACTATATTTCCCACAATTGGATAATAATATCCAAGAATCACTCCACCAAGTACCAGCAATGCCCCTGACACAATTAATGCAATCAATATTTTCCTCATCGCTCTATTCCTCAATAATGAATGTTTTAATGCTTCGCATTCAATCGTTTATTTACTCGTTCAACTGGAAATCTGTCCTCCATGCCAACTATTTCAAACAAATTTGATGGCAATTCCTTTTCTCCAATTAAAGTGAGATAGTCATCAACTGCTCTACGGTCAATCATAATTTTGCCATGACCAGCCCAATGCCGATTACTCTCTTTCTTTTTTAATCCGGAAATCCAATATTCTTCACCATTCTCAATGTCCATATAGTTTGCATAGTTACCAATATTCTTCTGAAAAGCATGATCATTGAAATAAATTGTTTTCCTGGTTTTTGAAGTTTGTACATACCCAATCCATGCCGGACCATCATCCGAATATCCAGTTTTGAGTTCAATATACATTAATTCTTTAATCATTTTATCACCTCCAGATTGTTTTTTCGATCAGATTCCATAGTGAATCATCCATTTATTTTTATCCAACGCCTGCTCTAATAATTTCTTTAATTCATTCAATTCAGAAATATCTGCAATGACATCAATAAATGCTTTTAACGAGTCAGGTGGAATCAATGTAATACCATAATATGCAAGCCCTTTGCCTTTAGCAGAAAGCGTGTGCCAATAAAAGTCAATGGTGCTAAGTCTCTCAACAATGTTTGCTAAGTCGTCATCATCAACAGAAATGCAGGTATATTTCCACGGTTCATATTCGTCATAATGCTTGCCTTTCTTAGGGGCATCCAGCATAATTCCAAATTCATGTTTCGCCATATACACCATCTCCACAAATCCTAAGTGTTCTAATTCTTTCTTGGCTGCATTTTCTTCCCTCGCAGATAAAAAGAGTCCTCTGGACCATCCTCCTGGGGACAATTTATTGACTTGCTTGTAGGCAAGTATAATTCCAACCATTCATTTTTTGCAACTTCATGTACTCTGTTGCTACTTTCTTTTACCATAGTCATTCAAAATTTCTAACTTCTGTTGACTTCCTGATAACTTACTTATCTCCCAGTCCTTTCCCCCTCCGATTTCTGTAGACCTTTAAATAACTTATTTCCTATCAGGTCATTCAGACCTTTAAATTTCGTGGGTCTTTAATCAATTTACTTCCCGTAGAGTCATCTCGCCTCCCAATTTCCATGAACCTTCAACTCGCTTGGTACGACCATACGGGACAAAACGCCATCACTGAAGGTGATTTGGAATGCATTTTGACCAAGTTACTGTGAATGGATTGAACAGTAACGATTCTCTGGCATTTGATTCATTTATCTGATATCAATCCGTATTTTTTCTCCCACAGCTTTCCATCCAGAATCATAATCATCTGCTACATCGTAAACGTTATTTTCTTCTTCGATATAAACGTCATCATCGTCGTCCAAAACATACTCCTTCGTAACACTGCTTTCAGTTACGTTTTCAGAGGAGTTCTCGGATTTCAGATAAAGCTGCAATTCCAGATATTCGCTGTCAGGATCAGGCAGTTCCGGTCTTTCATCGTCATTGAAAGTCCAAAATTCTGTCTTAAATTTCCAGTCCCGATGACTGTCGTCTGTTTTTGCATCATCCGTCAGATTATATCGCACTTTATTTCCTTTGCTGTCTGTTCCACGCAGCTCAACTTCGTAGTTTTGGTACAGTTTTTCTGGTACTTCTGCTGAAATACTGCTCTGTAATTTATTCAGGAAAATATCTTTTAATACCACTGGTCCTTCTTCAGTTTGAACAGAAATATTTTCAACTTCTTTATGGGTCGTCTGCTTAAGAAGCTTCTCTCGCGATACGGTAAAATCAAAGGTAAATTCCGCTACGGATTTCTGCCAGTCATCAAGATCAAAAGCATGGAGCACAAGATGTATCTCCGGGTTTTCTCCAAGATCTCTGGGAGCATGAAAACGGTACTCCTGCACTTGGTCATATTCAGTTACATTTATGTCGGTATCTGTATCGAATAAATCTTCTGCAGAATAAGGAGTATAATTCCCACTCATATATTCATCCAATTTTTGACCATTTATTGTGGTTTTTTCCAGATCAAGTGAGACTCCTGTATTAGCAAAAGATGAAATCGGTGCCGATTTTCCCTGATGATCATCTTCGGAATCATCAATTTCCGCGTGCACCTCAAACAGCAGAACTCCTTCATCTAAAACAACTTCTTTTAAGTTTGCAGTAATCCCGTGATCTGTTTTCGATGTGTTCAAAACCTCCGTATAGGAGTCGATTCCTCTTTGTAATCCCAGGGTTTCTCCTATTGATAAAACAACCTCTTTGATCGCGGCCTGCACTTTGGGATTCGATAAAACAGTCGAGATCAACGCCAATATCACACAAGCTGCCGCCAGTCTGCGCCAAAATGATGGCACCCAGGCATTTTTCTTTCCTTTCCATTCTCCTTCTGCTTCGCTGATATATTTCGGATCAATATCGCCAAATTTTTTTGAAAAATCAAATTTCTTCATAAGTGTTTTCCTTCCTTTTCTAACACTTTTAGCAGCTTCTTTCTGTTCCGGTACAGATTCATTTTTACACTTCCAACAGACATAGCATGTCTTTTGGCGATCGCTGAAACAGAGTCAAAAAACCAGTATCTTCTCACGAAAATATCTCTGTCCTCTGCGTCCATTTTTTCAAGAAAATCGTTGATGATTTCCAGCAATTCTTTTTCTGCCAGCTGATCTTCAATGGTATAGGTAACACTTAACTGATCCATTTCACCCAGAATATCCGCCATATGTACATCCGGACGCCTGTCGGCATATTTTTTTCGCAGACGGTCAATGCTCAAATTCCTCGTGATCCGGCCGCAAAAATGTGATAATACAGACGGCTTTTTGGGCGGGATCAGTGACCAGACCGAAAACCAGGTATCATTCAGGCATTCCTCCGAATCTTCTCTGTTTGCAAGCAGATTCCAGGCGATCTTGTAACAGTAAGGATGATATTTATCGCTTAATACTTCGATCGCATGCTCATCTCTCATCTCAAACAGAGATATGATCTCATTGTCTCTCATTTAAGTTGTCCTCCAAAGTTTTGTATTTCATCAGCAAATACAAGCGCGCTTTGATTGCTACTTTTCCTAAGGCTCCTTTTAGAAGGAAATTTCCTACTCATACTATATATCGTAAAAAATCCCGGATGGTAACAAAAAAAATCAAATTTTTTAAAAATCAGGAAAAAAAGGGGCAGTCGGGAAATAATAATTTTTAGTCCCGACAGCCCCTTCTTATATTAACGTTTCACCAACCGAAGATTACTTTTGTATCCTGTTTCGAAATGTAAAATATTTTACGGCAAACTGTAGAAAGGTAATAACGTATATAACTAATAATACAACCCACACTGGCAGCAATCCATGTTCACTGTGATCTGTCGAAGATATATAAAACTGCTGAATCAGGCCGCAAAGAATCACGATCAACGGAATCACTCTTCCCCAGAAAATTCTCTTCACCATATCCAGCCGGGAGATATCATCACAGAATATTTCCTCGTCCTGCAGCATCCTGTCTGCCGGTTTTCGGAAATAGTTGTATCCAGCAAATTCTGTCAGATATTCCCATCCACAGTCCTCAAACATCCGTACATATTCCATCTGGTGTTTGATTCCTTCTTTATTATAATCCAGCTGATAGATTACTTTCTCAGGCTCACATCTCTCAAATGTATAGATTCCAGGAAAAGTCACTCTCTTGAATTTCCAGCCTTCCTGGTGTCTCTTACTCATGTACTTTTCTTCTTTTTCGTATTCCATGATGTTAAACCAGCGAAATTCTTTTTTGACTTTCTTCATTGCATTACCTCCTGTGCATTGCGATACAGTCTGCGGATTCTCTTTAGTTCAAGCTCCAGAACTTCCGTTCCAAGCTCTGTGATCTGATAGATTTTCCTCTTATCTTCCTCCCTGATAAAACAGATCAAACCGTCCTTTTCATCCAATCACATTCGCGCCAAACGGCATAAAGGAAAGTCTTTCCATCTTAAAGAACTGTTTTCCAAACGGAATACCAATGATCGTGATGCACCACAGGCAGCCTACGATCAGATTTTCGAAAGCCATTAATGTGTCGACTTCGCTTTCGGATAAATCTGTTTCATCCTGGCATCGTCGAAATGTGTGTCCACCCATTTTTCTATCTGGTTCTGTGCTTCGACTCCCTGTGCCCTCTGATCGTAGCGCATCAGCGCCGCAGTGCACAAATGCCCTGTTTTGTTCTTATTTTCCCTGTTTTTTGTCCTCCGAATTTTCCTTCATTAAAAAGATTTCCCTGTAAACGCCTGGTGCCAGTCCGATATAACGATTAAAGTAATTTGTAAAATGGCTCTGGTCAGAAAATCCTGTCTGCAATGCCGCTTCCACAGGCGGCAGGCCCTGTTCCAGTAATTTCTTCGCTTCTCCGATGCGGATATTTTGGAGATAACTATATGGAGTTACACCTTTGGACTTCGTAAATGCCCGCAGCAAAGTTGATTTGCTGAGCCCCTCCAGATGACATATCTGATCCAGATAAATCAGCATAATGAAAAACGCTTGTAAAATACTTCCGGAGGCAAGGGAAAAGACTACTTATGACCGTGCGATTGTTTTCCATAAGAAATAAATCCACAGATGTACCAGTGGTGCTTCCTGAAAATACACTGTAATAAAAAATACTGACTCCCGGAATCATACTCCGTAAAGAGTTCAATTCCGAAAGCCGATATTTTTATATATGAAGCATAAATCGTCTTTTTTCAGGATGATACCGTCAAAAGAATTATCGGATATCTTCTTTTCTTTTGCGATACCTGCATAATGATACAAAAGACTGTCTGCTGCCGCATTTCCAGTGTATGGAATCTCGAGCTCAGAATAAATCAACGAATACCTGTTTAATGGAAATCTCCCTACACTTTATTTAACTGTGACTTTGCACTTTGTCTGTACCTTACCGGATTTCACAGTAATTACAGCAGTACCTTTCCTTTTGGCAGTAATGACTCCCTTTGCATTCACCGTTACAACTTTGGAATCAGAAGTACTATAAGAAATTTTATCATCACTGTTTGATGGACTCAGTTTCGGCTTCAGCTGAGATGTCTTTCCTCTCAGGAGGGTAATCGCAGAGTTAATACCGGATATTTTCTGAGTTGATACTTTTGGTACTATTACTGTAATCGTTACTTTTTTGCTGCCGGATTTTACTGTAATTCTGGCTGTTCCGGTTTTTATTCCTTTTATCACACCTTTGGATGATACAGTGGCAACATTTTTATTTGAAGAGCTATACGTTATTCTTTCCTGGGAAGTTACTGGTGAAAGCACTGGTCTTAATGTAAGTGTCTTACCTTTGGTAACTGTATATTTTGTCTTAAGGCCGTAAATAGCATTGGTTCTGACCGTTCCATTCTGTACAGTGACTTTGACCTTCGTTTTTTCACCGGTGGACATTACAATTGTAATATAAGTAGAACCTGTTTTTTTGCCAGCCGTAATCCTTCCCTGTGCATTTACTCTGGCAATCGAAGTGTTTGCAGAATACCATGCTACAACACGGAACGATGATGTTGCATTTGTTACTTTTACTGCCGATGTAGATTGTCCTGCACGCAGAACGACAGACTTCGTATTTACTTTCATATGATAAATGCCAAGATCTTCATCCGTCAGTGCAGCTGATGTAAATTTCTGCGTCATAGATTGAATAACATCAGAATCTTTCCAGCTTTTTCCATTATAAATCTGTTTCTTAAAGAAAATATAGATATTGTAGGTTTTCTTCTCGCGTATTCCCTTAGGTGAGCCTATTCTCCATACAGTATTCTTGTCAACTCCTGTTGGATTCTGCCTGGTACTCCAATACATCGGAACCCAGCGTACATCTCCTGAAATTGGAGATTTATTGTCCATGCCTGCTCCTGTTACCGTAAAGTTATAAAACTTACCTGGAGTAAACTTTAATGGTTTTTCAAGGCCTTTCACAGTGCTTTGCGTAACTTTGTAGATGCGAAGCGGGCGTGAAGGAGTTGGAGTTGGTACTTTCGGACGTTTATTCTTGAAACTGCTGTTATCCAGCTTAAAGAGGCTCATCTTTGCCTTACCGCTATATGGTTTTGCACAAATAACCAGCCAGGAATCTGTTTCAGGAACATTCTCTGCTTTTACAGTAAACTCTGTGTTTGCTTCTTCAGAATTCGTGGCACGACTCGAATCATACATATTCTGAATCACAGTTATATCTGTACCTGAATCTACATAAAAATAATACCATTTGCAGTCCTGAGTTGTAGAAAACTTCAAAGAAACCGTTGTATGATTCTCCCATTTCATAGAACCACTCTGATAAGTCAACGAAAATGGTATTACCGTTGGAGTCGGTGTTGGCATTGCTGTTGGCTCTGGCTCTGTTGAAGGTGCAATTGTTGGAGTCGGCTCTGCTGAAGGTATAGGAGTCACTTCCTGCTCAGACTCCTGCATCTCCCCTGATGAGTCGGCATCGGAAATTTCTGTGCCTGTCGTAAAATCTTCAGTATCTGAAAAAATGTCGCCTGACTCCTCCGTCTCTTTCGCTTCTCCAGCATCCACAAAGTCCAGATCACTGTCAACACTTTCAGCTGTCATGCCCTCTGTTGATTCTGTTTCTTCTGCAAACTGAGTAAACTCTTCATTGGAATCCGAAGCAAAAGTATTCGCTGCTAATCCACTGGTAAGCATTCCTGCTGTAAGCATAAGTACAAGCACTTTTTTCTTCATTCTTATCCCCCATTCCTTTTCATAAGGCTCATAATTCTACTGATTTCTTATAAAGAATTATATCAGATATTAGAAAAATCAGGTAGTATTAATTTAATTATCTGTCAAAGAGCCGTTAAAAAATTTAACCACAATCTCCTGGGTCTCTTCTGTCCAGAATTCACTTCCGCCGTGGTCGGCACCTTCCAGAAGGTATACGCGCACATCTTTTCCACAAGATTTGAGTTTCTGATAAACAGTTACACTTACTCGGGGATTGATCGTGCGGTCTTTGGTGCCGTGGAACATCAGGATTGGTGAAAGGATGGTGTCTTCGTGGATGGAGAGGATTCCTTTTACATCCGCATTTGTTCCGGGATATAAGTTTGTATCCTGATCGTCATCGTGAAGCAACTGTGAAAACATGGCTGTATGTCCGCCGGATGAATCACCGCCGACAAAAACTTTGTCCATATCTACGTTATACTCTGCCGCATGGATCTTCATAAAGCGGATCGCGTTTCTTGTGTCCAGTGCCTGCGCCGGAAATGGTGCGATCCCGGAGTGGCGGTATTCCACAACTGCTATGACATAGCCCTTCTCAGCCAGTCTTGAAAGTATTCCAAGTTTCGCATTGATATTCTGCTCAAGCCACGCAGAGCCCTGGACATACACAAGACAGGGATGCAATGTATCACTGTCTATGGTGTTTCTTGTCTGTGGTGTAATGATCTGTAAGTGAAGCGGCACACCATCCATGTTGGCATATTCCACATTCGAATAAATATAAGTTCCTTTCTCATCTCCGGTTGTCGGGATTCTTGTAACGCCCTCTATCTCTTCGTCAAAAGATGGGTATTCTTCGTAGGTCCAGTTTTTATTTCCATAAGATATATTCTCCTGTTTTACAGCTTACCAGCCTTTCAGCACAGAAATCTGATAAGTCGCTATATTTTGTGGGTTTTCCAGTGCTTTTTTGCGCCAGGCACTTGGGGAAAGTCCTGTTATTTTTCTGAAGTTTCTAAGAAACGTGGACAGAACCGGATAACCAACAGAACGGGCAACTTCCTCGATGGAAGTACTGCCATGTGCAAGCAGCTCACATGCTTTGTTGATCCGAACCACATTCAGATACTCAGAAGGCGGCATATTCGTATATTCAGAAAAAATCCTTCGCATATGAGTTTCGCTCAGCCCACAGCTTTTGGCAAAATCCTTTGCCTTTATATCCTCTGTGTAATGCTGTTCCATATAGTTTATGATCTTTCGAACATAATCCATTGCATCAGAATGTGAAAGTTCATCCCCTGAATCCAGCGTGTTCAGCCGGTCAAAAAATAACAGAAAATTAAACGCAAGCGATAAAACTGCATATTTATAATGATATTTTTTCTGCTGCGTTTCTTCTATTATCATCTGCAGCAGTTCCACAGCCAGAGCGTTTTTGCTGCTATCCAGCACCAGAACTTCTCTGGAAAGATTTTTCTGCATTTTTGTATACTTTTCAGGCGCATCCTCAAAAACTTTTTTGAGGATCCTGTCTGTATCTATAAAAAGATATTCCCATTTCTGCTTTCGATTATGTTCTTCTGGCACCGGACAGGTACGATGCGGAATGTTTTTGGGAATGAACGTCAGTGTCCCTGCATGGTAAGGCGTTTCTTTTTCTGCAAACTGTATGATCCCATTTCCATAATGACAGTAACCGACTTCCAGATAATTATGAAAATGCATATTATCCATTCCATAAACAGTTTCCCATTTTTCACCGGTCAAAACAAGCAGCGGAAGATCCTGTGAAAGTTCATAGTAACGATATTCAGCTTTAGACATTTGCAATCTCCCTATGTTTTTATAAGGTCATTATAACAGTTGAAGAATATAAAGAAAAGAGCATAGTAGAACTTGTAAGTACACTTGGAATATTTTATGTCTTCCCAGCCAATCTCCGTTTCCGCAGGATAACCCCTTCTTCTGTAAGGGTGATTTTTTTCTTTCCACGGATCAATAGCTGCTTTCCCAGCTTCTTTTCAAGTTCCATAAGCTGCTTTGACAGGGACGGTTGTGCATTTCTGGCCTTCGAACCACAGACCAACAAGGCCGATTTCATCAGCCGCCAGCAAAATATCTCCCAGTGGAGATACATAGGTACAGGTATAGATCATAATTTTGTCATTCCTTTCATGCATAATTGCCTCCGTCGCACGGGGTACAGTAGAAAACTTCGATAAATTGAATTTGTTACATTTATTATAACTGGAATTTGGTTGGTGACATACTTCCACCACTTCAAAATCTATAAGATTTAAGTGGTGGGAGCATATCACTTAAGGAAATGTGTATACTGTCCATGCTTCTTTGTATTTTCACCATATTGAATTGCAAATTTAGGGCAGTGATGTAAGCAAGCTAAGCACATTACGCACTGCTCTTTGGTCCATTCAGGTTTGCGGTCTTTGAGCTTAATGGCGGAAACCGGGCAGTTTTTGGCGCACAAACCACACCCAACGCAGGTGTCTTCAACTGAAAAGTGCTTTGTTTTACGCATCGAATCATATTCGATATGATAGCCTATCTTTGCAATCGGATAAGGCAGCTTATTTTTCATAAAATCACCGACGACCAAATTTTTTATCTGTTCAATGATATGATCGATTTCAAGCTCTGCATAATTATTTATACGCTGAACTTTTTCTTTATTGCTCAAATCAAAAATCGGAGTCCAGGTGTCCGGCATTTTCACGCTGAATTTTGCGGACAATGGCAGGCCTTTAGGAGCAAGAATATTATCTGCAAATCTCCCAGCTTGTCCCGGGGTTGTTCCATAAGTTGCAATAAAAAATATATAGTCCGGCTTATGGCTTAAATCTAGTCTTTGTAAAAATTCAATTACGATAACAGGCAATCCCCAAGAGTATGTAGGGCTTACTATACCAAGTGTTTTGCATTTCTCATCAAATGAGAAAATTTGTTTTTTATAGCAATCTGTAATAGAAACGGCAATGTCACCGGTTTCGGCTGCAATCCTTCTGGCAACATATTCGCTGTTTCCGGTTGCTGAAAAATATAAAATCATAATCCATCTCCTTATCCAAGGCCTGCAAATTTAACAAGAAATGTATGTGTAATAAGTTTTGCAAGCAATTGACAGCATTTATAAAATGCTCCGGTAGTGTAAACGGCTCTGCCTTTCCTTGCTGCTTTTAATGATCTCAAAGCAGCAGTCTTTGGGTCGATTGATTGCTCAAGATTAAAAAGGGCGATTTATCAGAAAACCAGCCGCATCTGGTGCCACACAACATTTCCATGGGTGGATTTGTCAGATATACCTTCGTCGGAAAAGCCAAATTTTGCATAATACGGGATAAGCTTTTCTTTGCAGGTCAGGACAAGTCCTTTACGGCCCTGCTGCTTTGCATCGTCGATCGCGCGGCGGATCAGTTTGCCGGCGTATCCATGTCTGCGATAATCCGGTAATGTATTAACACCAAAAATCATCTGCCACGCACCATCTTCGTTGTGCATGGCAGCCTTCTCATACATTTCATCCGTCAGGTCCGGCTCATCTGTTACAAAACCGTCTACAAATGCGATCAGCTTTCTATCTTCATACATTAGCCAGAAGTAATTTCCGTAATATTTCACTCTTTCGATGAATTCCTCTTCTGTTGCTGCTTCCGCAGGCGGGAAACATTCTGCCTCAACTGCGGCAATCGCTGTAATATCTTCTGTTGTTGCGTATTTTATTTCCATACTATATTCCTCTCTTGTCTCTTTGAATTCCATCTCAGTTCATCCAGTATAACACGAAAATAACGATATTGCATGTGTGATCTGATCCATGCAATATCGTTAACAATTTTGGGTACCTTTCTTCAGTTTTTTGGCAGTTGGTGGTTTCCTGATATCAGTTTTTACGAAAATAAATCCAGCGTCATCTGTCCGTCAATCCAGCTTATTTGTTTTGCCTCGTGTATGATATCTCCCGGCATGCTTCCGCCAAGCAGAAATGGTGATTTCGGGTCATGTCTTTTCATGTTCTCCCGGACCAGAGCACTATTTACATTCGCATAACAATATCTGCACAAATGCCCGCAGGTATCATATGCTCCAATGTCTACTCCCAGAAGACAGGCACATGTCCCGTTTCTCTGGTTCATCTTCTGCTTTGGCACATCCAGATGTGTATGCAGTGCTTTTTCGTATGTATCTACAGTCATACATCCTGAACAGTCTGCTCCGTAGGCCGCAAGTTCATTTCCTTCTGCACATGGCCGGATTACCATATTGTATTTCTCTGCAATTCTGATAAATTCTTTTCCGATCCTGATTCTGTCGCTGATTGTAACGGCTTTTGCTTCCGGAAAATTCCGTGCTACTTTTTGGTAAATGTCAATGAAACTAATTACGCAAGTGTGGGTATAGCCGGACAAATTCGCTGCCATTTTTTCGAATTCCTGTATATGCCATTCTACGGTATGTGTCTGGTCGATGAGTATTGGATCATAGCGCCATCCGATGCTGTCAATGCCTACAATATTGGACAACTTCTTAAAATCTTCCATTACTGTTTTCTTATCTGGCACATTGGGTTCAATCTCAGTTCCATATGGTGTGATTGTCACAAACCAGTATTGTCCATATGATTGCAATTTGTCCATATGCTTAAGCATTGGTGCCGGATTTTTCGTACAGAATACAAGAAGGTCTACGACCTCCGGCGACAGGCTATATTTCGTTACCTGCAACGGATTATATGGATTGCGGACCAGTACATAGCCTTCCTTTATTCTGTTCATAAACCATTCGGAATAAAACGCCGGGATATCTGTCCGCATGCCTGTTTGTATGATCATGGTATTTGCTGCCTTTCTGCTGTTTCTGCAAATTAAAAATTTTTTATTGTTGTCTGCGTAAAACACCACGCTCAATACCAGCACAAGGCATTCCACGACCGGCATTACCAGCCACAGGCTGTTTCCGCCAAAGATCAGCGGGAATGTGAGAATGGCAGTGCTGCTCAGGATCACATTTCTGAGTAATGAAATGAAAAGGGAGCTTTTTACGCTTAAGATCGACTGTAAATAGTATGAGGTCAGGAGGTTGATCCCCATTGGGATAAATGCGATAAAATACACTCGCAGCCCTGCCCGGGCGATCTGTGACATTTCTTTGTTATAGATGAGCCGGCAGCATCCCAGTGTTCTGTGGATGAGGTTTTTCTGTTCTCTGTTCGGGTAGATCCTGAATTTGATCCCTTTTTGCATTATCCCATCTTATCCTTTTGTCTCTGCGATGTTTTCTGGTTCTCAATATACTGTTTTACTGTTTCCAGCGGAGCACCGTCCACGGTAGATACAAAATAGCTGTTTGTCCACAGAGTCGGCATTTTGGTTTTAAGATACGGAAATTCCTGTCTTAAGATCCTGGACGTATAGCTTTTGAAAGATTTTACAGCTTTGTGGATACCCAGCTGAGGATCTACTTCCAGCAGCATATGAACATGATCTGGCATGATTTTCATTTCCAGAATGTCTACAGAAAGATCTGCAGCATACTCTGTGAGCAGCTCTTTCAGCCGGACATCTACACCATTAGTTAATACTTTTCGTCTATATTTTGGGCACCATACCACATGATATTTACAGGAATAGACGATATTGTTATTGGATTTATATGTTGTGTTCATATTTGTATTATATTATATTTTTGCAATTAATACAATCATTATTTTCTCCATCTTCAATTACTTGCGTAAATTCGATGGACGCGTCTTATATCCCCCTAGCTAAAGCACTTAACTTGACCCATATTTATACAAGATAATTTCGATAAGCAAGCAATGAATATAGTAC
>NZ_QTWS01000041.1:0-12538 GCF_003461245.1 Blautia sp. AF19-10LB
GGGCGTGCACGCTACTGCAAAGTATTTCGCAATCATGGTGCTGATTACGGAAAATGCCCATTTTTCAAAATTGTCTTTAATTGAAAAGTTTCCGTACTAACCCATACATTTCCCAAATTATATGTAAAACTAACCAACTCATCAAACTGATTTTGTCCTATTGTAATTCTATTAGAATTAAGAAAACTATTTACCGAATTCTCTGTCTTCGCAACATCCTGCTTTAAATACTGGTCTGCCTGTGCCTGAGTAATTGTCATCCCTGCATAGACGTCTGAGCCGTAATGTCCCCATCCTATTGTATAGTATTTTTCTGTTGAAACTGCCTTATATGCCGTCAAACGACAACTCTCAAACTGTTTTATAAGTGAATATCCATTTTCTCCTGTTGTCATTCCTCCTGCCCGGCTGGAAAAAGTATTTATTTCTGAGCCAGTTTCACTTAAAATTTCATCTATTGATTCTGTTATTTCCTCTGTATCCGTAAATAACTCTGTTTCTATTTCTAAATCTGATGCTCCCTCCTCTGTATCTGTTTCCTCTTCCACTAGTACATCTTCTGGAACATCTTCGATTTCCAAGTCCTCTGAATTTTCCATATCTGAAAAATCCATCTGCTCATCCTCTACCGAAGTCTCCACCCCATCCTCAAAGTCGCTGGCAAGTACATCTATTGGCAAGTTCACCGTAAACATCACCAGTGCAGCCGCCGTTATACAGCTAAACCACTTCTTTGCTTTCTTTTTCATACTCTGTTTCCTCTTTTTTGTGTTTTATTTGCAGATTATAGCAAAACAACAGGTTGTTCTTTTTGAGCCTTTTGTTTTTCTAGTACAAATTGTTCTTTTATTCCTGCAAATTTCATTATTTTTATGCATTATTTCTTCTCTGGTGCTTGATTTGATTTAATTTTAGTACATATATTTACTGATTGCAATGATAAATATATGTACTATGGTAAAGTTTACCTAAATTGCATGGAAGGAGGCTTTATTTGAATTATATACAACGAATTCGGGATCTTCGTGAAGATGCCGACTGTACGCAGACTCAGATTGCAGAATATCTCGGAACCTCTCAGACTATGTATGCCCGATACGAACGCGGAGCCAATGAAATGCCAATCCGACATTTGATTGCACTGTGTCAGTATTATCAGGTCTCTGCCGACTATATCCTCGGCTTCACCAATATCAAAAAACCTCTTCCTGTAAGAAAACACTCAAGATATAAAAATTAAGGCTGACAGTCATCTCATACGACTGCCAGCCTTAATCTTATCTACACATCCTTACATTCATTTACCTGGATTTCTTATACTGTCAACAATTCAGAATTTTTTATAATATCTTTTATCTGTTCTTCGTCCATTTCTGCCACATCCGCGATCTGAGCAGCTGTATAGCCTTTGTTGTACATTTTCATGATCATTTCCCGTTTACCCATTTCAATTCCGGTTTCAATTCCAGTCTCTTTAATTTTCTGGCTTAAATTACACATAATACTCACATCCTCTCTGAAATCCTTTTCTATTGGAATTGCATATTCATTTCCAATGATGTCCAGTTTTTCGTTTACCGTTAAATCCTGAGACAACAATGCTCCCAGTAATCTATGTAACTCGTATTTTTCCTCATGCTTCGGAAGTTCTTCGGCAAGCCCGATCATTACGATATTAATCAAGTCCATTTTTCCCTTCCAGGCATGGAAGTTTACAATACTGTCTTTCACCAGATGAATATGTTCCAAACTATTTTCTGGCATATTCATGCATACCCAAATAGAATAGACTCGCTTGATATCATTATAATTTGAATTTGAAAAATCTCTTTCCTTTTGTGAGGAAATCATCCGACTTACATAAAAAACAGAGCCAACAATCCCAAACAGACTGTCAGCCCTGCTTTCATTCACACATATCCAAATTCAATATTACCCTATTTCGTCAGAACCCTATAATTTTCTTTCTCATTATAATCTTTATGGATTCCGTCATCTTCGTACAGAGTATAGCTGCTGCCTTCATAGCCAAGCATCTTGAGGTGCTCTGTATCAATATCTTTCACGCACTCTGCCACTTCTGCGAGCGGGATGCATTTGCCGCTTCTGATGAAGAGTGGTACTTCGTTGAGTGCTACGTCTACATAATGAACTCCTTTGGCGAGGATTTCTTCGGAAATGGTTCCGTCTGGCAGGAACTTGATGAATTTCATTTCTTCCGGCAGGTAAACGTAGCGTCCTCTTGCATTCTGCTCGTAGACCGGTGCGATCATGATCTCGTTTCCGAGGATGAGCTGGTCTTCTACGCGAATCGCCATCTTGTCATCCGGATAAACGAAGCCGAGCGGTTTGAAGTACATGTCATCGTTCAGTGCAGCTTTCATGTACTCGCTGTACAGATACGGTACGAGACGGTATCTGGTATTAATGACATTTCGAAAATCCTCGATGTTTTCGAACTGGTAGCATTCCTGCTCTCTGGTTCCTTCTGCCGCATGATTACGCATTAACGGGGTGAATACACCCAAAGCAAGGAAACGGAGCACCAGATCTCTGGTTGTATCTGCGCCAAATCCGCCAAGGTCGGCACCTGTGTACATGAAGCCACACATATTCAGAGATGGCATCATCTTCAGATTAAGAAGGATGTGTGACCACCAGGATTTATTGTCACCGGTCCATATTCCACCGTAACGGTGCATTCCGATGTAGGAAGATCTGGAGAACATCAGGAAACGTTTTTCCGGATCAATACGCTCAAAGGCTTCCCCTGCTGCTCTTGTCATGTTGTAGCCAAAAAGGTTATGCACTTTGTCGTGACGGATTTTTTTGCCATCCACATTGTGGTAAAATCTTCTGTAATCCTCCGGATTGTTTGCAATGCCTTTCATCTTTGCCTGCATATCCCACGGATGGACCCTGCCTTCTGTGTCTTTTGCAAACTCTCCGGCAAGTTCTTTTGCTTCTTTAAGTCCTTCAGAGGAATAAAAGATTGCCGGCTCGTTCATATCGTTCCAAAAGCCTTCAATTCCCTGTTCAATAAGGAAACGATATTTGTCTCCAAACCACTTTCTGGCATCCTTATTCAGCATATCCGGGAAGTGGGTATCTCCCGGCCACACGGCTGCGACGAAATCACTTCCGTCCTCTCTCTTGCAGAAATAGTTGTTTCTGACGCCTTCCTCGTAAACATCGTATCCCGGTTCGACCTTGACTCCGGCATCGATGATTGGAATCAGACGAATATCCTGATTCTTCATTTCCTGTACAAATTCCGGAAAATCCGGGAAGTTTTCTTCGCTCAGTGTGAAGTCCTTAAAAGACTGCATGTAATCAATATCCATGTAGATCATATCGATCGGGATGTGATTCTCGCGATATCCTTTTGCAACAGTGCGGAAATCTTCCTTTGTGGTATAACCCCAGCGGCTCTGTCCGAAACCAAAAGCAAACTTCGGCGGGATGTAGCTGCGCCCGATCACATGGCGGAACTGTTTTACAATATCATAAGCATTTTTACCCTCGATCACATAGATATCCACATCCGCATTTTCGCAGGATACTTTAAGTGTATCCATTCTGGTATATCCGATGTCAAAGGTCAGTTTTGACGGATAGTCAAAAAACAATCCAAACGTCGTCTTACCGCTCACGATAATGAAGTTGTGAGCTCCGTACAGAGAACGCTTGTCCTCTGTATGCTCCGGATCATCTGTGCAGTTGCTGATGTAGCAGTAGCCTCTTTTGTTGATTCCGCGGTTGGATTCACCCAGGCCATAGACGATGTCATCTTCGTCCATGATATAGGTAAAAGCAAATCCTTCTTCCTGACTGATCTTTCCATATGGAAAAATGCCCTCAGTTGTTTCGATTTTTTCGGTCAGTGCCTCCGTGTCAAACGGAGTTCCATATCTGTATTTTCTGATCATCTCTGTGTTACCTCTTATTTATATAATACAAATGCCTCATATGGTTTCAGAATGATTTTGCCATCAAATGCAGTTCTGCCAAGGTTTGTGATCAGGCATTCTGCACCTTTAAATTCTTCCGGTACTTCTACTTCTGCGTCCTTGTCAGTGAAATTGCAGACTGTCAGAAGTTTTTCCTGATCCAGTTTTCTTGTGTAAGCAAAAATCTGCTCGTCGTCACGATAAAGCGGTTCAAACTCACCATAAACGATGATGTCTTTTTCTTTACGCAGGCTGATCAGTTTCTGATAGTAATGGAAAATAGAGTTCGGATCTTTGAGCTGCTGCGCCGCATTGATCTCTTTATAGTTCGGGTTCACTTTGATCCAGGACTCACCGTCTGTAAATCCTGCCTGCGCGGAAGTATCCCACTGCATCGGAGTTCTCGCGTTGTCACGACTTCTCAGCATCAGACATTTCATCATGTATTCCGGAGTCATAAGTCCTGATTCCGTAAGTTCTGTAAAGAAATTGATACTCTCAATATCACGATAGTCTTCCAGTTTGTCGAAGTAGACATTTGTCATACCAAGCTCTTCACCCTGATACACATATGGTGTTCCC
Source organism: Blautia sp. AF19-10LB (assembly GCF_003461245.1). Taxonomy (GTDB): domain Bacteria; phylum Bacillota; class Clostridia; order Lachnospirales; family Lachnospiraceae; genus Blautia_A; species Blautia_A intestinihominis. The sequence goes on from NZ_QTWS01000041.1 coordinate 4,533, forward strand.
TGCATCATATGAAGACAGGTCGCCAGCATTTTTGCGGAAGTCTCTCTGTATGCCGGATTGTCATTTCCAAATCGGCTGACACTTCTCGGCTGATCATGATTTCCAAGAAACAGGCTGTTCCATGCTTTGCCCTGAAGTTCTTCCTGCCATTTGATCATGATGCGCTTGAACTCTTTGAAATCATATTTCTCAGTTGTCCACTTTCCGTAATCACCGCTTCCATTATCCACATGCTCAAACTGAAATACCATATTCAGTTCTTTTCCGGCTTCTCCCGCATATTTCTGTGCCTCTTCGATAGTAACTCCTGAAGTTTCACCAACTGTCATGATATCATATCTGGAAAGTACTTCTCTGTTCATTTCCTGAAGAAATTCATGAACCCTCGGACCATGTACGCAATATGGTCCAAAATCACCATAGAGGCTATTGTTCATTTCTCCGTCCGGAAATGCCTGATCTTTGGAAATCATACTGATAACATCCATACGGAAGCCATCGATTCCTTTTTCACACCAGAATGTCATCATATCATAAACTTCCTGGCGGACTTTTTCGTTTTCCCAGTTGAGATCCGGCTGTTTCTTCGAGAACAGATGCAGGTAATACATTTGGGTCTGGGCATCATATTCCCATGCGGAACCGCCAAATACCCCACCCCAGTTGTTTGGTTCTTTTCCATTGACAGGATCTTTCCAGATATAATAATCACGGTACGGATTGTCTTTGGACTTGCGGCTTTCGATGAACCAGTTGTGTTCATCGGAAGTGTGATTGACAACGAGATCCATCAGGATCTTGATGCCGCGTTTGTGTGCCTCGGCAAGCAGTTCTTCGTAGTCTTCCATTGTTCCGTAGTCTTTGTAGATCTTCTGATAATCAGAGATATCGTAACCATTGTCATCCTGTGGAGACTCAAGCATAGGAGAAATCCACAGCACATTTACGCCAAGTTCTTTCAGATAATCAAGTTTCTGTATGATTCCTCTGATATCTCCAATGCCATCTCCATTGCTGTCATTAAAACTTTTGGGATATATTTGATATACGACGCTTTCTTTCCACCATTTTTTTTCCATGCTATAAGCCTCCTATTTATTATTGTTTTATTGACCGATACCTACGAATTACTCCGCTGTTGCACAGCTCACGTAATTCTACAGCCATTCGGAATCCACAGATTTACTCCGTAAATCGCTACTTCCTCATGTCTGGCGGGTTCCAAGTTCAAATGTCTTATCCTGCAAGCAGGAACGACATTCTGAACTTTTAACCCTGGTATCTCACTTAACCGCACCGGCAACCACACCGTTCATGATCCATTTCTGGCAGAAGAGGTATACGATCAGTACAGGGGCAAGAACCAGCAGATAGGATGCGAATGCCAGGTTGTAATCTACAGAGAACTGTTTTTTGAATACGTACTGTGCAAGCTGTAATGTCTGCTGACTCTCATCGCTCAAAAGTACCAGCGGCATGGTGAAGTCGTTCCATGTCCACATAAATGAAAGGATTGCTACGGTTGCAGTGGTAGGTTTCAGTACCGGGAAAATGATCCGGCTGAATGTCTGGATCGGGTTTGCACCATCGATCATTGCTGCTTCATCCAGTGCCTCCGGGATTGCTTTGACAGCACCTGTATAAAGGAAGGTGTTCATCGGCAGACCGAAGATGATATACAGGAATGTGATTCCGTAGATGTTGTCCAGATGGAAAGTATTTGCCTGTACAACTAACGGAAGCATGATTACCTGGAACGGAATGAACATTGCACTGATAAAGTAGTAATACATGATTGAGAAGAATTTACTCTTCTTTCTGTTTCTTGTGATCGCATATGCTGCGAATGAGTTTGTGATCAGGGTAAAGATCAGGTTGATCACGGTAATAAAAGCTGTGTTAAAAAATTTCCTCGGGAAATTTGTCATATTCCAGGCATCGACAAAGTTCTGAAGACGAAGTTTTGTCGGAAATGCCAGGATATTGTTCATGTCTGACGGATCTTTGATTGCGATCATCAGTGCCATATACAGAGGCAGAAGGATGATCAGCACGATTCCTGCGATCAGAAGAATGGTCACAGGCCAGTTGTAACGTTCTTTTACGTTTGCTGTACGACGTTTCATCCTAATTTCTCCTCTCTCTTTTCAAGTATACGTAACTGGAACACGGAAATCAATACTACTACGATAAAAAGCATGACTGCGTTGGCTGACTGGTAAGCAAACTGACCGCCGCCGAAGCCTTTCTTATAAATAAGTACTGCGATAGAAGTTGTACTGGTTCCCGGTCCACCTTCTGTCATCGCCATGATCTGGTCGTAAACCATCAGGTATCCTTTTGCAGAAAGTACCATGTTGATGGTAAAGGACGGTGCCAGAAGCGGGAAGGTGATCTTGGTAAATCTGCGGAAGCCGGTTGCTCCGTCGAGGTCTGCTGCTTCGTACACATCCGTATCAATAGACTGCAGGCCTGCGATATAGATCAGGGTGTTGAATGCACATCCGGTCCATACAGCAACGGCGATGATTCCCCATATCGCATGATTGGTACCAAGGATGTTTACGCTTAATGCCTGGATCCCGAGGCTCTTTCCGAGCTGTGGGATCAGGTTTGCAAAAATATAGTTAAAAATAAATCCAACGATCAGGCTTCCAAGCATATATGGAAGAAAGTAAAAAGCTTTGATCGTGTTTTTGAATTTGATCTTCGCATTCAGTGCACACGCAAGGATCAGACTGATCACATTTACAAGGATCGTTGCGATCACTGCAAACTTGAAAGTGAACAGGTATGCATTTCCTGTATCTGCATCTGAGAACATGTGCAGATAGTTGCGCAGACCAACAAAGTTCCAGTCTCCATATCCTTTCCAGTCCGTAAAGCTGTACAAAACGCCTCTTAGGAACGGGATCGTATGGAAGACAAAGAATAATGTTGCAAGGATTCCTACATAAATGTAATAAACTTTATTAACAGCAGGTCTTTTGCGGGCTGTTTTTTTCTTCATGGGATCATCTCCTCACTTAATCTACATTAGCGATGTCGTATTTTTCATCACACTGTTTCAGGAACTGGTCCATATTTTCCTGATTGTCCATTCCATTGGAATAGTTCAGGCACATTTCAGAAATAAGTGCGGAAAGATCAAATCCTGACGGATAGTAGTGATCCGGGAAGTTTGCTACTTTGCCGTTGGCGATATCTTCTTTGACACCAGCAACTGTTTCATTGTTCTGCTCTACACCTTTGATAGCGGAGAATGCGAACTGATCGTCGATATAGGTCTGTGCGTTTTCCGGCTCCATCATGAAGGAAACGAATTCTTTTGCCATATCTTCGTTTGCGCTGTCCTTGCATACGCCAAGAAGTACGTCAACACCTGATGTTACATAGTTTTTGGATTCATCATTGGATGCCGGAAGTGCAAACATGTTGACATTCAGATCTGCATTAGCACTCTTGTACTGATTGATCGCCCAGTTTCCGTTGATGATCATGACTGAATCACCGTTTGCAAAAGCTTTGTTTCCATCATCATAAGTCAGACCCATGAAGTCATCCTGTGCATAGTCAAGGAGTGTCAGATATTTTTCTACGATCTCTTCGTGAGTTCCCACGAATGTTGTTTTGCCTTCTTTACGGTCGTCTGTGAATCCTTCCGGCTGAAGGTCAGGTGCCATGCTGTTCCATGGGCAGAGGCTTGTCCATGCATCTTTGTAAGTCATAAGAAGCGGCTGCTCTCCTGCATCTTTGATCTGGTCAAGTACGTCAATGAACTCATCCCATGTCTTTGGAATTTCAAGCCCGAGTTCTTCAAATTTGTCTACGTTATAGATGACACCAGATGCGTTTGTTGCGTATGGAACGCCGTATGCTTTTTCTTCTTTGTCTTTGTTTACGTCATAAACCATCTGCATATAAGAATCCTGGATGTTGGAGATGTAATCCTGATCACTTAAGTCAACCAGCATTCCTGCACTCTCTACTTCTGTATAGTTGTTGTCTCCACCCATCATTACGATGTCAGGCATATCGTTCTTTGCCATTCTTGTCTTTAATACAGTTCCTGCATCTGCCGGAGCTGTGATCTTGATCGTCACGTCCTCATGTGTTTCATTGAATTTATCTACAAGCTGCTGAAGAACGTCTTTGTTTTCTGCTTTACTGGAAAACAGTTCCAGCTCCGTTTTTCCACCCTTTGCAGAAGAATCCCCGTCGGAAGATCCGCCGCATCCAGTTACAGTGAGCATACCTGCCATTAAGGCACCGACCATTAATACGCTGATAATTTTTTTATTTTTCATCTTTTCTTTCCTCCATGATGTTTGTTTACAAGTATGAAGGCTGCGCAGCACCAGAAGTTTACGAAACATTACCCCGGACACGTCTGTCCTGTTCCCTTTTGGTGAGTTTATCATAACCCCACTGCCTCTGTAAAATCAATAGGTTTCTCGCGAAACTTAAATTGTAGACAAAGTTTAGCTTCTGTTTTTATGCACTTTGAACAAAAAAAGAAGGACTCTGTCATTCTTTGACAGAATCCCTTTTGACCAGATAGACCGGACTTTTTACATTTAGTTCTTTCAGGTTTTCTCCCTGGATCAGTTTCATTAGACGTATCAGTGCCAGATGTGCTTTTTGCTGGATATCCTGATGAACTGTTGTCAGCTTCGGCCGGACCATGCTTGCATATATACTGTCATCGTAACCCGTGATGGAAATCTGATCTGGAACACTGATCCCCTCATCAAAAAAGAAGTTCATCGCCTCGATCGCGTCATAATCTGAGGAAAAAGCCAGTGCTTTTGCTTCAAGGAAACGTGGAAGGAGTTCTCTGTATTTCCGAAGACGTGGATTTTTGTCACCCGGGACGACGATATACCGGGAACGGCTGCAGAATTTCCCTTGCTTCTCCATCGCCTGTTTGAAGCCCATCCAGCGGTAATAATCGCTGTCCTGATCGGTTTCTGCGATGAACAGGGCTTTCTCATAGCCGCGGGAATAGAGGTATTCCCCGATCTGATAACCGCCGGAGTAATCGTCTACACCAACATTCTGGAAGGTGTAGGCTCCCTTGGGGTAGGAATCGATCAGGATCATTTTTTTGTTCAGCTTGCGGGAAAGTCTGCGGTACTGATCTTTGTCATAACCGAGGATGATGAGACCTTCTACGTTCCATTTGGAAGCAATGTCCACTACATTCTGGATGTTTTCTCCGCCGATGAGCATGACGTAGTAGCCTTTTTCTTCGGTTTCCTTCTGGATAGTTCCGATCAGTTCGCCTACGAACGGGTCCTGAAGGGACTGCATGCCGTGCGTGTAGGCAAAACCTAAAACTACTCCGATGATCCTGGAACCGTGACCGGAAAGCATCACGGAGCCCATGTGTGGGACATAGTTCTGTTCTTTGAGGATTGCCGTTATTTTATCAATGGTTGCCTGGGAAACCCTTTTGGTTTTGCCGTTGATGACATTTGATACGGTGGTGCGGCTGACGCCTGCCATTTCCGCGATGTCCTGAAGACGGATCATATATTGTTCAGCCTCCTTTTGTTTCGTATGTTTTAATCTGTTTTGGTATATTTTAGTGTGTGTTGCGGCGTTATGGATGTTATTCGTTTATGAACCTGATGGAATTCTGACAAGAAGCTTCTGTCCGTCTTTTTCTGCTGCTGTGAGAACCGGGATGTGTTTCTTTCGGAGTGCATGTACGATCGGGTATGCTGCGAAGAGATTTTCTCCGACGAAAACAGCTTCCGGCTTGTATTTGAGGATTTTTCTGACCTGATCTTTGATCCGGACTTTCCATTCCTGTTTCTCCATGGACACTTCGGCGTAGATTCCCTGGATTTCCAGTTCCGGAAGGGCTGGGAAATCTATGTGGATGATCTCTGCTGCCTGTAATTTAGGAAGCTGGTGGAGAAGTTCGTCGTATTCTGCTGCTCCACCAAAGCTTACGATTACAGGTTTCTCGTGAAACTGTTCCATACTGAGCTTACATGCCTGTACTGCATCTGCAAGTTCACCGGTAGTCATAAGAAAACCGCCTTTGTGGCAGAAATTTGCTGTTTTGAGACCGGTTGCTGCCTTGAGTTCTTCGTTTTCGAGACCGAGCCATTCTGGCGGGAAACTGCATTTGTAATTCATAGAGTATTCTTTTTTCTGAGGCTGAATGCAGTAGCCACCTCTGTTAGATGGAAAGATCACGAAGGCAATCTGTGTCTCGGAGAGGAATTTCTGGCAGGGAACAAATTCCGGGAGGGTGAGGATTCTTGCGTCATCTCTGTGCTTTTCTCTGTCGTGAAACGCCTGCTGATGTCTGGCATAGATTTCTTCTACTCGTTTGTCGGCACGTTCGTTGCCTCTGTATCGTTCGAATTTATTTTCCAGAATCATCCCGGCAACGCTGACTGCCTGGAAAAAAGCTTCGTCGTTACCACCCTCAGCATCCCAGGTCGGGTTGAAGTTTCCGATCAGAATTGCAAGTTCGTTCTTCTCACCGGTATTATCGTTATTATCAAGCGGCTGCACGAAAGCTTCATCGAATTTCTGCGCCAGTTCTTCGCCAAGGATCTCCGGTCCAAGCTCCTCCCACAGAAGTCCAAATGCTGCATATGGGACGCCATTTTCACGGATCCTGCTGTCTTTCTGGTGGTGATCATATTTTCCTCTGCCGATATCAAAAACAATCCCGTCGAAGTCATCCGGCACGCGGTTGCCGCGTAGGATCGTGATCTCAGGGTTCAAATATAATAACAGCGCAGATGAAAAAACGTCATCTGCGTGGAATTTGCCACTGTGGGTGAAGGCGGTGGCGGTTTGGGTGCGGATTTTATTTAGTAGATCGTTCATGTTGTGTGGTGCTCCTCTTATTGTAAATAATGCGTCAAATACCTATTTTATATCCACAGATATACATTTTTCGTATATCTCTGAAGAATAATTGACGCTCACTCTTGTTGCACATTTTGTTCTATGATATAATGGTTATGTTGTCCAACCGATACCCGGCAACGGGAGGAGGTGAACTGCATGGATACTGTAATCTCGTTTCTTGTCTCCTGCACGGCAAGCATATTTGCCTACTATGTTTGCAAATGGCTAGACGGAGACAAATAGGGCAACTCTAACCTAGTGGTTTTCCTGTCCACTATAAAAAGCAAGAAGAAGCCCCCAGTATTGGTGCTACTGAGGGCTTCATTCTTTTTGTCCGCATGGACTTGTAATCTCTTTGCCTACTGGCATTATAGCATATGCACTTCTCATTTGCAATATACTTTTTCACACCATCTCCACATACCTTCCCCCTGGTTACTGTTCAAGGGTATGCATAGCCCATTGTAAAAAGTGACGAAATTTATTTTTTGTTTTGTGGATAACCAGTTCCAGCAGGAAAAATTATGTTTATAGTCTTTCCTGCTGTTTCTTTTTTGAAGAGTTATCCACCGGATTTTATTTTACACAGTACATTTTTTTTATAGCCTTACCATATAGTCCTTATTTTTCAAGATACAAAATACCTGCTTATCCGCAGTCATATTGACGAAAGGACAATTCCTGGAAATTCGCTTTTTTCCCATGTTTCTGCTATACTTCTCTATAAGAAAGAGAGGGCTGCCTTATGGACATTGATTTAAAAGAAGAGATCAGAAAACAGGATGAGCTTCTTGCCGAATATCTCAGAGTGATTGAGATCCAGAAAGGACTAATCCAGGAACAGAAAAAAATGGAAAAACGTGCACTGGATGCTGAAAAACAGCGGGATGATGCACTGGATAAAGCAAAAGAGATCCGTCTGCAGTATTATGAAACAGCTGCTGAACTGGAAGAAGAACGGGGGAAAAACCTGAAACTGCGTGCACAGATCAATCGTGACTATGAAAACTCCTCTATTCCTTCCTCTAAGTCGATCAAACGGAAAAAGATCGCAAACAGCAGGGAAAAAACAGGACGGAAACCGGGCGGTCAGCCGGGGCATCCCGGCCACCGCAGAAAAAAACAGG
>NZ_QTWS01000041.1:12548-25593 GCF_003461245.1 Blautia sp. AF19-10LB
CCGGGGCATCCCGGCCACCGCAGAAAAAAACAGGGACCCACACAGCCGGTCATCCTTCTTCCTGCACCTGAAAAAGTCCTGGAAGACAGTGATTTCAAAAAGACCGGAAGAACAATCATAAAACAGATGGCAGGATTCCAGGTGTACCTAAATATAAGGGAATATCATGCAGATGTTTACTATAACACGAAGACAGGCGAACGGGTGCACGCTGCATTTCCAGCCGGAGTTGTAGATGAAGTGAATTATGATGGGAGTATCCGGGCATTCCTGTTCCTTTTGAACAATGACTGCTGTGTTTCCATTGACAAGAGCAGGAGGTTCCTGTCAGACCTGACAGGCGGGAAACTGAATATCTCCAAGGGGATGGTAAGTAAGCTCAGCAGGGAGTTTGCTTTAAAAACTGTGCCTGAACGCAGGACTGCCTGTGCAGATATGCTGCTTTCCCCCGTCATGCCCTTGAACAGTAACCGCCAGTTAGCAAGTAGTATCTATTTTCTTTTCCAGTTTGCAAAAATATCCGAGGATTCTTTCAGGAACTCATAGGAAATCTGTATTTCATCCTCTGTTGCTGTTTTATCATCATCCAGGATCGGATATGGATTGCATCCTCCTGCTGTTTCTCCGACCTGATCCATCGCAAAAGAATTACCGCAGTTCTGGCAGACCAGTTTGTCTCCTTCCTGCTTGTAGTAGCCATTGCCCGAATCATAACAAATCTGGCAGGTATTGAATGCAGTACGAACGATTTCTTCTGCATCTTTTACCGCGATCACTTCCATCTCTGTTCCGTCCACTTCGATTGGATAAAATGCTGCATCTTCAGATAAGTCATCTGTTTTAATGGTCAGACTGTCGCCTTTTTCTATTTTGGTTGTTTCTTTTTTATCTTCTTTATCGTCGGTTGCTTTTGATGCTTTTTTCTCTGTTGTCTTTGTTATGCTGGAAGCTGCTGCCATTACATTTTCTACCTTTCCATACGCTGTCGCTGTTGTCATTAACATGGCTGCCATTGCTGCTGTTATCATAAATCTTTTCATTGTTTCTTCCTCAACTTTCTACATAAATCTTTCCTGTGATCATCCCCATCCAGCAAGTGTAAGTGTAAGTACCTGCTTTTTTCGGTGTGAATTCGATTACATTTTCGCCCTCATCAAAAGCATATTCTATTCCCAGATCCTGCTGGATGATTTTATAATTGCATCCGTTGACACTTCCATCCGGGGCCTCGACCGTCCACTTTACAGGCTCGCCTGCCTTGACCGTAATGTCCGGATAGCTCCTGCCAGACTGTAAGGTACTGGTGATGTACTGTGTCTCATCTGTATTTTTCTTATCAACGTCTGTATTTTCTGCCATAAGTGTGCCTGTAACTTTACTGTTCAGACCTGATAATGTACCGCCCTGCACCATCATAGAGAGGCCCATGACCACTACCAGAATTGCGCCGGCTTTCAGAACCTGCCTTGTGAATCGTTTTCCAAGCATGGATACTGCGGAACCGAATCCAAGCATCAGTGGAACAGTTCCCAGGCTGAAACAGAGCATGGACAAAGCTCCCGCCAGCGGATTTCCAGATACCAGGGCAACAACCTGCATGGACTGCAGCGGCCCGCACGGCATGAGACCATTACAGAGCCCGATGAAAAATGGAGTTCTGGGTTTTCTGCCTGATTTTTGTTTTGTTTTTTTATTGAAGTTCGGAATGTGTACCGCCAGCCTTCTAAGTCCCGGAAAAATCCCAAGCATATTTACACCCATGACTACCATGATAATCCCTGCGAATAATTTAAGTATTCCCTGAAAAAGTGTAGATGTCTGTAAACTACTGCCGATTCCTGCCAAAGCTCCGACTGCTCCAAGCACGCCGCCGATCACTGTATAGGAAACCACACGTCCGATGTTATATTCCAGAGTATTACGGAACATGACCTTTGAGATTTCTGTCGACGTATCTTTCTGTAGTGTCTGCGACAAGTTGATTCCGCCGCACATAGCAATACAATGAACGGAAGTGATCAGTCCGATCACAAACAACATCCCATACCCCATCTCGCTGTCCGCCAGAGAATTCGGCACAAGCCGGTTCAGAATCCCGCATCTCTGCAGCAGGAAAAACAGCACCACAATGATCATGATTTCCCGCACAGCCTTCAGAATGACTTTCTTTTTGGAAGTATTCTGTGCCGATGCCTCGTAGCCTAAGTCACCTATCATTGTTATGATCTGATCCAGTGAGACCATCTCCGGGTCATAGGAAAATTCTGCCGTACCGGTTTCATAACTGACAGAAACTTCTGTGATTCCACTTCGATTATTTAATGCTGATGCTATTCTGGTTTGACAGTTAATACAGGTCATGCCACTGATGTATAGTTTCTCGTGTTTCATAATTTGTTTCCTTTCTGCTGCTGCATTACTGTCATCTTTATTTGCAATAACGCCTCAATTTGAATAAACTTCTCTTAATTTTGGTGCAAAAACAATATGATACTTACAATTCCATTTTGTATGTGATAAACTATTACTATTCATATGGATACCTCCTCTGTTAAATAATGCGGTTGCGAACCTATCATTATTATAATACTGTAAGCTGAAGCAACTTCAACCACCAGCACAGCAAGTGGTTTATTTGTTTTTCAAAGTTTCGTTTTTCGGATCACGAAAAACTCCACAATGCAAAACCGGGCTTTGCCCTAACAAACAAAAGACTGTCACAATAGATCTTAGTTCTACTGTAACAGTCTTATTTAACATACTTTTATGATATGTTTATTGTAATAATTATTCACTTCGCTGTCAATGCTTTTGAAAAGCATTTCACAGAATCTTCATTTTTCCCGTATACATTTCCCATACAAATGGCCTATTCCCACGAAAGTATAAATCAAACCATCCTTTTTTCGTATCTCAGATGACTCTTTTCTCTCTAACTTTCAATTAGACCATCCTTTTCAAGCTAATTTTATGGCTCAAATTTCAATTACTATATATTAAGTCATCTAATTAACTGAATTGCAGATGACCAAATTCAAACTTACTATCTCACAGGTCATTTTGAGTCCTATTTTGAGATGACTTCACCTGTACTTATTTCTTAGAAGGTCATTTTGAAATCATTTTGGGGATAGTCTGATCACTACTTTCTATCTGGCAGACCATTCCTCTGTCTTCTTTATTCTGTTTTTATTGCCCAGCGCATCTTTGTGGAGCGGGCGCGGCCATTCTGGGCGCATTCCTGGGCGGATGGACGGATGACGTCTTTGGCGTAGTCGGAATAGATTCCTGCTTTGTATCCGGCTTTGAGGGCTTTTTTGACCAGTTTGTCCTCGCCGGAGTGGAAAGTCAGGATTGCCACGCGTCCGCCTGGTTTGAGGGCATCTGGAAGTTTTTCCATGAATTCGTAGAGAACTTCAAATTCACGATTCACATCGATCCGCAATGCCTGAAAAACTCGCTGGCAGGTCTTCCGGATGGTATCTTTCTTTTCTTTTTCCGGAAGGAAATCCAAAGTCTTCTCTATGATCTCGCGTAATTTCGTCGTAGTATCCACACGTTTTCCCTTGCGGATCTCATCGGTGATGGCTTTTGCGATTTCTTCGCAGTACGGCTCGTCGGAATTCTCATACAGCATTCCAGCAAGCTCGTCACGACTGATCTTGTCCAGCCGCTCGGCTGCGCTGATTCCTTTTTCCTGATTCAGTCGAAGATCCAACGGTCCGTCTGCACGGAAGGAAAAGCCGCGCTTCGGGTTGTCGATCTGCATGGAAGATACACCAAGGTCAGCAAGAATGAAGTCAAACCCTCCTGCTTCCTTTGCAATCTCATCAATCGTGCAGAAATTCTGAAGCTTCACTGTCAGGATATCCTCACCGAAGCCCTGGTCAGCAAGACGTTTGCGGGTTTTTGCTGATTCTTCCGGATCTACGTCCGTCGCGTACATATGTCCTTCTCCATGCAGGCACTCCATCATTGCTTTGGTATGACCGCCATATCCAAGTGTCGCATCAAACCCGGTCTCACCTGGCTGGATCTTAAGAAAATCAAGGATTTCGTTTACCATGATCGAAATGTGCATTCCCGCAGGTGTGTTTCCTTTGCTGATGACATGCTCGATCGTGTCTTTGTATTTCTCTGGATTCAGTTCTTTATACTTCTCCTCGAATTTGCGTGGATATTTTCCTTTGTATCGTACTCTTCGTTTGTGTGGTGTCTGTGTTTCCTGTCCCATATCGTTCTCCCTGTCTTTGTATTTTTATTGAAGATTACATTTTTTCTTTTATAAATTTTGTTACTGTTCACTCCGTTCACAGCAACTTGGACAAAATACATTCCAACTCACCTTCGATGGCAGCGTTTTGCCCCGTATGTCCCGGGATTTTGTCATCTTCATGACAAACACCTCAGGGAATATTACCTGTCTACAGTTATAAACTTTTCTACTATATCAAGTGCTGTCTCACTCATAAAGCCGCCCCATCCATGTCCGGCATTCTTAAATTTGACAAATTCCACTTCCTTATCCATTCGTTTCAATGCCTCATATAAAATGCAGGACTGATTAAACGGAACCAGCGGGTCGCTGCCGCCATGCATAATAAGGATTGGCGGTGTCTTACGATTGCGGCGCAGATGTACCACGGGATTTGCCGGGTAAGCATCCTCTGGATGATCGTGAAGTGCTTTTCCACCGATCAATACTCCTGACGGACTGTCTGCGGAATCATGATCGATCGCAGACGGATACTGTGACGCTGCCACAAGATCGGTCGGTCCGAACCAGTCTATGATACAATCTACTTCGGTTGTTGTCTGCGGATATTTTTCCGGAAGATATTCTGCATCTCCGGTAATTCCTGCCATCAGGGCAGTATGCGCTCCGCTGGAATCACCCCAGAGTGCCACCTTACTCGCATCAATCCCATAATGAACTCCATTCATCCGCAGGAAACGAATGGCTGCTTTGGTGTCTATTACCTGAGCCGGAAACGGTGCAAGCTCACTTTCTCTGTGCTCCACGATCGCCACGGCATATCCTCTTTCACACATCCGCACCAGTGTCGGAAGGCTCTGAAACAATTTCTGCTTATGCCAGGAAGATCCCTGCACATATACGATCAGCGGCCACTTCAGATCCTGTCCGTAGACCAGCGGTGTCATGATCTGAAGGTGAAGTTTCTTTCCGCTGTGCTCTGCATATTCTACATCCGGATAAAGTTCTGTGCAGTATCCGAAGGTGTCCTTTACTTCTATTTCTTTCACTCCCTCCGGAAGTTCCTCACTTTCCGGGAATCGCATTTTTTCCATCGGGGACAGTATTTTTTTCACGTTTTTCCTCCCGTATGTCTATTCTTATTTATACATTATTTCATATTTCTGATTTTAGATTATCATACCATGTCGTCCTGCTCATCACAACTATAAATCTACTGACCAGCAGTGTCCCCCAATGACCTCAAAATAATCAACGTCAAATTATGCCACCAAATTTTCAGGTCAAAAGTGCCCCGTAGAAGAGCAAGTATAGAGCAGGTCCACAAATTCATGGGCTGCTAATGACTCTGAGAACAACAATTGCAAAGAAAGTCCACAAAAACTAAGTAAAGCAGATGGTCTGAATAGAAGCAAGTACTCTAGAAGTCAATAAATCTACCGAAAATGGATGGTCTAAGCAAATACAAGTACTAACATGATCCCTCATCCGAAGCTCCACAAACTGTCCCCTTATTTTTTCTTTAAATTGCCTCTTTATTCATGTACAGTTCTGTTGTAAAGTATACCCAATCAAAAAGCATAGGAAAAAGGAAGGTTAAGTAAGTTTCCGTTACTGAGAAAAACTATACAGTAACACTTCAAGTACTCTTACCTTCCGGGAAAGGAACAATTATCATGGCAAACACAAATGTACAGACAGCAGCAAACGACAGGGAGTTTACTTCTTCCGTTCAGTTTCTTACTGTAACAGCAATCTTTGTAGCACTTACTTACATCTTTACAGCATTCATCAACGTTCGTCTTCCGATCGCAGCAAACGGAGGACTCATCCATCTCGGCAACGTTCCGCTGTTCATCGGCGCGATCATCTTTGGCAAGAAGACCGGTGCGATCGCTGGCGGTGTTGGAATGGGACTGTTTGACTTGCTTTCCGGATGGACTTTATGGGCCCCATTTACTTTCGTAATCGTTGCTCTGATGGGATTCACTGTAGGAAAACTTACTGAAGACGAAAAACACCAGAACTTCAAATGGTATGTGATTGCAATCGCAGCAGCCTGTGTGATCAAAGTTGTAGGATACTACATCGCAGAAGTTGTTATTTACGGAAACCCGTTCTCACCTGTTACTTCTATTCCTGGAAACCTGGTACAGATCGGTGTTGCAGCAGTCATCACACTTATCGTGATTGCACCACTGAATGTTGCCGCTAAAAAAACAGGTTTAAAAAAATAATAAAAAGAAAAAGGACTTGATCTTATGTATAAAATTATGACACCGGGTCCGACGCAGGTTGCCGAAAACGTGCGTCTCGCCCGCAGCAGAGAATGTACAAACCCTGATCTCGATGAGAGCTTTGTAGAATTTTACAAAGAAACCTGTGAAGAGATCAGCCGCCTTCTCCACACCGACAACGAAACTCTTATCCTCGGCGGAGAGGGAATCCTCGGTCTGGAGGCTGCCTGTGCTTCCATGACGGAACCTGGCGACCGTGTCCTCGTACTGGATAACGGTATCTATGGCAGGGGATTTGCTGATTTCGTTTCCATGTACGGCGGATGTCCGGAACTCTATTCCAGAGATTACCGCGAAACTCTCGATGTGCAGGAACTTGAAGCTTTCCTCAAAGAACATCACGATTACAAATATGCAACCGTTGTCCACGGCGACACACCAAGTGGTATGCTGAATGATGTTTCCGCAATCTGTCCGCTTCTCAAGAAATATGGCATCATGACTGTTGTCGATTCCGTATCTGCATCCTTCGGTGAGCCGATGCGCATCTCCGACTGGCAGATTGACATCATGTGCGGCGGTTCCCAGAAGGTCGTCTCCGCACCTCCAGGACTTACTTTCGTAGTCATCAGTGACGATGCAAAGAAAGCCATGACAGAGCGCAAGACACCGATTGCGTCTTTCTATGCAAACCTGACCACTTTTGCACATTATTATGAAGAAAAGTGGTTCCCGTACACCATGCCGATCAGTGATATCTACGGACTTCGCGCAGCGATCGACAATATCGCCGCTGACCCGGATATCCTCGCACGACACGAAAAGATCGCCGAGGCTTCCCGCAAGGCGATCACCGGAGCTGGACTTTCCCTTTATCTTAAGAGTGGATTTTCCAGTACAGTGACTGTATTTGAAGTACCGGAAGGAACTACTGCAGCCGCCATTCTCGATGGTGTCAAAAAAGATTACAATATCATGCTTGCAGGTTCTTTTGATGTACTTGCAGGCAAAGTCATCCGCATTGGACATATGGGAAATAATGCTGATTTTTACAATGTTCGTGAGGTTTTTGCCGCATTGGACGGAACTCTTGCCAAACTCGGTGTTCCGCTTAAAGCAAGCATGGAGGAAATTTTCTGCGACAGCATGAAATAAAGAGCATCCGAAACACGGATATTGATAGAAACAATATGAAATTAGAAATTCTGTTTTACAAAATGTTCTGTAAAGAACTGAAAGAAAAGAGGCACTTTTACTATGAATAACAACCTGAAAAAATTAATCCTCGCTGCTTTATTTGCAGCACTTTCCTGTGTGGCAACCATGTCCATCCGTATCCCAACTCCGGGAACAGGCGGATACATCCATCCGGGTGATGCCATCGTCATCCTTTCCGGTGTGATCCTTGGACCTGTATGGGGATTTTTTGCAGGCGGCATTGGTTCTGCACTTTCTGACCTGATCGGCGGATATTTCGTTTATGTACCGATCACTTTCGTGATCAAAGGACTGGTTGCACTGGTTGCCGGACATCTGTATCAGAAAATCGGCAAAACTCAGAAGAGCCGTTACGTTGCAGTCGTTCTCGGCGGTGTTGCAGACATCATCCTTGTTGCAGGTGGATATTTCGTATGTGAATACTTCATCTACGGTGCAGGTGCTGCTGCCAGCATCCCGGCAAACATCATCCAGGGTATCGGCGGACTTGTTATTTCCTGCATCCTCTATCCGATCCTGATCTCCATCCCGAATGTACGTCAGATGACTGTTGCGACACGGTAAAAATGCAAATTTCGGCATCGAAAAAGCATTATTTGTATGAATCGATGCTGACAATCCAATTAAATGGCTGTATTGTGCATCGGGAAATCGAGGTTAACGTATAATCGATGCCAGTCATTTAATATAGCATATGCAACAGGCATCGAGGAACAGATTTCTCATCTGTCTCGATGCCTGTTAACAATTAACTTAAACTTTATCTACTATTTTGTGGATTTTAGTTCCATGCTTTGATGCCCTTGGCATCTTCATGGAATTGAAATCCTTTTTATATTGCGATCAGATAAAGTACTCGATGACTTCCTCCGGTACGGTTCTGGTCTTTTCGTTATAGATGAGGACTGCTTCCCGCTCTTCCAATGGACCGAGGGAATAGATTTCTTTATTTTCCTGGTTAAAGTATTTGAATGGAACAATACGGTTGTAAGCTCTTGGATGATCTTTGTCGATCAGGATGTCTTTCTGCTCATAGGATTCATCCCAGTAATACGGATCAAAAAGAAGGATATTTCCATTCTCCACTCCGGTCATCAGGACATAGTGCTCTTCGTCCAGATACAGACGGACAACTGCCACGCCGCCGTGGTTCAGTGCATGATTGATGCGGCTCTCCTCACTTATGTACACGCTTCGTCCAGACAGGTATTCACTGCTCACGGACATGATTCCAAGCTCTCCGTACTCATTTAGCCAGTTGCTCAGGAACATCATCGCGGCTCTGGATGTTCCCCTTTTCCCCGGGATACCTTCCTTGCTGTGGCAGTCCAGGCAGTAGAGCATGGTATTTCGGATCGCCTCCGGCGGGATTTCCTCCCGTTCAAATAAATAAGCGATCGCATTCATCATGGATGTCGGCCCGCAATCGTATTCAGATAACTGGTAATGTAATGGATTTTTCATAATAAAATCCCTCTCTTCGGTAAAGTTTCAATGCAACCAGTTTATACCAAACCGCTGCTTTTGTAAACCGATGAGAGTGATGATTGTGTTGCTGTTCACTTTATTCACAGCAACTTGGTCAAAATGCATTCCAAATCACCTTCGGTGATAGCATTTTGCCCCGTATATCCCGCGACCATGATCTTCTGCATGACGTATTTCTTAACTTCTTCATCGATTGCAATGGCAGACCAGCTCTGTCCGTCAATGCCGATTCCTGCGATATCATCCGGTGAAACACCGCTGGAACTGATCACTGTCCAGATAGCCTTGCACACAGCCTCCCACCATTCATCCGGATTCTGTTCTGCCCAGCCCGGGTGTGGGTAGTACACCGGATAACCTTCTGAAACTGCCGCTTCTACTTTGCCGTCTTTTCCAAATAACGCAACTTTACATGCACTTGTTCCTATATCAATCCCCAATAAATACTGTTTCGTCATGAGCTTTTTCTCCTTCTCTGGTCATAGATCCTTTTTTCTGTTTCTTTACGGAATATACGTTAAAAACTGGATCTTGCGGAAAGATGAATCACTCAGGAAACATTCGTGTGCGTGCTCCTGTTCATAGAGGATCTTGCCAGGAAGGGCATTGCGTTCTTCATCGGCGGCAATCTGCTTCTGTACCACATCTTCTCTGGCGGCATCAGGGTTATAATTGACCAGACTCAGGAGAAAAACGCGCCGGTCGCTCTCGGTCCGCTGGGAGATCTGGAATTCCTCTGCCAGCTCTGTGAGGCTTATTTCCTGTTCTGTTTTGCTCAATTTCCGGATCATGGAAACAATTCTTTTGTTCATACGATGTTCTTCCTGTGATTTTTTTATTTACATGGTTTTCTTTCTATGGAGCAGTTATTTACAGTTTTCTATGTATGCCAGGATCTGCTCCGGATCGTCCATGAATGCACAAAGTTCCATATTGGAAGCATCCATAAATTTCTCGTCTGCGGTATGCTGAAGAAGTGCCTTCATTCCATCGTAATAGCCATTGATATTGTAAAGGACGATCGGACGGTCCAGCCTGTGCAGACTTTTGAGTGTCAGGATCTCAAAAAACTCTTCATAAGTTCCGATCCCGCCTGGTGTTACGATCGTTGCGTCTGAACGTTCCTCAAGGAGTTTCTTGCGCTCGCGCATGGTTTCTGTAAAAATAAATTCGCTGCAGTTCTCATAGAGAACTCCCGGCTTGTCAAAGAAACGTGGAGCAATGCCGAGAATATAACCGTCTTCGGAATCAACGCCTCTGGCTGCTGCTCCCATCATTCCGGTCGCTCCGCCGCCAAACACAAGGCCATGCCCCCGCTTTGCCATCATTTTGCCAAGTTCTTCTGTTTTTTCATAATAGATCTGCTCCAGTTCTGCGCTGGAGGCTCCATAGATGCATATGTTCATAATTTACTCCAATCCCGCGAAAAATAACTCGTAAAAATCATCTTCACCTTCCAGCATCGGAGAATTTTCCCCGCCGCCATTGGTGCTTCTGCGCATGGTGGCATAAAATTCTTCTCCGGCGGTGATGAGGTCCATGTCATAGATCTCGTAGCCCAGTTCACGGCATTTCTGGCAGAATGCGCTGAGCGGCTGTGCATCCTTACGTGTTTCCAGAAGCTCTGCCCGAAGGTTTTCGTCGCGGCGGGCTTTGCTTTTTAGTTCGTCTAGCATTTCTGTAATTTCCATGATGTTTCCTCCTTTGATCAATGGATGTGCCACAGCACTTCCTTTATATGCAATACAAATGCAAAATGCAGACATACACCAGCGTATATGTCTGCACTACTTTTCTGATTCTGTGGTGTTGTCTGAATATAAGATACCACATCTTCCTTATGTAATTCAATAACTTTCAGAACAACACACATCCCGTATAAGTAATCGTTCTTGTTCCATAGTAATATTTCAGATCATTATCCCGGCATACCTGCGTCACAAACAATCCGTAAGCTTCCATGGAAGAAATCGTTTTTTCCGGGAAACGACAAGGTTCCGGATATGCACATTTGGGGCAGATCCTGCAGCCTCCTGCTCCCAGCATCAGCATGTCAGGAAATACTTTCATCATCTGCTCCCGCAGAACTTTCAGATATTCTGTATGTAGCTGCTCTGTCTCTCTGTATATTCTGGTATCAATATCCCGCCGCAGCACACCTGTCGTCTGCACCAGAATACCTCTTTTATAAGCACGCATCCTGCTTTCGCATTCATCCAAAGTTCCACAGGCAGGCGGACAGGTCCAGTTGTGATTGTACGCATGACACTTATCTTCTGCACATGTCTCACGCACCAATGGCATTACCTTCAAAGTCTCCGGATTCAATACACCAGCTTCTGAAAATCCGATTTCTTTTGCTGTCCTTATCCATTTTTCTGTAATTTCGTCATCTGTCATCATCTGTTCTCACACCTCCGAAAATGCCATCTGCTTCGCAAAAGTTCTCTGGAATTGTGGCCGACTTGCCAGATCCAGCGGTTCAATTTTTTGCACCAGTTCGCCGGTCAGTGCAAACAACTTCTGATCCATGGTAATCTGACGGCATCCCATTCCGGCAGCATTACCACCAGCGATCACTTTAGAAAGCAGCGGCTCTGGTATCAGGCCGATTCTTGCTGCACTTTTTGCATTCATATAGGTGCCAAATGCGCCACACAGGATCACCCGGTCAACCTGCTCGTAAGTAATCTCAAGTTCTTCCATCATCAGTTCAATCCCCGCTGCAATGGCTCCTTTCGCCATCTGCACTTCCCTGATATCCTCTTGTGTCAGAGAAATCTGGTCTGTAACTGCATAGATCCGATTCTTCTCATCCCCATAATATGCTTTTTGAATCCTTCCCCTGCGGTTAAGGATTCCAAGATCCAGCATCACAGCAATCGCGTCGATCAGACCTGAACCACAAAGTCCCTGAACTTCCACATCCGGTACAGAAGATCCTTTTTTCAAAGTTTCTCTCCAGCCTATCACGGAACTGCATACCGTATCATCTTCCATCCAGATATGATCAACTGCGCCGGGACCGCCTCTCATACCACAACTGATTCGTCCTCCCTCGAGAGCAGGACCTGCTGCGGTAGAACAGGCTACCATTCGATCTTTATTTCCCAGAACCATTTCTCCGTTGGTTCCAATATCGATCATCAGTGTGATCTTATCCTCTTTATACATTCCCGTGGACAATACACAGCCCATGGTATCTGCGCCGATAAAGCCCGCTATATCCGGAATCGTCAGTAACACCCCGCCTGTCATATCCATAAAATAGTCAGAAAGCTTTTCTCTGACCGAATTTTTGATTGCCGGTGCAAACGGAGGATGTGTCAGATTTTCCGGATCGATCTTCAGAAAGATCTGCTGCATGGCCGGATTGCCGACAATCGCCATCGTTCCGATTTTCTCCGGTGCTTTCTTGTATTTTCCACAGAGAGTATGAACAAGATCTTCAATTCCTCGTCGGATCTTCTGGCACTGTACATCCAGCTCTCCATTTTCTGCCGCCTGGATTCTGGATATTACATCAGCTCCATAAGGATACTGAGGATTCAGCATGCTCTCCGAACCAAGGATCCTGCCGCTTTTTCCATCCAGCAAATATGCTACAACTGTGGTTGTACCAATATCCACACTGATATGACAGTCACCCTCTTTCACCGGAAATACTGCAAATCCTGACTCCATTCCATTTACAAGGATCCCAGTACTCTTTGGTGCTTCCGGCAGAATAACGGTCACATCCTCTTCCACCTGATACTGGCATGCCAGTACTTCCTGTTTTCCCACCCTGACTTTACATTTTCCACAAAGTCCATGACCGCCACATGGGTAGAGTAGGCGGATGAAAATTTCATCCGCCCCTCATCAAACCGTGCATGAGGTTCTC
>NZ_QTWS01000042.1 GCF_003461245.1 Blautia sp. AF19-10LB
CAATCCCCTTCCCTCCATCGGCATTGCCCGATTTCTACAGTACTATGGGATTGTCCGACCACCTACCATTCATTTGAAATCCTCCGTTTTCAGTTGCAACTTCATACTCTTCTTCGAGAAATGGCAGGTTCTCCCCAGTTGATGTGTATTCACAATGTAAAACATGATTGGTTCTCTGACTCCGCAGTGCCACATAACACTCGCCATATCGCATTACATGATATTGTCTTCCGCACCAGTTAAGACATCGACCGACTGAAGTTAACGTTTCGAAGCTCAATCACTATTCAACCCTGCTTTCTTGCTGTCTACGCTTGTCAGATACCGTTACCGGCATCATCCCAAAACTTGCTATTATCTGGTTGGCTAAACCTTGGATAAACCGGAATCCCACCGGCTTGACTACACACCCTTGGCTGGGCGCACAACTGGAAGTTATCTATTTCTCCTCTTCGTTAAGACCTAGTTCATTACATATTACTTGCTATCCCTGATACCTTATTCTTTCTACCAGCGTTTCCTTTTTCAGATTACTGCTTAAAACGCAGGAAAGTACAATCTGCAACAGACCGACCAAAAAAATCATAATAAAAATTGGTACGATTGGAACATGATAGATATTCATTCCAAATATTCCATTATGTTTTGCATAGGAAAAAAGTGCATAGCCGAGCGGCAGACCAATGATCAAAGCTACGCATATGGTACCAACCGTAAAAATCAGTCCCTGTAACTGCAGGCATAAATTTAATTGTTTATTTGTCATACCCACAGCCTGTAATATACCATATTCCTGCTTTTTTGTCGTAATATTCATGATCATGGTATTCGCCATATTCATAAACCCGATGAGTCCTACAATAGCCATAAACAGATAACAGCCAAGCTTCATCATGCTGCTTGCAAATTCGGCAGATTGTAACTGCGCATGATAAGTATCCATTTTTATATGCGAAATATTAGAAATCAAAGTATTCAGACTTTGTTCTACAGATGCCACATCTTTTTTATCACAGTCCACCCACAGATAGCCATAGGCTGTTCCTCTCGGATTCATGGAACGGTATACACCTTCCGGAATGACAAGATAAGTGTCCGCGCTTACAAAGGATCCTGCAATCTTTCCCTGATAGGTATAGGTTTCACTTCCATTCTCAAAGTCAAATGCAATGGATTCACCCGGAGCATATCCATCTTGTTCCATCCACATCAACCAACCAAAGAAAATTTCACCATTCTTTACCGCCTGATCATAGTCCATAGAGCCAATATCCCCGTCCTGGCGCATAAAATCAAAATCCTTTTTACTCACAATATCAGCCGGAAATCTTGTTCCGTTCAGATTTACAGAGACAATCTCTCTCGTCATGACATCTGTCACTCCCGGAATGCTTTTGATTTCTTCAATCAGCGAATCATTCAATGGATTATCCGTCAGAATCGTATCCAGATTATTCTCCGGATATCTTTCATCGTACTCAGCAGAATAGTCAAGCTGCAGTTCAAATTGTCCATGATTAACGGAAAGACGTGCTTCATGCTCCGTATCAATATTTCCTACATAATTAGAGATAATCACAAACAATGCGCAGGAAAGCCCCAGTGTGAGGATGGTACCAATGGTTCTTTTTGGATTACCCGTTATATTTGCCATTGCCATAGAAAACACGGTGACATTTTTTCTGCCATTTCGTTTTCCTTTTTTGTGTGTTTCTGCATTTTCTAAATACCGTGTTGCTTCGATAGGTGAAATCCGTGAAACAATTTTCATTGGTTTACGCAGCGCCAAAGCAACGGTAAAAAATGACACGAAAATACATAGAAGCATAACAGGCAGGGAAAACAGTGGCATCTGCTGATTTTGGACTCCCATAGAGCCAGTTCCGGTTGATACAAGGTTTCCCTGTTCTACCAACCAGTTAAAACCACATTTTGCAATCAGAAAACCAAGAAGCAATCCAACTGGTATTGAAGAAATTGTCAAAAACATACCCTCTCTGAAGATCAGTTGTTTCATCTGCTTTTTTGTCGCTCCCAGAGCCTTGATTTTTCCATACTCCTGTATCTTGTTGGCAATACCGACCTGAAAAATATTATAAATGACCACAACAGAGAAAAGTACAATTGCAAGAATCAAAACCCCGCATACCGCAATCGTTTCATAACTCGGCTGCAAGACCCATTGCAAATAGAGATCATTGACTATAACGTTTTTTTCTTCAATCCCACAAGCTGCTGCAATCTGCTTTATAACCGAATCAATATTATTCATAGATACATTTGCAGAATCATTTAAAGTAAAATAAATATTATACTGTCTGTCATTCTCTGCGACGTGCTCATCATAAAACTCCTGTGACCCGAAAGCAACATAAGATGCCTCGATGGTATACTCATCCCGATCATATAGGATTCCGCTGACAACAAATTCTTCCGGCTTATATTCTGACTGCATCCCTGCGCGGTAATCCAGTGTAACCGTATCTCCGATCTTTACATCACCATACCCCATTGCACGAAAAAATGCTCTTCCTGCGGCAATTTCCTGCATTTTTTCCGGATACTTTCCTTCCTTCAACTCATATTCTTTATTATAAGGAAGCATTTTTCTTGCAGTCTCATCCATGCAGACAAACCCGCCTTTTTCATTGCCTTTTATGATACCTTCGGTGCACATAGTGCCTGTAGCATCTATTTCCGCACGGCGGTTTACTTCTTTTAACTGCGATCCGTCTGCGGAAACAAACAGACCATAATTGCTTCCGTATGAGCTTGCCGCCTGACTTTTCTGTAAACGAATTACCCCATTTCCCACAGTACTGATGATAACAAGCAGCATCGTGGTCAGACAGATTGCCATCATGATCAGTATACTTCTTGTCCTGTTCCTTTTGTCATTGCTATATGCAATCCTGCTTATTGTCTTCATCTGAAATCCACCACCTGTCCGTCCTCAATCACCAGAATACGGTCAGCGACCTGTGCAATTTCGTCATCATGGGTAATCATTACAATTGTCTGTCCATATTTTTTTGCTGTTATCTTAAGCAGGGCAATCACCTCATCACTGGTCTTAGAATCAAGATTGCCTGTCGGCTCATCTGCAAATATAATTTCCGGACGATTCACCAGTGCTCTTGCAATTGCTACTCTCTGCTGCTGTCCTCCGGATAACTGATTTGGCAGATTATAAATCCGGTTTTCAATCCCCAGAGTTGCAATAATATCATTTACATACGCTTCATCCACTTTTCTTCCATCCAACCCCAGTGGCAGTACAATATTTTCCCAGACATTAACAGATGAAACCAGATTAAATGCCTGAAAAACAAATCCGATTTTTCTTCTGCGGAAAACAGCAAGGGCATCTTCCTTCATCCTGTATAAATCTTTCCCTGCTAAAGTAACACTGCCTTTTGTCGGGGTGTCTAGCCCTCCAAGCATATGAAGTAATGTACTTTTACCGGAACCTGACTTTCCAACAATTGCGACAAATTCTCCCTGCTCAATCTGAATGTCCACCTGATTGACCGCTTTGACCTGATTCTCACCTGCGCCATAAAACTTACAAAGCTGCTTGGTTTCTAATATCACACTCATGTGTTGCCTCCTTTTCAATTCTGTAAAGCGTACCTTTTCAGCACGCTTTCTTTGCCTGTTTATATATTTGGTCATTTTTCAACCTACATCCAAATTGTATCAGGACAATCTTTCATTTCACTTTCAAAAAACGAGCAGAAATCTTACAGAATTGTAAGATTTCTGCTCACTTAAAATTTAACCAACATATGGTAATTGAATCACAAACGTGCTTCCTTTTTTCTTTTTGCCGGAGGTTACCGTAATCGTACCTGCGTGTTTTTCGATAATTTCTCTCGATAGAAAAAGTCCGATTCCTGTACCACTCTTTTCCATGACCTCCTTGGAACTTCCTCTGTAAAATCGTTGAAAAATTTTGTGATACTCATTTTGCGGAATACCAATTCCCTGATCCTCAATTTCCATTCTTACAAGATCGTTTCTTTTTTGTAACCGGATAAATATTTTTGAACCACACGGACTGTACTTGACCGCATTATCCAGAACGTTGATCACAGCTTCACCAAGCCACCTTTTATCCTGCATAATCGTGCATGTTTCCAGCTCTTTTTCATAGTCAAAAACGAATTCAATTTCTTTCTCATCCGCTTTAGGATAAGTGCGGTTCACAGCAGATATGACAGTATCCATAAGCGGAAGTTTTTTCTTATTAATCTGAATCAGTCCAGTTTCCATCTTGGATATTTCAAGAAGCGACTGCAATAATGTCTCCAGTCCATCCAGAGCACTCCGACAACGGATACGAAACTCCTCCTGTTCTGTGGCACTTAAGTCATTCTGCATCAGCACACTAAAACATGTATCCAAAGCTGCAACCGGTGTCTTTAACTGGTGAGAAATATCAGAAACCATTTCTTTCGTGTTCTCCTTTTCTGCCCTTGCTTCTTCCTTTATCAACTGAATATGATGTCCGATTGCTTCAAGCTGGTCATTCAATTTTTCCAGTTCTGCATGATTTTCCGTTTTCAGTAAATCATCAAATTTATTTTCACGGAATCTGATCAGAATTTCTTCCAACTGGTCTAAAATTTTCTGATGACACGCATCTTCTTTTTTCTTCCAATAAAGTAAAAAAGTCAAAAGAAGCACGCATATCACAGTGCTTACAGCACCGGTCACCATAACCTGATGCCAAAATTGCGAATAAAATGCATTCCCTTTATTCCCCCAGTATCCATATTGCTCCAATAATCGCCTTCCCTGTTCGTTAGTTTCAATATTCTTATCCTTAAGCAATTCCGAAACAGCATCCAGCCCGGAAAATTCTTCCTTTGCAGCAATCTCTGTCATAAGATTCATTTTATATTTATAATCTTCATAAAACACATACGTGGTAAAGCAATTTAATATTGCAAACAATAATATGACAGGTAATACCAAGGAGAGCACTACTGTAATCTTCTTGCGATATCTCTTTGTCACTGCCTTACCTCCTGATTCCATATATACCCAAGACCTCTGATATTCTTTATATAGACCGGTGCAGCCGGATTGTCTTCGATTTTCTCACGGAGTCTTCTGATATTGACAGCGATTGTATTTTCATCCACAAAATCCCCTTCCAGATCAAACACATTTTCCAATATTTGTGTTTTTGAAAGAATCTGTTTCGGATTCTGAAGAAAAAAAGTCAGCATTTTCAACTCCGTTTTTGTCAGACTGATTTCACGACTCTTTATCAGGACTTTCATTTCTCCTGCGATAAATACGATATCTCCCGAAATCATCTTTCCGGCTTCCGTTTTCTCCTGTCTGCGGCGGAAATGTGCTTCTATTTTCAAAAGAAGTACCGAAAGACTAAACGGCTTTGTAATATAATCATCTGCCCCTGCTTCATATCCCATGACCTGATCCATCTCCTGATCTAGTGCTGTAAGACAAATAATGTATGTATTATAATTGCATCTCATCCACCTTACAAATTCCAGTCCATTCCCATCCGGAAGATTCACATCACAAATGGTAACATCCACATTATTATCACTTGCAATTCTTTTCGCTTTTTTCACTGATTCTGCTGAAAAAACCTCATATCCGGATTTTTTCAGTGAAAATGTAATTCCACGATTTAAATTTTCATCATCTTCAATCACGAGTATACCTGGCATAGCATCTGCACCTCTCTTTATTAACTATTCATCGTGACATGCTCCCACCACTTAAATCTCTGATTTTGAAGTGGGGGCTTCTTGCTCAATGGCTCTACTGAGCCAAGTATCTACAAGCTATCCTCGCGTGCCCCGCGATTTTTTGCCCGGACACGGGCATATTTCTTACTTATTGTCTTGTCCGGATACGGACACTTTATGCTGCCAGCATCCTTCTTGCCTCTTCACGGATGTTGATTGCTGCATTTCGATCTCTGTCCATCTCATTTCCGCACGTACAGCGGTAAACTCTTTCGGATAATTTCAGCTCTTTTTTTATCTTTCCGCATTTACTGCATTTTTTGCTTGACGGGAAAAAGCGGTCTGCCTTTACTAATTCTTTTCCCTTCCAGGCAAGCTTATAATCCAGCATATTCCGGAACATCCCGTATCCATTATCCTGTATACTTTTCCCAAAATGCAGGCACTGGCTCATCGCTTTCATATCAATATCTTCCACCGCAACTATATCGTACTGGTCTGTGATCCTGCGGCTCAGTTTATGCAGATAATCTCTTCTCTGGCTGCGTATTTTTTCATGGCACCTGGCAACTTTCTTTTTCTGTCGCACATAATTACGGCTTCCTTTTACACATCTCGACAGTTTACGCTGCTCCCTTGCCAGCCTTTTTTCATTTTTTCTGAAGAATCCTGCTTCTTCCATCTCAATCTCTTCTGAAAACACAGCCATCCCCTGCATCGCATAATCAATCCCAAGTATTTTAGCACTACTGTAATCCTTATCTGCTGCTTGGTTTTCGCAGCTGTATCCTTCATACAGCAGACTTGCAAAATACTTTCCGGACGGCTCCATACTGACTGTCACTGATTTCAGACGGCAGTTTTCTGCAGGCTCCCTGTGTTTTTTCATGGAGATCCATTTTAATTTCGGAAGCCGGATCCGGTTATTTTCTACCAGAATATTTCCGTTGACTACATTTGTTGTATAGCTGTTTTTGGAGTGATGTTTTGACTTGAAACGTGGAAATCCAACCTTAGGATCACGAAAAAAATTCTTATATGCTTTTTCCAGATGGAGCTGAACATTTGCCAGCGCCAGCGAATCAACTTCTTTCAGAAATGGATACGCCTTTTTATACATGGCTGGTGTATTCTTTAACATCTTCTTTGTCTTTTTATACTCCTGGATCTTGTCATTAAGCATCTGGTTGTACAGAAAACGACAGCAGCCAAATGTTTTTCCAAGGAGTATCTTCTGTTCTTCTGTTGGATAAATCCGGAAACGATATGCTATGTTCAATTCTTTTTCTCTCCCTGGTTTTCGATGTATTGACGGATCACTTCTACTGGTGCCCCTCCTGCCGTCAAAAGGCAGAAACTCTGGCTCCAGAACGCTTCTTTCCAAAGTTTTTCCCGGATTTCCGGATACTCTTTTTTCAGCAGCCTGCTGCTGGCACTTTTATAAGCATTGATAAATTTACTGAGTTCTGTTTTAGGCTGTGCACGAAACATTACATGAACATGGTCAATATCATGATTCCATTCCTCCAAAACAATTCCATACCGTGGGGCAATATATCCCCATATTTCCTTTGCTCTTTCTGAAATCGGATCATTGATAACTTTTCTTCGATATTTCACCACCATAATCAGGTGATAATACATCAAGTACACTGAATGTGCATTATGATCCATATTTTTCATAAAACCAGTCCTTTTTTTGAATAATTATCTTATCGACTGATTCTATTATAGCATGGATCTCACTACCAAACAAGCGTTCTTTTTATTTTTTGCAATTCATCTCCCACCTGTAGAGGAAGGAGAATTCTTGCTATATATTATGTTAAAATTATAAAGGTAGTCAATGAAAGCAAAGAAAGCATATCCTGTATTAAACCAGCGCTGTATCTATGTTTTATCAGACCATTATGATTTCGACAAGGATACGGACCGGCTCACACTCCAGCTCTGCGAGGTTTACGATAAGTTGCGTTCTTTTCTGCTGGCTTTGCTCTGTGGGTGCATTTTGCGATATACTCCTGAAGACCCGCTGAAGTAAAGTACACACAGCCATTCTGCACATATTGCACATAAGAAATAAGACCATTGTTACGGGCCGCGTCCAGCGTTGCAATGCTGATACCTAAAATTTCTGCTGCTTCTTTTCGTGTAATAAGTTTTTCCATAAAGCATATTTCCTCCAATCTGTCAAGTTTGTCATCGTGTTTGTTCAAAGCCACATGAATACTCTGGCAGCCGAAACTGCCAGCGCATGGTATCTGATTTTGAACAGGAAGCTGCAAACGCTTCCTATTTATATAACTCAGCTTTCATCACATTTGCCACGCCCCCTGACGATGGGAACACAACAGGTCTCCGCTGGCGCGGCTGTCATAACTCCGCAGCACCGTTCGTATCGTGTGCCGCAGGGTTCCCCCCAAGTCTTTGGCGGGCCGTGAGGAAGTATCTTTAAGCCCCCATGCAGTCATCGCGCCGAATCTGCCACAATCCGTTTTATGAAATCGTAGATCGCTCCGAAGAAGTCTTTTCATCACCTCCCTGACTGCTCCATCTTCGCGGCGTTTCATATTCGCTCGTACATGGGTTATGTACCTGTTGTACTGTCTATTCGATTGTCAATGTACTGATGAAGGAGGAAAACTTGTCCTTCTTATTAACACTGACAAAAAAGGCAAAAAACAGGTGCATCAAATGAAATTTTATCAAAAATATTTTACAAGCTGCTTTAATCCACGGCGGATACTGTCTCGGACACGGCTTGGGTCTACACCTTCTACTTCGGCAATTTCATTTACCGTCATTCCCAGATAGTATCGGGCATAAATTCGCTTTGCCTGTTTCTCCGGCAGCTTCATCACAGTAGCATAGACCTGCTCCTGGAACTGTTTTTCCTCAAAGATGTCCTCCGGGGTTGCCGTGCGGAACACAGCGGCTTTCTCAATACCATTTCCGCAGTCCAGGGAATAGTGGGCCTTGTGTCGGTACATACGGCGCTCATAAGCCGCTTCCAGCCGCTGGGCTGTCTGGATAACATCCAACACTTCCTCGGTCACATTTACAAAAAAGTCTGTTGTATAAACATCAGGATAAAGTTCCCGAAGGTTAATTTTCTTCATTATGTACCTCCATTTCGATTCACGGGTGATTGACGGGTGAATCGAATGGAGGCGGAGACCGACACTGGCAGACAACCGGGTCATCTCCGAAAAAATGGCAACAAAAAACGCCAGATTTCCGTGAGGGAAAACTGGCGCGCCAAGAACAGCCATTATTATACTGAATTACATGGAACGATAATGCCGATGCAATGTTATACTTGCCCGGAGGAGGAGCAATGCTTTTTTTAACTGATGTAGATTATGTGAGCTTTGAAAAAGCAAACGAGACACGGCAAAATAACCTCCAATCGGCTACCGTGTCCCTGCAAGTCGTCATAGGATTGTGTAAACGCAAAGAAACGGCGGCTCTGAAAATCAAAGCCGCCGTTTCATAGGCGCGTGGAAATGTGTCTGCTGTACGACGGCTTTTTTTCTTTTGCCGTCGTCCGGCAGATTAACATATGAAACTATAATTCGTTGATGGTTGCAGTAATTGGCATATTGCGAATTCTCTTTGCAGGAGCATAAACGGACACAATAGCAGATATGAAGATAAAGGCAACGACAATTCCAAACCACAGGATAGGAAATCTCCACTCAATTCCAAAATAATGTGTAATTAGACGATTATATAAAAATCGACTAAGCGGGAGTCCAATGCCACATCCAACTATCAAACCAGAAATTGCATAGGTGTACGCTTCCGCAGAAATCATTCGTTTAAGCTGCCTATTATCCATACCAACAGCTCGCATTGCACCATACTGCTTAATTCGTGCAGATACACTCATAGAGATACTATTGACGATATTAAACAGCGAAATAACTCCGATAATAGCTAAGAAGCCATAACAAACAATTCGTGCAGCCCAATATGTAGCATTATTTTGTTTATTGCCTTCACGCTGATCTGTAATGATAATATCATCGTTTTCAAGACTTCTAATTTCTGCTATTGTTTCTTCAGTAGCGTTTGAATCTAACTGAATTCCAATAAGGCCATACTTTGTACCGCCCATGATACGGTCAAATGTTTCCTGTGAGCAAATAATAATCAAATCATCTCCGAATAACCCTTGTGATAGAGCGCAAGTAATCTCAACTTCTTCGCCTGCAAGCTGGATGGTATCACCGATGTGCAAGGAATTGTTTCTATTAAATACGGTTGCCACTTTGTTACTGTTCCCGTAAACTGTATCTAATGATCCCTGAGCAATACTACCTTTTGAGTAATCCAGAAGTGTATCATCATAAGAAACAATATTGATATGGTCTATTCCTGCTCTTGAAGATGTTGCAGGAATGTTTTCTACATAGCTACTTCCATAAGCATTTGCAACCCCATCTATTTTTTTGATTTCATCGACCAGGTTGCGCTCAATATCCATTTTATTTGCATAACTGGATAATGCTATATCGGCTGATGTGACACTCAACGATGGAACAAGTTGCTTTGCAAAATCTAAAATTACAGAAAAAGAAAAAACCAGCATAATAGTCAGTGCAAAGGAAGCCGTCATCAGAAACCAGTTTTTCTTTTTTTCAACCGCATGATGTATGCCAAGTGAATTATCAATTTTTCCTAAGCTAAACTTGATAGCGTGTTTAACAGAAGATTTATTATCTACATTGCCAGAAACCGCAGATATGGGTGAAACTTTAGCAGCCCGCTTTGCTGGGGATTGTGCTGCTAAAAATACTGTTACCACTCCAACAACTACGCCACTGAAAAGTCCAACAGGGCTGATCTGAAAGACTGGCGTTGTAGAAAATTCTCCACCAATTCCATAATGAAGTGTGGCACAAATAATCCAACTAATTATTGTTCCAAAAACCACTCCAATAGGTACCGCGGTTTTACACCAGTTCAATGCCTCCAAACGGACAAAGCGGATAATTTGTTGACGACTTGCACCAATGCAACGCAACATTCCAAAAAATTGAGTTCGTTGCGCAATGATGCTATTCATACTGCCAGAAATCATCAATATTCCTGCCAACAACACTAAAACAAATAGAATTGCTGCCAATCCGTACATACTCTGCATCGCTGTATTGTTGCTTTGCCCAGCCATGCCCATAACGCCGGTATTTTCAGAAATACTCCCATCGGATAATTGGTACTGTGTCTGTAGTTCTGTTATTGCATTTGCCGCTTTCGCTGCACTTTCAAACTGCACATAATAAGTCAACTCATTGTTTGTTACTCCGTTTTGTGCCATAACAGAAGTAAATGCACTTTGTGTCAGATAAGAGCCTATCAAATAAGTCTGATTGTTATAATAGCTTTCATCATCTGTGCCAAAGCCAGAGATTGTAAATGTCCGATATCCAGCAGGGGTATGTAAGGTTACACTATCCCCAAGCTGTACTCCTAAAGCAGTTACAGAATTAGGTGTAAGCATAACTTCCTCATCATTTGCCGGAAATGTTCCTTCTACAATTCCATTTGAAATCTGAGTAATATAGACTTCATCGGTGCCATACAAAACAGTTCGTTTTTCGTTGACTCGGTACGGTTGTTCTCCTTCAAAATTAAATTGAGAAGCTACACCAACTGCTGTAACATCTGAACGATTACTGATTTCATCCGCATTGTTCTGTGAAATATTTTTTATTGCAATGTGCCAGTTTCCGTGGTTACTTATCATAAAATCGCTTTCTGTTCGTATCATCATGTCAGCAACACTGAAAATAGCTGTGACAAGAAACACCGAAATGATAATACACAAGACAGTCATACGATTTTGCCGCTTGCGCACCTTTGCGGAGATGGGAATGAGACTAAGATAGCTTTTCATTCACGGCACCTCCCAAAATCAGTCAAAGTGCCATCCGATACCTGTAATACCCGGTCTGCCGTTTGCGCAATACTGCGGTTGTGGGTAATCATAATGATGGTCTGCTCGTATTTTTTCGATGTTTCTTTGAGCAATGCTATGACCTCTCTGCTGTTTTGTGAGTCCAAATTTCCTGTTGGCTCGTCTGCCAGAATCAGAGAAGGACGGGTAATCAATGCACGGCCAATCGCCACTCTCTGCTGTTGACCGCCGGAAAGCTGACTGGGTAAATGATTACGACGATCTTTCAAATTCAAAACCGTCAGCAGTTCCTCCAAATATCTCTTGTCCGGCTTTTGATAATCCAGCAACAGCGGAAAAATCATATTTTGTTCCACCGTCAACTCCGGGATAAGGTTAAACGCCTGAAAGATAAAGCCGATATTCCTGCGGCGAAATACCGTCAGTTTTCGGTCATTCATGGAAAAAATGTCCTTACCATCAATCAGCACCTTTCCCGAAGTTGGCATATCCAGCGCACCGATCATATTCAGCAGTGTGCTTTTACCCGAACCAGATTCTCCGACGATTGCCACATATTCTCCCTTAGGAACAGAAAAGCTAACATTCCTAAGCGCTTTTACAGCAGTTTCACCGCTGCCATAGGTCTTACAAATATTCTTGACCTCTAATAAATTCATAGTGCAAACACCTCTTTCTTATGTTCTTGCGATGTAGACAGGTAAGCTTCATTTCCTGTCTACGATTGAAAGAATAGCACTGAAATATTACTGTAACCCTACAATCATCCTACAATTTTGTAGGAATCAGAAAATTTATCGTGAAACTTGTCCCTCTGCCCAATTCACTGTCTACCTCGATTGCTCCTCCATGTGCTTCAATGACTGCTTTCGCAAGCGGAAGGCCCAGACCGATACCCTGTGTATCTTTTGAAAAACGGCTGCGATAAAAACGCTTGAAAATATGGTATATATCTTCCGGGTGGATGCCACATCCATTGTCCTTTACCACAATTTGAATACCTGATGGCAACGCCCTCCATGTAATGCCAATGACAGCACCACTTTCCGTATGGTCAAACGCATTTTTCACAATATTGTCGATTGCCTCAGACAGCCAATCACGATCACAAAAAAGAGAAAGATAATCCGAGCCAGACAGAATGATTTTCTTCTTTTCCTGTCTGGCTCTATATGCAAAATGCAGTTCAATATCCCGCATCATATCCGCCACATTCTCTGTGGCCTTTTCCAGCACGATGGCACCGGCATCCAGTTTTGTAATCTTGAGCAAGTTTTGCACCAGTGTTTCAATGCGGTCAAGTTCCTGTTCGGATAAATCAGCAAATTCTTTTACAGCACTTAATTCCATATCCCCGTCTTGAAGCAGACCATTATAAATATTCAAAGCAGCCAGCGGTGTTTTCAGTTGATGGGAAATATCAGAGATTGTATTTTTCAAAAATTCCTTTTCCCGGAGTTCGTTATCCGCGTGAGCATTTAAGACAGCCGCCAGAGAATTGACGGTATGAAACAACCGATATAGTTCGCCCTCATCATCACATTCAATACGGGCATTGTGATTGCCGTCAAGATACGCATTGATCTGTGATACCGCCTGTTCCATGACTTGATTTTGCTTTTTGAAATAAGAACAACCCACCGCCAATATCGCTCCTCCTGACAATACGAAAACAAGCAATAGGAACAAAGAAAACCGCTGATAGCACAACCATAAGAACCCTTGTGTCAACAGAAGGGAGGCTACCCAAATAACGGATACTGCAAGAAACAATTTTTTGATTTCTTTGTTTACAAATATTTTCATAGACCACCTCACCCAATCACATTCCATTTGTATCCCATTCCCCGAACTGTCAGGAGCATTTGCGGTTCACTCGGATTATCCTCAATCTTTATACGCAGCCGCCTCATATATACGGTAAGGGTACTGCTGTCAATATAATTCCCATCGCAGTCCCATAGCTTATCTAAAATCTGTTCTTTGGTAAGTACCATGTTCGGGTTTTTCATAAATAGACACAGCAACTTATATTCTGCGGCAGTCAAATCCAATAGCTTTCCATTCTTAAACGCCTGCCCTTGCAGCAAAAGCACTTTCATTCCGTTGGATTCCAGTTGTGTATCTGCGGAGCTGAAATCTTTTGCCCGACGAAGCAGTGCATTTACTCTGGATACTAACACTCCCAGCTTAAACGGTTTTGTAATATAATCATCTCCACCAATGTCCAAACCCATGATAATGTTCATTTCTTCATCTGCCGCCGTCAAAAAAATGATGGGGACTTTGGAAACTTGCCGCACCTTTTTGCAAAATTCAAATCCGGTGCCATCCGGCAGGGATACATCAAGCACCAGCAAATCATATTTTCCATCCACCCACAAACTATCTGCTTCTTTGAGGGTTCTGGCAACAACTAATTCAAATCCTTGTTTTTTGAACGCAAAAGAAAGCCCGTTAATCAGGCTCAAATCATCTTCAAGAAGTAATATATTACTCATGCTTTTGCTCCTTTCCTTGTTTTGTCCGGCCATCAATCGGCTTTTCCGCAGTTTTAGGGATCAGCCAAACACCGGCCATTTTCACAGCGCCGGGGATACGCCCACCAGCACAATAATAATTTACCCTACGAGGTGTCACGCCCCACTTTTCGGCGGCCTCTTTCAATGTCATATAGTCCATTTCGCACCTCCACAGAGTACATTATAGTTCTTTGCCTCGAACAATACAAGCTTATCACCAATCGCAGCTTTATAAAATCGGCATAATCGTACAGTTTTCCAGGCATAATAAGGTCATTCCATCATATAAACCGGAACGATACAATATTATTGAGGTGAACGATTATGCCGATTGATGATTTAACTGCTTTAGGGCAAAAAATGCGGGAAGCCAGAAAGAATAAAGAACTGACACAACAGGAACTTTCTGATCTGAGCCATGTTTCTGTAAAGCAAATCGCCAATATCGAAAAAGGGAAAATGAATCCTTCCTATTTGATTTTGAGAGCATTGGCAAAGGTCCTGCACATCTCTTTAGATACACTTATAAATCCAGATGTTTCTCTGGAGGATGAGGGTGTCAATCAGATGAAAATGCTTTATTCCAGCTGTCCGCCAGAAATGCGTGACACCCTGCTGCATCACACCCAGGAAACGGTGAAAGAACTGACAGAGTTGTCCGAAAAATTTGAAACGAATTGAGCCAGTGAGTGAAATTTAACGATTCTCTCACTGGTTCTTTTCAATTTCGGAGAAAAGAGGCAAGCAATGCCTGTGTTAATACACACAGGCCCGCAGAGGAGAAAATCCCTTTGTGATTTTCCTCTCTGCTTGCTTGTTGAGGGCAGCGCCCCCAAGCCCCTTTGAACACAGAATTTCATTCTGTGGCTGCGCGTTCTGCGAACGCTTTTGACCAGGACCAGCTTACCGCTGGCCGTGGTCTTTTTCTTTTTCAACATCCTGTTCTACCTCCATTTTCAGCACCCGATCTACATTGGCCTTTGCCGTTAAAAGCTCCCGCATTTCCTCACGGGAATGCCGATACTCGGCATAGGTCTTTTTCTTTTCTTCCAGCAATTTCGCGTACTCTGTCTGCAACTCTTTGACCTTGGGCAGCTTCTTGACGCCCATCTCATCAAAGGCATTCTTAGCAGCCTGGTGGAGCAGAATTTCTTCCTCATGTTCCTCCCGGAATTTCTTAGAGTAACCCGCCTTGCGGTATGCCACATAGATCTCACGGGTCTTGGCATAATTTACGATGTGAGTACGCAGAACAGCGATCTCCGCCATGCGCTTTTCAGCCGCTTTGATCTGCGCCGAAAGATCATTGTGATGTGCCGTGGCAGCCGCAGCCTTTTCTTCCAAAACCGCATACTCCAGCAGATTGTTCTCTGACAGGTAATTCATGGTCTGCGCCATTTGTTTCAGATTAAAAACTTTAGCCCATCGAACATAGCCAGCACCTTTTCCAGCCTGCAATTTTGCCTGAATGTCCACCAGCAGATTGATCTTCGGCGGCTCTGCCTGTGTGACTGTTTTCTTTCGCGGGGTATGTGCTTTCTTCCCTAAGAGAACTGCCCGCAAATCTTCCAATCCATATCCTTCGCCCAGACTGTCCATGCGGGCGGCTTTCTCCCAACCAGAGAGTTTCAGTCGATACGATTTTCCGCGCTTTGAGACTTCACAACCATACTCTTGCAACAGCTTCAGCAGTTCTTCAAAGTCAGCAGGACTTTGTGATAATGCGTTGTCAATCGCCACACGCAGCAGCTCTCGGTGAGATGGCTTTGCCTGATCGCCCAGCCATTTGTTATAGCTCTTTCCGTGAGGTTTCGGATTCTCTACAATGGACACTTCATTCTCAATACAGATGGTGTCACTTAGCCGGCGAACCGCCTTGGTGCTGCCCCAAAAGTTTCGGAATTTCCGGTCATATTCTAAGCTGACCGATGACCAGATAATGTGATTATGAATGTGCGACTTGTCTATGTGAGTGCAGACCACAAAGGCATGATTGCCTTTAGTAAAACGCTTTGCAAATTCTACGCCCAGCCGGTTTGCTTCTTCCGGGGTAATCTCACCAGGGCGGAAGGACTGGCGCACATGATAGGCAATCACATCATCTGTACCACGCACTCGTCCGGTGGCGGCAATGTACTGCCGCTTTGCCAGAAGGAACTCTGCATCCGCAGTCCGGCTGTCACACGCATAGCCGGTAATGAGCCTGCCGTTATCTGTTTTCTTTGGATTGGCCACATAGTCGATGATGTCACTGATCGCCCGACTCTCTGTGCGGCCTTTGCCGACATGAAGCGGCATGATTCTTGTAGTTGCCATAAAAAGCCCTCCTCTCAAAATATTTTCTCTGAACTCTTTGTGCCTATCGTTGAAATAAACTCTCCTTATGGGTATAATATAAAGAAACCACCAATACCTCAAAGGAGGGATTTTATGATAAAACAGCTAATTGCTGAAGCAACCGAATGTGATTTCAAAGTTGCACTTGAAATAAAGAAACCCAAAAGCTGGTTAAAAAGTGTCAGTTCCTTTTCTAATGGAATCGGCGGAACTCTGTTTTTCGGAATATCTGATGACCGGAAACCTATTGGCTTGTCCGATGTTCAAAAGGATGCTGAGGCGATCAGCCGCTTAATCAAAGAACGAATCACACCATTACCTCAGTTTATCTTAAAACCATTACAGGAAGATGGTAAAAATCTATTAGCTCTGAAGGTTTCTCCCGGCCGCAGCACCCCATATTATTACAAGTCAGACGGCGTGATGGAAGCATATATCCGTGTTGGAAATGAAAGCGTGATTGCCCCTGATTACATTGTGAATGAACTAATCTTAAAGGGAACCAATCAGTCCTTTGATACCCTAACAACAGACGCGGTAAAAAAGGATTACAGCTTTACACTTCTGGAAGCAACCTATCTGGAACGGACCGGTCTCCGCTTTGAGCCATCCGATTATGTTTCCTTTGGTTTGACTGATAAAAATGGACTCCTGACCAATGCCGGAAAACTCATGACCGATCAGTACACGGTTTATAACTCCCGTATGTTCTGTACCCGGTGGAATGGCTTGGAAAAAGGCTCTATCTTTGATGATGCGCTGGACGATAAAGAATACGAGGGAAATTTGATTTATTTACTGAACAGCGGCAGTGAATTTATTCGCAATAATTCCAAAGTCCGTTTTGTCAAAAAGGCACAGTATCGTGTAGACAAGCCGGATTATGCTGAACGAGCTGTGACAGAGGCTCTTGTTAATGCGCTTATCCATCGTGATTATATTGTGCTTGGCAGCGAAATCCATATTGATATGTTTGATGATCGGGTGGAAATCACATCTCCGGGCGGTATGTTTGGCGGCGGCTCAATTCAGGAATACGATATTTACAGTATCCGTTCCATGCGACGAAACCCTGTGATTGCTGACCTGTTCCACCGCATGAAGTACATGGAACGCCGTGGAAGTGGCCTACGCAAAATCGTCAGTGAAACTGAAAAGCTGCCTGGATACACAGCGGCATATAAGCCTGAATTTTCCTCAACAGCGACAGATTTCAGAGTCATCTTGAAAAATGTAAACTACATCATGTGCGGTGCTTCCGCACATGATACAGCACATGATGCCGCACATGATACATCTGTGATCAGCAAACAAAACTTGCTATTGGAATTTTGTGCAAACCCTAAAAGTCGAGATGAAATGCAAGCATATATTAATGTTTCCAGCCGTTCTCACTTCAGCAAATATTACCTCAAGCCTTTATTATCTTCTGGTAAACTTGAAATGATGTTTCCAGACAAACCCAAAAGCAAAAACCAGAAATACACTACCGTTCATTCCAAATAACCAAGAAGCAGGGCACTGGGTCTCATCTCCCATTGTCCTGCTTCTTTTCATTCCAAATTTATTCACATCATTTACCCATACATCCAATCCTGGATCGCAAATTTCAAATCCTGCACCTTACCCAACAGCCAGATCGCCGCAAGCGGCAATCCCATCGGGCTAATCAAAAAAGCTATAACCAACAAAATCACACCATTCTGCGGGGAATAGGTAATAATCACAGCCGCGCCAAGCAGAGCAATTACCGTGCTTAGTAGACCAAGCACCAGACTGGATATGTAGATCAGCCCCGTGCAGAGCCAAACAAAAAGCGTCAACACCAAAATGACTGGTGCAGTTATGACCAAAATGACTGGTGCAGTTATGACCAAAATGACTGGTGCAGTTATGACCAAAATGACTGGTGCAGTTATGATCATCAGCAGACATTTCAAAAGGTATACTAATCAGCCCTAAAATACCAATAGTTAAAAATACAATACTATAATTTCTATCTTTTTTGAAAGGAGTTTTATTGTTATCAATTTTTTCAACAACGTCTCCTGACTTTAACATTTCATCAACTGGAATATCAAATTTCTCACTTATTAGAATAAGTGTATTAATATTTGGAACAGAGACTCCATTTTCCCAGTTAGAAATAGTCTGCCTGGAAACATTGAGGTCTTCAGCAACCTGTTCCTGTGTAAGTTTCTTTATAGTACGAGCATTTTTAATTTTATCAGCTATCATAATTCTGTATACCTCCTTTCTTCCATGAGATTACAGCAAACGTAGTAGTAATGTCTATCAAAAGGCTTTTACATATTAGATAAAAGCATGTAAAATTTCTTTTACATAGCTTAATTGCGGTCTATTTAGCTTGTTTCTTGACTACTCAGGAAAAATATTTCTACCCTCGCCCCACCTGTATTTTCAGAATTTGAAAGTTTAATACCTCCACCATATTTTTCAGCCACAGTTTTTGCAAAAAATAGTCCCATCCCATAATGGGCTTCGCCATTTCTACTTGTGTCATCCATAAAAAACTGCTCTGTGCCATGCAATAATGCTTCTTTTGTAAATCCTGATCCACTATCTTCCACAATGAATGTCAGCTGACCATCCTGCTCCTTTGCACCAATATAGATGATTTCCTTTTCTTTCGTATGCTCCACTGCATTCTGAATCACATTCATTACAGCCCGAAACATTGGATCATAAGCAATCGTTACCTTTTTATCACTTTGCTGTGCCTTCCAGTTTATTTTCTGATGGCAGATTTCTGCCAGCCCGAGTGCCTGTTCCTTTATATCTGCGAAAAAATCTTCTAACCTCACCGTTGTATAGGTAACATCACTGCAATTCCATGATTTTGTGACATCTATCAACTGTTTTACATAACTTTGTATCTGTGTTGTGCCGTTCAAAACATAAGTGATGTTATTCTTCTGTTCTGTGGTCAGTTCAGTCTCTGAAAGTAGTTCTGCATTTCCCCGTACAATCGTAAGAGGTGTTTTAATATCATGCGCCAAAGCAGACATCTGTTGTTTCTTTTCCTGCTCTGTTTTCCACTGCTTTTCTAAAGATTCTCGCAATGCATCTCGCATATCATCGATTGCCGATAAACAGTCATCAAACTCTTTGATACCGGAACAGGATGTCTCATATTCCAGATTTTGATCCTTTATTTGTCTGATTGCGTCTAATACAGGCTGCATCTGCTTTTTGATTCTTTTTCCAAAACGTATGGACGGAATGATGATAATCGCTACCGCTCCAATCACTGACATAATACTCATCACATTCTGTGGTCCTATAAAATGCTCCCTCAAAAAAGCTGAATGATATTGAGGTGTCAGGCGATATTGCAATACAACATATTCATTTTCCCTTACAATTACTTTATAAAAATATTTCCCGGATGCGTTTCCGTACTTTGCAACATTCCATGCTATCTGTTCGTATTGTTCTGACAGATCTCCACCTATTTTCTCTCCATTCTCTGAAAAGATTACATAATCACAAAGTGCAGGAATCATCTCAGCAGTTACTTTATCCGCACGTAAAATCGTATCATATGCTTCATTAATCTTTTGCTCTGCATAATTCGCCGGATAGATACAGCCCACACTAATCAAAAGGTACAGCAGCAGCCAAGCAACAATCATCAAACCTACTAATGATCCAAGCATGACCAGTACATATCTCATAAAAATCCAGCTGAGTGCATTGCTTCTCTTTACTCTTCCCATTTATATCCAATCCCCCAGACTGTTTTTATCGGTGTATAATCATAATCCGCAAATTTTGCTCTTATATTTTTGATATGCGTGATAATGGTACTGTCATTACTCTCACTGTCAAAACCAAAGACCTCTTCTAAAATCTGTTCTTTCGAGAAAACCTGTCCCCTGTTTTTAGCCAGGAATTCACAAATTTCGTACTCCGCTTTCGTAAGAGGAAGTTCCTTATCATCAACCAATAGTTTCTTTTGAGATATTTGAATACAGACCCTCCCCAAAACCATCCGGACAGAATGTTCCCTGTGCTCTCTTCTAAGATGTGCATGAATCCTTGCCCGAAGTTCCATCACTCCAAATGGCTTTGAAATATAATCATCTGCTCCCAACGAAAGTCCGTTCACCAGACTTTTTTCCTCCGTTTTTGCGGTAAGAAACAAAATCGGACAATCCACAAGTGCCCTGATTCTTTTGCATAATTCAAAGCCGTCCATTCCAGGCATCATAATGTCAAGTAAAATCAGGTCATAACGATGTAATTCTTCCATATTAAGTTTCAGCGGATTACTTACTTTGGTAACCAGATGTCCATCCTTAGTCAAAATGCTTTCTATCATTTCAAGGATTGCCGGTTCATCATCAACTGCCAGTATTTTTGCCATAACTCTTCCTCGATTCTATTCCGATATTCGATTTCCTTCCCAGTGGTTTACCCACCAAAAATAGTATACCATACTAATCCCTGTAAATATTAAGCAACCTGGTATGAATGACAACCATTCACCTACACTAGTTTCTCCCAATACAGATTGCAGATAAGTATATGGTACTCTACCCGTCCAGCAGACAAATACATATTTCCACACATAATCTCCAAGTCCGGTAAGCATCAATGCACTAATTAGTCCTGATATAATCCCTGCTCCAATGGATACCCCTTTTCCAAACTGAAAAGCCAGAATCAGCTGCCACAGATAAAGTGGAACACTGCTTCCCCACAGCAGCAATGCTGCAAATATACATCCTTTCATGATTTCGATATCGCTTGATGCGATTCTT
Source organism: Blautia sp. AF19-10LB (assembly GCF_003461245.1). Taxonomy (GTDB): domain Bacteria; phylum Bacillota; class Clostridia; order Lachnospirales; family Lachnospiraceae; genus Blautia_A; species Blautia_A intestinihominis. The sequence goes on from NZ_QTWS01000042.1 coordinate 21,299, forward strand.
CCAAATCCAATTCCGAATATGATTGCTGTCAATAGGATAGAGCACAGACACAAAACCAGTAGCATCAACAGTTTCGATAAAAATGCTACAGGTTTATCCGGTAAAGACAACAGATTTTGAAAATCACCTGCATTTTGTTCCTGTTCCATCACACTTGCTGTAAAAATTCCAATAAGTACCGGAAGTCCTGCTCCTATTGCCTGACAAAATGCAATCACTTTCATATTTTCATTCCATGGTGAAAAAAAGTAATATATTAAAAATATAACGCTGGTTATAATCGGAATCAGTAAGTGTGCCAGAATCACAGATGTTCCTTTCATCTTTCGCAAGTCTGCATTAAGAGATCTTCCAATCATCTTATTTCACCTCTCTTCTCTCAAACCATTTCAAAAACAGAACCGTTACAAAAACAAACCAGATGATTGAGAGACACATTCCCGGAACAATGACTCCCGTATCCAAAAGAGGATTCCCTGCTTCTGCGGCAAGTCCATTTGGTAAAACATGAAGCAACGGGCACATCATCCTCATAGGAATTGCAGAGACAAGTACATACCAGATTCTGGTCTGTGATATCACCACACCGCTGATGGTAATAAACAGGCAGACGAACAGGTTTACAATCATTCCAAAGCGTTCACTTAAAAATAAAGCTACCGGAATCTCCCATAATTCAGAAACGGTCAGAAACAATACTGCAATCAACGCCCCTACAACTGGAACATGTGTCGTCAGAAGAAAGCCTCCAAGCGTTGCTCCTGCAAACACAATCACATTGGAAAGCAGGATCATGAACCCAATATAAATAATTTTCCCCAGCAACAATTTGCTTCTGTCTGTAGGAATAGTCGTTAAATGATAGTATTTTATCTTTTTCTCCTGCGCCACAGAAAGATAACAAAATAGAGCAATCATCCCTGGCAGCAAAAGTGTATACCACCAGTTCCAAACACTTTCTGCATAAGCATTTGTCATCCCAAGAGTAAATATAAATGCCATAACAAATGTAAGAAGAGGAAATCCCCAGATAAACTTTTTTCGCATGGTTCTTTTGGCTTTTTGATGTTCTGCTTTTATAATATTAACCATGGATTTCACCTGCTTTCTGGTTTTTTCTTACCACATTCATAAACAAATCTTCAAGATTATCTCCCTGCTTTAATGCTCCTTCGTATCCTAAGATTCCACCTGAAATAATCCCGACTTTATCTGCAAGTAACTGTACCTCTGAGAGAATATGACTGGAGAGAATTACAGTGATTCCCTGTTCCGGAAAAGACCGGATCAGCTCTCGTAATTCCTCGATGCCTATTGGATCTAATCCATTCGTAGGTTCATCCAATATCAAAAGTTCCGGTTCTCCAAGCAATGCCATTGCAATGCCTAGTCTTTGCTTCATTCCCAAAGAAAACTGTCCTGCTTTCTTCTTTCCGGTGTTTGTAAGTGATACAATCTGCAAGACCTCATCAATTCTGTTTTCATCTGTACCAAGCAATAATTGTCTTACCTTCAAATTCTCTCTGGCGGAAAGATTTTCATAAACAGGCGGATTTTCAATTAACGCTCCTATTTTTGATAAATCTTTCCTATCCAAAAGTTTTCCATCAAAGTAAATCTTTCCTGCAGTTGGTTTCATCATACCGGTCAGCATTTTCAATATGGTAGATTTACCAGCACCATTCGGTCCAAGCAGTCCATAAATCTGTCCCTTTTCTATATTAAGTGAAACATTATTTACCGCTTTCTGTTTTCTAAAATATTTACATAGATTTTGTGTCTGCAACATCATTTTCATCTTTACCATTCATCCTTCCTTCTATATTTCATTTCTTACTGAAATATAACCTAACAGAAAAAAATAAAGATTTGATGAAGATTGCTAAATAATTCGTCTACTCTATTTTTATTCTCGTATGGAATAAACCATTTAAAACACCGTAGTTTTTAATACTCTCTACTGTCTCATCCATTTTTTCATCATCGCTTACATGAAATGGATGATTTTTAAAAGGATGGAGCTTTTCCAGTTCTATTTCCACAACCTGGTTCATACTCTTTTCCGGTGCTTCTTCCAATCCCAGTAACTCATCATAAGAGGTAAGCTGAATCTCTTTTTTCGGTCTACGCATGTTTCAACACCTCCTGAACCAGTTCCCTGTAACTGTCTGCCCCTTTGCTTTTTCCATCATAAGCAAATATACTTACACCCTCAGATGCTGTTTCTGCAAGACTTTCTGTTCTTGGAATTGTCTGCTCAAAAATTTTAATATCCTCTCCATATGTGCTTATGATCGCCTGCTTATTTCTCTTTGCATTGTTGTAACGGCAATTATCCATTGTGAACAAAATACCTTCTATCTGTAATTCCGGATTAAATCTCTGATGGATTCCTTTTACCACTTTCAGTAATTCCATAAGTCCATCCGCCGCATAATATTGTGGCTGTACCGGTATCAGAACACTGTCCGCTGCACTTAATGCATTGATTGTCAGCATTCCCAATGATGGCATACAGTCAATCAGAATATAATCATATTCATCCTTCAGCAGTTCCAGATACTCTTTCAGTACTTTTTCCCTATCCTCAACAGTAAATAAGGACATATCCATTCCGGCAAGCAATTTATTGGACGGAATCAGGTCCATCCCTTCTTCATGGTGCAAGACTGCTTCCTTTGGATCAAACTCCAGCCCCATGATGATATTTTCCATCATACTCTTTAAAGTCACTTTGAGATTTTTGGGAAATCCCAGTCCCATTGTCAGATGTCCCTGTGGATCTGCATCTACCAGCACTACTTTTTTCCCATTCTTTGTCAGTCCGGCTCCCAGATTGATGGTTGTCGTTGTTTTGGCTACTCCGCCCTTCTGATTTGCAATAGCAATTACTTTACACATATACTTTCCTCCGATTTACTGTTTTTCTTCTACTTCTACATAAACACGAAAATATTTACTTGTTCCTTTATTTGCATAAGCATCAGATACTTCCAGGACATCCAATTCCTTATGCTTTTCCAAAATACGGCGAAACCATTGAATGTCCCTCAAAGTACCCTGTAATCTAATTTTCAGCATATGTATCCTCCCAGTCTTTGTAAAAGCAATACTCTGGATAACGGATTTTAATGGCTTCCCAGAAATACCGGGCATATCCACAGCAAAACAGATCCTCTACGGTATAACACTGACATTCTTTCAACTGATCTTCTTCTGCTTCGTAATCTCCGACGCTTGGTGTTCCATTACAATACAGGTTAAATGCCATACGGACAATTCGTAAACTTCCACTGGTCTGCCACCCTTCCTGCAGGCATTCCGTTTTTACACATCCAGTTTTAAAATTATAGATTTTATTCACATTATTTCTTGTGTCTCTGTCGATACCCAGGCAATAAACCAAAGCCCGATGGTAGACATCCTGATATCTGCATTTTTTCAGATATTCCTCATAAAATTTTTCGTGTTCCCTGCTCTTGAAAGTAATTGTGCGAGAATTGCTATTCTCTGCTCTTAACGCTGTGTTTGTCATTTTCATTTTCCT
>NZ_QTWS01000043.1:0-15126 GCF_003461245.1 Blautia sp. AF19-10LB
CTCAACCTGTTTCTGGGCAAACGCCAAATCAGCTTGCCTATGATAACTTAATGACATTGTGCTTTTGCAGGGTTTTGCTATTGTTGGAACCGCTTTTCTGATATAATAAATATCAGAAGGGCGGTGTTTTTTATGATGACGAAAAATGCAGATAAAAAAAGAGAACAAATGATGATGTTTTCCATGGATGACATGGTACCTCAAAACCATATGCTGCGATTGATTGATAAAGCAATCAATTGGAACTTTATTTATGATCTGGTTGAAGAAAAATACTGTCCGGATAACGGCCGTCCCAGTATGGATCCCGTTATGCTGATAAAGATACCATTCATTCAGTATCTCTATGGAATAAAAAGCATGCGGCAGACCATGAAAGAGATCGAGGTAAACGTTGCATACCGCTGGTTTCTTGGACTGGACATGCTAGATCCGATACCTCATTTTTCTATATTTGGAAAGAATTATACCCGCCGTTTCAAAGACACAGACCTTTTTGAGCAGATCTTTTCAAAGATATTGGAAGACTGTATGAAATATAATCTTGTAAATACAGGACAGATCTTCGTGGATGCAACACATGTAAAAGCCTGTGCAAACAGTAAAAAAATGCGGAAAAGAGTTGCACATGAACAGGCGCTCTGGTATGAAGAAGAATTAAATAAAGAGATTGAAAAAGACCGCCTGGCACATGGAAAGAAACCATTAAAGAAAAAAGATGATAATCAGCCACCGGCATCCGGTGGAAATGGAAACAATAAAGATTCCAAAGAAGAGAAAATTCCTGAAGATGTAAAAACGCAGAAATGCAGTACCAGTGATCCGGAAAGTGGATGGTTTCGAAAAGGAGAACATAAACATGTTTTTGCATATGCAGTAGAAACTGCCTGTGATAAATATGGCTGGATCCTTGGATATACAGTACATCCTGGTAATGAGCATGACAGTCGTACTTTTAAAGCATTATACGATAAGATATCTAAACTGAATCCGCAGATGGTAGTTGCAGATGCAGGATATAAAACTCCGGCAATCGCCCATCAGCTGTTGGAAGATGGAATCCAACCACTTTTTCCGTATACCCGTCCCAAGACCAAAGAAGACTTTTTCGGAAAACACGAATTCGCATATGATGAATACTATGATTGTTATATATGTCCGGGAGCACATATATTGCCATACAGTACAACAAACAGAAGTGGATATAAAGAGTATAAAAGCTGCGGTGAACATTGTGCTGAATGCCAATATCTTTCAAAATGCACAGAAAGCAAGGATCATATAAAACTGATCACACGTCATGTATGGGAAGAATATATGGAAGTGGCAGAAGACATTCGGCACACGATAGGAAACAGACAGATCTATCAGTTAAGAAAAGAAACCATAGAGAGGATATTCGGTACAGCGAAAGAACAACATGGATTTCGATATACGCAGTATGTAGGAAAGGCGCGGATGGAAATGAAAGCCGGGCTTACCTTCGCATGCATGAATCTGAAAAAACTGGCAAAAATTCTGGAAAAACGAGGCTGGAATACAGCCAGATTTTTGTTGATTTTGAAAAAAATAAAAAGAAAAGAAGTTTTAAAAGAAAAATGGTGCTGGGCATAACACCCAACACCAAGTTTGTCTACAGTCTGTAACAACCACCGTTTCAACCGGTGGTTGTTTATCAGCTCACCTTCAGATTCCCAGAACAGCAGATATCTTAATCTCTTTTTCCGTTTCACTGAGATCAAAATCTCCACTATCTTCCACAGTCATATGTACCTCATACAGTACGTCTTCGGATAATGTATCCGGTGTTTCACCATCTTCTGTCTGAATATGCCAATTCTCTGCCGGAACTTCTTTCAAGGTACCATCTGTACCATATGCATACAGCTTCAGAGAACCTGTTTCCCCGGAGATTCCTTTCATACGTATTGCAACGGTTGTATTCGGATGTACGTTCTCAATTGTGATCGTATTCAGCCATCCTTCCACATCTCCCTGTCCACCGTCTGCCGCAAATTTCTCCTGACTTAACACATTGCGCATTGCCTGATCCAGATCAACCTTACGATAAGGCATTTCCGGCAGATAAACAAACCTGTCCTGAAGCCTCAGAAGTTCCAGATAACCGGTCGGACAGTAAAGTGAATTTCCGCTGTTTCCAGCATACATTCCAATAGCCATATTGTTGTATCCCGGTTTGTCAGAAATATCCATGGTAAATGCAGTCTCGCCTGTCTCAAAATCAAGCATAATATACTGCCACATACCAGTTTCCATATCCTGAACATATCCGTAAATATATCCTGTTGCAGTGGACAGCTTCATCATGGAAGTGTCAGACAGATCACTTCTGCACCAGATACTCTTCATCTCATATCCGTCCTCCGTCTTAACTGTATCCACACGTTCTATACCCGGTGCGATCATTTTATTGCCCTGTCTCAGCCAGCCCACATCATAAATATTCTCATAGCTTTGTATTGAGGAATCATTATCTGCTTCTCCAAGCTTCGCACTTCCTGCACCAAACCAGTTACATACGATCGTGCTTACTGTTCCCTCTCCATCATCATATACAATTGCAGAATTTTCCACAGACACCTGTGTACCTTCCGGAAGCTCATCTATAACAGGCATACTCGCAACCTGTTCTCCTGTTTTCATATCCACCGCAATAAGATTTACCGGATCCTGATTATCTGTAAACATAACCAGATCTTTGGTTAGAGACGGGGAACATCCACCTCCCCATGCAAGACCGCCACCTGTCGTCTCATCGCCTTCTTTGCTTTCCTTGGCACCCACACTTTTATAGGAAGTTTCCCAGACTTTTTTTACACCATTATCCGCCTGGAGCAGATAACACTTCAGATTTGTCAGAATGACCGCACCCTCCTTAGATGCCGCAATACCATTCTCTGCACCCTCTCCCGGTTCCAGTTCATATACAAACACTGCATCTGACAGATCCACATCTTCTCCATTCAAGATCTTATCGATAGCTGCACGTGAAACATAGCCAAAGGTTCCCTGCTGTTTTCTGTCAGGATAAATGCGGAAGCCTCCTGTTGCAAACCAGAGATTTCCCTCATAATCAAAAACTACAGATAACAGATTCTGATCCAGTGTTTTTCCAAGTGCAGCCTCTGCTGCCGCTTTAATATCAATATCCAGCACTTTCTCAAATTCCGGAAGTACATTTCCCTCCTCATCTGTAGCCTTAAGCATAAGTACCCGATTATCGTTCGTCGGACACACAATGCGATTGCTCTCATCTACAAAAGAATATGAACTCTGTATCAGATAGCTTCCATTGTCATGCTGTTTTGGTGAAAAATAGCCCAAGGTCTGTGCCTCATCTGCATTAATATCACGGATCGCCAGGCCACCCAGAAGCGGAACCACAGAATGTCCATAGGAATCAAAAAAGACTGCCGGGGAAGCATTGGGATTAACTTTTTCATAAGAAACATTGATCTCAGAATAAATATCAACAGGCAATACCTCATCTGTTGAATCTGTATTATAGCAGTCATGATGAATATTGGAATCACTTGCTGCCATATAAGGATTCACATCCATAACCTTCGGTGTAAGTGTCTTTATAGGCAGTTCTGATGTCTGACCTGCATTTTCCTCTGTCTGTGTTTCTTCTACCTGTGTTTCTTCTACCTGTGTTTCCTCTGCACGTACCATATTTATTGACGGTTCAGATGTTGTAGCTGCTATAAAAGCGATCATTGCAAGAATTAAAGCTCTTTTCTTCATAATTGTTTTTCCTCCTGAGTGTTTTTGTCATATTACATTTCTGTGTTCAAACCAGATGGAGAGTCCTTCTTTTATTTTCTGCTCTTCCACAGGTTTCATAAAAAAATATTCTATCCGCATCCTGAACGCATGAAGCGAAAAATCAAGATCACTGCACCAGATAATCCCACATTTCGGATACAGGGAACGGAGATGTTCTGCCGCATTCAGCCCGGACACACCTGGCAATGCAAGAAACACCACTGCCGGTACTGTTTTTCGTGTCCGCCCCAAAAACCGTTCCTGATCCTGATAGATTTCAATCAATGGAAAAACATTCTTTTCTGTACAGTAATTTCTGATGTATTCCGCACAGTTCTGTCCTTCCTGTTCCTGATCAGTCAATATGGCAATACAATACACGACATCCCTCCTCTTCCATTTGATGTACTCCCATTTGTTATCCTCATTATAAAAAAGTCAGAAATTTTTTCAATAATTCTGTCACGAAACGACAGAAAATGACACGAATTGTAAATCTATGGTATTGTTTTGTGATATACTTATAGCAGAATTTTATAAACATATAAATAAAGGAAGATTTACTATGAGAATTGCAATTGTTGATGATATTTCAGAAGAACGGACACTGCTTCGCAACAGACTGGAATCTCAATTTTCCAGGCGCAATGTCCACATAGATATATTTGAATATGAAAATGGAGAAACTTTCCTCACTGCGGCAAAGGAATGTCCTTTCACTGTAGTGTTTCTGGATATTTATATGAATGGTTCTAACGGAATTGATACAGCAAAAGAACTTCGCAGATCAGATACTGACTGTCTGCTGATCTTTACAACAACTTCCACTGACCATGCATTAGAAGGATTTCAGGTCCGGGCTCTCCACTATCTTGTAAAACCCTACAGTGAAAATGATATTTCCGTACTGGCAGATGAAATCCTTTCCCGCATCCCGGATTCCGGGAAATACATAGATGTAAAGGTAAACGGCAGTAATATTCAGATTCCCTTCCGGAAAATAATCTACGCAGAGCATTTTTCCCACATGATCCACATCCACACTGCCGGTGAAAGGGAATTGGTCACCCGACAGTCCTTTGACTCCTTCATAACCTCCCTGAAAATGGACTCACGTTTCTATCAATGTAACCGGGGCGTTGTGATCAATCTGGAGCATGCCGTTGATTTTGACGGATCAGGCTTTCGCCTTGATAACGGAAGCAATGTCCCGGTCAGCAGGAAGCTTATTAAAAACGCCAGACAGACATTTATGGAATTTCTGTTCCAGAGGAGGTCCTGAAATGACTGACATACTTTGCCCTGTACTTGAACTTTCCGTAATCATTCCCGGTATACTGCTGGCATATCTGCCTGTAAAAAGCTATCTGAGGCAGACACCGCTTAAGCTGACAGCATGGCTTCTTCCCCTTCTTCTGGGAATCTGTATTTTGGGAGGGGCAGTTTGCTGTGCCCTGCAAATTCCCACCAGATGGTTCCTGTTTCCTCTGCTGCCTGTCATTATGCTCATTTACCATAAAACATTAAAAATCTCTGTCTGGAAATCCGTCAGTATTTTTCTGGCAGTCTTCGCAGTTTTTACATGTATCAAAAGTCTGTCCCGGGCACTCAATGCCCTTATGACTGCTGACCTGCATATTGCAGAAAACGAACTGTGGTTGCACACTGGTGCCGGAATTTTTTATAACGTCATCTGTCTGCTGTTTGTTCTGGCAGCCTGGTATCCTGCCTGCCACTATGTACAGACAATGATCGCAGACGAGAACTTTGCCCAGACCTGGTATGTATTCTGGATTCTTCCGGTGATCTTCATAGGAATGAATCTTTTTATGATTCCTAAATACCGCAGTACTTTATATACCGGGCGGGTCCTGCAGTGTTATATTGTTTTAAGTCTTGTACTGCTCATAATCCTGCTTCTGTTTTATGTCATGTTTCTTATGATGGCAGTCAGCCTGAACAGAAATGCCAGACTTCAGCAGGAGAACCTTTTTCTTTCTCTTCAGCAGGAAAGGTACGAGAATCTCTGCATGGCCATCGAAGAAGCAAGACAGGCCCGTCACGATGTCCGCCATCATTTTGTCCGACTGTCCGCTCTGGCAGAACAGGGTGACATGGAAAAAATTAAAGAATATCTCTCCGCTGCAACCGGAAAAATCTCTGACTTTAACCTGCATTTCTGTGAAAATCAGGCTGTTGACAGTATTTTCGGATATTATTCCGCCCTTGCAGAAAGAGAAAACATTCCTTTTCATGCAGTGGTTTCCATGCCTGCTGAGCTTTCCTTAGATGAGATTAATCTGTGCCTTGTGTTTTCCAATCTGCTGGAAAATGCCATCCAGGCAAGTGTAAAAACAGCGCCCGCCCGCAGAAAGATTAACGTGGAAGTTTATCCCCACCATAATCATCTCCTTCTGATCCATGTGGAGAATACCTTCGATGGCAAAATACAGCAAAAAAACAATATTTTCCAATCCTCCAAACGCTCCGGAAACGGCATAGGAATCGAATCCGTCCGCCACATTACCGACAAAAATGGCGGTACCTGTGACTTTACCTATGAAGATGGTATTTTCTCCGCTAAAATAATGCTCCGGATATAATCAGTTACTGATTATATCCGGAGCATCCACGTATCAATAAAAAACACAATGACATTATTACCTCCTGCAAGTCTGATTTCTGCTTTTATTTCATTTTATTGCAATAAGCCCCGTCGGGGGATATTGATATATTCCTTTTTATACCAGACATATTCCGTTTTTATATATCTTTTTATAAAGAAAAAAACACAGTACAACAGAGATGCCCTGTCATACCATGTTTTTTAGTTATTGTGGACAGTTACTTTACTCTGTCCTATTCTGCCAGCAATCCTGCTGCCCGCATATTCGCAAGCAGAAGATTAAACTGATTTACCACATCTTCCGCACTTGTCGCATTTGCGACCGCTGCTGCAGGAGTTATGGTACCTGCGGGGCCTGTGGGGCCGGTTGGACCGGTTGCTCCTACTGGTCCATCTGCACCAACCGGACCGGTTGCACCTGGACTCCCCTGTGGCCCGGCTGGGCCTGTTGCTCCCGTCACACCAATTGGTCCCTGGATTCCCTGCGGCCCTGTTGCTCCCTGGGCTCCGGCCGGACCCTGAATTCCCTGTGGTCCCTGCAATCCGGTGGCTCCAGTTGCTCCTGTCGGCCCAGTTGCACCCGTTGGTCCCTGGACTCCCTGTAATCCCTGAGGACCCTGCGGTCCTGTTGCTCCGGGGCATCCTCTTGGTCCCATGGGACCGGTCGGACCCGGACATCCACAGTTGCAGCAGCCCTGACTCTGACAGTCAGCTTCTCTGTTTTTTCTGAAAAACTCCATATATTGATCCCTGCTAAAATATTTCTCTCTTTAGGATATGCACAGTCAGTCTTTCCTGTTCCCTTTACTTCAGACAACAATAGTCAGATGTACATCGGTAATCTGTATTTACTGTTTGACTGAGGTAAAATACTGCTGATTTTTCAGAAATTCTCTCCCGTAAGGTTTATACGTGCCCGCCTGACAATGATACTGAAACGCTTTTTCAATATCGCCAAGATAATACCAGCAGACACTCAGCTGAATGCATGGAATATAGCCATAGCACTCTTTTTCCACAAAACCTCCTGGCTTTGCATTCTCAGATACCTGCAGTGCATTTCTGTACCAGAACACCGCCTGTTCCCATTTCTTTCTGTCAAAGAAATGTTTGCCTATATCACAGCATAGTTCTCCCGACGGTGTCCGGTATGTCAGTCCCCTGTACAGAAACTCCAGTGCCATTCCATTTTGTTTCAGTTCATAACAGCATCGTGCTGCCACTCTGCATGCCTCCACCTGGTTTTCCACAAAGCCCTCCGGTAATTGCAGAAATTTCAGGAGGTTATCCACCGCCTCCACATACTCCCTGTGATAAAACAACTCTCGTCCATAATAAAATCTGTCTCTTGCCGATAATACTTCTCCATCTGATTCCATCTTTTGATATATCTCGAGATTTCTTCTTGAGTATTCCGTTTTTATGCTGTGATGTTCTATCTCACAGTCCAGGTATTCCGTCCTGCCTCTGACGGCTAACGTCTCATGCACCCGTCCCTGCCACTGAAAGTCCTTATCTCTTTTTACTATTCTTTCACGATAATAGACTAATGTCGGATTTCTTTTTTCATCAAAGCCTGCCACATATCGGATCATTACCACATCCGATGATCCGTCTGTTTCTTCTTTCCATCGCTTCAGTTTCAGCACTTCACTTTTCGTAATAATATCATCTGCATCAAGCCACATACAGTAGTCCATCTCTGCCTGAGAAAAAGAATAGTTCCTCGCTCTTGAAAAATCATCCTGCCATTCCTGTTCAAATACTCTGGCATGGTATTTTTCTGCAATCTTTTTTGTCCGGTCTTCAGACCCCGTATCAACTATGATAATCTCATCTGCAATCTCCTGCACAGATTCCAGACATCTGCCAAGCACTCTCTCCTCATTTTTTACGATCATGCAAAGACTGATTGTAACCATCTGCGTCCTCTCTGCCTATAAAACGGAAGATTTTCTACTCTGCTCTTATAATATTTTATGAGATTTGTAATGAACTATATACATGCATTCCACCAAAAAAGGAAGTCGCTATTTGCGACTTCCAAGCCTTCCCTTAAAATCCCCGTATCCAAAATCCGTGAGCTGCTGCATCGTATTATCAGCACGTCTGAGCCAGATATCCGGTAACGGCATCCCGTTAAATGTATTATTTTTACAGGTAGTATAGATGGCCATATCTCCAAACATAAGAAGATCCCCATATTCCGGAAGCTGTCTGAATTTATAGTCTCCGATCACATCTCCTGACAGGCAGGTTGGGCCTCCCAGTCGAACTATGATTCTGTCCTCTTCTGTATCATCTGCTCCAAGAAGCGGCGGAAGATACGGCATTTCCAGTACATCCGGCATATGGCAGGCCGCACTGGCATCTACGATCGCAATTTCTGTCTCTCCGTTTTTCAGAACATCCAGCACACGGGTCAGAAGGAATCCTGCATTTAATGCCCATGCTTCTCCGGGTTCAAGATAAACATCTACCTTCCATTCATCTTTTGCCATCCGGATACATCGTTCCAGTCGTTCAATATCATAGCCTGGTCTTGTAATATGATGACCGCCACCAAAATTGATCCACTTTACTCTGGAAACCAGATCTCCAAAATGCTTCTTTACAGAAATAAGAGTGGTCTCCAGATCGTCGGAATCCTGCTCACAGAGGGTATGGAAATGAAGACCATCCAGTAAATCCAAAAGCTCCGGATTTTTCTGGAACGCTTCATTCCACTGTGCTCTTGTCGTTCCCATACGGCTTCCCGGCGCACAGGGATCATAAATCTCATGTCCTTCCTGAGTGGAACATTCCGGATTAATCCGAAGTCCCACACTCTTTCTCGCTTCTTTTGCTCTTTGTCCGAAACGAAGAAGCTGTGACGGAGAATTAAACACGATATGATCCGCGTACTGAAGAAGATCCTCAAATTCATCTGCCCGATAACCGGCACAAAATACATGAACCTCTTTTCCCGGCATCTCCTCTGCCCCGAGTCGTGCCTCAAATAGTCCACTGGCCTCTGTACCCGCAAGATACGGCTCAAAAAACTGATAACAGTCATAATTGCTGAACGCTTTCTGCGCCAGGAGCATCTTACATCCTGTCCGCTCTGCCACTTCACCGAGCAGTTTTGCATTTTTTATAAGTGCTTTTTCGTCCAGGATATAGCAGGGTGTTTTTATATTCCTGAATTCCGGCGGAATCATTCCGCCGGTGGCTGTAAATGGTGCTCTTTTATCCAATCCTTCCATCAGTCTACCAGCTTCGGATCGTGGCTTTCACTGCGCGGCAGGCCATAACGGTCGAGTGCATCCAGGAACGGATCCGGATCAAATTCTTCAACTGTATACACACCTGGTCTGATCCACTTTCCGGTCAGCATCATAAGCGCTCCGCACATTGCCGGAACACCGGTTGTATAGCTGATCGCCTGACTTCCAACTTCGTGATAGCATTCCTGATGATCGCATACATTATAGATATAGTATGTCTTTTCTTTTCCGTCTTTTACACCTGTAAAGATACAGCCGATATTTGTTTTTCCTTTTGTACGTGGTCCAAGGCTTGCCGGATCCGGAAGCAGTGCTTTCAGGAACTGAATTGGAACAATCTCCTGTCCATTGTACTGGATCGGTGTTGTGGAAAGCATTCCTACATCTTCAAGACAACGCATATGATCCAGATAGCTCTGTCCGAAAGTCATAAAGAAACGAATACGTTTTACACCCGGAATTGTTTTTGCAAGAGACTCAATTTCCTCATGGTGAAGCAGGTACATATCCTTATCTCCCACCTGATCAAAGTTATATTCTCTCTTGATATCCATCGGCGGGATTTCCACCCAGTGTCCGTTTTCCCAGTAGCTTCCCGGTGCACTTACTTCACGAAGATTGATTTCCGGGTTAAAGTTTGTCGCAAATGCATATCCATGATCGCCGCCATTGCAGTCCAGGATATCAATCGTATCAATCTGATCAAATTCATGCTTTAATGCATAGGCACAGTAAGCCTGTGTAACACCCGGGTCAAATCCACATCCGAGAAGTGCTGTAAGTCCTGCATCTTCGAATTTTTTACGGTATGCCCACTGCCAGGAATAGTCAAAATATGCGGAAAATCCTTCTTCTTTGCAGCGTTTTTCATAGATTGCACGCCACTCCGGATCATCGGTATCTTCCGGCTCATAGTTTGCTGTATCCATGTAATTTACACCACATGCCAGACATGCATCCATGATTGTCAGATCCTGATATGGAAGTGCGATGTTCATTACCAGATCCGGTTTATAGCTGTTGATCAGCTCGATCAACTGGTCTACGTCATCTGCGTCCACCTTAGCTGTAGTAAGAACTGTTTTTGTCTTTCCTTTCAGTTTTTCCACGAGTGCATCACATTTTTCCTTTGTGCGGCTTGCAATACACATTTCTGTAAATACCTCGTCAACCTGGCAACATTTCTGAATTGCTACACTGGCTACTCCTCCGCAGCCGATTACAAGTACTCTGCTCATAATTTTTCTCCTTTTATGATAACTGGCTGTTTCTTCAACAGTCTTATTTTATAATATTATTTTTATGGTGTCGGGGATGACCCTGGTATCATTTTATTTTGCAATTGCCAGAAGCAGTTCTCGAAGAACCTTGCAGGCCGTTGCAGTTGAAACACCACTCGCATCCAGCATAGGAGCCAGTTCATTAACATCTGCTCCTACCACATTCGCCTGAGAAACCATGCGGATGGCTTCAAGAAGTTCCATAAAGCTCACGCCGCCTGCCTCCGGAGTTCCTGTTCCTGGAAATACTGACGGATCCAGACAATCCAGATCAATTGTAAAATATACCGGAACCTGTTTCTCTTTCAGTTCCCTGACCGTTTCCTTCAATCCCTCAAACGTAAACGGATGAAAATCTGTATGCTTTCTGGCAAACTGAAATTCTTCTCTCTCACCGCTTCGGATGCAGAACTGATGAATGTGATCATCTCCCAGAATTTCATGGCATCTTCGAAGCACACAGGCATGACTTAATTTTGCTCCCAGATAATCATCTCTTAAGTCTGCATGTGCGTCAAAATGAATGATATGAAGGTTCGGATATTTAGCTGCTGCGGCACGCACAGCTGCCAGTGTTACCAGATGTTCGCCTCCCAGAAGCAGGGGAAATTTTCCTGCGTTTAATATCTCTTCTGCTCTCTTTTCAATATCTGAAAGTGCCATTTCACTGCTTCCAAAACAAAGTTCCAGATCTCCGCTGTCAAATACTCTGATGTCCATAAGATCTCTGTCCTGATATGGACTGTAGGTCTCCAGACCAAAGCTCTCATGTCGCATGGCTGCCGGACCAAAACGGGCCCCCGGACGAAAACTTGTTGTAGAATCAAAGGGTGCACCGTAAAGAACAATAGATGCCTCCTCAAAACTACTTTCGCATCCAATGAAAGTTTCTATATTAGGTAAGATCATAAATTATTCCTCCACTTCTTTCAGCATATCTTCCAGAAATGCCGGAAGATAAAATGCTCCTTTATGGAGTCTTGTCGTATAGTAACGCGTGCGAAGATTTAATGCATTCCAGGCCTCTGCATCCAGATCATCCACCGGATGATATTTTTTACTGGCAAATCCAAACAGCCAGTAACCCGCAGCAAAAGTCGGTATGTGCGCCTGATAAACACGGCTGATCTGAAAAGTGCTGGCAATTCTCTTATGACTGCGCTGCATGGCATGTGCATCTTCCGCATAGAACGGGCTTCCCTGCTGGTTTACCATAATCCCGTCATCCTTCAGTGCGTTGTAACAGTTTCCATAGAATTCACGGGTAAACAAACCTTCAGAAGGGCCAAACGGATCAGAAGAATCCACAATGATGAGGTCATATTTTGCTTCACACCGACGGATAAATCTCAGCGCATTTTCATAATGAAGATGTACTCTTCTGTCATCCAGTCTGCAGGCATTTCCCGGAAGATAGGCACGACAGGCTTCCACAACCATCGGATCCATTTCTACCAGATCAATATGCCGTACTCTGTCATATCTGGTCAGTTCACGGACAACGCCGCCATCTCCGGCACCAATCACAAGAATATCCCTTGCTTCCTTATGTATTGCCATCGGCACGTGCGTGATCATCTCATCATAGATAAATTCATCACGCTCTGTCAGCATTACATTTCCATCCAGAGTCAGCACACGTCCAAATTCTGGTGTCTCAAAGACATCAATTCTCTGATAGTCGCTCTGCTTCGAATAGAGCTGACGATTTACCCGGATACTGTGCTTGACATCCGGTGTATGAAATTCCGAAAACCACATTTCCATTGTCATTCCCTCCCTGCCAGTACATTTAATCTCAAAATATCCGGATCTTCGGGGCCTGTCATATTGCAACCCTTTGCTTTTGCATATTCAATATAATCCAGAATCTCTGCTGTGATCCGTTCTCCGGGTGCAAGAATCGGAATTCCCGGCGGATAACACATCACAAATTCACTGCAGACCTTTCCCTCCGTTTCTCGAAGCGGCAGACTGCATTTATCTGCATAAAAAGCTTCCTGTGGACTTGTCACTACCTGTGGATCAATATACTCCTGACTGAGAAGTCCTGATCCATCTGTCTGAAAACGTCTGCGGATTTCCGCAAGCGCACTTACCAGTCGTTCTATTTCCTGTGCACGGTCTCCGATGGAAAGATACGCAAGAATGTTTCCAATGTCACCAAATTCTATCTGAATATCATATTCATCCCGCAGAATATCATAAACTTCGATTCCTGCAAGTCCAATATCCAGTGTATGTACACTTAATTTCGTAATATCAAAGTCAAAAACAGAATTTCCATTTACCAGTTCTTTTCCAAATGCATAATAACCACCGATCGCATTGATTTCCTCTCTGGCATATTCTGCCATATCTGCTACCTGGTGAAAAATCTGACGGCCACGCTGTGCAAGATTTCTTCTTGAAATGTCAAGACTTGACATCAGAAGATAACTTCCAGAGGTCGTCTGTGTCAGATTAATGATCTGGCGCACGTATCCTGCGTGGACGTTCGGACCTGTAAGAAGAAGACTCGACTGTGTAAGACTTCCACCACTCTTATGCATAGATACCGATGCCATATCTGCACCTGCTGCCATAGCCGAAACCGGAAGACCTCCGCCAAAGTAAAAATGCGTTCCATGAGCCTCATCCGCCAGACACAGCATTCCTGCATCATGTGCCATCTTGACAATCGCACGCAGATCACTGCATATTCCATAATACGTCGGATTATTTACCAGAACCGCAACTGCCTTCGGATGTTCCTTTATTGCTTTTTCTACCTGCTCCCTGCGCATTCCAAGTGAAATTCCAAGTCTCTGATCCACCTCTGGGTTTACATAAACAGGAATCGCGCCACACAAGACAAGTGCATTCAAAACACTCCTGTGAACGTTACGGGGCAGTATGATCTCATCTCCGCGTTTGCAGGCAGTCAGGACCATGGTCTGAACGGAACTGGTCGTGCCTCCCACCATCAGAAAAGCATGTGCTGCTCCAAATGCATCTGCTGCCAGTTCTTCTGCTTCCCGGATTACAGATACAGGATGACAGAGATTATCCAGCGGTTTCATGCTGTTGACATCCACCCCTACACATTTTTGTCCCAGAAATTCTGTCAGTTCCGGATTGCCTCTTCCCCGCTTATGACCGGGAACATCAAAGGGTACAACTCGCATTCGTCGGAAAGTCTCCAGAGCTTCATGTATCGGTGCATGATTCTGGTTCAATTTAAAACGACTTCCTTTCATCATTCCTCCATTTCCAGTTTCCTTTGTCTCAACCCTCAAACCACATTCCACAAACTGAGCAAAATAAAAAAACGCAGATTAGGGCACTAAGCCACAAACCTGCGTCTGATCTGTATTCGCATGCGTGTCAGAGTCTATATAGCAATCATACTTTTACTACTCTTATTGATCGTTTCACAAGTCTGCGCTTTGGGCGCATCTCGGTTATCAAAGGAACCTACTTATAAAATTTGAGCTTCTAACTCAATCAATAAGGCAACCAAAGTTACCATAATCGGCAGTGGACCCGGCTGTCCGTATGGCCTTAACCCTGATGGGTGATCCAAAACAATTGCTTTGAAAAGACTCTGTCTGTTACTCTGCATCTTCGTCTCTCAAAATCGACTTTATCATAACATGTAAAAAAAACACTGTCAATAATTTCTTATTTTAACACTTCGCTGTGTTTTACATATATGTTACTGTTCACTCCGTTCACAGTAACTTGGTCAAAATGCATTCCAAATCACCTTCGGTGATGGCATTTTGCCCTGTATGTCTCGGGATTTTGCCATATTCATGGCAAAACGCCTCGCGGGATACTACCTGTGAATAGTAACAATTCTATTCGAACCGGGTCATAAATCATCTTATGAGTATCCTGATCAGCATTTTTATCTCAGGATACCATGGAAAAACCACGGATTTTGCTAAAAACAGCTCCTGCCACAGAACTACGATCGCTCATTTCCTTAATTCCGGGAAATGAAATGATTCATTACTTTCAGATACATTAAAACAGTCTGTCATTGAGATTATTTATTCAGAAGCTGCACGTACCGGAAATCCTGTTTTCTGCATTGTGGATGACACGATAGCTTCAAAGACTAAGCCTTTGTCACGGGCATTACATCCAATTGAAGATGCGTACTTTCACCAGTCTCATT
>NZ_QTWS01000043.1:15136-24504 GCF_003461245.1 Blautia sp. AF19-10LB
TTACATCCAATTGAAGATGCGTACTTTCACCAGTCTCATTTAAAGAAAAAACAGGATTATGGACATCAGGCAGTTGCTGTTATGCTTTCCTGCAACGGCATCGTCCTGAATTATGCTTTTGTAATGTACAATAAATCAATTTCTAAAATTGGCATTGTTCAGTCGGAAAAGTATCGATATCTTTTCCAATGTGCAAAGGAAAGCGATGATTTTGACTCATTTATAGTTGTAAAGTAAGCACAATCCTGTACCATAGTTACCTGGAAGTTACTGTGCACTTCATTCTCATGGACAAAATACATTCCAGATTGCCTGTTATTTTGTTAATACTTTCCCCGCACAGAGTGCCGCTCCACACGCCGCCTCTTCTTCATATTCAGAAACATACATTGGCATTCCAAACATTTCTTCTGCCAGTTTTCTCATTAATGGATTTCTTCGGATTCCATTTCCGGAGCCGGCCAGGCGAGTGGTTTTTTTCCCGGTAAGCTTGCACATCTGCTCGTACTGCTCATGCAGTTCATCAAGGATTCCGCAGATCACACCAGCCGTCAGTGCACCTGAATGAAAATTCTACACGCCGATTCCTGTTATCATTCCCCGGCGGGACGGATCACTTCTTGTCCCGGAAAATGCCGTGTCTACTTTCCATACAGCTTCTTTTCCATATTTTTCAAGAAAATCTTCTGCCTGTTCTTGCATCCGGGAATACATCTTTGCCCCGGAATCTGTTCCGGAGACTTCTCGGTAAAACTGTTCCAGCATCGCATAAGCACGACCGCCGCACAAAGAAGCCCCCACAAAAATATAGCTGCTTTCAGTACATGGACGAAGTTCTACACTGCCTCCGCATTCTACAAACTCTTCTGATACAAAAGAAATCTGACTTCCGGTTCCCACATTCAGAAGAACGGTATCCTCAAGATCCCGGACAGAGCCAAACAGGCTCGCCTGATTATCACCGATCGATCCCATTACCGGTACACCATCTCTGGTTTTTCCGATCAGAAAATGTCCCTTTCTCACTTCCGGCAGATAAGAAGTGTCTACACCCGCATGCTTCAGAGACTCATACAAAAACTCCTGTCTCTGCAGGTCAAAGCATCCCCAGCTTGCCGCCATGTCAAGTCCGATAACAGGGATAGTATTTCCACACAAGTCCTGCCGTCTTCCAGCGGGATCTCGCCACTTCCATCCTGCCATGTATACAGCGGACTTGCTGCCATTCCAGAAGCATCCACATACAGCATCCCATGCATCTGTCCCGTAAATCCAATCCCATCCGGCAGTCCATGTTCTCCCTGCATCTTTGCGAGAAGTTCTCTGACGATCTCATAGATCTGCCCCGGATCCTGTATCTTCTGCTCCGGCCTGCTGCTCTGCAGAAAAGAATTATGTTCCACCGTCTCTCTTGCAAGCTGCTTCCCCGTTTCTGTATCTGTCAGCACGATACTGACTGTTGTCGTGCCGATGTCTATTCCCATGATCTTCATAATTTATTCCGCCTTTTCCAGCACTTCCACCGTAAACGCTTCCAGGCTTTCATAAATTCCATCAGCAATCTCTTTGATCTCCTCTGACGGTGCCAGAACATCCGGGATCATGATCGCGGTACATCCTGCTGCTTTTCCGGCGTGGATGCCGTTTTCGCTGTCTTCAAAGACATAGCAGGTTTCCGGTGTACAGCCGATCCGCTCTGCTGCAAGGAGAAAAATATCCGGTGCCGGTTTGCCATGTTCAACCTCTTTGCCGCTGACAACTGCATCAAAATATTCTCTCATTCCTGCCAGTTTCAGATTACTTTCTATCTGTTCCGGATAACTGCTGCTTGCCACTGCAAGGCGCATGCCCTTATCATGAAAAGCTTTTACGATTCGCTCTGCACCCGGTTTCTTCGGCACATACACCTTAAGTTTCTGCCGCACCCGCTTCATGCACTCTTCCATAATGATGCTTCCATCGGCAACTCCATAATGCTTCTCGATCACCCTGCACATATGTGCACCGCTGGTTCCACAGATATCGCCAACAAAATCAGCCCCAAGAGTCACACCATTCTCTGCTGCCAGTTCATTCCATGTTTCCTGATAGATGTTCTCTGTATCGAACAGCAGACCATCCATGTCAAAAATCGCACCTTTCATTTCCATTTGCTATCTTCCGCCTTCTACTTTCCAGTTCTTCTGTCATTTCGCTTCTCAGGCTGTCCAGTTTATAAAACCAGGTCAGCACAGCGATTATAACACACAATACAACCGGTATCCAGATAAAGCAGACTTCAATGTAGGACAATGCTTTGTCCGTCTGTACTGCATTGGCTACATAGCCGCCATTCTTAAGAAAAGCACCGATCACAAAACTGGTAAGTCCCATGCCGCCTTTTACAAAAAATCCCTGGAATGCAGCGATCAGTCCCGCTACGCTGGAATTTTTCTTGTATTCTGAATAGTCGATCACGTCTGGCTGCATGGCAAAAGTAATGCCAAAGATTCCATAAATCCCAAGTCCTGTGATCACCAGTCCTGCAAGGAGAAAAACTGCGGAATTTTTTCCAAGGAAGATCATCAGGTCTCCCGCTATGTACAGTGCCACACTTACAAACATCAGGTTTCGCTTGCTGAATCTTTTTTCCAGTGCCGGAAGCGCCAGAAGCATCGGAAGACCGGATAAAATGCCAAGGATGCCAACCAGTGACAGCCATTCTGTTCTGCCAAGGTTATATTTGAAATAATACAAAACAGTTGTGTTTCTTACTACATACAGTGAAAAATAAAACAGATTCAGGAGAAAAAGAATCCATGCCTGTCCGGTGAGCCCTTTCAGACTTTCCAGTAAAGTTGTTTTTTCATTGCTGACAGTTGGCGGTACGACTTCTTCTGTGCTCGCAAAAGTCACGAAGAAAATCAGCATAGCTGCAATTCCATAAATGGTCATAGTTACAAGATAGCCCCTGGCTTCATTTCCTTTACCGAAAAATTTTACCATTGGTGCTGTAATCGTCATGACGATCGCGGTTCCGATCATCGCACAGATCATTCTCGTGGAAACCAGGATATCTCTTTCATGTACATCCGAAGTCAGTCTCGGAACAATCGTATTCAACGGGATATTTACAACTGTGTATGCTGTACAGAGGAGACAGTACGTCACATACGCCCAGACCAGCTTACCGCTGTTTCCAAAATTGGGGATATAGAAGGTCATAAATGTAAATATTGCAAATGGAATCGCTCCCAGCACGAAATACGGACGTCCCTGCCCCCATTTTGTATGTGTACGGTCTACGATCAGTCCCATTCCTGTATCAGTCAGTGCATCAATAAATTTTGTTACCAGCATCATAGTTCCGGCTGCTGCCGCAGTAATCCCAAATACATCTGTATAAAAAACCATCAGATAAGATGCCATGGTGCTGAACACCAGATTGCATCCCAGATCCCCGATACCATATCCAATTCTTTTTCCCCATTTTCCCATAAGTTTACCTTCACCTTTACCAGTTCATCGTCTCAATTGCTTTTTTCTCAATCTCCAGTCCTGCTTTGTAGCGTTCCATAAATGTATCAAAACCTTTTTTATCCTCTGCATCCGGCTCTGTTGTTTCTCCTGAAAGTTCGCAGAAAATCCTGTTATCCAGATAATCTTCCAGCTTCTCATCCTCTTTCTGGTCGATCAGATACGCTGCCAGAAGTGCAATTCCCCATGCACCACCCTCACTTGCAGTATCCATAACTGTGACAGGTGCATTGACTGCCGCCGCCAGATATCTCTGTCCAACACCTCGTGTTTTGAAAAAGCCTCCATGTCCCATAATCCGGTCAACTTTTACTTTCTCGTCTTCCAGAAGGATATCGAGTCCCATTTTTACCGCTCCAAGTGAGGTATAAAGATGGACTTTCATAAAATTCGCAAGATTAAATCTGCTCTCAGGTGTTCGTAAGAATGCCAGACGCCCTTCATTGAGCATCGTCACATTTTCTCCTGAGTAATATCCATATGCCAGGAGTCCGCCACAGTCCGGATCACCATTCAGAGAATTTGTATATAATTTACTGAACAGTTCTCCTGTATCTGTCTGATATCCCATAAGCTGTGCAAACTCTTCAAAAAGTCCAACCCAGGCATTCAGGTCAGAAGTCCCGTTGTTGGCATGCGACATCGCACATGGAAAACCTGTCGGCGTTGTGACCATATCAATCTCGCGGTAAATTTTACTGAGCTGTTTTTCCAGAACGATCATGGCAAAAGTGCTTGTTCCCGCTGATACATTGCCTGTCCGTGGAGCCACGGAATTTGTCGCGGTCATGCCAGTGCCGGCATCTCCCTCCGGCGGACATAACGGAATTCCCGCTTCCAGATTTCCACTTTCATCAAGGAAAGCTGCACCTTCTTCTGTCAGAATTCCTGCCTGTTTACCCGCTACAAGTACCTTGGGAAAAATATCCCTCAGTTTCCAGCTATAATGATATTTTTCTGTAAGCGTATCAAATTTCTGCACCATATCTTCACAGTAATCGTGCGTACCAGAGTTCACCGGAAACATTCCTGCTGCATCTCCGATACCGATTACCCTGTTTCCGGTCAGTTTCCAGTGAATATATCCACTCAGAGTGGAAACATAATCCAGTTCTTTCACATGTGCTTCCTGATCCAGAATCCTCTGATAAAGATGTGCCACGCTCCAGCGGAGAGGAATATTAAACTGAAAAAGCTCTGTCAGTTCATCAGCGGCCTCCTGTGTATTTGTATTTCTCCAGGTCTGGAATGGTGCGATCTGTTCACCGTCAGCATTCAGTGCCATATACCCATGCATCATGGCGCTGATACCAATTGCGCCAGTGGTCTTTAAGGTCACACCATATGTTTTTTCCACTTCTTTTCGAAGGGAAGTGTAACAGTTACGGATTCCTGCATGGATATCCTCCAGACTGTATGTCCAGATGTTGTCTACAAAGGAATTTTCCCAGTCATGGATTCCAACTGCCAGAACCCTGCCTTTCAGATCGATCAGAACTCCTTTGATCCTGGTCGAGCCAAGTTCAATGCCCAGTGCTGTTTTTCCGCTTTCTATCAGTGCTTTTGCATCCATTTAATTTTCCTCTCCTCTGTCATTCATTTATTCTTAGAAACAGGTGAATGCACCATCAATAACGAAATCTGAACCTGTTGTAAATGTGCTGGTATCTCCTGCCAGATATACACAGATGGATTCCAGTTCTTCCGGTTTTCCCATTCTTCCAAGCGGTGCCATCTCATTCCATTTCTCGATCAGCGGAATCAGAGTTGGGGAATTCAAGGTCAGTTCTGTTCCGATATATCCCGGGCTGATGCAATTTACACGCACACCACGTTTTGCCCACTCAATTGCCAGGGATTTGGTAAGCTGGATAACTCCGGCTTTGGATGCATTGTACGCACACTGTGGCTGCGGTACATTTACAATGTGGGCTGACATGGAAGCTGTATTGATGATAGATCCGCCGCCATGTGCAAGCATGTATTTTCCTGCTGCAATGTCTGTCAGGAAAATTCCGTTCAGGTTAATGTTGATCACTTTGTACCACTGCTCATATGTCATTTCTTCTGCCGGAGCATTGATGCAGATCCCTGCATTGTTGTGACAGAAATCAATTCCACCGAGTTCTTCTGCGACCTGTGCGACCATTGCATCTACCTGCTCCGGGCTGGTGCAGTCTGTCTTGATCGCTATAACTTTTCTTCCTGTTTTTTCTGCAAGTTCTTTAGCAGTTTTCTGTGCCTCTTCAAAGTCAAGATCTACGATCGCTACATCTGCTCCTGCTTCTGCAAAAGCGGTTGCAGTGCATTTGCCGATTCCTCTTGCCGCTCCTGTTACAAAGCCTTTCTTTCCATCCAGTCTCATTTTTTCGATAATTCCCATAATTACCTCTCCTTTTATTTTAATTTATTTTGTAAAATCATTTATCAAATTACAATTACATATTAATCCAGGACTTCTGTTTCGTCAATCCGGAATACTGTCCAAGAAAAAATCATCAGAATTATGCATTCTCTCTAATGGACAACGCGTTTTTGAACTGTTATAATATTTTTATCAAAATATTTTGTAAAATATTTTAACAAAATAAGCGAGGTTATGAAAATGCGCAAAAGTATCACACCAAATCAGATCAAAGAAACTAACCGCACTCTGATCTATCAGTACATTTATAAAAAGAAAAAAGTTTCTCAGCAGGATATTTCCTACGACCTTCATCTGAGCCGTCCAACTGTGACCACCAACCTGTCATCTCTTGAAGAAGATGGACTGATCGTCAAATCCGGACAGATCGATACAGAATATGTTGGACGCAAGGCAAGTGCTTACAGTGTAGTCCCTGATTTTCGTGTGGGAATCGGTGTTGAGATTTTAAGTGAAGAAATCAAGATGATCGCAGTAGATCTGTATGGAACTAAAATAGAACGATATGTTTATGGAATCACCTATCGTGATGAAGACCCTTATTTCCAGAAAGTCTGCCGGGAAATTCTGGAATTTAAGGATAGGATCGGAATTTCTGATGAACAGATCCTTGGGATTGGATTCGCCATGCAGGGACTTGTTTCTCCTGACGGACAGTCTGTGATTTATGGAAAAATCCTCGAATGTACCGGCCTTTCCATCACAGCCTTTACCCGTTACCTGCCTTATCCGTGCACCTTTCTCCATGATGCTGACAGTGCCGCCATCTCAGAACTCTGGGTTTCTCCGGAACTGCAGGATGCCTTTTATCTGTCGCTGAGCAAGCATCTCGGTGCTTCCCTGATCGCCGGAAGAGAACTTGTCACCGGCAAACATGGTCACAGTTCTACGATCGAGCATATTCAGATGCAGCCGGAAGGCAGATTATGTTACTGTGGCAAAAAGGGGTGTATGGAAACTCTCTGTTCCCTGTCTGCCCTTCTTGATGACACAGAAACGCTGGATACTTTTTTTGAAAAAGTCCATGATGGACAGACCAATGCCGTAAATCGCTGGCACCAGTATCTCTCTCATCTGGCAAGATCCATCAATCTACTGCATCTGATCTATGATAAAGATTTTATTCTCGGCGGCTATCTTGCTCCTTACCTCCAGGAGAAAGATCTCTCCTACATCCATGAAGAGATCCGGCGCATGACTCCATTCCCGGAAAGCCAGGATTTCCTGCATATCAGCAAGATGCCGAAGCACAATATCACGATTGGCGCGGCACTGCCGTATATTAAGGAGTTTCTTGGAATTAAATGAAGGAGGACAAGCTCATGCGACTAGCATTAATACAGATGTCGGATTCAAAGTTTTTGAAACAGAATTTGGAAAACTAGGAATTGTCGTCTGCTTCGACCGCCACTATCCGGAAAGCATCCGAACCGAAGCTTTAAAGGGTGCAGATCTGATCTTGATTCCGACCGTAAATACCAAAGCAGAACCTTCAGAAATGTTCGAATGGGAGCTTCGTGCACAGGCATTTCAGAACAGTACCATCATTGCCATGTGCAATCGTGTCGGTGCAGAGGGAGATATGGATTTTTCCGGTGAATCGATCGTTGTTGATGCGAATGGAAATGTACTTGCAAAAGCAGATGATAAAGAACAGATTTTATATGTTGATATCGAGCTTAAAGCCGCATCTGCCATAAGAGCAGTGCAGCCTTATACTCAACTTAGAAGAACTGAATTTTATGAATAAATGGATTTATTTCTTACCCCAATTCGCCATGCTGTTTCCCTGCTGTTCGGAGAATCCTCTGTGTCCATGGACAGGGATTTTATCAAGGGCTGTTTCCAGTGCCTGGAATTCTGCATCGGACAGCTCTACGTTTCAGGAACCGAGGTTTTCGAGGATTCTTCCCTGGTTCTTGGATCCAGGGATCGGGACTACATTTGGATATTTCGGAGATACTTCAATATTTCTTAATCTACGCTTTTCCATCGTTTTCGTCCCCTTTCACCAAAAAAATTTCTCTTATAAATCTTACAGAATAGACATAAACCACTCTACTGTTTTTGGATCATAATGTGAGAAGAACAGGCTTTCTCCTCCATCCAGTTTCTCAATAGCAGCCATCTCTTCTGCTGTCAGGCTGAAATCAAAGAGGTCAAAATTCTGCTGCATTCTGTCCTTATGAACAGATTTCGGAATAATGACCACATCGCTCTGGAGCAGGAAACGCAGAGCTGTCTGCGCGGCAGTCTTTCCGTATTTCGCACCGATTTCTGTAAGAACCGGATTAGTAAACATATCCTTGCGGCCTTCTGCAAACGGTCCCCAGGATTCAATCTGGCAGCCGTATTTTTTCAGATATTCTTTTGCAACTTTCTGCTGCTGGAATACATGTGTTTCGATCTGGTTTACAGCCGGTTTTATTTCTGCAAAATGCTGGATATCAAGGTAACGGTCCGGCCCGAAGTTGGATATACCGATCGCACGGATCTTGCCTTCTTTGTAAAATTCCTCCATTGCACGATAGGTTCCGTAGTAATCACCAAATGGCTGATGAATCAGCAAAAGATCCAGATATTCTGTCTGCAGTTTTTTCATGGATTCTTCGATAGAAGCTCTTGCTTTCTCATAACCGGCATTTGTGATCCATACCTTGGTTGTCAGGAAAAACTCTTCTCTTGGCAGACCGCATTCACTGAGTGCTGCTCCTACACCTTCTTCGCCTGTGCGGTGTCGATGCTGCGGTATCCTACCTCGATTGCATCCAGTACGCAGCGTTTTGTATCTTCCGGCGGTGTCTGATAAACACCATATCCAAGTTTCGGCATTTTGATTCCGTTGTTCAGAGTAACATATTCCATGATCTTTACCTCCAATTTTCTGAAATGTGATTGTTCATTTTGCTTGCTGTAACTATATAATTTCTAATTACGGTAAATCCTTTTTCAATTTCTACTTTACAGTTTCTTCCCGAAAATGTACACTATTTATATCGCAATCTGCTTTTCATAAAATGAAATGTAAATCAGGAGAACGACTATGCTGGATCTGTACGAACTGGAACAATTTGTGGCTTTCGCAGAGCTCGGAACGCTGTCCCGTGTTGCAGAGAAATTCCATATCTCAACACCATCTATCACACGTTCCATGCAGCATCTGGAAGAAAGTTTTGGTGTATCATTATTTTCCCGCGGTAAAAACAGGATTGAGTTAAACGACACTGGTCGGTTTACTGTAGAATATGCCCGTAAACTTCTCGCAGATGCAAGGCAGACAGTAGATCAGATTCAGGCTTTCGATACCCGGCGTAAGACAATCATGATCCGTTCCTGCGCCCCGGCTCCATTATGGAAACTGCTGCCAAAAGTGAACTACTCGGCAACAAGTTACCAGAGCATCTGAAATCTGGCGGGATACCGCCTT
>NZ_QTWS01000044.1:0-1447 GCF_003461245.1 Blautia sp. AF19-10LB
TGGAGAAGATGCGTGGACATGAACGACCGTCAGCTCCGTAACGTAGTAGACGGCCTCGGTGGAAGAACAAACGGAATGCCGCGTGAAGACGGATATGACATCACCGTTGCATCTGAGATCATGGCAGTCCTTTGTCTTGCAAGTGACATTAAAGACCTGAAAGAAAGACTTTCCAGAATTATTATCGGATATACCTACGGTAAAGTATCCGAGCAGAAACCGGTAACAGCAGGTGACCTCCATGCAGAAGGCGCTATGACAGCTCTCCTGAAAGACGCCCTGAAACCGAACCTCGTTCAGACACTGGAACACGTTCCGGCGATCGTACACGGCGGACCATTCGCAAACATCGCTCATGGATGTAACTCCGTAACAGCAACCAAGATGGCAATGAAACTTGCTGATTATGCGATCACAGAAGCAGGATTCGGTGCAGACCTTGGTGCAGAGAAATTCCTCGATATCAAATGCCGTATGGCAGACCTGCATCCAAGTGCAGTTGTTATCGTAGCAACCGTACGTGCTCTGAAATACAACGGCGGCGTAGCCAAAGCTGACCTCAACAACGAAAACCTGGAAGCTCTTGAAAAAGGTATCCCGAACCTTCTGAAACATGTAAGCAACATCAAGAACGTATACAAACTTCCTTGCGTAGTTGCCATCAACGCATTCCCGACCGACACCAAGGCAGAGCTTGACTTCGTAGAAGCTAAGTGCAAAGAACTCGGCGTAAACGTAGCTCTTTCTGAAGTATGGGCAAAAGGCGGAGAAGGCGGAATCAAACTTGCAGAAGAAGTTCTTCGCCTCGTAGAAGAACCAAACGACTTTACTTATGCATATGAACTGGAAGGATCTATCGAAGATAAACTGAACCAGATCGTGCAGAAAGTATATGGCGGTAAGAGAGTAGTTCTTACTGCAAATGCGCAGAAGCAGGCGAAACAGCTGGAAGCTCTTGGATTTGGCAACTGCCCGATCTGTGTGGCTAAGACACAGTACAGCCTGACCGATGACCAGACCAAGCTTGGGGCTCCGACAGACTTCGAAGTTACTGTACGTAATCTTAAGATTTCTGCTGGCGCAGGATTTATCGTTGCCCTGACAGGCGAGATCATGACGATGCCAGGTCTTCCGAAAGTACCTGCTGCAGAACGTATTGATGTTGATGAGACCGGAAAGATTACTGGACTTTTCTAAGAATTAAGTCTCATATTAAAAAAGTATAATTTTTGCCTTATAAGGCAGGAAAATTCAGTTTGGAAACTGAGAAAACCCTGAGGGGGAGCATCTCGAAGTTGCGAAGGCCGAAGCTCCCCCTCAGACACCCCCTACTTGGCCACGCCTGGTGCATCAAGACAGAACGGGCTGACGCTAACTGTTAGGGCTGTTTCGCTGGCGCGAAAGGCGCGGCAACTTGCCTTGGCGGAAGCTGTAGTTCCCGCGAGCA
>NZ_QTWS01000044.1:1457-19964 GCF_003461245.1 Blautia sp. AF19-10LB
CGAAAGGCGCGGCAACTTGCCTTGGCGGAAGCTGTAGTTCCCGCGAGCACGCCGAAGGCGTGGTGTCGACGGGCCCGTAGTATGGGATATTGCGGAAGCATGTAGAATAATAGAATACGTAGGATTGGTTAGTTTCAGGTGCAAATTTGAACCATACAGAAAAACCAACAATATAAATAAGCGCAGACTCATGGGGCAACCGTGCAAGTCTGCGCTTATATTATACGAAAATCTTCCGATTTGATGCACCAGGAGAATTTTTCAAAGGGCACTACATAAGACCAAATTTCCGTCAAACACCCAGCCCAGGGGTGGCGAGGGGACGGGCGACGTCCCTTCGCGGTTTTCTTATATCCCCAAATATAACAAAAGGTCTCAGGGAAACTTCCATGATAAAAATGTCAATATAAATTGACGGGTCCAAGGGCAGTCCTATTTGGAAATTATGCATAAAAAATCCTGAAAAAATATATGGATTTTATCCAATTGTTATTATACAATAAATGTGCTATTCTTTAATTACAAAATAATTTATAACAAAGTTCTGAAATACAGAACAACATGTAAGGGGAACGTCAATGGCTCAGGATGAGATAAAGGTTAAATCATTAAAAAAAGCACTGGATGTTCTGAATTGTTTTCTGGTGAAACCAACCTGGGGTGTTACAGAGATCAGTGATCGCCTTGGCCTGTACAAGAGTAATGTATATGATATTCTGACGACATTAAAGGCAATGGATTATCTGGAAAAGGATGAAGAGACAGAGCGGTATAAACTGGGAATGCAGGTATTTGCATTGAGCAGAGCGATGGAAGAGACATTTTCCATTATCAAGATTGCAATGCCATATATGCAGGAGCTGGCAAATATCACAAATGAGAGAGTATATCTTGCCATACCACATGAAGGTGAGGTTGTATATCTGGAGGCTACTTATCCAGCTGAGTCTGTGAATCTGATGCGTTCCATTCTGGGAGAGAGGGCAGAGATGCATTGTACCGGAATCGGTAAGGCTATGCTGGCCAATCTTTCGGAGGAAGAAATCAGTGCTTATCTGCAGAAGAAACTGACTGTTTATACAGATCATACGATTTCAGATCCCGTTCAGTTGAAGGCAGAGCTGGAGGCTACAAGGCAGAGAGGTTATGCCATTGATGATATGGAACATGAATTTGGGGTAAAATGTGTGGCAATGCCAATTTTTGACAAAACACATAAATTGTATGCTGCGATCAGCGTCAGTGGTCTTGCTGTTCATTTTACAGATCGTCAGATCCAGGAATGGGCTCTGCTGATCAAGAAATATGTAGCAAAAATCGAGAATCGTCTTTCATGAGAGGAAAAAATGCATTTAAAAATGTGGACGTGATTTATTCACGTTCACAAAAAAATGTCCATACAACAGAACATTGTTCTGAAATACAGAACATAAAAGAGGAGGAAGTAATGAAACTGATAATGGAGAGATGCCCGACGGATATGTGCCATGCATCTACCTTGTTGAAAACAGGCCCGGATAGATTTCTCGTAGCTTGGTTTGGTGGAACAAAGGAAGGCAATGGCGATGTGGCAATCTGGATCACAAGAGGGAATGAAGAATATTTTGATGCTCCGCAGATTCTGGCACAGTCTGATGAAGCTCACTGGAATCCGGTTCTGTTTCGGATCAATGAGAGTAAAATTATTCTTTTCTACAAAGTTGGTAATGAGATCAGCAAATGGCGGACCATGTATCGGATTTCAGAAGATAACGGAGAAACTTTTGGAGAAGAAAAAGAGCTGGTTCAGGAGGATCAGGGCGGCAGAGGTCCTGTAAGAAACAAGCCTGTCCGTCTGGAAAATGGAAGAATTCTTGCACCGGGATCAACGGAACAGGGAATCTGGAAAGCTTTTGTGGATCGTTCAGATGATGATGGAGTGTCCTGGAATAAATCAGAAGAAGTTGAAATCCGGCAGCTGGAGTATAAAGCCGGTGAAAGAACTGTCGAAAAAGACGACAGTGCTATTCCGGTAAGTGAGCAGTCCTTTTACGGAAGAGGAGTAATCCAGCCTACATTGTGGGAAAGTGCTCCTGGTCAGGTACACATGCTTCTTAGAAGTACGGAAGGCAAAATTTACAGAAGCGATTCTGGTGATAATGGAGATACCTGGACGGATGCGTATGCTACAGAACTTCCAAATAACAACAGTGGAATTGATATGGTTCCTTCTGAAGATGGAAAACTGTTTCTTGTATATAATCCTGTTGGAATAAATTGGGGAGAACGAACGCCGATTTCTCTGGCAGTTTCAGGAGATAATGGACAAACATGGAAAAAAATCAGAGATCTGAGTACTGGCGAAGGGGAGTTTGCTTACCCGGCTATTATTCAGGATGAAGATTTTTTATATATCACTTATACATACAAAAGGAAGAACATAGCCTTTTGGAAAATAAAAAAATAAAAGGAAAGAGAGGAAAGAAAAATGGAGAATCGTTTTCCCGGAGGATCATGGCCAGTCATGCTTACTCCGTTTACAGAGAACAATGAAGTTGATTATGAGGGATTAAAGGAACTGGTAGACTGGTACATCAAAAATGGTGTGTCAGGAATGTTTGCAGTATGCCAGTCAAGTGAAATGTTTTATCTGTCTCTTGAAGAGAGAATAAAATATGCAGCAAAAACTGTGGAGTTTGCGGCAGGTCGTGTTCCGGTCATTGCATCAGGTCATGTATCAGACAAGATTGAAGACCAGATCACAGAGCTTAATGAAATTGCAAAAACAGGGGTGGATGCAGTAATTTTGATCACCAACCGTCTGGCAAAAGAAGATGAAGATGATTCTGTATGGATTGAGAACTGCAAAAAGATTCTGGATAATATAGATCCGAATGTTCCGCTTGGATTTTATGAATGTCCGTATCCATATAAAAGATTACTTACACCGGAAACAATTTCCTGGTGTGCATCTACAGGAAGATTTTATTTTCTGAAAGATACCTGTTGTGATATTGAACAGATCAGGGAGAAACTGAAAGTTATTGAAGGTTCTAATCTGAAACTGTATAACGCTAATACAACAACTTTACTTGAATCCATGAGAGAAGGTGCGGCAGGTTTCTGTGGAGTTATGGACAATTTTCATCCTCAACTTTATACATGGCTCTGTGACCATTATAAAGAAGAAAAGGCAAAGGAAGTTTCCGATTTCCTGACAATTGCATCCCTGATAGAGCGCCAGTATTATCCGGTAAATGCAAAGTATCATCTTTCTGAAATCGAAGGGCTTCATGTAACACTGAACAGTAGAACCAAGGATAAAGCAGGACTGACAGAGACCTTTAAAGAAGAAGTAAAAGATCTGAGTAAACTTACAAAATATGTAGAACAAAAGATATTGGGATAATCAAGGGAGGAAAAAATTATGGAGTGTAAAAAAATGGCAGCACTGGTACTTGCAGGTGCAATGGCAGTAACTACAATGACAGGATGTGGAAGTGCAGGAGGATCTGATAAATATCCAAGTAAAGACATTTCTGTTATCATTCCGAAAGCAGCAGGAGGCGGAACAGATACCGCAGCCAGAGGGCTTATCCAGTATATGAAAGAAAACCTGGAGGGAGCTAATTTTGTGGCAACCAATAAACCGGACGGCGGCGGAGTAACAGGTATGGTAGAAACTTCCGCAGCAAAAGCAGACGGATATACACTTGGAATGGTAACGGTTGAGCTGGCTATGTTCCCATGGCAGGATAAATGTCAGGTAACACCGGAAGATTACGCAGCAATCTGTGCACCGATCGCAGCACCGGCAGCACTGATCGTACCTGCTGATGCACCATATGATTCAGTTGATGATTTTGTAGCATACTGCAAAGAAAATCCTGGTAAAGTTCAGGTTGGAAACTCTGGTATGGGTGCAATCTGGCATGTAGCAGCAGTAAGCTTCGAAAAAGAATTCGATGTAGAGCTGAAACACATTCCGTATCCGAATGGTTCCGCAGATATTGCAGCTGCATTGACTGGTGGACATATCGATGCAACGATCGCAGATCCTTCCAGCTACAAATCACAGGTAGATGCAGGCGAAATGAAGATTCTTGGTATTATGTCTGAAGAACGTTCCAGTATTTATCCGGATGTTCCGACATTTAAAGAAATGGGACATGATATGGTAATTCGTGCATGGGCAAGCCTTGTAGCACCAAAAGATACACCAGAAGAGATCCTTACACAGCTGAGAGATGCAGCAAAGACAACCTGTGAAAGCGATGAGTTCAAAGAATACTTCGAAAAACAGGGTATCGATCCACAGTGCATCATTGGTGATGACTGCCAGAAGATGATGGAAGATGACTATGCAATGTATGAAGATCTGTTGAAGGACATTGAGACTGAGTAAACAGGCAGGTATGCAGACAGGGGGAATGCACCCTCTGTCCGCATCATAGGAGGCAAAAAAATGGGAAACATGAAAAAAGCAAATTATATAATTTCTGTGATCATGCTTTTGATCGGTGTCGGTATCGTGGCATTGGCTTCGTCACTGAAGATAAAGCTTGGTGAGGGTGATCCGGGAGCAGGTTTCTGGCCGATGATGCTGGGTGTTCTGATCATTGTTTTTTCTGTATGTCTGTTGTTCTCAACAATCAAAAACAAAGAAAAACTTGAAGCAAAAGCATTTACAATTGCAACACCGGCAAATATAAGAGTTTATATCCTTTTCGGAATCATCATTCTTTTTTGTCTGATCCTTTATTTTCTCGGATTTTATGTAGGTGCACTGCTGTTCATTCCGGCAGTAATGTATTTACTGGAAGTTCGAAGTGTAAAGAAGATTGTACTGACAACAGTGATCACATTGGCGGCGATTTATGTTCTGTTTGGTATGCTGCTGAACATTACTCTGCCGGCACCGATATTTATGAGATAAGGAGAAAGAAGAATGTCTGACATCTTAACAGCACTTGGCAACGTATTTACAATAGGCAATCTGGCCGGCCTTATTTTTGGAACCGGTGCAGGTATTCTGATCGGAGCAATGCCTGGACTTTCTGTAAACATGGGAATCGCCCTTCTGTTTCCCCTTACATTTGCATTTCAGGGAGTTGGAGGAATCCTGATGCTTCTTGGCATCTACTGTGGGGCAATTTACGGTGGATCTATTTCAGCAATTCTGCTCAAAACACCGGGTACTCCGGCATCGGTGGCAACGACACTGGATGGATACCCGATGGCTACCAAGTTGAAACAGCCAGGAAGAGCTCTTGGATTATCTACTTTTGGTTCTACCTTTGGTGGAGTTTTCAGTGCAATCTGTCTGATCATCTTTTCTCCAATGCTTGCATCAGTGGCATTGAAATTTTCCAAACCGGAATACTTTGCACTTGCGGTATTTGGACTCAGCATCATTACCAGTGTTTCTTCGGGTTCTATATTAAAAGGACTTCTGGGCGGATTCATTGGACTGTTTATTGCGACCATTGGAATTGACAACCTCAGTGGATCTGTACGATTTTCATTTGGATCTACATATCTTCTGGGAGGTATTTCCTTTGTTCCGATTCTGATTGGACTGTTTGCGTTTTCACAGGTTCTTCAGAGTGTAGAAGACTGTTACAAAGAAAAATATGTAAAAACAGATGTAAAACTTACCAGAGTATTTCCGACTTGGGAAGACCTGAAGAGAGTATTTATTACATTACTTCGTTCTTCTATTATCGGAACATTCATTGGCTGTGTTCCTGGAACAGGTGGAGATATCGCATCTTTCGTATCTTATGACCAGGCAAAGAGATGGTCAAAATACAAAGATAATTTCGGTAATGGTGAACCGGAAGGTATCGTGGCCCCAGAGGCCGGAAATAACTCTGTATCCGGTGGTGCGATGATTCCAATGCTGACTCTTGGTATTCCTGGAGATGGCGCAACTGCCATTATGCTTGGAGCACTGATGGTTCAGGGAATGCAGCCGGGACCTCTGCTTTTCAAAGAGCAGGCAAGTTCTGTATATGCAATCTTTATCGGACTGCTTCTGGCCAATATAGTTATGGGTCTTATGGGCTTTTCACTGATTCGTGTATTTGTTAAAGTTGTAAATATTCCAAAAGAAATCCTGATCCCTATCATCTTTACACTTACATTTGTCGGTGCATATGCTTATAACAATTCCATGAACGATGTGTTTGTAATGGTATTCTGTGGCTTCCTCGGATACTTTATGAACAAGACAGAATTCTCTATGTCTGCGATCGTAATCGGTATCATCCTTGGCTCACTGGCTGAGACAAACTTCAGAGGCGCTCTTACCATGAGCGATGGAAAATTCTCTATTTTCCTGACACACCCAATCTGTGCAGTATTCCTTGCACTGGCAGCAATTTCCCTTCTGTCACCGGTGCTTGGACCAGCTGTAAGAAAACTCTTAGGTAAAGACAAAGCAAAACAGGAGACAGAGGCATGATTTTTGATAAGATAGAAAATCTTGACAGATACAAAGAATTTGCCGATTATGCAGAACAGATAAAACATTTTATTGAAAAAGATAAAAAAGAGCATCTGCCCGAAGGCCGTTATGAACTGGATGGCAACAATCTGTTTGCACTGGTACAGACTTATGAGACAAAAGACAAAGAAAATGCCAGAATGGAAGCACATAAAAAATATGCAGATCTTCAGTTTATGGAAGAAGGAGAGGAAAGAATTTATATCGACTTCACAGATGAACTCGAAGTAGAAGAAGACAAAACACCTACGCAGGATATTCTGTTTTACAAGAAAGCAGAAGACCATGGCTTCCATGTCCTTACAGAAGGAACCTTCGGATATTATGCACCACAGGATGCACATATGCCGTGCATAAAAAATCACCAGAAGCAGAAGGTTCGGAAGATTGTGTTCAAAATAATTGCTGGGAATTGCCCAGCGGCCCGTCAATAATTTGGCAAATATAAAACCCTGAGGGGGAGCATCTCGAAGTTGCGAAGGCCGAAGCTCCCCCTCAGACACCCCCTACTTGGCCACGCCTGGTGCATCAAGACAGAACGGGCTGACGCTAACTGTTAGGGCTGTTTCGCTGGCGTGAAAGGCGCGGGGGTGTTGGGATGACTACGTGAGGAGTAAGTCGTCTGGAAACCAACGAAGATTGGGAATGAGAATGACTACGTGGGAAGTAAGTCGTCTGGAAACCAACGAAAATTGGGTGCTGGAATGACTCTGTAAGAAGTAATTTATTTGAAAGACCACAGAATTTTGGAAAAATGGATGACTGTAGAATGAGCAAGCCAGATTAAAGTCAATAAATGCTCTTGAGATGGTTGGCTTGGAAGATAGTATTTTAGATTCTGACCAATGAAGAGTTTTAAAATGGATGGCCTAGTGTGCTGTCTCATTGACTTTCAGTTAAATAATGTAGAATGTTTTTTCATCGACAAGGCGACTGAACGAGGCGATGCGGTGGCATCGTTGGGCGAAGTCAACGCAGTTCGATGGGAAAACAGGCAAGTTATTTAGCGAAATGTCAATGATACAGTACACTAGCTTAGAGTTATACTAATACAAATCAACTCACCAATAGTATGATAAAATAACAGGATATCTTCTCCATGCGAAAGAGAAGAATCCTGTTATTTTTATATACTGCGATATCATTTATACAAAGATCTTCCGACCTGATACACCAGGAGAATTTTTCAAAGGGCACTACATAAGACAAAATTTCCGTCAAACACCCAGCCCAGGGGTGGCGAGGGGACTGGCAAGTCCCTTCGCGGTTTTCATATATCCCAATATAAAAAAATCCCCCCAGGGCATCCCGCCCTGACAAGAAAGGTCAATGCAAATTAACGGGTCCAAGGGAAGTACCCTTCCTCTCTTGACAAATATATATATCCTGTTTAAAGTAAATTTATAAAATTTACACCCCATGTTATGAGGGAGGCATAGAAAAAAATGACTATAAAACAAAAATTAAACGCCCTTCGCATTCTTATGAAAGAAAAAAAGATAGACGCCTATCTGGTAGCAACAGATGATTTCCATGGATCGGAATACGTAGGTGACTACTTCAAATGCAGGAAATATATCACCGGCTTCACCGGCTCCGCAGGAACTGCCATTATCACACAGGACATGGCAGGCCTGTGGACCGATGGTCGTTATTTTATCCAGGCAGCGGATCAGCTCCGTGATACGACAATAGAACTGTTCAAATCCGGCGAGCCAGGGGTTCCGACCGTGCATCAGTTTCTGAACGATAAATTAGAAGAAGGCATGTGTCTTGGCTTCGACGGCCGTACTGTAAGTGCGAGGGAAGCGGAAGAATTGCAGGAACTTCTGCAGAAAAAACATATCACATTTTCTGTAAACGATGACCTGATCGGCGAGATCTGGGAAGACCGTCCGGTTCTTTCCTGTGAGCCGGTCATGGAACTGGATATCCGATGGACCGGCAAGTCCAGAGCAGATAAGATCGCAGAGATCCGTGAGCAGATGAAAGCAAAAGAAGCCGACACTTTTATCCTCACATCCCTCGATGATATCGCCTGGCTTTTGAACATCCGCGGTAACGATATCCATTGCTGTCCGGTGGTTCTTTCTTACCTTGTAATGATGGAGAATGAATTGAGATTATACGCAAATGCAGCAGCTTTTTCAGAAGAGATCCGCAGTAATCTGGAAGCAGATGGGGTAAAAATTTACCCATACGATGATGTCTATTCTTATGTTCAGAGCATCTCTTCAGATAAGAAAGTTCTGCTCTCCAGGGCGAATGTCAACAGCCGTCTCGTAAGTAATATTCCATCTGAAGTGACGATTCTGGATGAGCCAAATCTGACTCTTCTTCCGAAGGCAGTCAAGAACGAAACAGAGATGGAAAACGAGAGAATTGCACATATTAAGGACGGTGTCGCAGTAACTAAATTCATCCATTGGCTCAAGAAAAATGTCACCAGAACTACCATTACAGAACTGAGCACAGCGGAGAAATTATACCAGTTCCGCAGCGAACAGGAGCATTTTCTGGGGGAAAGTTTTGATCCGATCATTGCATATGGAACGCATGCTGCGATCGTACATTACAGCGCGACAGAAGCAACAGACATCCCGCTTGAGGCCAGGGGAATGGTGCTTGCAGATACCGGCGGACATTATCTGGAAGGAACAACAGATATCACAAGAACCATTGTTCTTGGACCTGTCACAGCCAAAGAAAAGAAATTTTTTACCGCAGTTCTGCGTGGAAATCTGAACCTGGCAGCGGCGAAATTCAAGTACGGATGCACAGGTTTAAACCTCGATTATCTTGCCAGAGGACCGCTCTGGGAACTGGGTGAAGATTATAACCACGGCACAGGACACGGGGTAGGCTATCTTCTGAATGTTCACGAAGGACCGAACAGCTTCCGTTGGAAAAACCTTCCGGGAAATCCGGCACCGGTGCTTGAGGAAGGAATGATCACCTCCGACGAACCTGGCTATTATCTAGAAAATGAATTCGGGATCCGCCACGAAAATCTTGTCCTCTGCAAAAAGGCAGAAAAGACATCTTTCGGGCAGTTTATGTGCTTCGAACCACTGACAATGGTCCCATTTGATCTGGAGGGAATCAACCCGGAAGAGATGACAGAACGTGAGCGGAAACTTCTGAATGATTACCATCAGAAAGTATATACGACCATATCACCATACTTAGATGAGGAAGAAAAAGAATGGCTGAAACAGGCAACCAGAGAGATCTGACAAAGGGTGAAAAAACCAAATACCGGCTGGCACGGGCCATGAAAGAATGTATGCAGACAACTCCTGTAGAGAACATCACAGTGAAGCAGATCACAGAGAAATGTGAGCTTACGAGACAGACTTTTTACAGGAATTTTCTGGACAAATACGACCTGATCAACTGGTATTTTGACAAACTTCTTACGAAATCTTTTGAACATATGGGACGTGGAAAGACGGTCTATGATGCTCTGGTCAAGAAGTTTACTTATATTCAGGAAGAGCAGACATTTTTTGCGGCAGCGTTTCGTTATGACGAACAGAATTCCCTCAGACAGCATGATTTCGAACTGATCTTACAGTTTTACGAAAATTTAATTCGTGAAAAAACTGGCAAAGTACCGGGCGAAAACGTCCATTATCTGCTGAAAATGTACTGCCAAAGCTCTATTTATATGACTGTCAAATGGGTGACAGGAGGGGTGACATGTACCCCGGAAGAACTGGCATCTATCATTGTAGATGGGATGCCGGAGAAGCTTGCAGAGATTTTTGTGAGGCTTGAGATCCTGAACTGACAACTTCAAAAATGTTGGAAATACAGGCGTTACAGAAATGTTTCCATAAACAGGAAAGACATATCTGGTTATTTTTACTGAATATGAATGCATAAATTTAGAACAAATCACGAAAGTTACAGAAAACGTTACACTTGTTGGATTCTGTAACTTTCTTTTTTATAAAACTATTGTTAAGATAATAACAAAGTTAAGGCGTGAGCGACGCAGAAAGGGATGTAATTATCATGGCAAATAGAATTAACTTAAACGGAACATCTTATCACGGAGCAGGTGCAATTGCAGAGATCGCAAACGAAGCAAAAGCACATGCATTCAAAAAAGCATTTGTATGCTCTGACCCGGATCTGATCAAATTTAACGTAACAAGCAAGGTAACAGATGTCCTTGAAAAAGAGGGCCTGGAATACGAAATTTATTCTGATATCAAAGCAAACCCGACCATCCAGAACGTCCAGAATGGTGTAGCTGCATTCAAAAAATCCGGTGCAGATTATATCATTGCAATCGGTGGTGGTTCTTCCATGGATACTGCAAAAGCAATCGGTATCATCATCGCAAACCCGGAATTTGAGGATGTAAGAAGCCTGGAGGGTACAGCACCGACAAAGAAACCTTGCGTACCGATCATTGCAGTTCCGACAACAGCAGGAACAGCAGCAGAAGTTACCATCAACTACGTTATCACAGATGTAGAAAAGAAACGTAAATTTGTATGTGTTGACCCGCATGACATGCCGATCATCGCAGTTGTTGACCCGGAAATGATGTCTTCAATGCCTAAGGGACTGACCGCTTCTACAGGTATGGATGCCCTGACTCATGCAATCGAAGGATATACCACAAAAGCTGCATGGGAAATGACAGATATGTTTCATCTCAAAGCGATTGAACTGATCTCCAAATCTCTTCGCGGAGCTGTTGAAAATACCAAAGAAGGTCGTGAGGGAATGGCTCTTGGACAGTATATCGCAGGTATGGGATTCTCAAATGTAGGTCTTGGAATCGCACATTCCATGGCTCATACACTGGGTGCTGTTTATGATACTCCGCATGGTGTTGCATGCGCTATGATGCTTCCGATCGTAATGGAATATAACCAGGAATGCACTGGAGAGAAGTATCGTGAGATCGCTCGTGCAATGGGTGTGAAGGATGTGGATTCTATGACTCAGGAGGAATATAGAAAGGCTGCTATTGATGCGGTTAGAAAGCTTTCTGTTGATGTGGGAATTCCGACCAAGCTGGAGGCTATTAAAGAGGAAGATCTGCAGTTCCTCGCTGAATCTGCACATGCGGATGCTTGTGCACCGGGTAACCCGAAGGATGCGAGTGTGGAGGATCTGAAGGATCTGTTTAGAAAGATCATGTGATTTAGAAAAATCGTATGAAACCGCAAAGGGGTATTGCAAAACCGCAGAGGGACTTCGCCAGTCCCTCTGCACACCCTGGGCTGGGTGTTTGACGAGAATTTTGTTGTGTGGGGAATCCTTTGAAAATTTCTCCTGGTGTTTCAGGTGGGGAGGTTTTCGTGTGAAGGATTCCTCTTTTTTTATGTGATACTTTGAGGCTTGATGTTCTTATGGGCAGGGTTTTTCTGAAGTATGCCATACTATGGGGGATGGATCAGGTGTTGGAAGGGGGAGGTGTTCATGTTGGATGTATTGTGCTATATTAGAAGAAAAATAGTGGGAGTGTAAGTAGTTATGAGCATAGAAGTTGAGATTAAATTAAGGATAAGTGATAAGGAATGTATAGAGGAAACTCTGGCAGAGATTGGGTTTTGTAAGGGGAAGTTTGTTATGGAATCTGATACTTATTATATGGCGGAGCATCATGATTTTGTGGGGTTGGATGAGGCACTTCGGGTGAGGTGTGTAGAGAATCGGGGAACGGGGGAGAGGTCGGCTGTGATTACGTATAAGGGTGCAAAACTTGATAATACTTCTATGACAAGGCAGGAGTTGGAGACATCAGTGGGGGATGGGGCGGTTTGTCGGGAGATATTGGAGAGGATTGGTTTCCGGCCGGTTCCGGTGGTGGAGAAGCTTCGGCAGTATTATCACAGGGATAATATCACTGCCTGCGTGGATGCTGTCACGAACCTGGGAGATTATCTGGAACTGGAGATCATCGTCGATGAGGAGGAGAAACGGGAAGCGGCTCTCGATCAGCTGGAACAGATCTTGCATACGCTTGGCTATTCCATGCAGGATACGACGAGAACCTCCTATCTGTCTATGTTTCTGAAAAAGAAGAAAAAATAAAATGTCAAGTAATAATTTCTTGACACTTTTTTTATAGACAAAAAATATCCTGCATCTATCCGGCAGTATACAGGAAATATTTTGTTGGTGGGAATCAGCTATGACAAGAAAAGCAGGAAATATCAGTGTGTGATTGAGACCGACGAGAAATGAGAGAAATTTAGTATTTTACTTTTGGTGTGAAAACAGGTATGATAAAGAAAATGCCGCTGTAATTTTGTAAAGCGACAGAGCAACTTAACTATGTTTTCACACAAGGAGGAAGATTATCATGAAAATTGGTTTTATCGGCTGTGGAAATATGGCGACAGCCATGTTAAAGGGAATTCTGAAAAGTGGAGAGGTGGAAGCATCAGATATGATCGCTTCTGCGAAGTCAGACAAGACCCGCGAGAAGATCGAGAAGGAACTTGGCATCCGGAAGGCAGCTAACAACGCGCAGGTGGTGGATTTTGCGGATGTTGTTTTTCTGGCAGTGAAGCCGCAGTTTCTGGAGGGCGTTCTGGATGAGATCAGGGGCAGTGTAAAGGCTGGACAGATTTTTATTTCTATCGCGCCGGGCAAGACTCTGCAGTGGCTTGGTGAGCGCCTTGGCGAAAATACAAAAGTCATCCGTACCATGCCAAACACTCCGGCGATGGTCGGAGAGGGAATGACAGCCCTCTGTGTCAATGAACTGATCACAGAAGAAGAAACTGCACTTGCTGTAAAACTCTGCGACACCTTCGGCAAGACAGAGGTGATCCCGGAGCATCTGATGGACGCCGTCGTAGGCGTTTCAGGCAGCTCTCCGGCGTATGTGTTCATGTTCCTTGAGGCAATGGCAGATGCAGCAGTTGCAGATGGAATGCCGAGAGCACAGGCATACAAATTCGCCGCACAGTCCGTACTCGGAAGTGCGAAACTGATGCAGGAGACCGGCAAACATCCGGGAGAACTCAAAGATATGGTCTGCTCCCCGGCAGGAACCACGATCCAGGCAGTCCGTGTTCTCGAAGAAAAAGGCTTCCGCAGTGCAGTGATCGAGGCACAGACAGAGTGCGTGAAGAAAGCAAAGGGAATGTGATCTTTCAGAAAAATAAAATATCAGGTGTGTGATTTTTCCACTGTAGCAGAATCCGGCAGTTGTTTTTACTGTGAGCGGAGGATGTTACAGTGGATTTTTTTTACTGTACATAGATGATATATCGCTGCTGCGATGGTTGTTGAAAATATTTCTACAATTGTAGAAAAAAGGATTGACACATACATTCTACAGATGTAGAATACAATCAACTTCTACAAAAGTAGAAAATAAACACAGAAAAGGGAGCATCCATTATGAAAACAAGAAAAGCAAAAATCATGGCACTTATGGCAGCAGCAACATTGAGTATTTTTTCAGCAGGAAGCGTTATGGCGGCGGGAAACGGAGATTTTTATCCGCAGCCGGTGAATTCGGATTGGGAGGATGCTCACACGGAAGGAGCATATGCAAGTTTCACGAACGGAAGCGATTATGTGAACATTTACAAATATGCCCTGGACGATGCCAAAATCGGAGTTGCGAAATGTAATGATACCTATGAAGCATGCTATCAGACGATTTTTTCAGAAGGGAACAGCCTGTATATGGCGGTAGGATATGCCAGAGATGCAGATGATATTGGGGAAGTGAGAAAAATGGTGGAATCTATTTCCTATCCGGGAAATCCTACGTTGACAGGGAAGGATGGCAAAGGCGGATCTTCTGATAACGGATCATCGAAAGACAGCAGTTCCACATCTTCTGACAAGAATACGGATGGAGGTTCTTCTTCAACAGATACAA
Source organism: Blautia sp. AF19-10LB (assembly GCF_003461245.1). Lineage (GTDB taxonomy): Bacteria > Bacillota > Clostridia > Lachnospirales > Lachnospiraceae > Blautia_A > Blautia_A intestinihominis. The sequence continues at coordinate 15,815 of NZ_QTWS01000044.1, forward strand.
CAGGAGGCAATTCCGGTTCCGGCAGTTCTGATTCTTCAGACAGCAGTAAAGATTCTGATATTCTTTCTACAGCCGATCTGACGCTGTATGACAGCGAGGGAAACACCGTTTCTGTAGAGAGAACCATCTATTCAGACTACAGCAGCAAATATGTCGGCGATGACGGCACCGTCTATACGACTGATGATGAGGTTTATTTTACAGATGAAAACGGAAAGACCTGGCAGGCTCTGAATGATGATACACATTACATGGGGGCAGAGCTGGAGCAGCATGTCCTTACGGATGCAGACGGCAACAGTGTGACCGTTACTGAAACTACAAATGGTGATTATTATTACCGTGATGACAATGGTACAGGATTCACAGACAATGGCGACGGAACCTGGAGTGATGAGAACGGGAACAGCTATAATGAGATGAATTAATGATTGTATTTAAGGGAGGATGTGATACAATAAAGTTATTCCTACGTTTGTAGAAAATTGATGACAGAGAGGGGCGAAGAAGTGAAAAAAACATATCAGAGGCTTCCGGAATCAGAACTCGGCATTATGCTTGTTCTGTGGAATGGCACTCCGCCAATGACGAGACCGGAGATCGAAAAGGTGATCAACACGAAGAAAAACCTTGCTCCGACAACGATCCTGTCATTGTTGACCAGACTGGAAGCCAAAAATTTCGTAGAAGTGACCAGGCAGGGCAAGATGAACCTGTATACACCGCTGGTTTCTCAGGCAGATTATCAGGCACACGAGAGCCGCAGTGTCCTTGAGAAACTTTATGGAAATTCACTTAAGAAATTTGTGACATCACTTTATCAGGGCAAGAAGATCAGTTCTGAAGAAATCCAGGATCTCAGCGATTTTCTTAAGGAGCTGGATGACAGGGAGGAATAACGGACAGTGGAAGTATTGGTTTTGCATATCCTGAAGCTGAATATTATTGCAGCGGTCATTATTTTGCTGGTAAAACTGCTGACGGTTCCACTCAAAGGCAGAGTTTCCGCAAGATGGAAATATTTCATATGGCTGTTTGTGGCAGTCAGCCTTCTTATTCCGGTGCGGGTTCCGGGCAGCATTTCGCTGGTTGATCTGCAGCTGAAGAAATCCAGTCCGGACAGGATTTCTGTGCAGGAAAAAGATATTTCTGCAACTGTACCAGAAAACGGACAGTATATTTCACAGCAGGAAACCATGCGTCCGGAGAAAAGAAATGTACAGGATCAGGATTTTTCCAGACAGAAGATCCATACCGTATATGAAACTGGTAAATGGATGGAAATGGCAACAGGAATCTTTGTAGCAGTCTGGCTTATCGTGGCGGTGCTGAAACTGGCAGGAGAATTTCTGGCGTATCATCTTTCGATAAGAAATCTGGAAAGAATGAGCCTTCCGGTCACTGATCCGGTAAGTCTTCGGATGTACAGGGAAGTGTGCAGGGACAAACGGATCCGCAGGATGCCGGAACTGAGACAGAATGCAGGTCTTACTACACCGCTTCTTGCGGGGCTTTTTCATACGAAACTGTATCTTCCGGCAACCGGTTATTCTGCGGAAGAGCGAAAACTCGTATTCTATCATGAGCTGACACATTATGTCCACGGAGATCTCTGGTACAAGATGCTTCTTCGGATCTGTGCGTCGATTTACTGGTTCAATCCATTTCTGCTTATCATGTTGAAAGAGGCAGATAAGGATATTGAAAATCTGTGTGATACTGCGGTGATTCATCGGGTGAACCAGAGCGGTCACAGGCTTTACCGACAGCTGCTCCTTCGGACGGTTGCAATGGAAAACAGGATTCCGTATGTGACGGCAAGTCTCAATGACAGTGGAATGGTGTTCAAAGACAGGATTCTGTATATGATGAGTATCAGGAAGCTGAAGAGAGGAATTTTGCCGGGTGTTTTGCTGGCATTGATGCTTGTTGGTGGGAACCTGGCATTCACGGTTTCAGCGCTTCCAGTGGGGACGGGTACATCGGCTCAGGGTAATTCTGATGGAGCGGCAGATGATGACATACCGTATCCAGATTTTGCCCCATTTTCGGAACTGGTGGATATGCAGAATGCTCCGGCGATTTCTGATGGACAGGCTGGCGCAGGAAATGCAGAAGACGTTTCTGGCGTGGCAGAGAACTTGCAGGATAATGCCAGTAATCGGATGGAGAGCACTGCCGGGGCTGTGACAGGATCAGAGACAACGACAGATTCTGTAAGTCCTTCAACGGAAGACAGCGTGCAGGACAATACGGATTCCACAGACTCCGGGAACACTGGTGAAAACACCGATAATATCGACCACTACGCACATTTGCCAGCAGGCGTGCCATATACCAGCGGATTCAGCAGTGCTTCCGGTGTGGCATCCATCGTAGCCCCGGGAGAAGATGAGAATGATGCAAGGGTGCTCCAGGACAATGGGGACGGAACCTATTCTGATGAAATTGGATTTATTTACAGTTATCAGGGTGACGGCACCTGGGCAGACGCATACGGCAATTCCTACAGGACCTGGAATGACGAAGACTATAACTTTGGAAATCAGCTGGAACATCATGAACTCCAGAGCAGCAGCGGAAGCGTTGATGTAAAACAGACCACAAACGGTGATTATTATTACTGTGATTCTGATGGCGTGGGCTATACCGACAATGGCGACGGCACCTGGACCGATGAGAATGGGAATACTTATACGGAGTGAGTAAGCGATGAAAACAAAAGAAAAATATTTGCTCATGGCAGCTGTCATGGGAATATGTACAGCGGGCATTTCCTTAAATTGCGTATGGGCAGCAGATGCATCTCAGCAGACAGTAGAAAGTTCAGACAGTGATGAATACCTGGAACTTGGTGATTCAGAAGAGGAGCAGGCATATCGGAAATTTCTGGAAAACGGAGAAAATTTTTCAGATGTAGAAGATCTGGGAACGGTAATGTGTGCTGCCTATGATATCAATAATGACAAAACGAAAGAACTGATCGTGCGGGGAATGGACAGCGATAATGCATACAGATACCTGTTTTATAGATATGAAGACGGTGAAGTAAAGTCAGATGGTTCTATGACAAACTGGCAGAATGGTGGAGAAGGTGAGATGTATTATATACCAGATAAAAATGTATTTGTAGTATACATGCGCCTGGCTGACCATAAAGAATATAAAATCTATCAGTTAAAAGATACTGTAGAACAGAGGATATCCATACACAGGCAGAGTCTTGATGTACAGGGAGCCGACGGGAAATATCACCGGGAGTATGCATATAGCGTCGAGAAGCCAGATAAAAACGAAAGTACAAAAACCATCACAGAAAAAGAATGGAATAAATTCGAATCGGCACTTGTAGAAATTCCATTTTATGACTATACAGTAAAGGCAGATACGCAGTTCTCAGAAGAACAGATTGCCGCATTAAAAAAATCTCTGGGAGTTCCAGATGAGATTATCGTAAGCTGCGAAGCCGGAGAGCCTTTTTATTGGGAAGCCGGAGGTCGCTGGCTGGTGAGTATGGGATTATATGATGAGAATGGAATATTCCTTGCAGGAGCAGAGATTGATCCCGATACGCTGGAACTCGAAAGAGAAATTGCACCTTATAATGTGGATGCAATTGCAGGACAAAATGAACCTGCACAGCAGAGTGCCACTACTCCATTTTATGGAATCTGGTGTTATGGAGGCAAAAGCGAAGAGGATGCAGATGCTTATGCGCAAAGCATGAGAAGCAGCGGCTATGATGCACAGGTATTTGTCACAACAGACTGGAGTAACCTCAATCCAGAAAAATTTTATGTAGTCACAGCAGGTATATATCAGTCCGAAAGCGAGGCAAATGCAGCATTGGCTTCCGCGCAGAGTTTTTGTGCAGATGCTTATGTGAAGTATTCCGGAGATTTCCAGGGATGAGATTACAAAGATAAAATAAATGAGCGTTTTTCGAAAATCAGATCGGAAAACGCTCTTATTTTATGGAATAATTCAGGATAAAATAAAATATAAAGAAACTTCAACAAAATGTGCTATCTTATTTGTAGGACATACAAATTTGAAAGTGGGCATCATCATGTTGAAGTTTCATAATAATAATACCACGATTATTGCAACTTTTGAAGACTTTATTTTGACCACTTACGTTATTATTGAT
>NZ_QTWS01000045.1 GCF_003461245.1 Blautia sp. AF19-10LB
CCCCTATACCATTTCAGATATAGAGATCTTTATGCGTCATACTAACTTAATGACATTGCGGATTTTCCGGGGTTTCTTTTTTATGTCTTTTTTCTGTAAATCTGTCGGATTTTCTGGGAAAAGTACCATGATGAAAGACTTAGTATAATTCCCTGTATTCCGAAGGTGTCATATGCTCCAGCTTCTCGAAGTTTCGCGTATAGGTAAGTGGGCTTTTGAAGCCGACAGAAGCTGCGATTGCAGAGATTGAGAGCTTGGAATAACTCAGAAGTTCCTTGGACTTATTAATACGGAATTCCGTGACATACTGGTGGATTGAGATTCCCATATGTTCCTTAAACAGCTTGCAGAAGTAATATTTTGAGAAGCTGACGCTGTTGCAGACTGCATCGATACTCAGATCACTCTGATAATGCGTCTGGATATACTTAAGTGCTGTGTTTACGGCACTGTCCTGAACAGGAGTCTGCTTTTTGGCGTTCAGAATATTCTGGGAGAGAATGTACAGTTCCAGGTAGATCTGATGCACTACAGAACTGGCATGCATCTGTGCTGACATAGGGTCTGATTTATAGTCGATCTCAAGGATCTCAAGAAAGAGATCCAGCATGTGATGAAGCTTGTTGAAATGAAACGTACAGTCATGCCGTCTGATATAATTGTAAAACTGCTGTGCGTGGGATCCACCGATGATAAAATACAGGTATTCACGTCGTGTCTTTCCATAAGAAATAGGAAGAGAGAATGTCAACGGTGTATTGCAGGCAGATACAATGATATCATGGGAATGAACAGGATGTTTCTCATCGTTTTTTTTGAACTTCATGGTACACAGGGAGTAGACGAATAAGTAGTCTGAATAGTTGTTGCAGGCACCACGGATAAATTTACGGTCATTGCAGTATCCGACTTCCTTTATATAGAAGGGAAGGGCTGTGATCTGGACATCTGTTTTGGGTATGACCGAAAAATAGTCGGTGGGCATAAGATGTTTTGGCAGTCGCATAAAAACCTCCGCAAGAAATGATAGTCAGTTACTGCGCACAAGGGAACCGTAACTGGTAATGCTTTTTATTATACCAATAATATAGAAGAAAAAAAAGTGTACAAAGAACCAAAATAAAGGAGAAAATTTATGTAAAAACTGTCATTGGCAATATAGATAAACAAAAACTGACAGGTAGATGAAACTGATGTGAAGATTGTTAAAAGATAAGATGCTTTTTTGTTGTAAAATATAAAAAAGTGCCAAAAACGCAATTTTTGATACCCGTAAAGCAATTTTATATATTGAAAAACTCTATGATTTGTATAAAATCAGATACATAAAGAACGCAACGCAGTTCAATCACAACGAAGGAAAGGGAGGAGTAAGACACAAAATGAGTGAGTATATCTTGGAACTGAAAGATGTAGTAAAAACATTTGGTGGAGTTAAAGCTCTGAATGGAGTTCACTTTCAGTTAAAAAGAGGCGAGATTCATGCTCTGATGGGAGAAAACGGAGCTGGTAAATCAACTTTTATTAAGGTCATTACCGGTGTACATCAGCCGGACAGCGGAATCATGCTGCTGGATGGTGAGCAGGTAACATTAAGAAACACTACAGACTCAGCGAAACTTGGAATTGCTGCTATTTATCAGCATGTAACGGCGTTCCCTGATCTGACTGTTACAGAGAATATTTTTATGGGACGGGAAATTAAGAATAAATTTGGCTTCTATGACTGGAAGACAATGAGACAGCGTGCGAAAGAACTGATTCAGCCTTTAAGTGCAGAGATCGATGTAAACAAACCGATGGGCAACTTATCTGTTGCAGAGCAGCAGCTGGTTGAGATCGCAAAAGCACTTTCCTGTGATGCAAGAATCCTGATCATGGATGAGCCGACAGCTTCGCTTACAAGAAATGAATGTCTTCAGTTATATCGCATTGCGAAAGATCTGAGAGACAAGGGAGTTTCCATTATCTTCATTACTCACAGATTTGAAGATATGTATGAGCTGGCTACCCGTGTTACCGTATTCCGTGATTCTACATATGTTGGTTCCTGGGATGTTGACAAGATCACAAATGCAGATCTTGTAAAGGCAATGGTTGGTCGTGAACTGAATTCCATGTATCCTGAGAAAACAGCCAAGATCGGTGATGTGGTACTTGAGGTTGATAATATCAGCAAAGAAGGATATTTCAAGAATATTTCCTTCAATGTACGTAAAGGTGAGATCCTTGCACTGACAGGTCTGGTAGGAGCAGGACGTACTGAGGTATGTCAGACAATTTATGGTATCATGCATCCGGACAGCGGTGAGATCCGTCTGGAAGGAAAGAAAGTAGATATCAAGAGTCCGATCGATGCTCTTAATCTTGGAATCGGACTTCTTCCGGAGAACAGACAGACCCAGGGTCTTGTAAATGAACTTCCTATTTATCAGAACGTATCTTCCGCTTCCATGAAGCAGTTTGTAAAGGGCGGACAGATGGATGTAGATAAAGAAATGGAAAATGCGATTGCCCTGTGCAAGAAGATCCAATTGAAAGCAAACGATATTACAGCACCGCCGTCATCTCTGTCAGGTGGTAATCAGCAGAAAGTCGTTGTTGCCAAGATGCTGAGTTCCGATCAGAAGGTTCTGATCATGGACGAGCCTACAAAGGGTATCGACGTTGGTGCAAAATATTCTATTTATGAGATTATGAACAGTCTGGCATGCAAAGGATACGGAATCATTATGGTTTCTTCTGAAATGCCGGAGGTTCTTGGTGTTGCAGACAGAGTCGTTGTAATGAAGAGCGGTCGTGTGACAGGTGAGTTTGGCGATATGGAAACTGTAACCCAGGAAATGCTGCTTGAAGCATCTCTGAAAGAAAGAGAGGGGCATAAATAATGAAAAATTTATTAAAATCCAGAAATACCGGATTGATCGCAGTTCTGATCATTTTGCTGGTGATCGCCCGTTTCCTTACACCGGGTATGTTTACTTCCACATCTCTGGTAAGTATGCTTCAGAACAATACAATCTATGCACTCCTTGCGATTGCTGAGATGATGGTTATTCTTACAGGCGGTATTGATATTTCCATCGCTTCCCAGCTTGCATTTGTTGGTATTTCCTGTACCACTCTTGCATGCAGCCATCCGGGAATCCCTGGAATCGTATGGGTATTATTTGCAATTGTTCTCGGCGCACTCTGTGGTGCACTGAATGGTTTCCTGGTTGGATACCTTCACATGGTTCCGATGATCTGTACCCTGGGTACGATGTACATCTTCCGTGGTCTTGCGTTTGTAGTTTCCGGCGGACAGTGGTGGTTCGCTGCACAGTACGAAGAACTGAACGGATATCGTACGTTTGCAATCGGACAGTTCTTAGGACTGCCGATCATCCTCTGGATCACGATCATTCTGCTGGTTGTAGCAGGACTGTTCCTTGGATATACTTCCGCAGGAAGAAGAATCTATGCAATCGGTACATCTCGTGAATCTGCAGCAGTTGCAGGTATCAAAGAACCAAAGGTAACATTTTATTCTTTCGTGATCTGTGGTGCAGTGACAGGTCTGGCAGGTATGCTTTATACTGCAAACTATGCAATTGGTTATTATGGAATGGCAGACGGTTTTGAAATGACTGCGATCGCAATCTGCGTTCTCGGTGGAGTATCTATCACCGGTGGTAAAGGACGTATGGATGGTGTGGCAATCGGTGCACTTATCATGTCTGTGATCACATATTTCATTAGTATGATTCCTGGTATGAGTGTATGGCAGAAATCACTCCAGGGCGGAATTATCATTGTTGCCGTTGCAATTAACTACTTTACCGAGCAGTCTGCTAAGAGACAGGCTCTCAAAGAAAGGAGTGCGTTGATCTAATGCCAGGAAGTAATTACGACAGAGACCTCAGTGTCAAGGAAGGATTTGTATTAAAGAAATTCCTTGTCAAATGGGAAATGATTCTTGTATATATCATGGTTTTAATTAATGTACTGTTGGCGGTTATAAAACCGGATCTTTATTTTACCCACGGTACAGTTCAGTCAATGATCAATGCAGGTCTGGATGTTTCTCCGCTTGTACTTGGTATGGTATTCATCCTTCTGCTGGGTGACATTGACGTATCAGTAGCAGCACAGATGATCCTGGGTGGAATGGTAACAGGACTTCTGATGGATAAAGGACTTCCGTCACTCATCTGTGTTATCGTCGGAATCATTGTTTGTATGCTCTGTGGAGCATTCAATGGATTCTGTGTTGCTTTCCTTGAAATGCCGGCGGTTATCACTACAATTTCTACATCCATGTTATTCAGAGGTATTGTGGAAATCGTTCTGGGTGAGAATTCTCTGAAGAATTTCCCGAAGTGGTACAACAAGATCGGATGGATGAACATTGGTGGAATCATTCCGCTGAGTATGGTGCTTTTCCTTATCATGGGTGCTATCTTCATCTTTGTTCTTCACAAGTCACCATTTGGACGTAAAGTTTACATTGTTGGTAACAACCCGACATGTGCAAATTATTCAGGTATCAGTGTTAAGAAAGTCAAAATGCAGGTATTTATCCTCATGGGATTCATGGCAGGTATCGGTTCTATCTTCTTTATCGGACGTATGGGTGGAGGTCTTTCCTCTTCCATGGGTACAGGATATGAAATGACTGCGATCGCCTGTGCGGTATTAGGTGGTGTTTCTACCAATGGTGGTAAAGGTAAAATGTGGGGACCTATCATTGCAACCTTTATCATGGCTTTCCTTACATATGCACTGGGACTTATGGGTATCGACCCGAACACAAAGAAAATCGTTATCGGTGTTATCCTTATCGTAACGATCCTGATCTCCACGATCAACAAACAGATGATCAAAGATATCAAACTGAGACTGTTCTATCATAACAATAAGAACATTGAAGCAATCAATGACAGAACAGCAGCTGCTGTTAAAGATATGAAGAAACAGATCAAAGAACTTGAAAAAGGCAATGCATCTGACAAGGCAGCTCAGATCGAGAAACTCAATAAGAAGATCGAAGCAGCTCAGAAAGAATGTAAAGAGAAATCTGCTCAGTGGTGGGCAGAACAGCAGGAAAACGCAAAGAAAGCAAAAGAGCGTTTCAAATAATCTTACCTGTCTGAACTACGAAATATAAACACAAAGATGTTTATATATATAAAAAAAGGAGGAAGTGTTTCATGAAGAAAAATCTCAAAAAGGCAATGGCTATGGGCCTTGCAACAACAATGGCCTTGGCAGCTCCGGCAGCAGTTTCAGCAGCTGGTAACACATCAGATGTATCTGGTTCTCACGTATTTATGTTCAAATCCGTAGGTAACGCATTTGGTGTTATCATGTATGAAGGTTTCTCATCTTATATGGAGCAGGTTGGGGAAAACTGCACAGAGAAATCACCGGCTGAGACAACTGTAGCAGCTCAGGTACAGCTCATTGACGAAGCAATTACTCAGGGATGCAAATCCATCTCCATTTCTACAAATGGTGATACAGGATTTGATGAAGTATTTGCAAAAGCTCAGGAAAAGGGTGTTCCGATCGTATCCGTTGACTCTTCTGCATCTGCTGATTATCGTGTAACTCACAACAATCAGGCATCCACAGAAGATATCGGAGCTATGCAGGTTCGCGCAGCAGTTCTTCAGGTTCTTGGCGTAGCTTATGATCCGGAAGACGTAACAATGGAAAAAACTGTAGAGGCAGCTCTCGCTGATTACGACGGAGACGAGATCAGACTTGGTGTTCTTTCCGCTGGTATCGATACACCTGTACAGAATGGCTGGATCGCAGTTATGGAGAAGGAACTTCAGAAAGACATCTACAAAGGCAAAGTGAGCCCGGAACTCAACAAGAAATATGGTGATGACGAAGCAACAAAATCTACTACACAGGCTCAGGCATTCCTGGCTGAAAACAATGTAGATGCAATCATCTCCCCAACAACAGTTGGTATCGCAGCAGCAGGTGAAGTTCTTACACAGGCTAAATCTGATATCAAACTGACAGGTCTTGGACTTCCTTCAGAAATGAAGAACTATATGCCGGCTACAGCAGATGATGATGAGTTCTCATTTGTTTGCCCATACATGATGCTGTGGGATGTATCTCATCTTGGAGCTTCTACAGCAGCTATCCAGATGGCAGTTCAGAACGATGGATTTGACGGATCCGCAGGATCAACTGTTGATATGGAAGCTTGGGGCGAATATGAAGCTGAGACATTCACCGCTGAAGACAATGGCGATGGTGGCACAGGCGTTCTCACAGGTCAGCCTTATGTATTCTACAAAGACAACATGGCAGAGTGGGTTGACAAACTTTAATCTGTATTGCAGTTCTGTTTAAATAAATTAGAAATGCGATAACAAAGGCGTTCGCCCGCGGGCGGACGCCTTTTCTTTCATACATATCAGGGACGACAGTGGCATATTTTCTGATAATGTATTATAATTGGGGAAGAGTTTGATCAACAGGAGGGAATATCTTGATTGAAGTTAGAAATCTTACAAAGAAATACGGAGATCATTTTGCCGTACAGGACATCAGTTTTTCACTTGAAAAAGGAAAAATTTATGGGCTGTTAGGACCAAATGGTGCCGGAAAATCAACTACAATGAATATAATGACCGGCTACATTGCCGCGACATCAGGGGAAGTCATTATTGAAGGACATGATATTTTTAAAGAGGCAGAAGAGGCCAAGAAGCATATTGGATATCTTCCGGAAATTCCCCCGTTGTATATGGACATGACAGTCTGGGAGTATCTGTTCACAGTGGCAGATCTCAAGGGCGTGCCGAAATCAGAACGAAAGTCCATGATAGGAGATGTCATGGAAAAAGTGATGATCACCAATATGAAGGATCGGCTGATCAAAAATCTTTCCAAAGGATATAAGCAGAGAGTCGGAATTGCACAGACACTGATTGGAAATCCGGATATCATTATTCTTGATGAGCCTACCGTCGGACTGGATCCGAAGCAGATCATAGAGATCCGCACACTGATAAAGCAGCTGGGAGAAGATCACACCGTTTTGATAAGCTCGCATATTCTTTCTGAGATTGGGGCAGTGTGTGACCATGTGGTTATTATCAACAAGGGACATCTGGTAGTGAGTGACAGTACAGAAAATCTGGAAAAACTGTTTAAGGGACAGGATATCCTGTGTCTGAGTGCACAGGGAGAACTGGAGAAGATCCAGAATATCCTGCGTGAATTCCCGGCACTCAGTATCGCTGATATGAAAGAAGCAGAAGAAGCTGAGACATACAGGTTCCAGCTGAAAGTACAGGATCAGGCGGATTACAGAAAACAGTTATTCTTCCGTTTTGCAGAGGCAGGAATCCCGCTTCTTGAGATCAGCAGGGCAGGAATGTCGCTGGAAGACATCTTTCTTGAAATTACTGAGGAGGGAAGAGCATGATCGCTGTATGTAGAAAAGAATTAAGAAGTTATCGGATCTCAATGATCGGATATGTGTTTGTTGCATTTATGCTGGCAGTCGTAAGCCTATATTTTGCATATCAGAATCTGAATCTTGCTTCGCCAAGATTTGAACTGGTACTCCAGAATGTTCAGTTTATTTTTCTGGTATTTGTTCCAATCCTGACAATGCGTGTTCTGGCAGAGGAGAAAAAACAGAAAACAGACCAGTTATTACTTACATTGCCAATGACAGTAAAAGACATTGTGATCGGTAAATATCTGGCAGTTGTAGTTCTGTTCACCATTCCGATGCTGATCATCTGCATTTATCCTCTGATCCTTACTATGTTTGGAACAGTAAACCTTCCGGCAGCATATTTTTCAATCCTTGGATTCTATCTCCTCGGCTGTGCCAATATTGCAATCGGAGTATTTTTCTCATCAGTCACAGAAAATCCGGTGATTTCAGCGGTTATGACATTCGGAACTCTGTTGGTCTGCTATCTGATGAACACGATCGGCAAAATGGTTCCTAATACTGCAATCGCATCTGTGAGTGCATTTACTGTAGTGATTGTTCTTGTGATGGCCCTGGTCTATAATATGATCGGAAATCTCAAGGTTGTGATCGGAGCAGGCGTGCTTCTTGAGGTGGCACTCCAGGTGGTTTATTTTGCAAAGGCATCTCTTCTGGAAGGAAGCTTCCGCAAGGTTCTGTCTGTATTTTATATGAATGGAAGGCTGACAAATTTCTTTGACGGCATTCTGGATATATCCGCGATCGTGTACTATGTATCTGTTATTGTTTTCTTTTTGTTCCTGACAGTTCAGACGATTGCAAAAAGACGCTGGAACTAGGAGGTAGGGACATGAAGAATAAAGACAACAAACAGAACAGCAAAATTCTGATAAACGGTTCTTACAGTATTTTGCTTACCGTACTGCTTCTGGCAGGACTGATCATAGTGAATCTGATCGTGAATCATCTTCCGGTCAAAGTAACCCAGTTTGATTTCAGCAACGAAAAACTGTATACCCTGACCGATATTACGACAGGAATACTCAAAAACCTGGATCAGGATGTGGAGCTTTATTATATCTGTGAAGGCGGAAAAGAAGACGACACGATCCAGAAGCTTCTGGACCGTTATGAGTCTGCATCCTCCCACATTAAAGTAGAGCAGATCGATCCGGCTCTGTATCCGGGATTTACTTCCAAATATACCCAGGAAGATGTTGCAAATAACAGTGTGATCGCAGTCAGCGGTGATGTGAGTAAAGTAGTGAATGCGGATTCCATGTATGTGGAGAGCATGAACTATAATACTTACAGTTATGTAAAGACCGGATTTGACGGCGAGGGAATGATAACAAGTGCTGTAGATTATGTGACAGCCAAAGACATCCCGAATCTGTATATCTTAAGCGGAAATGGAGAGACAGCACTTGGAAGTGCATTTGGAGATGTGATTTCCAAGGATAATGTAAATCCACTGACGCTGAATCTGATGACTACAGATAAGGTTCCGGAGGATGCAGATGCAATTCTTATCAATACGCCGACAGTAGATTATTCTGAGGAAGAAGCACAGAAGATCATTGACTATCTGGAAGACGGAGGTAAAGCGATCATCTTCTCAAATTATACCGTAGAGGATATGCCGAATTTTGACTCCATCCTCGCAAATTATGGAGTTGAAAGAGAAAAAGGAATCATCCTGGAAGGCGACTCTGATAAATATATGTCTTATCAGTATTGTTTGGTTCCGGATATCAGTTATTCGGCAATTACCGAAAATGTATATGGCAATGGTTCTGTTCTGGCACCGATGAGCCAGGGAATCCTTACTTCGGATTCACACAGAGATTCCATCACCTATCAGCCGCTTCTGACGACTTCTGATGCATCCTACAGCAAAGAAGATGTGGAAAACATGACAACCTCTGAGAAGGAAAAGGGAGATAAGAGCGGTCCGTTTACGATCGGTATGCTGATCCAGGAAGATACGAACAACGATGATGAGGCTGATACGGAGATCGTCTATTACAGTACAGGATATTTGCTGGAATCCAATTATAATCAGGCTGTATCCGGAAGCAATGCACAGCTTCTCGGCGGAACTGTAAATTACCTTTGCAATGGAGAAAAAACTTCAGCGGCAGTACAGACCAAGAGCCTTCAGGTCAAATATCTGACACTGACAGACCGGGCAGCAAATATATGGACAGCGATCTGTGTATTTACACTTCCACTTCTGTTTATTATTGCAGGACTGGCAGTCTGGGCATCAAGGAGAAAACGCTGATGGATGGAAAAAAAATAAAAAAACTGGTCATTGCACTGATCCTGGTCATCCTTGCAGGACTGGCCTATCTGTTTCTTCTGCGTTACTCAGATAAACAAAAAGAGGCAGAGAGCCAGAAAGAGCAGGAAGAGGCTGCGGCATCTGTTGTGTTTGAGACAGACACGGATGAAGTGAGCAGTATTTCTTTCAGCGGTGACGACGGGATACTGACCTTTGAAAAAAAGAATGACACCTGGATCTGTCCGGATGACTCTGTATTTCAGATGAATGAAAATAAGATCCAGAAGCTGCTTGCAGATATTTCTTCTGTGAGCTGTACCAGAGAGCTGGACGCAAGGGGGGATCTGGCGCAGTTCGGACTGGAAGAACCGGCAAATACGATTCAGATATCACTTTCTGACGGAACAGAGAAGGATTTGTATATCGGAGATAAGAATACGTCCACGCATGAACTGTACTTCCAGACAGAAGAAAAATCAGATAAGGTTTATATGACAAAAACTGCCTTTGACTCGGATTTCGCAGGTAAGCTGCAGGATTTTGCAGCCTATACGGACTTCCCGAAGGTAAAACCGGAAACGATGACAGAGTTTGATGTGGACAAGGAAGAAGATTCTTATGTCCTTATCATGACAGGGGATGACCAGTGTACGGTGGAGGATGAAGAGGGAGAAAGCCAGCTTGCAAACCTGAATCTGGTCGGCATGGTCCAGGATAATGTGTCCAATATTATCTGGTATCAGGATCTTGAATACAATTGTTCCGATTATGTAAAATATGGATTGGACGATCCGCAGATGGTACTCACCGTAAAATACAAAGACGGAGAAGAAGCAAAAGAGTTTGAACTCTCCGTAGGCGATGAGGATGAAAACGGCAACTATTATGCAAGGCTGAATGAACTTCCGGAGATTCATACGATTCGTGGAGAGTATCTGACAGACCTTCTGAAATCCAGTGCGGCTTCTTACTGGAGTCTGACATACAGCTTTGTTTCGATTGGGGATCTTGATAAACTTGAAGTTACAAGAGATGGTGCAACGCATGTGCTCAGAAAAGAAACACAGACGACAAAGGGTGGTCTGGAGTCAGTAAAATGGCTTGTAGATGAGCAGGAAGTGGATGAAAAATTATTTACAGATTTCTACTATGCATGTGTCAGTGTGACCGCCCAGGAACGTCTGGAGAGCGTGCCGGAAGAAACCGGGGATGAGGCTTTGAAGCTTGTATATACACTGACGGATGGTTCAAAGAAAGAAATTACATATTATGAAGAAGACCAGAATTTCTACACGGTCATCTATGAGGATGGCACAAAAGCAGCACATACAAATAAACTGTATGTAAAGACAATGACAGAGAAGCTGGACAGACTTCTGGAAGAATTAAAATAAAAAATCATATATAAAAAGAGGAGGTATGGCATGAAATACTTAATGGGGATTGACAATGGTGGTACTTTTTCAAAGGCAGCGCTCTTTGATGAAGACGGAAAGCAGATTTCTGTGGCCAGTGTACCGACTGTGACGATCACTCCGAAGCCAGGTTATACAGAAAGGGATATGGATGAACTCTGGGAGGTAAATGCACAGGCTGTACGTAATGCGATCGAGAAGAGTAATATCGATCCAAAGGACATTGCAGGGGTTTCTTTCTCAGGACATGGAAAAGGTCTGTACATGGTAGGCTATGATGGAAAGCCTTCCTATAACGGAATCATTTCTACGGATACAAGAGCCTGGGCACAGGTCAAAAGATGGCATGAGGATGGCACTGACAAAAAGGTTTATGAAAAAACCCTGCAGGACATTCTGGCAGTACAGCCGGTAAGCATCCTGGCATGGTTAAAAGAAAATATGCCGGAAGTCATTGAGAGAACACAGTATATCTTTGCAGTAAAAGATTATATCCGTTACATGCTGACAGGAGAGGCATACAGTGAATACACAGACTGTTCCGGATCAAATCTTGTCAATATGATCACACACGAACATGACCGTGAACTGATGAAGCTTTTTGATCTGGAAGAATGCTACGACAAGCTTCCGCCGCTTCGCAACGCTGCCGATATCTGTGGACATGTGACAAAAGAAGCGAGTGAGAAGACCGGTCTTCCGGAGGGAATCCCGGTAGCTGCAGGTATGTTTGATATCAACGCATGCGGAATCGCATCCGGACTTTCTGATGAAGAACAGATGTGTATGGTGGCCGGAACCTGGAGTATCAACGAGTATATTTCGAAAGAACCTGTGACAAACGGCACAGTTGCACTGAATTCTCTGTTCTGCATGCCGGGATATTATCTGATCGAGGAGAGCAGCCCGACATCTGCCGGAAATATGGAGTGGTTCATCCGCAATCTTATGAGTTATGAAAAAGCAGAAGCGAAAGAAAACGGAGGCTCCGTATACGATATCACCAATGAGTGGGTAGCTTCTATCGAGCCGCAGGACAACAATATCATCTTCCTTCCATTCCTGAACGGCTCCAACGAAGATCCACTGGCAAAGGGAACCTTTGTAGGCCTGACTGCTTACCATAATAAGAAACATATGCTTCGTGCAGTTTATGAGGGAATTGTTTTCTCCCATGTAACCCATGTCAACAAACTGCTGAGAAACCGTGAACGTCCGAAGAGTGTACGACTTTCCGGAGGCGCTGCAAATTCAGATGTATGGGTACAGATTTTTGCAGACGCACTTCAGCTTCCAATCGATGTGATCGAGGATAAGGAACTCGGCGCACAGGGTGCGGCGATGGCAGCCGGTATTGCAGCAGGAATCTACAAAGATTATCAGGATGCAATGAGACGTACAGTAAAAATCACCAAGACAATACAGCCAAGACCGGAATATGCAGATATCTATAAAGAAAAATATGCGGCATACCGTGCGGTGATCGATGGACTGAATGGGGCATGGAAGTACTTCAGAAACTAGGAAAAGGAGAAACCACAGAATGAGTAAGGCATATGAGCTTGGACTGTATGAAAAGGCAATGCCGGGTACGCTGACATGGAAAGAACGACTGGAGGCGGCAAAGGCAGCTGGCTATGATTATGTTGAAATCAGTATTGATGCAACAGAAGAAAAGATCGCCCGGCTGGATATGGACAGAGAATCACGCCTGGAACTTGTAAAAACCATGTATGAGACCGGACTTCCGATCCGGACAATGTGTGTCAGTGCACTTACCAAATATGCGATCGGAAGCAGTGATGAAGCATGCTGTGCAAGAGGAATGACGATCCTGGAAAAATCACTTCAACTGGCAGATGATCTTGGAATCCGTGTTGTGATGATCCCGGGATATGATGTTTATTATGAGGAATCAACACTGGATACAAAACACAGATTTCTTGAAAATCTGAGAAAGGCTGCAAGACTGGCAGAAAAGACCGGCGTGCTTATCGGACTTGAGACGATGGAAAATGAATTTATGAATACGGTTGAGAAAGCCATGAAATATGTAACACTGTGTGGCTCCAATTATCTTAAAGTCTATCCAGATATCGGAAATCTCACCAATGCAGCGGTTCTTTATAAGTCAGATGTACTGGAGGATATGGAACTGGGCAGAGGGAATCTGACTTCTCTTCATCTTAAGGAGACTGTCCCTGGAAAATTCAGGGAAATTCCGTATGGAACAGGGCATGTGGATTTTGAGGCGGCAATAGAGAAGGCCTGGGATCTGGGAGTACGCAGATTTGTGACGGAATTCTGGTACACAGGAAATCCGGAATGGAAAAAAGATCTTGATGATGCAGTAAAAATGATGTGTCCGATACTGGATGCTCAGAAATAAAGTTCAGGAGGAAAGAATAATGTTAGAAAAATTAAAAGAAGAAGTTTACAAAGCAAATATGGATCTGCCGAAATATGGACTGGTGACATTCACCTGGGGAAATGTCAGTGGCATCGACCGTGAGAAAGGACTTTTTGTAATTAAACCAAGCGGTGTGGATTACGATAAGCTCAAACCAGAAGATATGGTTGTTGTTGACCTTGAGGGAAATAAAGTAGAAGGTGAGTACAATCCGTCTTCTGATACAGCAACACATGTTGTTCTGTACAATGCATTCCCGAATATCGGAGGAATCGTACATACACACTCTTCCTGGGCAACAAGCTGGGCACAGGCAGGAAGAGGCATTCCATGCTATGGAACCACACATGCAGACTATATCTATGGAGAAGTACCTTGTGTGCGAAACCTCACAAAAGAAGAAATCGACGAGGCATATGAGAAAAATACAGGAGTGCTGATTGCTGAGTACTTTAAAGACAAAGATTACGAGGCAGTTCCAGCAGTACTCTGCAAAAACCACGGACCATTCACCTGGGGCAAAGATGCTCATGAGGCAGTACATAATGCAGTTGTGCTTGAGGAAGTTGCAAAAATGGCATCCCGCTGTGAACTGATCAATCCGCAGGTAAAACCGGCACCACAGGAACTTCAGGACAAACATTATTACAGAAAGCACGGCGCAAACGCTTATTACGGGCAGATTGTAAAATAACAATTGCAAATAAAGACACTTTTTTAAACAAACAAGGTTCTTCACACTTGAAGAACCTTGTTGTATTATGTTATTATTAAGAAGAAAACGAGAAGGAATGTACAGCAGTTTGCACAAGGGAATTTGCTGTATAAAAGAAAAACATTTAGGAGGTTTTTACAATGGCTAAATATTACGCAGCAGTAGACATGGGAGCATCCAGTGGACGTCTGATCCTTGGACACATGGAGAATGGCAGAATGGAGCTCGAGGAGATTCATCGTTTTGAGAATGGTATGGTCAAGAAAGATGGAGAACTCTGCTGGGAATTTGACCGTATTTTTAAAGAAATCGTTGCAGGTCTTAAGAAATGTAAAGAGATCGGTAAGATTCCGGTAAGCATGGGCGTTGATACCTGGGGTGTTGACTTCGTTCTTCTTGATAAAGATGACAAGGTACTTGGTAATACAGTTGGATATCGTGACCATCGTACAGAGGGAATGGATGAAGAAGTTTACAAGTTAATTCCGGTTGAAGAATTGTATGCAAGAACAGGTATCCAGAAAGCTATTTACAATACGATATATCAGCTGATGGCAGTTAAGACAAAACATCCGGAATATCTGGAGCAGGCAGAGACTCTTCTTCATGTACCGGATTACTTCCACTTCCTTTTGACAGGACAGAAGACCTGTGAGTACACAGAGGCTACAACAGGCCAGATGGTAAATGCACAGACAAAAGACTGGGATTATGAGATCATCGACAAACTGGGATATCCGAGAAGAATTTTCCAGAAACTGATCATGCCTGGCACGAGCGTAGGACATCTGACTGAAGAACTTCAGAAAGAAGTCGGTTTTGACGTAGAAGTTGTTGCACCGGCAACACATGATACAGGATCTGCAGTTCTTGCAGTACCGGCAAACGATGAT
This sequence comes from Blautia sp. AF19-10LB, assembly GCF_003461245.1. Lineage (GTDB taxonomy): Bacteria > Bacillota > Clostridia > Lachnospirales > Lachnospiraceae > Blautia_A > Blautia_A intestinihominis. Next base: position 15,180 of record NZ_QTWS01000045.1, read on the forward strand.
GACTTTATCTATATCAGTTCCGGAACATGGTCCTTGATGGGAATCGAAAGAAAGACTCCGGACTGTTCACCAAAGAGCTGTGAACTGAACTTCACAAACGAAGGTGGATATGCAGGACGCTTCCGTTATATCAAGAACATCATGGGTCTGTGGATGATCCAGTCTGTTCGTCATGAAGTAAATGACAAGTACAGTTTTGCAGAGATCTGTGCTATGGCAGAAGAAGCAAAGGATTTCCCATCCAGAGTAGATGCAAATGATGAGTGTTTCCTTTCTCCGGAAAACATGACAGAAGAAGTAAAGGACTACTGCCGCAGAACAGGACAGCAGGTTCCGGAGACAATGGGTGAGATTGCAACTGTTATTTACACCAGTCTTGCTGAATGTTATGCAAAAGCAGCAAAAGAACTGGAAGAACTTACAGGAAGAACTTACAGCCGTATCCATGTAGTTGGCGGTGGTTCCAATGCGGGATATCTGAATGAACTTACAGCAAAGGCAACAGGTAAAGAAGTTCATGCAGGTCCTGGAGAAGCAACTGCGATCGGAAACATTACTGCACAGATGCTCAAGGAAGGCGAATTCCAGTCTGTTGAAGAGGCTCGTACAACTATTCATGAGTCTTTCGGAATCAAGATTTTTAAAGCCTGAGAGATTATAGCTGGAGACCTTTTACCCAATCATCCTGTTATTGAGCTATATGCACCTGGAATAAGGTGAGTATATACATTAATAAAATAAATTGGAGGTTTTATTATGTTAGTAAACACAAAAGCAAGAGTCGGCGTATTTTCTATTGCTTTAGGCGCATATCTGCCTCAGTTCCCGTCACTGGTACCTGAGTTTGAGGCTCAGTATGAGGCATTCAAAAAAACAATTCCTGATACAGTAGAGATCATTGACGGAGGAATGGTAACAACAAAAGAGCAGTCCATGGAAGCTGGAGATAAATTCCGTGCTGCAGACGTTGATATCGTATTTCTTCAGATGCTGACCTATGCGACGTCCTACAATATGCTCCCTGCAATCCGTGACCTTAATGTTCCGGTTGTTCTTGTGAATGTTCAGAAGCTCAAAGCACTGGATTATGATCACACAGATATCGCTGCATGGCTTGGCGAAGGATATGCATGTGGTGCAGTAGGTGAGGCAGTTGCCGATCTGGAAAGAGCAGGCAAGAGACATGCTGTTATTACAGGTGTAGTTGAGGGCGGAGATCCGGCTGTTCAGGCAGAAATCGAAGACTGGTGCAGAGCTGCACAGGTAAGAAGAAGATTCCGTGATACTAACATCGCTCAGATCGGAAGACCATATCCGGGTATGATGGATCTTTATATTGATGAGACAAACCTGTACAACAGAATGTTCCTGTACACCAAACAGTTCGACTGGGAAAAAATGTGGGCGATCGCTGATGATATCACAGATGAAGAAGCAATCCGTGCAAAAGCACAGGATATTCTTGATACTTTTGATATTGAGGACGGCGGCACAATCGAAAAAGTATGGGATATGGCAAAATACGTTGTTGCATTTGAGAAATGGGTAAAAGACGAACATCTCAGCATGGTTGCTTCCCATTATGACGGATTTGCACAGGGCAAAGCCGGAGTTCTTGACAGTATGCTGATCCCGGCATTCTCCATGCTGATCAAACAGGGTACAGCATGTGCAGTTGAAGGTGATATGAAAGTTGCCATGGCAATGAGTATCCTCAAGACAATTTCCGGTACAGGTCAGCTCTCTGAAATGTACTCCATCGACTTCAACGATGACATCTGCATCATTGGACATTCCGGAAGCGGAGATGCTGATATCTCTGATAAGAAACCTACCATGAAGATCGTGCCGGTATTCCACGGCAAAACAGGCGGCGGATATCTGACACAGTTCTATCCATACACAGGTCCGGTTACCTATCTTGCGATCACACAGGATGCTGACGGACACTTCAAATTCGTTGTTGCTGAAGGCGTAAACGAAGAAGGACCGATCCTTTCCTTTGGTGATACCAACATGAGAACACGTTTCACCTGTGGTGCAAGAGAGTTTGTAAACCGCTGGAGCGAAGCAGGCCCGACACATCATATGGCAGCTGCTACAGGAAGACATATCGACACGATTCTGAAGGTTGCAAAGATCTTCAACATTCCGGTTGATATCGTAACAAGATAACAAAAACCATCTATATTTGAAACACATATTCATATTCAAAAAAAGAGAGAGACTGTGCAGATGTACAGCCTCTCTTTTTTAAAATCATTTTTTGTGCATCAACGTATGCTCCTTCGACAACTCTCCATGAAGCTTCAACGAACTCCAGTGCTGCGTAACCGGTGTAAGCACTGCTTTCAGATCCACCGGAGCCAGCCCGTTCCTGTGGAAAAATCCCAGAAAATCTGTCTGTTGTTCCTGCGAAAAATTATGCATGACAAGCATCTCATCTGTAAAATTCCCGCCCAGGTTGAACTGTGGAGAAGGAGAAAAACCAGGAAGTCCGAACAGATATCCAAGAGGATGCAGATAATCTGTTACAGAAACTGTTTTGCAGGAAATACCTGCGATATTAAGATAACGTAGGATCTGCCGTGTTCTTTCATCTTCTTTGAAATTATACATTAAAATCATAGCATCTGTTTTCATAGAAAAATCCCTTTCTTAAAAAGTATTAATTAGAATGTTCTGTGGCACTCTTTCGGATCGCAGGAATCCGGATTTCCACTTCCGTACCGCTTCCGGGAGTGCTGGAATAGGTCAGCCCATAATCAGGACCATAGAGGATCTGAAGTCGCCGATGCGTGTTATAAACGGCAATGTTAGTGCCGCCGGAAGTACTGTTCCCGTTTCCGGAGAGAATAGCAGAAAGCTTCTCAGAAGGAATGCCGACACCGTCATCTGAGATCAGAAGCACAATGGAGGTGTCTTCGATCCATCCGGTCAGGACGATTGTTCCAGTTTTGTTCTTAAAGAAAGTACATACATAAGATGTGGACAGGAATACGTGACTGCTGATATCTTTGACAGACAGAGTTTCATTCATATAATTTTTGCTGATATATTCCCTGATCAGAAAAATAGTAGGGTTTTCCTGAGAACAGTCAGAAACTTTCTTAAAAAAATCTTCTGTTTTATCAACAAGAGTCTGGTGAAGTTCACCGAAGGTAAAACATCTGTCGATTGTTTCCGCAACAGTTTCCGGATTGCCGGAACCTGGAATTTTCTGCTGATGACGTGCATCCTCCAGACAGAGAAAAAGCTTGTAGTACAGATCTTTGACCGGATTCTGAAGAAATTTGCAGTTGTTGGAAAAACTTTGGAGAAGCTTTTCCAGCAGAGCGGATGCGGCATTCTGATCAATATTCGACAGTGTCTCCGCGGGCCATGGAATATCTTCCGAATTCCGCAAAGTGTTCCATCAGAAAACTTCCGGCATGAGTCAGGATCTGGCGGGAAGGCGGAGTCTGTGAAAAAAGAAAATACACCATATATTGAAACTTCTTTTCGAGATAGACGCAGGTAATATGGTAAGGATTCAGAAAATCCTGGAACTTTTGAAACAGATCAGCCATGGATGGCGTGGAAGCTTCCAGAAATAATTTGGTCTTTACAATAAAAGCAGTAAAAAAAGTAGAAGAATTCATTGTAAACTGCAGTTCATCAGAAAGCTGACGGATCACAGAGTTATCCTGTGAATATGGAAGAGTAAGCTGCAGGGCAAGCCGTGATGCGGTTTCCATGGAATGAAGCGTCTCTCCATGGCGGGAATTGACTTTTCGGATATAGAGATCCCTTGCCTCACGGATGGCATCCTCGATCTCAGAGAGCCGGAAAGGCTTCTCGATGTAATTGACGGCTTTCAGCTTGATCGCAGCTTTGAGATATTCCTTGTCAGAGTATCCGCTCATAAAGATCGGGACGGTATCAGGAAGAATTTTCCAGCATAGTGATTCCGTCCATGCGCGGCATGCGGACATCGCATAATATGATCTCCGGCCTGTGAAGCTGTGCAGTTTCCAGACCATGCACACCGTCGTCTGCCTGAAGCACCTCGCTGATTCCAAGTGAAGCCCAGTCAATCGAAGAGATCACACCGGTACGGGTAAGTTCTTCGTCATCAACAATCAGTAGTTTCATAATATTCTCCTTGGTATTTGTAAAAAAAGAAAATTGTTTATTATGATAAGATTGTTTCCATATGAAAACGATCCCCAAAACAGTTTAGCATATTTTATACAAGATTACGAGAAAAAATGAAAGATGTTTTGTGCAGATAAGTGGAAAATATTTTACCCTGATTCAAAATATTTTCCCGTTTCCTAAAAAAATAACCAATGCTACAATAAATACAGATTTAACATAATATATAACAAGAATTCTCCTACCTCTGCAGGTAGTGAGATGAATTGTA
>NZ_QTWS01000046.1:0-1049 GCF_003461245.1 Blautia sp. AF19-10LB
ATGATGGGCATGACTGGAAATGGTTCCATGTACGGTTAAGGCATACCGACATGGAGTATCTGAGAAAGAACTGGTCCGGGAAAAAGGCATCTGCTCCGACATTGGAGAAAAGGCACAGGAAATATTTTCTGCGTTTTTCTTATACGGAAGATGTGATACTCACAAAAGCACCAGTCGAAGAACAGATTATCTGCGGTGTAGATCTGGGGATCAACACCGATGCAGTCTGTACCATTATGCGGTCGGATGGAACTGTCCTGGGAAGAAAGTTTATTGATTTTCCCAGTGAAAAAGACCGGATGTACCGTGTACTGGGACGGATACGGAGATTCCAGAGAGAACATGGATCTGCACAGGCAAAGAGCAGATGGGCTTATGCAAAACGCCTGAACATAGAACTGGGAAGGAAGATTGCAGGAGCAGTCACAAAATATGCAAAAGAGAACCATGCAGATATAATTGTTTTCGAATACCTGGAGACAAAAGGAAAGATATCCGGGAAAAAGAAACAGAAACTGCATCTGTGGAGAAAACGGGATATCCAGAAGCGCTGTGAACATCAGGTACATAGAAATGGAATACGGGTATCGAGGATCTGTGCGTGGAACACCAGCAGGCTTGCATATGATGGAACAGGAACCGTTGCCCGTGATCCGAAAAATCACAGCCTGTGTGTATTTCAGACAGGAAAACGATATAATTGCGATCTGTCAGCATCGTACAATATAGGAGCAAGATATTTTATCAGAGAACTTTTAAAACCCCTTCCGGTAACGGAAAGGTCTTTGCTGGAGGCAAAAGTCCCTGCAGTAAAGCGTAGAACCTCATGTGTTTATGCGGACTTGAGAAAACTCAGTTCAGAAATGAACTTAAGAGTAGCATAAACGCAGGCAGATATACAGCGGACTACCTGTCATGTGGGAACCTGCCGTATCCGGCACGGGAAATGTGCATGACTGCACACCTAAGTTACAGGCGTATCCGCCGATATTTAGTCTGACGCCTAAAGCGTCCGGAAGCACGCGACTTCAGTCGTGTGAGGATAGAGT
>NZ_QTWS01000046.1:1059-18441 GCF_003461245.1 Blautia sp. AF19-10LB
AAAGCGTCCGGAAGCACGCGACTTCAGTCGTGTGAGGATAGAGTTGTTGATTCACAAAACATAAAAAATAGAGCACATAGATAGATTCTACATGCTCTTACGCTTTATATTCTGTTTTTATATCTTATTCTCTTTAGACAAATTTTTTTTGATTCTGTTTATTACACCAGTTTACAACTTTATAATTAATAGACTTGCTGACGAATCAGCTGTTTTAAGGCCTTTGTCATGGCACAATAACAGATATTGATCAGATTTACCAGCATTTCAATACCCTTGCAGCTTCGTACCATATACCTGCAAAGTGACCAGAAGGTTTTCTGCTCATAGTAGCTTGTTTCAATATTCCACCGGAACGAGTACAAAAACAGCGGAATATATTTCATCCTGTCATTCTTCCATACAGGTATGCAAAGCATAATACTTACAAAGCAGTGTCCATTCAGATAATTGGAACCATTATGTGCGGCATGGTCAAAGAGTTTTGAAACATTCTCAAACCGAGTTCCGGCCTTTGCTACCATGGTATCATCCACACAAAGAAATATCGGCTGTGTTGCCAGTGAATCCGGTATCATTCTCAAAGCAACTTTAGCTGTGATATTCATAAAGTGGGAATAATCAACTTTTGCATAGGAACATGCGTGGTAAAAGGTATTGAGGGATTTTGTGGTAATTCCAGACAAAAAGTGCTGATATAAAAATCGAATGGAATGTCCAGATTCCAATGTTAGTATTGATAAAACGAGTAAAAACAAAGTATCTGCTGTTGAAGCAGAAAAAGTTTCAAAATAAATCAAAAAATATTTGTGAAGTCTACCAGTCAGAGTCTTTTCGTTGTATAATGTCTTTTTCGTACAGGGTCACTTTCCTTTGTAATGTTTTGGAGCAAACTCATTATACATCAGAAAGCCCTGTACGATATTTTTTTATGAAAAAGTTGTAAAGTGGTGTAAAGATTAATGATCTTTGTATTGGCACCGAAAATATATTTATTTCTCCGCGGCTTTTCTTCCAGGATGGGAAAGTGCCGCGGAGAATTTTTTGCGAAGAAAGAATTGCTATAGCTTTTGTAATTCCGGGAAAACCTTTATCTAAGAAAAAAATACAATATTAACATGAATATCATGAATATAATATTGGAGGCTGTGAATATTCCCAAATACTTCCCTCTCAGATTCCTGTTTTCTTTTGCAATATATTTGAAACTTATCAGGCTTGCCATGGATGCAATCAGAGTGCCGAGACCTCCAATATTGGTTCCGACAATTAAAGCCCGGTAATTATCTGTAAAGCCGGATAAAAGAAGCGCAGCGGGAACATTGCTCATAATCTGACTGGCAAGAACAGCAGTAAGTGTTTCCCTTCCTGCCATGATTCTTTCCAGAAAACTGCTGAATTGCGGAATCCTTCCAAGGTTGCCGATAAAAATAAATAATGCGATAAAGGTGGCAAGCAGGGAGTAATCCACCCTGCTTATATTTTCCCTGTTTCTTAGCAGCATATATATAAGAACCAATACAAGAGGAATCTGGTATGGAATGATACGTGCAACAGTGAGCAGGCAGATTGTAAATAAGATCAGGTAAGCGGCCAGGTATTCCATGTTAAGTTCTTTTCTGTCAGAGAATCCCAAAAGAGTTTTATCTTTTTCGGAACCGCATACGTGAGGTGCTTTGGCAGCGGCTACCTGTATCCATATCAGAAGAAGGATAAGTGCTGTGGCGGAATAGGGAAGCATCAGGGTTATTAATTCTGCCGCGGACATCCCTGCTCTGGCATATAGATAAAGGTTCTGCGGATTTCCGATTGGTGTGAGCATGCTTCCGAGATTAGCAGCGATTGTCTGCATGGCTACTATTTTAAGAAGCCAGTAATTGCCCAGTTCCTTTGGCAGTTTATGCACAATGATCAGTGCAAGAGGAACAAAAGTAATCAATGCCACATCATTGGTGATCACCATTGACAGGAAGAAACATAAGAGTACCAACAGCCTGATCACACCCACAGTTCCCGATGTTCCCATCAGCAATTTTTTGGCGAGTATATCAAAAACACCAACAGCCTTCAAACCAGCTACAATTGCCATCAAACAGAAGAGGAGCCCGAGAGTCCTGAAATCGATATAAGTAAAATAAGCCTTATCCGGTCTGACCCAGAACATAGAAAGAAGCGCCAGGATCACTGCAATTGACAAAACGGTTTCTTTCCTGAAAAAAACATATAATTTTTGTAACATAATATTTCCTTTCCGGTCTGATACGACCGCGTATAAGTATATCACAGAAACATCCAGAAAAAAAGAATATCATTTTGTATTGTGGATTTCCAGTTTTATCAACTCTTTTTAAATGATGGGGACGATGCCAGTAGAATAGATTTTTTTATCATCATTGGTAGCCAACTTGGCTACCATTTCACCACATATAACAATCAAACTCTTTCTCTCTGCCTTGCAGCCAACCCTCAAACTCCTGCCTTGGAATGCGAATCGTTTTGCTGCTTTGTACTGCTTCTACTTTTCCTTTTTTAATCCATTTGTGCACAGTTGCCGGATTCACTCCTGCCAGAACTGCTGCCTCATTTACTGTCAGATAAACATCATTTCCTATATTTTTGCTATGACCATCTCGTTCCAGAACCGCTCTTCTATAAGCTTCAATCCTGCGATTATCTTCACCCTTCACTGTCTCTGGTATTTCGTCCGATACGATATGATAATCGTCCTGGCTGCCATACCATTCATAAAAACTCTTCTTTGTCACTCGTCTTCGATCATCAAACTCAATGGTTTTCAGAATCTCTGACTGATTCAGAAGACCATATACGGTAGATCTTGGAACGCCTAATAACCTGGCCATCTCTGGCATAGCCATGGAGCTTTCTACAATGTCACGAACTTTCTCCCGGTCCTCGGCATTTCGGTACTGTTTCTGACTTCGATACCATTTATCAAATGTTTTTTGGGGGTATCATTTCCTCTTTCACTCTTTTTGACTTCATGTTCATTATTGAGCTTGTTGTTAATTGATAATTCAAGTATAATAAACTCTATACGAGAAATGCACGTCTTGCATGAGGACTTAAATATTGATAATCCTCATGTTTAGCGATATACGGGGAGGAAATTCTCATGGGTAAACAATCCACCAGGGAAAACAAAACAATTTACCAGCTTTGCCGAGAAGCGGCAGGACTTACAAGAGCAGAGGCCAGTGAAAAAATGGATGCTGTCTCTGATTCAAAAATTGAAAAATTTGAATATGAAACACAAGAACCTACGCCTTATGACATCCTCCAAATGGCAGATGCCTATAAAAGACCAGAGCTTTGCAATTATTATTGCTCTCACAAATGCGAAATCGGCTATCGTTATGTTCCTGAAGTAGAAGTAACCGATCTGTCAAATATCATTTTGGAGACAATTGCCAGTTTAAATGAAATCAATCCTCTTACTGGTCGTCTAATCCAGATTGCCCGTGACGGTAAGATCAGCGATGATGAAATGAAAGATTTTGCTTATATCAGTAAAAAACTTGATGAAATTTCTTTAGCCATAGACTCTTTGAATCTTTGGGTAGATAAGACCGCCGGAGAACAGGGGCTTAATCTTGATCTCTTAAATGCCGAAAAAGAAAAATTAAAATAATCCATGACGCAACAAAAGGCAATGAAGCATTTCTGACTCATTGCCTTTTCCTTTACATACGCTGTAATTGATTGACTATACTTTCTGTTTTCTTCCTCCTGATCCATTATGAATGTGACGTCACCAGTGCTATAATGCCACCGACAATCAACAATGGAAAAGCAATGTACATCAGTCCACCTATAACCATACCAATCAACATCACCGGAAAGAAAATAACTGTACAAAGTAGTTTCATAATTCCCCAGGACGCTTTTAATCCAAATATAAAAAATTTTCCAACAAACCAAATTATACAAATTGTAAATAATAACGATAACATTTTTTACTCCTTCTGACATGTGTCTTTCATTTTTTCTGTTCTTTTTCTGCTAAATATTCAGATGTGTTCTTTATACCAAGTTTATTACTGAATGTCGGATTTTTCTCCATCTTTTCTATTATCCGGATTAATCGAATTCTCTGTGCTGCTTCCATCTGATCACCCCATTTATATTCTGCTTTTTTGTTGATATTGTCACTATAACAAATTTATTTTTCATAATACACATCCACCATGAGGAATTACATCTTTATATTTCTCGAATTTTGAGAATTCTGTCTTTATATTTCTCTGCACGAATTGTTTTCTATCTATGCTGACTCTTTTATAATAAGCATATACGAGCAACATCATAAATTATTATTAAAAGGGAGATTATGCTATGCGAATTGAAAATTTACAAAATGAAAACAGAAAATATGCAAAAAGCATCGGAAACTTCCATGTGCTTGAATATGTGCAGGATGCCAGCGTTTCACCTATGAATGCAATGAATGAGTATTTCATGAGTAAAATGAATGTCAGAAGAAGACAGGTTGTTATTGATATTGATAAAGACCATTCAGCTGTTATCCAGGCTGGTTCCATGCAGTGGATGGGTGGTAATGTACAAGCCACGTCTGGTGTAAAAGGTATCGGAGATTTCCTTGGAAAGGCACTCAAGGGTGCGGTTACAAAAGAAACCGCAGTTAAACCAGAATATGTTGGTGAAGGCTGTCTGGTACTGGAACCGACATATAAATACATTATTCTTGCAGATGTTGGCAAGTGGGGATCGGCCGGAATGACAATTGAAGATGGCATGTTCCTGGCTTGTGATGCAAATGTAAAAAGTAAAGTTGTAGCCAGAAAGAACCTTTCATCAGCAGTATTAGGTAGCGAAGGCCTGTTTAATCTGAGTTTACAGGGAAATGGTGTAGCTGCACTGGAGTCTAATGTTCCCGAAGATGAATTGATTGAAGTTATATTGGAAAATGATGAACTGAAAATTGATGGAAACCTTGCCGTATGCTGGTCATCAAACCTTGAATTTACCGTAGAACGATCAACCAAAACACTTGTCGGATCTGCAGTTAGCGGAGAGGGTCTGGTAAATGTTTACCGCGGAACAGGACGGGTACTGATGTGTCCGGTCGCACCGACAACTTCCTTGTTTGAGTCCACCAACACCATGACAGCAAAGGCTGCAGCTAAATCCAGCAATACATTTGGAAAATAAGCATAAAATACATTCCCTTGTAACCAACGAACGCCGGTATAGGATTATAAAAATCCTGTATCGGCGTTATTAATTGATCGTTTTATTTTTCTTTATTAAAATAAACCTCTCGTCATCTCGGCAAATTTTTCAATTCTTTTCAATTCCATCTAGCATATGATCTTTCTCAGTTATTTTTCGAATGACCCGGCATGGATTTCCAACTGCCAAACTATACGGCGGAATATCTTTTGTTACAACACTTCCTGCACCAATTACACACCCTTCTCCTATGGTGACACCACCGCAAACAACCACATTAGATGCTAGCCAGCAATTATCTTTTATAGTTATTGGTTTCGCATATTCAAGATTATAAAAACTGCCATCTTCTCTCATCCTGATATTGCGTTCTTCAGGTAATAATGGATGCATGGGAGTTGCCAATGTAACATTTGGACCAATCATCACATTATCGCCTATATGTATTTCACATACATCTAAACATGTAAAATTAAAATTTGCAGAACTGAATTTTCCAAAGAACGTATTACATCCATAATCAAAATAAACAGGTGCCTGTAAATAGGGGAGTTCCTCTGTTGCTGTCAATAATTCCCTCAATATCTGTGCTTGTTCTTCTTGGTCATCTTCATCTGTCAAATTGTATTTTCTTGCTAATTTACGTGCATTCACGCGTAATTGTTCCAATTCTTTATCTGTTGGATCGTACAACTCTCCACTTAGCATTTTTTCTCTTTCAGTCATTTCCGATAGCCTCCTAATTCCGATTAGCGTATCAAATCATTTTCTTCATTCTATCACAGCCTCTATTATTCCACCATCAATCTTTCAAACCAGGTATCCATAGCAAGGATGAACTGACCTACATCTCCTTGACAAACTTGTTTGGAGAGGCTACGATACGCCCTGTGATCGCACTAAACTTCATAATTCTTCTCCTTTTGCACATTCTGTGTTTTTAATACGTGATTTATATTGCGGATATTCCGTGATAAACCGCTTAATTACATTGGCATCATTCCAGTAATGCATTGGAAAAATGACATTGCAATCTACATTTTTAAGGAAATACAGGATCCCGTCGGCATAGTGATTTCCCTGTCTCGGATCTAAAGGGACAAATGCAGCATCAAAATGCATACCCTTGATTTTCCTGATCTCCGCACGATATGCTGAAGTAAGTCTCTGGTTATCAGCTTTTGGCTCACCATCCCAATACCAGTCATTTAAGTCACCAGCATGATAAATGGTGCCTTCCTTTGTTTTGACAATAAATGCTACACCACTATCGTTAGATAGCAATGTATCGACTTGGGTGCCATTATCCAGATTATAAGTCTGATCATGATAAACATATGTGATCTTCATATCTGACAAATGTTTTCTTTTGCGTATATCTTTCGCCAAAATTGCCTGATATGTCATGCTCATGTCATCAAGGATCTCAAAAATCACAGGATTAAAATGATCCTTATGAAAATGACTGCAAAAAACAATTACTTCTTTTTTCTTGTCAAGAAGTGGTAATTCACCCTTATAATAGTCAAAAATATAGTAGCAATCTTTAGTTTCAATTAAAAATCCACTGTGGTTAATGTAAGTAATTTTCATCATATCACCTTTATAAAATAACTCCGTTTTCCCTATAAGCTTACAGACGAATACCTGGCGTTCATCCACGACCCAGAAGATGTCTAATATTCTTTTGCAATTTCCTCTGTTATCTCATATATCTCTTTGAATCTTTCTAGGTCCTCCGGCGATCTGATCAGCATGATTTCTTCGATTTTTCCGGTCCGTATGTCTTTGAATCCTGCTACTTCTTCCCCGGTACAAATGCTTGCACGAATAACTGGTTTCATATGTTCTCGGTCATATGTTTTTTTCACGATTTTCTTTTTGAATAATCCCATGCTTCATCCTCCGAATAATTACAGTAACAAGATCAACTATTTAATTTCTGGAACATTTTTCTGCATCGATTGCCAGTACAAACATCAGCGCATCCAATGCATTTCCTGGATCCTGCACATCAATAACATATGTATCAGTCATATGAAACAGTTCTTTACTAACCCGTGCAATTGAATAACCGCTTTGATCAAGAATGCTATAGTCCCATTCCATAATGGTTCCATCAATATGCCATCCATTGTAATCAATATTATAATGTGGCGTCAGGAATGAGAATTCTTTGCTCAGGCATCCGATATAACTGCCGTTTTTATAAATTTCAAATTTAGGAAGAAAAGTAAGTACTTTCTGAACAACCATTCCTACTTCATTTCCATAGGCATCATAAATTACAAGTTTATGTCCCCAGGACAACTGGCCTTTTACTACATAAACAGTGTTGCCTGCTTCATCATCGATATCATAGCTGTCAAACCATGAAAACAGCCTTTGTTTAAACAATAACTTCATAACTTTTCACCGCTCTCTCCAACAGATATAATTGGTTCTTTATAAGTATCATAATACCATGCCGGAACACCTTAAAAAATATGTAAATTGAAGAATTAACCTATCTTATTTCACAGATTATGATAAAACATAGATTTCCGGCTATAAATCTCTACTCGTTCCCCAAAAGGTACAAAAAAGACCATTTACTGTTTTACGGTAAATAGTCTTTACATTTCAATATTCAATTTATATCATACTGAGCCACTTGTCGTCCCTGCAAATTTGAATTTGTCTGGCTCTTTACATAAATGGAGTTTCATTTTCACATCAGTCATACAGATTATCTCTTCAATTTTTATACATTCTGATTTGAATTTTTAGAACCAGTTATAAAATATTGTTCTTCGGGGTTATTACAATCTATTTCAAACAGCCGATCTAATTCATAGTTGTTTAAATATGCCGTTTTACTTATATTGGACAAGCCAATAATTACAAAGGCTTTATTATCATTAGCAATGTAATAAAACTTACCATGATAAAAAGGTTTGAGCCGATAATTCTTTTAACACGTCACAAAGCAGTTCAAAACCGGTCTGTATATCCGCTACAGCGGTGGCTTCTGCCGGATTATGGCTGATACCTCCGATACTCGGCACGAAGATCATCGCGGTCGGGAAATGCTTTCCGAATACCATCGAGTCGTGTCCGGCGCCGCTGTTCATATGCTTATACGCGAGATGTTTCTCTTCACAGTGCCGCTCGATCACCCGAATCACGTTCGGATCCATCCGTACGGACTCCAGCCAGTCATTCTGTCGAAGCCGGGTCTGAAAGCCCTTGCGTTCGATGGATTCCAGTACACGTTTCAGAAGAACCACATCTTGAAGCAGTTCCTCATTGCTACCATCGCGCAGATCGATGAGCAGATTCACTCGATCTGCAATGACATTCTGCATTCCAGGAAATACCTGTATCGCGCCATAGGTAAGGGTGGCAGAAGGAGCCTGCGCCATCATCTGACGGGTAGACTCTGTGATAAATTCCGCAGCAGCTACCACAGGATCGTGCCGTAAAGACATCGAGGTGGTACCTGCATGGTTCTGGCTTCCCTGAATGGTCAGCTCATAGTTGACGATACCGACGATACTGTCCACAATACCGATCTGCTTCTGCTCGCTTTCAAGCACCGGTCCCTGTTCGATATGCAGTTCTACGATTGCTCGAATATCGTCACGTTTCACGTTTTTCAGCGCTTCCGTCTGATACCCGGCAGATACCAGTGCTTCACGAAGTGTGACGCCATCACGGCTGAGCTCCTCGAGATCCTCTTCTTTCAGCGTGCCACAGATTGCGCGGCTCCCCTGACAGCCGGATGGAAAACGACTGCCCTCTTCCTCCATCAGACCACCCACTTCCAGGCTGTGTTTCGGAACGAAGCCCGACTGTTTGAGGTATCCCAGCGCTGCCACACCGGTCACAACGCCCAGTGCGCCATCATATTTTCCACCGTTCTTCACGGTATCCAGGTGGGATCCCGTCAGTATGGTTCCAGGTTCTGTCCCCGGAAGCCGTCCATACACGTTACCGATCGCGTCCTCTCTGTATTCAAGCCCCAGATCCTCGATCCACTCACGCAGGATGTTCTTCGCGATTTTGTCTTCCAGAGTATACGCTGCACGCCAGATCTCTCCGTCGATGCGCGTCGCATCGGCCAGCTGACACAGCATTTCTTCGATTCTTACTCCCGCTTCGTTTTTCATCATAAATGTCACCTCATTTCATAGTTTGTTTTCTTTCAATATTTCTCCGTATTCTTCTCCTGCGCGACCTCCCATTGTGTATAATCAGGTATGGCATTCCTCACTTAAAGAACTCGGTCAATTTCGATTGTTCAACAGCTTAAATGGCATATCCCATATCGTAGGCTTTTTGGAAAACACTTTGATTTTTGACCAATCCAGCATCCATCACGTTTGCTGCATATATCTTTCCTGCAATCTTGTATTCTTCCAGATGCTCTACAAAACCATTCAGATCACCAAGCGATCTTTCAATAATATCCTCACCCAGGCCAGCTGATATAATATAGTAAACCTCTTTTTTACCGAGATGCTGCCAGATTGGGTAAGTACGGTCAATAAAAGTCTTCATCTGGGCACTGATTCCATAAAAATAAACCGGAGTAGCCAGTACAAGTACATCTGCTTTCTGAAACATTTTAAGTATCTCAGCCATATCATCTTTTAATACACAGGTACCGCCATTTCTCATACAGCCGTCACAGGCCCTGCAAAAGCCTATGTTCTGCTCCATGATACGTACGATTTTCACCTGGTGTCCTTTTGCTTCTGCACCTTTTTTGAACTGTTCACATAAGATTTGTGAATTTCCTTTTTTTCTTGGTGAACTTGAAATAATCAGTATATTTTTCATTAGTTTTTCTCCTCTCCCACTTTTCAATTCAAATAACTTTAGGTTGCCTCTCATAAAATATTCGAAAAAAACTCTTCTAGTAAACTATTGATCATCTCCAGTTTATCTGTATTAGAATTATGACCGGCCCCTTCAATCCACTTTAAAGGAATTTCCGTTTTTCGCTGCCATTCTCTGTTATACCTCATGCATGAACCGGCATGATCCTTTGTACCACATATCAACAGGGAAGGACATTTGATTTCATATGGCAGATCCTTTTCCATTGCCTCTGCCAGAATACGAAATCCATGCCCGGCAATTTGAGCATAACGATGCTGATTACCATCATAGACCAGCATCATTTCCTTCATCAGGTTTCTGCCATAATTAGAAGTTGCAACTCCCTCAGTTCCGGATTTCAAAAGCCACTTCCATGGATAATGTGCATAGACCTGGTAAAAATACAAGCGTCGTTGTATCCAAACTCAGATTATTTGACCAATAGTGAATTGTTCCGCAAGGAGTTTGATATGTACTTTCCTATTTTCATATTGGTTTTTTATATCAAATACAGTCCGCTACATCTCATCCGGCTTTTGACCATCGTGGGCTTTCCATTGACACTCCGTCAATTTCATATCTGTAAATACCGCTTTAAACGATGAATCTTCCGGACTGCATGCATAAATTCCAAATTTGATTTTTCCTGCACCAGCCCACATATGACAAATCCTCATTTGCTTAAACCGTATTCCATCCTCAGAACATTCAATGCAATAATCATCTTCACGTCTACTGAGACGATACCACATAGATTTAATCTCTGCATCAATTTCCGTAGTTGCCCAATCTGAATATCCATTGTTTGTCACAACACTTCCCAGGTGCTGAAAATAGTCATTCTCATATTCTATAGAACCTTTCAACCAATTCTCACTGTCAAGATACATAACCACACCGCACTGATCAAAGCGATGATGACTTTCCTTAAAATCAGTTTTCACTATAAATGAAAAAAACTTTTCCTCTGTTTCTATCTGCAGAACCGGAGCATTATCATTGCGGAAATGATAGTAAGTTCTTTGCCACAAATCAGTTCCAGGCTGTGTAATAATCTCAATTTTGTCATCTGTCAGCGTGTAATCATCAGGTTCTCTCGTCCACTTAAAATCTTTTATATTCATCTCATTATCCCTCCAAATCTCGATTGTTATAATCTTTTTCAACTCCACCTTCTTGCCCTTCGGACAAGAAGTATCCCTCGCTCAAAGAGTTCGGTCAATTCCGATTCGAAATCAAATTTACATTATTAGCAAATTCATCACCAAATTAACCATAATATCTTTCTCCTTTGGATCTGACTCTGCAATCATTAATGTTATTGCTACTAATGCACCATCACTTACCCTTTTTTGATCAGCTTTGTAAAGTATATTATTTCGAGCCAAAAATTCCAAAAATAACGATGCAGCAATTCTCTTGCATCCATCAGCATAAGGATGATCTTTTATCATAAAATACAAAAGATTGGCTGCTTTCTCTTCTAAGGAAGGATAAACATCTCCTCCAAAAACATTTTGATAAACTGCTGCAAGAATACCTTCAACTTTTCCCTTTTCTTTCTCAATCCCAAAGACATCCGAGTGAAATGAATCTTCCATTGCATTCACCATATTTCGGCAATCTTCATATGTAATTCTATAGATAGCCTTGCTTCCAGTAGGCTTTTTAAGTGATTGATGATCATACTGATCTAACAACATCAAAGCATTTGTATATAAGCTAACAGCTTTCAACACCTCTGCTTCATCTACTTCCAAAGTGCATGCAAGCATTTTTGTTTGGATATTTATTGTTCGTTGTAAAGCTTCTAATCTTTTTTCATTGATTGCATACCCCTGTATGATATACTGTTTTAGAACACTATTAGCCCATTTTCTAAATTCTACCCCTCGATTAGATTTCACTCTATAGCCTATAGAAATAATCATATCTAAATTATAATGTTCAACTTGATACACTTTTCCATCTGAAGCAGTTGTCGCAAAATTTGCGACAACTGAATTATCCAACTCTTCTTTTAATGCATTATTAATATGTTTCCCAATTGTCTTTACATCTCTTCCAAACAATTCGGCTAACTGTTTTCTATTAAGCCATACAGTATTATTTTTTATAGGCACAGTTAACTTTATTTCTTTATCGGCAGTTTCAAACAAAATTAATTCATTCTCCATGTTTGCTTTCCCTTCTGAAAATACAAAAAAATGCCAACAGTTAAAACGAATTCAATAATAAATTTTCTATAATTTAGTCCTACAAACTTGAAGTTATCGGCCTGCTTTACAGTTCATAATAATACAGACAGATATTTTGATAGGTTCCATCTTTCATACGAAAACCTTTCGGTACCACTCCAATCTTCGCAAACCCCAGTCGTTCGTACAAATGACGCGCATGAAGATTGTTTTCCACTACAGCATTGAATTGCAAAATTCCAAAGCCATGCTGCTTTGCTTGTGTAAGACAATCAGTTACTAATTTTTCACCGATATGCTCGCCGCGGTAATCTGTAGCAACAGCGTAACTCGCATTTGCAATATGCCCGCAGCGACCGATATTGTTTGGATGCAGGATATAGAGCCCCACGATTTTTCCGTTGTCATCTGCAACACCACAATATGTCTGTGCTGCAAAAAAGTCAGCACCCGTTTTATCATTCAAAAAATCTTCTTGTGGAAAAGCCTCACCATCTTCTACAACTTTATTCCAGATATAAACCATTGCAGAAATGTCTTTTTCCATATACTTTCTGATTTCCATAATCTTTCCTCCAACTTCCGATTTGTTTATTGTCCTTTTATAACGGTTGACCAATTGTTTTCAATAGTCTTTATATGTTTGAAAGGAATTCTTCTATTAAACTATTTATCATCTCCGGTTTATCTGTATTAGAATTATGACCGGCCCCTTCAATCCACTTTAAAGGAATTTTCGTTTTTCGATGCCATTCTCTGTTATACCTTATGCATGAGCCGGCATGATCCTTTGTACCACATATCAACAAGGAAGGAGATTTGATTTCATATGGCAGATCCTTTTCCATTGCCTCTGCCAGAATACGAAACCCATGCCCGGCAATTTGGGCATAACGATGCTGATCACCATCATAGACTAGCATCATTTCCTTCATCAGATTTCTGCCATAATTAGAAGCTGCAACTCCCTCAGTTCCGGATTTCAAAAGCAACTTCCATGGGTAATGTGCATATACTGGTTCCATTCTTTTCAGAAGCCAGATCTCCACTGCTGTCACATAGTTTCTCTGGAGCGGTGCTGAATCAATGGAAATAAAACCTGCCAGCCGGTCAGGATACAATTGTGCATAAGCCTGTCCCACATATCCTCCCATTGATTGACCGATTATAATTGGTTTTATGATTTCTTCTTTTTCAAGAATCCCATTCAGCCATTTTGCCTTATCAAACAGATCAAATTCAAACCGAAACGGCCAGGAAGAGGCATGAGCCGGTGCATCCCATACAATAATATTATATTTTTCCACGAAATACTCAACCTGTTTATCAAACAGTCTATGGTCAGCAGTCAACCCCGGAAGAAATACAAGCGTCGTTGTATCCAAACTCAGAATACTTGACCAATAATGAATCGTTCCACAAGGAGTTTGATATATACTTTCCTTCACAAGTTCACCTCCACAATTTCCTTGTATTATTATTTCCCGTAGTTCTCCTCCCAGTAATCATACGCATCATCATATCCGCCATCATAATTTCCTCCACCGAATTCCTCAGCCCAGTCATCGGCGAAATCATCCGGATCATCATAATTATAAACATCATAAGAATCGTTTCTCCGGGAGGAATAAGAATTGCTGTATGTATTGTATGAACGCGATGGAGTACTCTTTTTTCCAGAAGAATAACTTCTTTGGGATTTACTGGAATAGCTGTTACTCGTACTGTTTTTTCTTTGAGAATTTTCATATGCTCTTTCTCTTTTCATCGCCTCTTCATAAATACTGTTAATATGCTCCATGCAATAGTTTGTTCCCCAATCTTTTTTGTTCCAGCATCCCGGTTCATCACAGTAAAGATCCACTACCTTCAATGTAATTATGATTATCAGCTCAACACTAATGATTACTGTCGCTATGATTTTAAAAGTCTTTGAATAAAAAAAATCCGGCAGTCACATATCTCTTCTCCTTTATCTCTTTTATCTAATTCTGATGTTATCAGTTTACATCAAATAGCAGTGCATAAATCCGCATAACCAACGGATTTGCCAGAACTAGTAGTTCTAAAGTATGTTTCGTTTTCACGACATCATTTCTAATACAGATTTTACCGTACTTTTTAATCTCAGTCCATCCTTTATACCCAGGCGATAGAAAAACTCTTCTGTCTCTGCTCCGCTGGCAAATATTTCATCGCAATACTTCGTAAGCACTTCCTCTTGTTCCGAAGACAGTGTTTCCAAAAGCTTCTGGTATTCCTTCTCTATATTTTCATTATATGGCCGTGTATCTTGATTTGATTTCCATTCAGAATATGCTTTGCTCATACGATTGGAGATCATCTTATCAACAGACTCCTCTACGTCTTTTGACACCTTTGAGGGAGACTCTTGCTTTTGAACTTTTTCGTTCTTCGCTTTTTCAAGTGTTGACTCGTCAATATAGTGAATAATTTCCCTCAAATTTGACTTCATATGGATTATGCACAGTTCGTTTTTTCATAAAACCTATTCTGTTTTTCGACTTCTGTGCTATAATGCCTTATTATAAAAATTCCCATGGACAAAACGAGGTGAACCAAGTGAAAAAACAAACACTTGTGCCTCTTATCACTTTTTTACTGGGCATATGCCTTGTTAGTTTGATTGTATACAAAACAGACACCCACGAAAAAGAGCAGAGACACATAACAGCACAATTAAACGTAGTCACCTATGGCGAACGAATAAAGAATGAAATTACAAATGGAATTGAGATCACAGATACCTTGAAGCAAATCTTAATAAGTGAAGATGGCGAAATCCATCAGTTTGAAACAATTGCAGGAAATCTTATGTCTGATTCTATTGAAAGTGTACAGCTCGCTCCTAATGGTGTTGTTACAGATATTTATCCGGCTAATGAAAATGAGGCAGGTAAGATTGATTTGATCCATGATAAAGACCGCGGAAAAATTTCCTGTTACGCAAGAGACAACCATACAATCATTACGCAGGGCCCCTTCAAATTTTGGATACGAATACAAAATTTCAAAAACAGACGCTCCATGGAGTGATACTTATAAAGTGGTTTATCAATCAGATGGGCAAATAAATCGTCCTGTTTCTTATATATTTACAATAGGAGACGAAAACTGGAAATTTGAAGTAACTCCTAAAAGTGGATGGAGAAATGCCACATTACTGATAATCATCATCGGAATTTTTCTTACAATAAGCCTTCTCCTGTCAGTTCTTACCAGAGTATGGTTAGTAGCAAAAGAACATAAGGAAAAGTTTCAGATACTGGCGCGCACAGATTCTCTTACAAATATTTATAACCGCTATGGATTTGATGAATTTGCAGAAAAAATGATTCAAAAAAATCCAAAAACACATTTTGTGGCTGCGCTCCTTGATATCGATGATTTCAAGTTTATTAATGATATCTATGGACATAATTACGGAGACAGGGCACTAAAGAATCTTGCAGACAGCATGAAGACTTTTTTCCCATCCGATGCATTACTTGGAAGAAATGGTGGTGACGAATTCTGCATTCTTTTACCAAATTGTACTTTTGCAGAAGCAGCTATACAGCTGCAGAAATTCACCAAACTTCCTAAATCATTCTCATACCATGGTAAGGAACATGCATTTTATATTTCTCTAGGATATGCAGAATACCCAACATTTGCATCCAATCGTTCACAACTCATGCGCTGCGCAGATGCCGCTCTTTATGAAATAAAGCTTCATGGAAAAAATGGATGTATGGTCTACAGAGAAGGACTTCGGTCAGGTGCCCGAAAACAACTTGGATTCGCATTCAAGGATATCTCTGAACATCTTCCAGGTGCATTCATCATATACAGAGCTGACAAAGAAGATGATGAACTATTTTTTGCAAATGATGAATTTCTTCATATGTCCGGATATAAAGATATAGATGAACTGTTCAGACTTACTGAGAAAAGTTTTCGCAACTTGATTCGTGAAGATGAACAGCAACAGATAGAATCAAGTATCTGGGAACAGATTGACAACGGCAATGAAAATGACTATATTCACTTTCATCTTCGAAAAGCTGACGGAACTTATTTTTCTGTTCTTGATCATGGAAGAATTGTAGAGAGCCCGCAATACGGGAAAGTATTTTATGTATTGTTCATGGATTGGGAAGATATGCATATTCGTTACAATGATAAATTCGCAAGATAAAATATTGCAAAAAACAGAGCATATAATCTATTTTCATATAATGTTTATGTCAGCAAGCTCTATCAAAAGGAAATCGACTTTGTTGCTCAGAGAAGCAACGAGAAGTTTTATATTCAGATCAGCGACAACATTTCCGGGCAGTAAACATTTGAGAGAGAATGCTTTCCTCGGCTTCAGATTCGAGATGCTTCCTTTATACCTGTCCAAGCTGTGGAGAGACCTTTCGTTTAAACTACTCTACACTCTATCACCAGATGGAAGATCTTATCATGATTTATCTGGTTTCTGAATCAGAAGTGGCCGAAACATATGATTTGTTTTATGGAGAACATGCTATGGCTGATTTTCGTACCAAAAAGTACTTAAACCGGAGTGTAACGCCTGCAAATCAGCTCGTTGAAAAGATACAGATTTTTGATGCTGGTAAGGATGACAGGATAATGGAACTTGTTAAATTACTTGCGGCAGATTCTATTCTTAAAAATGATCCTGATAAAGAATTTGATGAACTGTGCTTTGCTGTCGACAACGACGGAACAAATATTCTTGTAATCATTAATAAGGGTGAGATTACTGGTGCAGTTGACATTGACAATATGTATGAATTTGCTTCTTCACACTGCGATGATTTCAAGGATCTCCGCGATGATGAGGATATTGTTATCAATCAGGAGTGGATCCTTAACAAACTTTCTGAAAATGAAAATGAATAATATATTTGGTGGCTACACCCCCAAGCCTCTGTGGAATCAATAACGCTGGTACTGGATATCAAAATCCCGCACCGGCGTTATTGATTGTAATTATCTTACATTGACAAAATGATAGATTGTCAGCTCTGCAGTCGAGTAGACTAAGACCTCTCAATCTTAGCCCCTCACAGATCCGTACGTGCGGCTTTCCCGC
>NZ_QTWS01000047.1 GCF_003461245.1 Blautia sp. AF19-10LB
CTAAAGCGTCCGGAAGCACGCGACTTCAGTCGTGTGAGGATAGAGTTGTTGATTCACTGAAGACGAAAAGGATGCTAATATAAAACAAAGCATATTTCTCAAAAGTTCAGGGCATTTTTGCCGTCTATTTATTTTCTAAAATCATTTCAGAAATCCATGCTTTTAAATCCAATTAAATTCAGAAAGCAGGGGTTCGAAGTGGTGATGAAAATAGCACGATACGTTCTTGGATTCCTGTGTATAACAGGAGGTACTGCCTATGGCAAAAAGAAAGAACCGGAAAGTAACTGCAAAGAAGATCAGAAAAACGGAAATTACACTGACAGCGAACAGGAAGTACAAAGATACGGTGTTCCGGATGCTGTTTTCGGATCGTAAGAATCTGTTATCTCTGTATAATGCAATTAATGGAACAGCGTATGAGAATGCAGATGATCTGGAGATTGTGACACTTGAGAATGCGATTTATATGGGAATGAAGAATGACCTGGCGTTTATTATTGATACAAGTTTATTTTTGTATGAGCACCAGTCAACCTATAACCCCAACATGCCGTTAAGAGATTTATTTTACATATCAAGTGAGTACCAGAAATTGGGAGATCATAAATCTCTGTATTCGTCAACACAGCAAAAAATCCCGGCACCGAATTTCATCGTGTTTTACAACGGGACGGAGAAAAAAGCCGACAGATGGGAAAATACTCTGTCAGAAGCCTACGAAACACCAACCACAGATCCAAAACTGGAACTGAAGGTACTGACGCTGAATATCAACGAAGGACATAATAAAGATCTGATGGAACAGTGTCATACACTGAGAGAATATGCACAATACGTAACAAAAGTGCGGGAATACGCAAGGACCACTGAACTGAACACTGCCGTAGAACAGGCAGTAAACGATTGTATTCAAAATGGAATCCTTGCAGAATTCCTTCGAAAGCATAAATCGGAGGTTATCGCGATGAGTATATTCGAATATGACAAAGAAGAGGAAGAAAAGAAACTCCGGAAGGCAGAGTATGAGGCAGGATATAATATAGGATATGACACGGGTTATGGAAGCGGCTATGATATTGGAAAAAAAGAAATAGTACGTCAGATGTTTAATGCAGGAGAGCCATTTGAGAAGATAGCACAGTATACAGGTTATGAAGTCTGTGAACTGAAGAAAATGTTGGAAGAGGTTTGAGGTATAGTAAAGAAAAAGTAAATCATATGTTTATGAAGCTGGTTAGAAGTGAAATCTGACCAGCTTTTTTGATAAATCATATTATTCGTCTTGTTGATGTCTATGACAATATACACAGGTGTCTTGACACCTATCATGTCTGGTGGTATACTGGCGGAAATGATAAAAGGAAAGTCCGGATTATCCGGCAAGAGGATAAAGAAATGAAAGAATATTACGACGCCATAATAGTAGGAACCGGAGCCGCAGGGCTTTACTGCGCTCTGAATCTGCCTTCCAGGATGAAAGTTCTGATGATCACAAAGCAACAGGCAGACCAGTCTGATTCCTTTCTTGCACAGGGCGGAATCTGCATGCTCCGCGGAGAAGAAGACTATGACAACTATTTTGAAGACACCATGCGTGCAGGCCATTACGAAAACAACAAAAAAGCCGTAGACCTCATGATCCGCAGTTCCAACAGCATCATCCGCGATCTCATCCGCCACAATGTCACCTTCGAACGTGATGCAAATGGCGAACTCGCATTCACCAGAGAAGGCGCACACTCACAGCCACGAATCCTTTTTTACGAGGATGTCACAGGCAAACAGATCACTCAGACACTCTTGAGCGAAGCCCAGACTAGGGACAACATCGAGATCTGCGAATACATGACCATGGTCGATCTGATCGCAAAGGACAACATCTGCGGCGGTGTTATCATCATGGATGAGAAGAATAACGTATATCCGGTCCGCTCTCCATATGTAGTCCTTGCCTGCGGCGGTCTCGGCGGACTTTACAAAAACTCCACCAACTTCCCGCACATCGCCGGTGACGGTCTCGGAATCGCAATGAAACATCAGGTAGTACTCGAACATCTGGATTACGTGCAGATCCACCCGACAACCCTGTATTCCCACAAACCAGGCAGACGCTTCCTGATCTCCGAATCTGTAAGAGGCGAGGGAGCACTCCTGTACGATAAGAACGGACAGCGATTCACAGAAGAACTTCAGCCACGTGACCTCTTAAGCCAGGCAATCTTCGCACAGATGGAGAAAGACGACACAGAATTTGTCTGGGAAGACATGCGTCCTCTCGGCGAAGAAACGATCCTGAAACACTTCCCGAATATTTTCCACAGATGCATGGAAGAGGGCTTTGACCCACGCAAAGAGCCGATTCCGGTAGTTCCGGCACAGCATTACTTCATGGGAGGAATCCAGGCAGACCTCGGAAGCCGCACCTCCATGAAGGGGCTTTATGCCTGCGGTGAGACAAGCTGCAACGGCGTTCACGGCAAGAACCGACTGGCAAGCAACTCACTTCTGGAATCTCTGGTCTTTGCAAGAAGGGCAGCAGATGATATTATATTTGCAGGAAAACCGGAAAAATGCCCGGTCAATACAATAGATACCAGCATGTACGAAGACCGCGATGCGATCCTCGACGGCTATCACAAAATGGTATGGAATGAAATCGAAAGGATGAAAAGAGCATGAACGAAATTACAATGAAAATGCAGGCAGATCAGCTGATCCGCATGGCATTACAGGAAGATATCACAAGCGAGGACGTTTCCACAAACGCAGTTATGCCGACTGCAACTAAGGGAACCGTAGACCTTATCGCAAAAGAAGATGGTGTTGTAGCAGGTCTTGACATTTACGCAAGAGTATTTACAATCCTTGACGAAAAAACAGAGATCGATTTTCACTGCAAAGACGGTGATGAAGTCAAAAAAGGTGATCTGATGGCAACGGTAACAGGTGACATCCGTGTTCTCCTTTCCGGAGAGAGAGTAGCACTCAACTACCTTCAGAGAATGAGCGGTATCGCGACCTACACCAGACAGGTTGCAAAACTTCTCGAGGGAAGCAATGTAACTCTTCTTGATACCCGTAAGACCACACCAAACTGCCGTGTATTTGAGAAATACGCAGTAAGAGTCGGAGGCGGCTGTAATCACAGATATAATCTTTCTGATGGAGTCCTTCTTAAAGACAACCACATCGGAGCAGCAGGAAGTGTCACAAAAGCCGTTCAGATGGCAAAAGCTTACGCACCGTTTGTCCGCAAGATCGAGATCGAGGTAGAGACTCTGGATCAGGTTAAAGAAGCAGTAGAGGCAGGAGCAGACATCATCATGCTTGACAACATGACACCGGAAGTAATGAAACAGGCAGTTGAACTGATCGACGGAAGAGCACAGACAGAGTGTTCCGGAAATATCACAAAAGAAAATATCCAGAAGATCCGCGAGATCGGCGTTGATTTTGTTTCCAGCGGTGCCCTGACACATTCCGCACCGATCCTTGACATTTCCATGAAGAATCTTCATGCAGTGTGAGAGGAGGGAATCTTATGAACACCGCGGAAAGACGTGGAGAAATCCTTAAGATCCTCCACAATGCGGATGCCCCGGTGGCAGCGAGAGAACTGGCAGGCAGATTTGGGGTCAGCCGTCAGGTCATTGTACAGGATCTGGCAGTGATTCGGGCATCTACGCCAGGAATCCTCTCTACAACAAAAGGATATGTGATACAGCAGGACAGTAGTTTTACAAGAGAATTCAAGGTACGCCACAGTCAGGACAAAGCAGCGGAGGAGCTGAATCTGATCGTGGACTGTGGCGGTCATGTCAAAAATATAAGCATCAGCCACCGTGTTTACGGACGAGTTACGGCTGAGATGGATATCCGTTCCAGACAGGATGTAAATGAATTTGCAGAGGCACTCAGGAACAGCCGTTCAACGGTACTTTCCAGTGCCACATCCGGATATCATTACCATCTGATCGAGGCATCCAGTGAGGAAAGACTTGATCTGATCGAGAAACAACTGGGAGAAGCGGGATTCCTTGCACCACTTCAGCCCTGGGAACAGACTACAGGGAAAGGAAAGATAAAGTTATGAGGATCAAAGAAATTCAGCAGGAGATCCTGCGTATGAAAAAAGAGCAGGATGTCTGCATCCTTGCACATGCTTATCAGGGACAGGAGATCCTGGAAGTTGCAGATTATATGGGAGACTCCTACGGACTCAGCGTGCAGGCTGCAAAGAGCGACTGCAGCGGCGTGATCATGTGCGGTGTGCGTTTTATGGCAGAAACCTGTAAGGTATTAAGCCCGGACAAAAAAGTCTGGCTTGCAAACCCGGTTGCAGGATGTCCAATGGCAGAGCAGCTTGACCTGGAAGGCCTTCGCAAACTCAAGGCAGAGTATCCGGATCATGCAGTTGTTGCCTACATTAACACAACTTCTGAACTCAAGACAGAGTGCGACGTGTGCGTGACTTCTTCTTCCGCAGTCCAGATCTGCAGCAAACTGGAAAACGACAAGATCCTTTTTATCCCGGACCCGAACCTCGGACGCTTCGTAGCTGAGAAACTCCCGGAGAAAACATTCGCATTCTACAAAGGTGGATGTCCAAGACATATCGTAGTCAGTGCCAAAGATGTCGAAAAAGCAAAACAGGCACATCCGGACGCACTTCTTCTGGTACATCCGGAATGCCGTGAAGAAGTCGTAGAGAAAGCCGACTACGTTGGTTCCACAACAGGAATCATGGATTTTGCAAAAAAATCTCCGAACAAAGAATTCATCATCGGAACAGAGAACAGCATCGTAGAACATTTACAGTTCGAATGCCCGGATAAGAAATTTTATCCACTGTCTGTCATGCTGACCTGTATGAACATGAAGATCACCACTCTGATGGATATTTACAACTGCCTCAAAGGAACAGGCGGAGAAGTGATCGAACTTCCAGAAAACGTAATAGAAGGAGCCGGCCGCTGCATTCACCGCATGGTGGAGCTTGGAGGCTGATAAAGAGAGAATAATAAACTGCCATTCGCAGATACTATAGTCGGTATCATGGTGCGCGCGGCAGTTTTTTTATTATAGAAATAAAAAAAGACAGTCACTGACGGTTTGTGACTGTCCTTTTAATTATAAGCTTATAATTAAAAACTGTAATTTCCTGAATTAGCCAATGCTGTTGACAGCTTTAGACAGACGGGAAATCTTTCTTGCACAGTTGTTTTTGTGATAAACACCTTTAGATGTTGCTTTGCTGATTGTAGAGATAGCCTCTGTAAGAGCAGCCTGTGCAGCAGCTTTATCGTTTTTCTGAACTGCAGTTTCTACTTTCTTGATGGAAGTTTTAACAGCAGAACGGATAGATTTGTTTCTAGCAGCTTTAGTTCTGTTTACTAAAATTCTTTTCTTTGCAGATTTGATGTTAGCCAATTGGTACACCTCCATTTCAGATTTATAATAATGTGTCGTTGTCACAGAAACAGACACGGGCGTTCCTGTAAACATGCTTATATATATTATTATATTTATCCTGGATTGTCAATAGGAAAATCCATAAATGTCAAAAAAATGACAGAATATAGCAACTTTGAAAGTCTGACCAGATTTATCCTTGGTTTTTTGTACATAATTATTCCGGGAATTACAAAAAGTAATAGTGATGGTTCAGTACTTTCACAGTTATGCACGATATACAAGGCAAAATCCTGGCATTGCAGGTGATCTGGAAGGGATTTTGACCAGGTTACTGTGAATGGGGAGAACAGTAATCAAATCATACAGCATCAGGAGGATACGATATGGCTGGCAGCAGAAGGATTCGAACAGACCTTGCACTGGAAACAACGGAGCGGTTTGCACAGGAAAATACGGAGATCCGGGGTGTGGAGATCCAGGAAGACTACGATGAGGAAAAAGACATCCGGACAACGGTCGTGAAGATCGTTACAGAAAACGGGGCGAAGTCCATGGGGCGTCCGCAAGGAAATTATATTACAATAGAAGCTCCGGATCTTTCAAATGCGGATGAGGATTATCACAGAGAAATTTCACAGGAGATCTCACGGCATCTGAGGGAACTGATCGATCTGGAAAAGGAAAAATCAATTCTCGTGGTGGGGCTTGGAAACGCAGCGATCACAGCAGATGCACTGGGACCGCATGTGATTGAGAATCTTCATATGACACGGCATCTTATCAGGGAGTACGGGCTTCGCGGGATCGGGCAGGAAAAAATACACTGCGTCAGCGGAATCGTGCCGGGTGTTATGGCGCAGACAGGAATGGAGACGGCAGAGATCGTGCAGGGCGTTGTTTCAGAGACGAAACCGGATGTGGTGGTTGCAATCGATGCACTTGCAGCGCGGAGTGTGCGAAGACTGAACCGGACGATCCAGATCACAGATACGGGAATCCACCCGGGATCCGGAGTAGGAAATCACAGGAATGGTCTCACGGAAGAAAATCTTCAGGTGAAAGTGATCGGGATCGGCGTGCCGACAGTTGTGGATGCGGCGACGATCGTGCATGATTCAATGGAGCACCTTCTGGATGCATTGGAGGAAACGGAGCAGAAGGAATTTCTGGAGGAGATGATCGCACCGAATCTTTACAGTATGTTTGTGACACCGAAGGATGTGGACGAGACGGTGAAATATCTGAGCTTTACGATCTCAGAAGGGCTGAATATCGCTTTTTCTGAAGTGTGATCGCATGCAGTGGAAGTGGATTCTGTAAATGGTAGGAACAGTAACAGGAACGGGCATAATTCCGGGGTTTTTATCATAGGATACCTTGAAAGAGGTGATTCTGTGACAAGGACCCGGAAGACGATCTGTACTCTCATGTGTCTGGCTTTTTTTGCTGTGCTGGCAGTGATGCCGGGTTCTTTTATCCTGCAGAAAAATGTGTACAGGCAGCTGCCGCTGTTTCGATTTCTTGAGCGGAAAGCTGCCCGTGATTTCCAGCGGAAAGACCCCGATACGTATGCGAAGATTGTGGAAAACCATACGGAATCTCTCGGCGCGATGGTGGAAAAAGAGAATGAAGAGGTGCGGGACGAGCAGGAGAAAGCCGTGGCGGAGAATTCTGTGGGACAGGCTGAAGATGTAGAGAGAAAAACAGAAGATGTGGAGCCAACAGAGACGACAGAAGGTGTGAAGAAAACAGAGTCGACAGTTACAGCGGAGGCAGAACCGGGACAGGCACAGACAGAAATAAAGACAAAAGAAGAGGATAAACAGCAGCAAAAAGAGCCTTCTGAAGATGAAAATATAAAACAGACAGAAAAAGATTCTGAAAAAGAAACAGATAAATCTCAGCAGGACAAACCTGCCACTGTCATACCGGAAGTAACGCAGACCATCCTGGCTTCGAATAATATACAGCCTGCACCGCGCATCGACCTCTCACCGCAGACCCTCGCAGATTACAATTATCTTATGAACCAGTTTTTTATCGTGGATTCGCAGACCACCACAAATGCAGATCAGTTAAACGCGGCAGAACTTCTCGGAGAAGACCTGACCATACAGAAAGATGCCGCGAAACCGCAGATTTTGCTCTATCATACACATTCGCAGGAAGCTTTTGCGGATTCAAGAGAAGGCGCGGTTGAAGATACGATCATCGGTGTGGGAAATTACCTGACAGAACTACTGGCTAAAAACTACGGATATCAGGTGATTCACGTGACAGAAGCCTTCGATATGGAAAGCGGCGAGCTGGACCGCAGTGCCGCCTATGATTATGCGGGACCGTATCTGGAAATGATTCTGGAAGAAAATCCTTCGATAGAAGTCGTGATAGACCTTCATCGTGACGGCGTGCCAGAGAACCGGCATCTTGTGACTGAGATCAACGGAAAACCGACTGCGCAGATCATGTTTTACAATGGCTTGAGTTATACGACCGCGAGAGGAAACCTTGATTATCTGCCAAATCCATATATTCAGGACAACCTGGCGTTTTCATTCCAGATGGAATACCAGGCGGCACAGTATTATCCAGATTTTTACAGAGGTATCTACCTCGCCGGATACCGTTACAACCTCCACCTGCGCCCAAGATCCGTCCTCGTCGAAGCCGGAGCCCAGACCAACACCGTCCAGGAAGTAAAAAACGCCATGGAACCTTTCGCAGATATTCTGAACCGCGTACTGCAAAATTGAAAAACTGTGCGTCGCATTCTCGTTGCTTCAGTAGTAGTTCTTATTTTTGTGAAAAGTATCATAACTGGTAACAAAGCAATCTGTTTTGATATATACAAACGTATGTTCTTTGTATATGATTTTAAATGTAAATTAATTCCGGAAAATTTACACTATATAAAATTAAAACACATAAAAGAAGAACATACAAATGACAAAAGAAAAAATTACACGCTCAGAATTAAAAGAGAAACGTACAGCAAACCGCAAGGTGTTCGAAAATCAGGATCACTCCCGAACAGTAGAAATCTATATGGAACCAGTCCATTATGAAGATGAGGATGGAAACTGGAAAGAAATGGATGACACATTAGAGGAAGTTGCATTTGGAAGAAGCACTGGTGGAACGGGAACCAGAAAATTCTGCAATAATAAAGGCAAGCTGGCGATTCAGCTGATGGACAGTGCAGAACCGGCAGCAACGGCATCACTTACAATGGACACCTGTGCTCTACGATGGGGAATGGAAGGTGCAGCGGCTTCTGTTAAAGCTGAAAAAACAGAAGATAATCTTGTTACATATCCGGGGATTTTTGAAAACACGGATCTGCAGTGCAGAGTGCATGGCGAAGGACTTAAAGAAGACATTATTCTTCACAGCCCGGAAGCAGTCAGAGAAGAATACGCAATGTTATACCAGATGACAGAAGTAACTCCTGTTCTGGAAAATAACTGTGTGCATTTTCTGGATACAGACGGAGAAGAAGTATTTTGTGTCCATGCACCATGCATGAGAGATGCAGCAGGACAAAAAACAGAAGCGATTCTTCTTAAATCAGAAAATCTGGAAGAGAATATTTGCCGCATTACATTTCTCCCGAATCAGATGTGGTTGAAAGCCCAGGAACGTATCTACCCAGTTGTGATCGACCCGGTAACAACTACATCAAAGAAAGCTTCCGAAATCTATGATGCCCATGTGGATTCTCTGTATGAAGAGGATAATTTTCAGAAAAGTATTATTCTGAAAACGATGGGAGGAGATGAAGTACAGAGAAGCTTTATACGTTTTGAGCTTCCTGAAATGAAAACCGGAGATATGGTAGTGAGTGCCAGACTGGTGCTTGTATCTCTGGCAGAGGACAACAAAGAACGTACTGTAGAAGTACATAAAGTTCTTCATGCATGGAACTCGAATTCTATTAACTGGTATAATAAGCCGCTGTACTCTGAAACAATAGAAGATCTGTGCTGTTATAAAGGCGATAAACAGAAATATATCACCATGGATATCACCCGTATGGTGAAAGACTGGTATCAGAATGGTGGAAACTATGGTCTGATGCTGAAAGACGATTATGAATTATCTGGATATACAGAATTTCTTTCATCCGATTGTGACAATGGATACCAGGATATGAGACCGAGAATTGATATTTCTTATGTGAACTATTCTGGTCTGGAAGATTACTGGACTTATCACAGTCAGGATGCGGGAAGAGCCGGGACAGTTCATGTGAATGATTATAATGGAAATCTGATCATGATTCATGACACGATGAACACAGAAGGCAGCCTTGAGCCTATGGCACTTTCGCATGTGTATAACAGTAACAACTGTGCCACAGATCTGGGATATGGATATGGATTTGCACTGAACTATCATCAGACACTGGTAAAAACAAAGATTGGAGGCACTGATTATTACAAACATACAGACGGAGATGGTACGATTCATTATTTTTATTATGATTCTACTGAGAAGAAATGGAAAGACGAATCTGGTCTGGAGCAGACTCTCACAATTCACACGGATGGAACAGAGCAGCTTGTAATTCATGACAAAGACGATAATCAGCTCCGTTTCCGTAATGGATGGCTGGTAAAAGTTCAGGATAAAAATGGGAACAGATTGTCCGTACTTTGGGCAGATCAGAGAATTATTTCTATTACAGATGGTGCTGGAAGAAAAACAACGCTTGATTACCTGTTAGACAATAATGGAAAACGTACCACACTGACACAGATCACAGGACCTTCCGGGAATAAAAAAATATTTGCTTATAGTGGGGGCAATCTTACAGGCATTACAGATATTGACGGCGAAAAAGTAAAATACGTCTACAATGGAAATCATATGCTGACAGAAGTTCATAATATTGACGGATATTCTGTAAAATACGGTTATTACGGAACAAAACCTTATCGTGTAAAGAGTATTACAGAATATGCCGGAACGCAGAAAGGAAACAGTCTGTCTCTCACTTATGGATACAACAGCACGAAGTTTACAGACAATAAAAAACGAAGCGAAATATACCGTTTTAACAACAGCGGAAACCTGATTCACATTCATGATGGATTCGGACATGCAGCCAGTGGAAAATATAACCGCAGTGGAAATCATGTGAATTGCCTGGAAAATGCAACAAAGTTACAGACAAATGTTGTTCAGCTTCTGAAAGATCCGATCATTCAGGCTGCAACGTGTGGCTGGAAAACAGAAATCAGTTCAGATGGCAGTGGAAAGACCGAAATCAATACGAATACCGCGTTATGTAAAGTTGGCAATCGCTCATTAAAACTGGAGAGCACGGCAAAGACAGGATCTGTATGCTGGTATCAGGATGTGTCACTTCTGAAAGGACAGACATACACCGTTTCCATGTTTGTAAAAGTTACAAAAATGGATCGAGCATCAGATGGTGCAGTGTTCCTGAGAGCAAG
The DNA here is from genome assembly GCF_003461245.1 of Blautia sp. AF19-10LB. Lineage (GTDB taxonomy): Bacteria > Bacillota > Clostridia > Lachnospirales > Lachnospiraceae > Blautia_A > Blautia_A intestinihominis. The sequence continues at coordinate 10,878 of NZ_QTWS01000047.1, forward strand.
ATATCAGGATAAGGATAATGTATGGCATTACGAAGACAGTGAACAGCTGAAATCGACAACAACAGATTTTATCCATCTGCACAAAACATTTACACTTCCGGCAGATATTGTAAAAACTTCTGTGAGAGTTTATCTGGTGGCAATGCATACGATCTGCACAGTATATGGCGATATGGCACAGCTGGAAACAGGAAGTACAGTCAGCCGCTGCAATCTGGTGGATAATGGAGACTTCCATCTTGGAACCACATCTGGTTTTACAAAAACAGGAAGTTTTGAGGATGGACTGACTTCTGTTGGAACCTCTAATATTATTCCGGTGCAGAGTGCAATCGTCGTGTCTGCTGCAAAGAGTACAGTCTATGCAACTCCATCCTTAAACGGCACAAAGGTTGTGGAAGTGACAAAAGGTACACATCTGTATGCACTCTGTTATGAGAAAAATGAAGATATCTACTGGTACAAGGTACGTACTGCGGCAGGAAAGCGGGGATATCTTCATGGTGGTCATGCAACTGCGTATCTGGGAGGCAATACAGGAGACCATTCGGCAGTGGTTGGAGTTTCCGGTGCGGTTTTACGATCTTCAGCATCGGACAGCGGAAGCATTGTAGAAGAAGCAATTCCAAGAGGAACATGTGCGGCGGTGCGTTCTGTAAAAACAGATGCGGATGGAAAAAACTGGCTCTATCTGGGAATGCAGATTGATAAAAAACGCTATACCGGATACATGAAGGAAGAATCTGTGATTCGTTTATGCAGAAATTATCCATCAGGAACAATGTCACAGGAGGATAAGCTGTATGATTCTCCTTCACTTTCCGGTAAGGTGCTTACTACTCTGGAAAAAGGGAAAAATATCCTTTTGCGAGGAGTCCTGACGAAATCAGGTACAAAATGGTATGCAATTCAGTGGGGTGGAAGATTCTGCTTTGTCCCATCCAGATATTGCACATTAAAGCAGGAACCGGCAGTATACCGTCTGGCATCAGAAACAGTCACAGAAGGTGTCGGAGGACTGGAAAAACATATTTTCCGCTTTATGGGTGAGCCGAAAGTATCCAAACGACTGACAAAGGTTCTGGATCTTACAGGAAAGAAAGGCGATACCTTCATGGTAAACGCATGGGGAAGGGGAACCTGTCTTCCGGAAACAGACAATGATAAGAATCGCCGATTTGGTGTCGAAGTTGTTTTTGTGGCAGCAGATGACACAACTGATGTGCACTACACCAATTTCAGCCCGGATATTCTGGACTGGCAGTTTCTGAGTGATATTTATGTCGCTAAGAAAGACTACAGCAAAGTAAAAATTTCCTATACCTATTGTAAAAATGCAAATACAGCGTATTTTGACGGTCTGTCTCTTTACCGTGAAGAGTTTGGACAGACCTATACATACGATGATAAGAACAACCTGGTTTCAGCGGTAGATTCTCAGAAGAATACAACAAAATTTGAGTACAATGCCGGAAGTGATCTGACGGGTATTACAGATCCGAAGGGAAGCAAATACACTTACACATATGACAAAAAACATAACGTGACCAGTGGAAAATCTTCTATGGGAATTCTGAACCGCCTTGTCTACGATGATAAAGGAAATATTACACGCAGCGGAGTTGTGAAGCCGGATGAAACGGAGAAAGGCATCTGGGTGGAACGTACTTTTACTGCTGACAAGAACCATGTATCAGCTGTGACCGATGCAGAAGGAAATAAAGTACAGTATGAATGGGATACATCCAGAGATCTGCTCCGCTCACTGACGGATGGGGAAGGAAACAAGCTTTCCTATGGTTATGATAAGGCAGAACGTCTTATATCTGTTTCTCAGAATGTAACGGTTGATGGAAAAAAACAGGTGGTAAAAAACATCTACACCTACACAAAAGACAGGCTTGCGGGGATTGAGCATAATGGATTCAATTATGGATTTACCTATGATGTGTTTGGAAATACTACTGCTGCATCAATTGCAGGTAATCAGGTGATTTCTTATGAGTACGAAGCACAGAATGGAAAGCTGCTGAAAACAATTTATGCAAATGGCGATGAAATTCGCTACACTTACGACACACAGGATCGTTTTTCTATAAGCTATCTGAAGCCAGCAGGATCATCAGAACAGCGACTGAACAGTTATATTTATAATAAAGAGGGAAACCTTTGCAAGGTGACAAATCATTTATCTGGCAAAACTTATGAACTGGATTATGATTTCCTTGACCGACTGATGCGTGTACGTGACGAAAGCGGCGTATGCTATGAATATACTTATGATGCAAATAATCAGATGATCAGAATGTTCCATACAGATGGCAGAGCAAAACTGACAACAGGATATACCTATGATAAGGATGGACGAGAAAAAGAAGTTCGTGTGGCAGGTAAATTTACCAGATCTACAGATTATGACAATCTTGGAAGAGTAACCAAACAAAGTTTTTCTGCGGAGAACGGTGATACAAGTATGTCTATGACATATAAATATCCAGATGCAGAGAAAAATAAAGAATACGCATTACCGTCTGAAATGGATGTACAGGAATGCAGCTACAGTTATAAATATGATCGAAACGGAAATATTACGGAAATTCAAAGAGTACCACATAAGGGTTCGACAGAGAAAATTTTAAAAGACACCTTCCAGTATGATGAACGTAATCAGCTGATTCGTGAAAACAGTCAGAGCCAGGACAAAACAATTGTCTATGCATACGATCAGGGTGGCAATCTGAAATCTGTAAAAGAATATGCGTACACCGAGGGAACCTTACCGGAAACTCCGGTTCACGAGGAAACTGGTACATACAGTAGCACATGGAAAGACCAGCTCCTGAATTGGGATGGTACTGCCATGACTTATGATGCAGTCGGCAATATGCTTACCAGGGGAGATACTGTTTACACATGGACGATGGGACGTAAACTTGCCTGTGTAGATAATGGTAGAAAAGCTCAGTATTTTTATGATCATACCGGTGCCAGAGTGAAGAAAGTGGTGGATGGCGTTATCACAAATTATCATATGGCAGGAGATCTGCTTGCATCTGAAACCTGTAATGGAGGGACTACATGGTATGTTTATGATTCAGGTGCAAATCTTGTGGCAATAATTATTGCTGGAAAATACTATTACTACGTGAGAAATGTTCAGAATGATATTGTGGCACTGGTTGACGATTCTGGAAAAACTGTAGTAAACTATGTTTATGACAGTTGGGGAAAACTGTTAAGCATTACCGGCAGCCTCAAAGACACCGTAGGCATCCAGAACCCATTCCGCTACAGAGGTTATTATTACGACAATGAAACAGGAATGTACTATCTCAAAAACCGGTATTATGACCCGGGGTTGAGAAGGTTTATTGGGTCTGATGCAATAACAACAGTGGAAGCATCATTAGAAACTTTTCATAATAGAAATCTTTATATTTATTGTAACCAGAATCCAATTGTAAGAAGCGATAGTAAGGGTAATATATGGCAGGTGTTATTGGCCGGAGCAGTCGGTGCTGGAATTTCTCTCGGTTATCAGTTAGTATTTGAAAAAAAAGAGTTGAACATGAAAACTGTTGCACAGGCTACGTTAGATGGTATTGTAATGGCAGTAGGTGCGAGTGCTGCAACGGTAGGATGGCAAATTGTCACAAATGTAGCAACAAGTGTGATAAGTGGAATTATGAACGAAGATGATGGTATGGAAATTGCGTGTCAGGCTACAGTTAGTGGAGCTCTTGCATATTTTGGTGGCAAAGGAAATGACTTTGCAGGCATAGAAGCTAAATGGAAATTTAAAGTTAGTAGTAATGCTGAAGTAAAGGACATAAATATAAGAACGCAGTTAAATGAAATTGCAGGAAATCAGTTCAAACGAAAAACTAAAAGAGGAATTTATAATATGACTAGTTCGACAGTAAGAGGAAATGGGGCTTCAAGAGGTGTCTCAAAAGGATATTCTGGTTATATGGGACCGATTATAGGAGAAGAACGGAGATATAATGGAAAAGTTACGATATATTCACATTTGTATTATGGAAAAGACAAATCAATTGTAAAGCGTGTATATAAGATCGTATGATGTTATCCCGAATCTTCATCTGAAAGGAATTAGGTGAAAAGATGTGTTGGAGTTAATAAAAGAAATCATAGTAGTTATATTGGCGATTGATATAATTTGTAAAGGGTGTCAGAGACACATGCTTAGGCCGTATAGTAAGGGAGGGAATATTTTTAGTGATGAAAATACTCGAATTGCAATGCGTGAGAATGCCTCAAATCCGTTATTTGTAAAAGGACATTTCAGGAAAAATTATAAGAGAAATATATATAGAAAAATGTCAAATTTGAAAGGTTTTTATTTTTGCCAAATTGTGTCAATTATACAGATTAGTGTGATATGCTTGAACTTGTTAAATGGTTTTTATATTCGTTATATAGATATGAATGGAATATTTGGCATGAACGAAGATGCTAGATTACGGATTTATATCGCAATTACAGTTTGGATTTGCGTTAATAGTTGTGTGAATTTGGTGTTTTTAACATATTATACTAGAGTTATTAATAACACTAGAAGCGAAAAGCTGAAAAAAATATGTCGTAAAAAAATTATAATTCCGGGAGAAAAACAAGAAGATGGATATGAGATATTGGTCTATCCGAGAGAACTTTCGTACAGAGAATGGATTTATAGAGTGGAAAAAAGCTTTAGGAATCAATTCAGAGGAAGTAGCTGGGAGTATAGGGAAAGTGTAGGTGAATTAAAAGAAAATGTGCATATGCTAATTGAAGAAGACAGAGAGCAGGAAAAAATCAGGATATTTGTGCAGATGTATGTAGATATATTGAGTAATACATATATAGAACAATTAAACAAGTTTTTGTACAAAAAAATCCGAAGTGGTTTGAGAAAAGGTGACCTACCATTAGGAAATCCTTATCTTATGTATGTCATATGCGTTCAAAAAAAATCTGAAACATTTGAAAATATCTTTTGCAAATCAATAAAAGCAGGTCAGGAAGATTGCTTTTTAATAGGAGTTGTATTAGATGAATATATGATATATATGCCAAAAATGAAAAACAATGTACAGGATATGCAATATCAGGAAATGAAAACAGAATTTATGGAAATATTAAAATTTATTCCATTAGATGATTGTTGATAAAATCGGAGGCGGTTTCCCTGCCGCTTCCATTTTTATACCTTTTTTTAAGAGATTTTTATACGAAAGATGAGGTGAAGGAACATGAAATATAAAATTTTTACAGCCACAGCACTGGCGGGTGGTACATTTGCAGCATTGTTTGGCGGATGGGATAAAGCTTTACAGACGTTGGTGATTTTTATGATTGTGGACTGGATCACAGGTGGCATTCTTCTGCCGGTAGTATTTGGCAGAAGTCCAAAGTCCCCAAACGGAGCACTGGAAAGCAGAGCCGGATGGAAAGGACTTTGTCGTAAGGCGATGACATTATTTTATGTGCTGATAGCAGCACAATTGGACAGTCTTCTTGGAATTGATTATGCACGGGATGTGGTCTGCGTTGGATTTATTGCGAATGAAACGTTATCCATTGTAGAAAATGCAGGACTGATGGGTATTCCGCTTCCGGAAGGAATTAAAAGAGTAGTGGATGTCCTGAAAACATCAGCAGAAAGTAAGATGAAGGAAAATGGCTAGACTGAAAGAACTGTTAAAACTGGCAGAACAGCAGATTGGGTATCAGGAAAAAGCATCAGCTGCGATGCTGGATGATCCACATGGGAATGCCGGATATAATAACTATACAAAATATGCAAGAGATGTAAATAACTGGGGACTGGATGGATGTCAGGGACAACCCTGGTGTGCGACGTATCAGTTCTGGCTGGAAGCCAGGATATTTGGAGTAGAGACAGCATTAAAACATTTTTGCATGAGCAGAAACAGTTATCGTGCCTATAACTGTTTTGAGATCTATGATGCATTTGAGAGAAAAGGAAAAATTTCCAGAAGTCCCGGAATTGGCTCACTGATAGTATTTCGACATTCGCATATAGGACGGGTAATTGATGTCAGGAATGGATATGTTTATACGAATGAAGGAAATACTTCTGCACTATATGGCGATAGTAACGGCGGTACTGTAAAAACCAAGAAATATCAGATCGGAGATTCATCAATAAAAGGGTATTGCCTGATAGATTATAAAGAGGACAATACTACGATTTCAGAAGATCAGGCAGACACGAAACAGGAAAATTTGCGTGTAAAGGAATATCAGGAATGGCTGAATTACTGGTATGGAACGCTTCTGAAAAAACACTGTGGCAGCATTTTGACTTTAGGACAATAAGCGGGAATCCTCGGCAATTCAATTACCGAGATGAAAGCGTAGGA
>NZ_QTWS01000048.1 GCF_003461245.1 Blautia sp. AF19-10LB
AATTCATCTCACTACCTGCAGAGGTAGGAGAATTCTTGTTATATATTATGTTAAAAATGCCCTGATGATCCGGAAAATTTCCAGAACGTCAGGGCTTTCTTTTATAAGCAGTATTTACATGCAATGTGCCCACCTGAAGCAGTAATTTTTCTTTCTGATTTTTTTACAAGCTCTTCATTTAATCTTGCCATTTCTTTGATCCACCTCCTGTCACTTCCCAGTGGCCATTCTTAGGGGAGCCATGGCGAATAAGAAGGCCATAGTCTTTTAGTTTTTTAATATTCTTTTCTATACTTCGGCTTCCTAAGCCTAATTGCTTTGCTATTTTTATTGCAGACAAATGCTCATCCTCGAGAAGAAGATTTATTATTTTCTTTTGTGTATCATTTAGTTCATAACTCCGAACCTTCTCCGAATTTTTTCACTTCTAAAACGGTTCATCCCTATTTCAACTCACTACCTCACGCAGAGGTAGACGAATGTTCGCCGGGTCGATACCATCGAAACCTTTTATTTCAACTCACTACCTCACGCAGAGGTAGACTTAAATCCGGTAAGCATACCATTATTCATGGCATATTTCAACTCACTACCTCACGCAGAGGCGAACAAAATTCTCAAAGTCATAGTATTTCAACTCACTACCTCACGCAGAGGTAGACAACATTCAAAAATGATGTGACTAGGAATCAGACAAATTTCAACTCACTACCTCACGCAGAGGTAGACGGTTGTGAACTGTTCGCCAGTCTAGGACTTATCCGTATTTCAACTCACTACCTCACGCAGAGGTAGACAGAGCTGATAATGGTAGACCGTATTGCAAAAATGGATTTCAACTCCCTACCTCACGCAGAGGTAGACAAAAGGTAGATTAAATGGGACTTATAACAACACTATTTCAACTCACTACCTCACGCAGAGGTAGACAGTACCGTGCTCCGGTGTGAGGATCTGTGTACCATTTCAACTCACTACCTCACGCAGAGGTAGACTCATGTCAAGGCTATGATGTCAGCTGAAAATATCATTTCAACTCACTACCTCACGCAGAGGTAGACCCTGATTGCACAGGAATATGATCCGGAACCACAATTTCAACTCACTACCTCACGCAGAGGTAGACACGGTGGCGTGATCTATGTCACTGACAATAATGCTGTATTTCAACTCACTACCTCACGCAGAGGTAGACATTGTACACCTTGAACGCATCAGAGCCATCGCTATTTCAACTCACTACCTCACGCAGAGGTAGACGAGGATCAAGTAATTGATACATATAAGAAATTTATTTCAACTCACTACCTCACGCAGAGGTAGACGCAGAACGATGCCAGTCCTCTTGTGCGTGCCGGGAAGATATTTCAACTCACTACCTCACGCAGAGGTAGACGACATCCACGGATACTACCTGAATATGCGACACATTTCAACTCACTACCTCACGCAGAGGTAGACAGGTGATTCAGGCAATTTCACAGTTCAGAAGAACATTTCAACTCACTACCTCACGCAGAGGTAGACCGAAATTGGAAACGTTAGGAGCGTTTTTATTGATATTTCAACTCACTACCTCACGCAGAGGTAGACGAAAGAATCTGGTGTATCGCATTTACTAATGGATATTTCAACTCACTACCTCACGCAGAGGTAGACTTCTTTCATCGCTTCTACAGAATCATCTGAATTATTTCAACTCACTACCTCACGCAGAGGTAGACGAAAGAATCTGGTGTATCGCATTTACTAATGGATATTTCAACTCACTACCTCACGCAGAGGTAGACATCCCTCACTTTCGTCATTATCCTCTGGTTGATTAATTTCAACTCACTACCTCACGCAGAGGTAGACGCCTGCCTTTGCGATCTGTGGGGCTTCGGCAAAAAATTTCAACTCACTACCTCACGCAGAGGTAGACGGAATGCCGGTACGGAACACACATGAAAGAAACATTTCAACTCACTACCTCACGCAGAGGTAGACTGCAGCCTTCGGCAATGTTCGAGTTTTCAAGATCATTTCAACTCACTACCTCACGCAGAGGTAGACGACAGATGGTTTCGAAACATTAGTGACTACCACAATTTCAACTCACTACCTCACGCAGAGGTAGACGATCCTTCCGGGATCACGTATGGTTCTCCGCAGTTATTTCAACTCACTACCTCACGCAGAGGTAGACGCTCTGCGGTTTCTGATCCGCGTCTACGTTTAAGTATTTCAACTCACTACCTCACGCAGAGGTAGACTTCAGAAGTATGGGAAGCTATTAAAGAGGGCACATCATTTCAACTCACTACCTCACGCAGAGGTAGACGCTCATCCGTGCAAGATCTACAACATCAGCTGTATTTCAACTCACTACCTCACGCAGAGGTAGACGTCTACTCTCTGAGACACTGCCACATCCATAGACGCATTTCAACTCACTACCTCACGCAGAGGTAGACAATGGTCTGCTCCACAGATTCATAGCCCGTAGGAAATTTCAACTCACTACCTCACGCAGAGGTAGACAACTATATGATTTGTTTCTTGATGATCTGATAGAAATTTCAACTCACTACCTCACGCAGAGGTAGACAACTCAGCGCGATCGCCGGGTCAAGCTGTACATTATTTCAACTCACTACCTCACGCAGAGGTAGACCTTTTGCTGCTTTGCTCATTCCTTGCTCCTCCTTATATTTCAACTCACTACCTCACGCAGAGGTAGACGATGTGGAAGCGCCAGGTGTGGAAGGCTCCACGTATTTCAACTCACTACCTCACGCAGAGGTAGACCCCGGTTCATAATCTTCTAGTTTCCACAAAGTCATTTCAACTCACTACCTCACGCAGAGGTAGACTCAATACCACAAGAACAACCGTAACTTCTGTAGTATTTCAACTCACTACCTCACGCAGAGGTAGACCATATTCTTCGTTCTGATAATCCCCCCCTGGATAATTTCAACTCACTACCTCACGCAGAGGTAGACGTAGAAGCAGAACAGCAGAGGACAGTTCAGTTCATCATTTCAACTCACTACCTCACGCAGAGGTAGACGGGATAGCGGTAATGAGATCCCGGTATACTACTGGGATTTCAACTCACTACCTCACGCAGAGGTAGACCACGGCAAAACGGTTGAGCCGCCGGGTAAACAATATTTCAACTCACTACCTCACGCAGAGGTAGACCCTGTCAGCACTATTACACGGCAGAACAAAAATATTTCAACTCACTACCTCACGCAGAGGTAGACGTTAGTTGAGACTAACTTTGTTCACGTCTAAGTTATTTCAACTCACTACCTCACGCAGAGGTAGACGCATTCTATCCGGTGATTCAAACATATCGTATGATATTTCAACTCACTACCTCACGCAGAGGTAGACTGAAAGAAAGAAGGTGAGCCTGATAGCGAAAGGATTTCAACTCACTACCTCACGCAGAGGTAGACGACGACACAGACTGGTACTACATCCGCATTGCAGGCATTTCAACTCACTACCTCACGCAGAGGTAGACGCAATGACAACAGGAAGAACAATTTGGAGCAAAACATTTCAACTCACTACCTCACGCAGAGGTAGACGTTCCGAACTCAACGCCTCGCAGAAATGTCAGGAACATTTCAACTCACTACCTCACGCAGAGGTAGACTTACTATCCATTACAAGGTCGCTGAAAAGATATACATTTCAACTCACTACCTCACGCAGAGGTAGACTATTGCGTTAGGAATATCACCCGATGCTCTTTTATTTCAACTCACTACCTCACGCAGAGGTAGACGCAGAAAGCTGTGAGATTAATATTGCTAATAGTATTTCAACTCACTACCTCACGCAGAGGTAGACGCGAAGCAGGAAACATTTACAGACACAGAGGGTATTTCAACTCACTACCTCACGCAGAGGTAGACGTGTACCGCTACTACACCTTTAGATACTGGTAATGTATTTCAACTCACTACCTCACGCAGAGGTAGACAGCAATTTGTCACAAAATCTATGGACATTAACCATAGATTCCATAACAAATCGCATAATAAATCTTTGTTTTTTGCTTTAATTATCTTATGCCTAAGCATATTTCATTAAAAAAGCTTCCATTTCCTGGTGCGAATCTCCCGGGGAAATTATGCGTGCTTTACATTCGCACTACAGAATCAATGTTTCTGTAACATCAAATCCAGGGTGTGCACCTATATGTTCTACTTTATTTTTGTAATTATTTCCTAAATAATAAAACCGCAGACTATCAACTTCTTTATCAATGATTTTTTCAAGAATATCCTTTACCTGCCTGCACTTTGTTGCGTCCATTTGACACTCAAATACTGAATTCTGAACTCGTTGTCCATAATTTGTGCATTCTTTGGCAACTTTTCTTAATCTTTTTCTTCCTGCTGCAGTCTGTGTATTTACATCATACGTGATCAATACCAACATCTTATCACCTACTTCCAGAAAAATGGTGGATATTCATCAAGATCTCCTCTCAAAAATCGCGCCAATAACAAGCTTTGAACATATGGTGCCATTCCCCATTCTATTTTCTCTCCTAGAAATGGATGCTTAATTGTCTCTTGCTTCTTTGACTGCCATGCAGACAAGAAAACTTTACGTCCCTCATCATTCATGATAACAGCACCATTTTCTTTTTTGATAAAATATTCTGGTTTCATGACTTTCTTATTAATTAATGTCAGTACAAAACGATCTGCCATCACACTTCGAAACTCTTCCATAAGGTCTAATGCAAGCGATATTCTTCCCGGACGATCTGTATGGAAAAATCCCACATATGAATCCAATCCAACAGCTTCCAACGCCGAGCCACACATTCCTGCTAATAGCGAATACGCAAAGGATAACATAGCATTAACGCTATCCAACGGTGGTCTTTTATTTCTACCCTGGAAGTAAAAATCTGTTTTCTGCTGTAAAATCAAATCATCAAACACCGAAAAATATACAGACGCGGCTTCTCCCTCTATCCCTAATAACTCCTCTGCGCTCTCACATTCTCTTATCTTTACAATGCTCTGTGCAAGAAAAGCTGATTTCCTTTTGATCTTTTCAACCTCCAGCCGTAGTGCATAATCTCTCGCAGCTCTTTCCAAAACCCATCTGGAATTATATACTTTTCCTAAGATAAAATTTCTCGCAATCCGTACACTTTTTTCTTTGTCTTCACTGATTCGATACTGTTGCTTACGAAGTGTTACATTTCCCTTTGTTTCTCCAGTAATTCTAGCCAGGAATCTCCCATTTCCAGACATAAAAGTCAGATCAATATTCCTTTGAGCGCAAGTCCCCATTAACGCGGGACTTGCGCCGGTATATCCAAACGTTACGATTGCCTGAAGATTATGAAGTGGTACACGCCCTATTTCTTTTTGTTCTTCCAAAACCACTACATTTTCTCCATCTAATGATAAATATCTATTTCCAGATGTAACATACAAGGTATTTAAGAGTCTTTTCATACATTATCCTCTTCAAAAATTACTCCGTTTATATATCCAGCTGCCGTTTTCTTCTTATTCAATACTGGCAGGCATATATCTTTCAATGAACATGCATTACATTTTTTCCCGGTTTTTACTTTTGGTGTATATCTTTGTTCATAATATTTATGCATTTCACGAAAACTGCTTATTACTTTTTCTCTTACCTCATCCGTAAATTCCACTTTTGTGCGCCGCCGCGTCTCACCATAATAAATATATCCATACGGAATGACACAGCATAGCATTTCCTCGAGACATAATGCCTGGGCCGCTACCTGCAGTATATCAGAATCATCTGTTTTGGGCTTTCCTCTTTTGTATTCTACTGGAATCACGGAATAGCTTCCTTCTCTGCCCGCAATAGAAATCCCATCCTTCACTTTATGAAATTCCACCACATCACATTCGCCGCTCACTCCCATTTCCCGTGAATGAACCGGCATTGCTCTGACGATAAGAAGATCTCCTCTTTTTTCTTTTATTGCAGGATCATGTGCATTTTCATGGAGAATTTTTCCTTCCACTGTTCTGACATTTTCCTGCCACTGCATTTCTATATATGCCAGAGCCCATTGCCGTCGACAAAACGCAAAATGTTGTATTCCTGATAGCTGCAAAAATTCCTCTTCTTTATACAAAATCAAACTCCTCCGGTTTTTTGCATCCATCTACATGCCATGAAATCTCATAATCTGTAAATTCTCTTGGATGTTCCTCCTTAGGTTTAATATCAAATCCTCTCTGAATTTTTCCACTGGAAACAGCCGGCGTTTCCTCGTCATGCTGCCACCAGTACATTTTGCAAACTTCCATACTTCCTTCCGGTCTGGCAGAAGAAGCATCGTTTTCGAATAAGGTTTTTAATGCCTCTTTTAGTAATTCCGCATCTTCCTGACTGAATCCTGTTTTTTCAGCAAGCTGGACATTTACACTTCCCATCACTCTATATACAGCAAAACCTACCCTATGTTTAGTACCCATGGTATCGGAAGCTTTACTCTCTTTTCCAGATTCACTGTTCACACTCTTAGTAATCTGCATACTGATGATATCGATTGGAGAAAGGCTGATTGCCTGATGAATAGAAACGGGACCTCTTACTCCAAACGATACAGGAATTCCCTTGAATGCAAAAACCTGTCCAAAAGCTCTGACATCCAACCACTCTTTACACGCAATCGCTGCACATGCATCACGATTTGCATTTTTCTTATTTCCCAGCTGTGCTTTCAGCTCTTCACATCCATCTGCACGATCTTTTAAACTGGTATAACCATCATCTGAACGATCATCTGACTGCACAAAAATTTTCTGCCCAAGATCCTGAAGACGGTTTCTTATCTTTCTTTTAATACACACATCGGATATCTCACCATACCCATCCAGATTGATCCTTGGGCGATTTCCATTCAGTGGATCTCCATTTGGATTTGCATTATCTGCACTTATAAATAAAGTAAAATCAATTTTTCCTCTCAATGCACTCATCGTTTATTCCTCCTTTTCCTTCTCTTTAGAATCTTCCTTTTTCTGTTTCAGATCATAAGCCTGGCTATGAAAACCAAGAAGATATAAACCATCCAGTTTCTTGTTATCACTAAAGCTTTCTACTTCGAACAAATCATAAATATCATTCAACAGATTCTCATAAAAACGTCTCTCTGCAATTCCCAGCTTATTCACATATGGCTGAATACTTTCTTCGATCACCTTCCATGTCTCATAAGGTCTCTGAGAAAAAGTGCACATATATCTTTTCGCATTTGTAACCCTTGCCTTATCTCCATCATCATAAGTACGATATTCAATTCGATCTGCTACTGCCAGTAAACGTCCATACAGATAATTTCTGTCTTTTTGTTTTTTATCTAATGCCACGTTCCATTCCTCCTCGTATCTTTCACTTTTATCCTTTTTAACCAACGAACACGCCAATGTTAAAACTCTCTCCCAATTTTTCCAATCTTTATAGGTCAATGGCATGGAAGCTTTTAATACTGCTCTGTCCACATAATCACATGGGATTTTATTTCCGTTCCAGATGCAGGGAATCAGCCTTTTCGCAACTTCCGCATATAATTTCTTTCCATTTGCATCTACAATCATAAGACTGCCTTTATTCTCTATACCAAATAGAATATCTGCTATGTCCTTTACGCCAACCATTCCTAAAAACCGTATTCTCTTCTTATCTTTCTCTTTCCATTTTTCATGAATCCAGCTACAGCTTTCATGCCATTTTTTTATATTTTCCAGATATCTCGCTGAATCCAGAGTCATCTCTTCAACCATGGATAATCTTCCCGGAGTAGCTGCATCAAAACCGAGTAGAATCATTTCAGATGTATTATCTACCTTTTTTCCATATCCTCGAAGTGCACTGTAAAATTTTTCGGCAGTGATTGCACTTCCATCACATCCACTTTCTTCTCCAGACTCTTCATCATCCCAGTCATCATCCTCATTATATTCTGACGCAATGGTGTCCGTATCTACATTCCATCTCGGCATACTCAGGCGGTGGGATTCCCATGTAACAACTGCCAGCGTATCAAAAAGTGTTCCCTGTTTTCGAATGATCCACTTCAATGCATTATGGATTTTCTGAGAGGTTTCATTTCCTACAGCAAAAGCATCTTCTTTGGTTGCAAAACGTCCTCGATAAGTAAAATTCTGACTGTCATTTGCGGAAATCAGCTTTGCCCCGTCACCCTCATTACGGATCTTTTTGGAATGAAGATAAGAAATAGCCTCTGTATTTCCGGTAAGGTAACATAATCCTATCTCTTTTTCCTGAGAACGCACATAATTTATATAACAGTCTTGAAGGGTCTTGTCTTTCCAGCATTCGTCCGGGGGAGCCTCAAAAAAATCTGTATTTGGCAAACGGATGATAAAACGCACAAAAGCTTTTGTCTGTACAATCCCCTGAATATTTTCTTTATCATCAATCCGGTTCTGCTCATTCAATTTTATAATTTTTTTCTCAATCAGATTGGAAATCAGTGTATTTTTTTTCAAATATAGATAAATTGCCCTTACTTTCTCATGACAATACTCTGACTCAACCCATTCTTTCAACTGAGAAATATACAGTTCATGACAGATTCCATCATCTTCATAATATTTCGTATAATCTCCCGCAAGGTATCTCAGATTATCGCATAAAGGATGTGGCTCCTTTCCTGCGGTACGACTTCCAGATTTTTCTGTAACCGGTATGATCGTCAATTTATCATTGGAATCTACCGGCTCTGCATTCATAAAATTCCCATCCTGGTCAATAGTTACTGTTATCTGTGCAGTCACAGTGGTATGAAACGGCGGCAAAAGCACATATGGCATATCTCTTCGATATTCAATGACACCTATTTTGTCACTGTTTATCTCATACAGATCGATCAACTCATTTACCCAGCTCACTCACCCACCTCCTCGTCGGTAAATTCTTTTAGACCAGTAAAATTATCTTTTCCAAAAACTTTACGTTCCATCTCTCTGATATGGCGTTTCTGTATGCACGCTTCCGGCCTTATAAATTCTATGATCCCCCCTTTTTTCATAACCGGTCTCCAGAAACGTACTGTCATTTTCCCCTTGTCTTCTGGAAGAATAGCTTCATCTGCATATGTGATTCCATGATACATGAATCCATAGTCTATCTCTCCTGGCATATCATCATAATGGCTTTCTCCTTCTCCAAATACACATGGCTCAACAAATGCCTGACATTCTCTTGTCCCCAAAAAAATATCTCTACGGCCTCCTCTTTCTACCATACGCTTTGCAATATTATGATGTTTGTGTTCATTTCGGTCATCCTTTAATTCTATATGGTTAAGATTAAACTCAAAATGCGCTCGCACCTGATAACGTACATCTTTCAGATAAGTATAATAAGCCAGTTCATTTCCACCATTATAGGCAATCGGACGAATTCCTTTTGTCTCAGTTTGAATAGAGTTCATAACACGTACAGCATCTATGATCCACATGATCGTTGGCTTCCAGTAAATGCTTTCTGTAATTCCTCGCAAAGCTTCATACGTCGGAATATGATAACTTGTTTTCTCACCGCCAACTCTCATGACTGGATCAGAAAATAATGCATATGGACCACATACTTCAAACTCTATTGTATTTCTGTATTTCTTCATAGCTTCTGCCCCCTATATGTTACAAAAATCCATTTTGGGGTCATCCACAACCCCCACTTTCTTATCATAATAGCCATCACATAGTACCAGAATCCCCTCACTGTTTTCGTATACGGTATTTCCGAGTTTATTTCTCCTGCTCTCTGAAATACCAACGGTATATCTTTGTAATTTTCTCAGTATCTTTTTCTTTTCTGTCTCTGTACGCACTTGCGACAGTTCTTTTAATAGCAACTTTGGTTCAATACCATATGGCACTACAACGCTTAATTTATAAGTGTCAGAAATCACTTCGAACTCACTCCCTGCTGTTTGAAAAGCCTGAGGCAGCTTTGTACGAACTTTTTCTTTATGTTTCCGGCAATATTGATTCTGCCCAATTTGATTTTTCCCTAGTAAATCTGTCAGTGTTACCGTTACGTCACATACTTCAACTGGAAATTTGGTTTCTAGCTTTCTTAACTGCGAACGATAAGCCGAATAATAAAATTTTATAGCTATTTCTGAATCTAATGAATAATTAAACTTCTTATTATCATACTTAAAATCGTCCAAGATTTTCTGTAGCGCAGCCTGTGCATCTCTGATTTCCCGCAAACGTTCCAGATGTTCTGCATCATGAGCCACCTGGACAATATAAACTGCTCCCATTTTTCCAAGTTCTTTATGTCGATTACATCTTCCTGCTGCCTGGATAACATTATCAAGTCCTGCTTTTGATCGTATCACGCATCCAAAAGAAAAATTCACTCCGGCTTCTACCACCTGTGTGCTCACACAAATAATCTTTTTGTCTCTTTTCCTTAATGCGTTTCTTATCTCTGCCAATGTATCCAATTTATGCTGCGGACACATATTATTACTCAGATGAAAAATCTCATATTCTTCCGTGCAACAATCTTCTAGTTTTTGAAACACCTCAAATGCACACTTTGTAGTATTTAAAATTACCAATGTACTGCGATATTCTTCCGTTTTTTCCAATACAAACTCTTTTAAATCCTCTGTTTCCATTCCCCCTTGATAACGTTCATTTTTTGTTTCATCAATAATTTCCACTCTTTTGAAAGCTTTTGCATATTTTTCGGATTCTCCTGACATTTCCAGACACTTACAGATATTATTCTCTTCAAGAGAAGCTAATGTCGGCTGTGTAGCAGAACATAATACTACGGTTGTCCCACAAAACTGCGAAAGGAAATTCACCACCAGATTAAAAAGTTCTGTACATTTAACCGGGAATGCCTGTACCTCATCAAATATAATGATACTGTTGCATAAATTGTGCATTCTTCGAATACAGTTCTTCTGGTCAGAAAATAATGTATTTAGAATCTGCACGGCTGTTGTTACAATAATTGGTGAATCCCAAGTTTCTGTGAGATTTCTATATTTTTCCTCTTCTCCCTCTTCACAGATGACATTGCAATGATGTTCTAAAACAGCTGAAGGTATTCCTGTTGCTTTACGAATTTCTTCTGCATTCTGCTCCAAAATAGAATTAAATGGCGCTATATAAATAATCCGATGTTTCTGCTCTTTCTTCGCATGATAGAGTGCAAATCGAAGACTGCTGAGTGTTTTTCCTGCACCCGTTGGTACTGTCAGACGATATAATTTCTGATCTGTTTCTGCAGCTCTCCGGCAGGAGTCAGATATCTCCTGCCGGAAAACATTCAGTTGATTTCCATTATCCGGATTATTTTGGATTTCATTTCTCAGATACTGTTCAAAATTCTGTATGCATTTCTCCCATATTTCCTGTGTTTCTTCCTGTGACATCCTTTTCGATAATGGAATATCCTGAAAAAAGCATGCTGTATCAGTCCAGTCGCCATCAATCAGCAAAGATAATGCAGTCCGCAGATACATTCCCAGATAAAAATATCTGCTACCATATTTTTTTCCAGAGGAATCATACTTTTTAACAAATCCGTTTATCTTTTTGAGAATTTCCTGATATGACTGAACTGCCTTCTCTCCTGCTTTCTCCAACATTGTTCTGTCATAAATCTGAAAAAATCCCTCTTTGATATGTCTATACTCAATTTCTTTTTTCAGCCGGCGTTCCTGTAGACTTTGACCATTTTCCAGATTAATGCAGTCTTCCATACCGTGGTGAAAATAAATTAATGTACTGATAAATTCTGAAACAGGCTCCTCTTTCATCAATTCAAGTGCAATTCTTCCACCCGCGGTAGAATGATCCAGTCCATGTTTATGTACCTTATCTCCCAGTTCCAGAATATTCTTAAAATCATCCTGATTTGCTGTGCCAAGTTTTCCTGCATCATGAAGAATTCCTGCCAGTTCAACAATACTTCTCAATTTTGGAAGTTCACAGGCATCCCTCGCAAAACGCGCAACATTTCCAGCATGCTCCTGCATAGACTGACATCTTTTTGTTTCATAATCTACATGAGCCAGTTTACATTCTTGTGTTTCCAGAATACTTGTTTTTTTATTTTTCATCCAGTACTCCTTGTATCATATGGCTGTTTTTCCATTATTCTATTTTTAATTTTTATGTATTTTTACTATATTTTACCAAGTTCATAACCTTAGTGCAAGGCAGATATCGAAAAAACGTTCGATTTTCTATATTTGCCTTACAGATGAGGTATCGGTCTTTATTCACGTGGTAACATCAGTAAATTATCTTTCGATGTGCCATTAGCTGCAGATCGAACATATTTCTCTCCCTGTATGCTCATTGCTGGAATAAGATATGGATATGGTGCAATATTTACGGTAATAGTTTTGGGAAATTTTTGCAGATAATCGTAAACCTCTGATTTCTTCCAATATGTATTCGCAGCATCTATATAGATAGAATCTATATCCTGTACATTTCTGGAATCACCACAGTTACGTTTCATTTTGATCTTAATCGCTTTCATATTAAAAGCCTCCTTATGATATTTTTATAGAATCTGCAGATTCATTGTTATAATGAAAATATCATAGAAAGACTTTACAAAAATCGCGAAATAATTTAGAATAGATTTGCTACATGCTATTCAAATTATTTGGATTGCATTTCTATGATGAGCCGTCTGATACGCCAATATCAGATGGCTTTTTCATTACATCTTTACTATAAATCTCTCACTTCTTTTTGTTAATAATTAACCATATAATAATGTAAAAAATTTTTTTACCACAATAATATAGTCAAATCAAAAAGATTTGACTATAACCTTATAAACATGTTTTTCAACTCACAGACTTTCATCTGACAATAGATAAAGGCTACAGGAATTCTCCATTCCTGCAGCCTTTATTATTTTATTCAAACTCGGCAAATCCAAAGATATTTTTAAACATTTTTGTTTAGTTTTTATCTTTTTTCTACCGTTATTTTATCTCTGTTACACATATTATTTTGGCTCGCTGATTTTCTGTTGCCAATTTGTTGCCATAAAATCTATATTATCCTGATTTTGGAGATACCCTGATTTCAAAAGGGGAGTCTATTTCCCCCTTGAAAAGCACCTCGCTCTCCCCCTACTGTATTTTTTCTTTAGAATGGAGAGTCAGGGAGTTGCCTTTTTTGATATTGGTTGAACCATCGCATTAGCTTCGCGTTGTTTCGTATTCCAATCACATATTTCAAAATTTTCATTGTACCATCTTATATTGGACATTCCATATACATTTCCCATTTTTAATCCTTGATAATATGCTTGTCCATCTACAATCGTTCCATGATACATGCCATTGAATTTGCTTCCATTATATAGACCAACTAGTTGCGGAATCCCTCCTGTATGCTTATCCTTGACATTTTTTACAATATCACAAAAGCAATGGAAATAATTTCTACTTGTGCTTTCGTTATTTCCATTTTTGAACCTCAAAAAGTTCTCATCATATTCTTTTTTCCCACTTCCATCTGAAAAAAGGTTCTTTGACTTCTTAAAATCAGTATGTATTTTTATGTTCTCCCATATTATTCCATTCCAAAAGTATACGTTCGCATCAAATATTCTTTTTTTATTTCGCCCTATATGATATATTTTAATAATTCCATTATTAAGTTTGTATGCTGAATGTGCTCTTTTGATTTCATTAAAAATAATCTCACTTCTATCTTGATAATCCATGTCTGCTGATAACAACATTCCCACATCACACATACTTGTTAAGCGAGTTAATATCTGATATGTAAATAATGTTTCTCCACAATACCCTAATATATCAGGAGTATTTTTTAATGCAAATGTCTTTTGGCTATAATCATAAAAGTTCCTATTATCAGAAATTCTACTATCACTGGCTATATATGCAGAACATGGGCCTCTCTGATCACAAGCCAACCACCCTACAATTAATGTCATTTTTACTAATTCCTCTTTGCAAATCCATTCTAAAAATCCATAAACTTTATGAACTTTTAGAGTGGATTTGCACCACTATCTTTTATCATCTGATAAACGTCTTACTCTTAGACCACTAGAACCATGTTCGGTATTATTTTATCACTCTTGCCCCCATTATACAACATATTTCCAAATGGTAATCTAATGTAAAAAATGAAATTCTAAATTCCACCACCTACTTGCACTGGAATTTACTTTTTCAAGTCAGCAATCATTTCAAATCTAATACTTTCTCTATCTTCAATTTCTTTGCATCTATCATTCTCAAAATAAATGCCTCATATCCTTCATCAGGATAATTGGGATTATCCTTTTCCTCATATTCATCTGGAGTTCCATACAGTGCCCCTATACGTTCTCCAAATACTTTTAGCGCTGCTGCAAAGTTTGGTTGAGAGCCTTTTCGAACTAACACTCGTATTTTTTGAGGCAATTCTGAATACAGTTTTTTTAATTGCTCCAGATGTTGGTCTAAAGACATATCCGTATTTTCTGAATATATAGTTGCAATTTTTCTTTCAATTATTCTGTTAATTTCTTCAGATGTTGCCTTTTCTGACTTTGTCCCTCTTCTAACATATATTACATCTTTTTCTATTTTTTCAGATTGTCCAAGTGATACAAAAGGTAATCTTTCTGGAGTATCATGTATAACCATGATTTGAAACTTTTTATTTTCAAATTCTCCATAAACATCCGAATCAAAAACAAAATTAAATACCTCATAATCCAAACTCGATGAAACAAGCCTAGAAATACTATTACTAATGTCAGCAGTATCCTTCAGATTATCCAGTCCTAAAACATCAAATGTATTATCTTCATTTTCCTTTACACCAAATATGATAATTCCTCCACCATTATTTGCCATAGCCAACATAATTTTTGCCAACGGACCTTTGTCTATCCAAGTCTCTTTAAAATCCATTTCATTTAATTCACCACATGACTTTTTCATAAAATCCCGAAAATTGTCTTTTGTTGGTTCTTTAAGAAACTGATCATAAAAATGATCTTTAATTTGTGGATTCATCCAATTTACCTCTCTATTCTCCTTATATTATTCAATTTTTTTATTTATTGCTTCAATCCACCCACTGTCATCACTCTCAAACAGCTTTATGAACTTTCCAAAATTACTGCTACCAGTAACAGAATCATCCGAATCCAACTTTCTCACTCGCTGACTCATATCCACATAGTTCTCCGCAGTAACATGTTCCATAACCTCATGAATCTGATCCGCTCTCCCTTTATAATTCTCCACCCCGGTATATTCCTTTATCAAGGGAGCGTTCACTGGTTTTGCTGGTGATTTCAAATTTTTATCGGTCCAGTGCTTAGATATAATCTGCATCGTACAAGGATTTCCAAATATAATCACTTCATCTGCAGCATTATCCACACCATGAAACTCATTAATCTTACGTTTAATGTCTTCATACTGCTCATGAGGTTTCTTTTCTGTATCACAGAATACAAGTACAAGTTCGTCTGCTCCATTTTGATAGCGGTCCTGATATCTCGCCGGAATATTTCCATTTCCCCCGGCATTAACCAATGAGATATCATATTGCTCGTTCCACACTTTTAAATTCTTTAACCGATTTAGATATTCATATTCCTCATTGCCTTCGCAGATAATGCAAATTTTGTGGTTATCCAAAAACTTAGGGAGCTTATTTTGCATCGGCATCATCCCCCTTTACACCACCTTTAATGCTAAGCAAGGAGTTGATCAATTCAGGATCCGGTAAAGCACCAAGTGCACCTTTCCTATATTTTTCCATAACATCTGTCGTATCCCTCACTCCCTGCTGTGCAGTAAAATCTGCAAGTGAATACACATATACACCTTCTTCATCCTTATGAACAAACCAAATCTGCTCCTTTCGGAACATTCTCTTGCAATCCATAAGATTTATATCATGAACTGTAAATATCATCTGTGCACTTGTATTCAACTCATTATTAAACATCGCAACAATCGCCCTGGTAAGCTTAAAATGAATACTGCTATCCAACTCATCCACAACTAAAATTCTGCCTTGTTCAAGTGCTTCAATTACATAACTGGCAATGGCTGCAATCTTCTTTGTTCCTGTGGAATCAAACATCATACTTGGCACATGGACTCCCTTGTATGTGGATACCAATCTGATTTGATCCATAATATTCTCTGGAATATCAAGCACTTTCTCATCTGGCTTTTCGTCACCTTCACCAGTTTTCAGCTGTATCTTATCCATATCCACATATTCAAAATTATCCATATACAAGTCTGCATTTTTTATGAACTCAACAACTTTTTGCTGCAACTGATTCTTATTCTTCATGAGTTCAATCGTGTGTTGCATAGGTATGTTATTCATATTGATGATATCAATTTTTTCTGCAAACCCGACAAGAATCTGTTTCATCTCATTGATATGTTCAAATTTACTTGTATCCACTACATAGCATAACAAATTATTCTTCGATACAACCGAAATCATAGTCTGAACAGATTCATCAATACACTCGTATATTTCGCTAACAGTATCCTTTCTCAACCAGCAAACTTCCTTTTCGTTGTTGTACTGATCTTTAAATATCTCCGAAAATGACTCATATATATATTCTTCTTTTTCTGCGTCATACTTAAAATCATAAGAAAACTTTCTTCCAGATGCCATAAATGTAACACCTAACTCGCATACATCACTATCAGTAAAAATATTCGGCATTAGTCCATTCTTCTTATTTAAAAGAACATTTCTTATTGCCCTAATGCACTTGATTAGACATGTTTTCCCTGCATTGTTTGGTCCATATATTCCTACTGTTTTAAGCACGTTAAAATTGTTCTCTTTATGAACATTTGCTCCAAATTTCTTATTTCGCATATCAGCTTTCATCGAAAATGTAATATCATCTTCAAATACATAACAGTTTTTTGCTCTTACCTCTATAATCATGGCTCATTCCTCCAAGTCATTTTTCTTCTCTCTTATCATTATTATAACATGTTTTATTTTTTATGCAACTTTTTTTCATAAAAAATATTAATTTTGAGATTTAATGTTCATTCACAAAAACAAAAAGCAGCCTCTCGGCCAATGTCATTAAGTTATCATAGGCAAGCTGATTTGGCGTTTGCCCAGAAACAGGTTGA
>NZ_QTWS01000049.1 GCF_003461245.1 Blautia sp. AF19-10LB
TCTGTTACCTCCACATTCTTTTTTATTTTGAATGTCCGCAAAATCCGTCCTACATCAGATGGTTTCCAGGGACAGTCCAGATGATGCAGTGCAAGTAATCTGTCCTGGACGTTGGTACCAGCACCGAGTTTCGGAGTGGAACCCATCAGGATTCTTACCTGCCCTGCCCTCACCTTTGCAAACAGCTCCGCTTTTCTTACTTCCGTATTGTATTCATGGATAAATGCAATCTGCTCTTTCGGGATTCCCCGTTCCACCAGCTTGTTTCTTACATCATCATACACGTTGAATGTTCCATCATTTTTCGGTGTGCTGAGGTCGCAGAAAATTAACTGGGTAGCCTGTGTATCTTTTCCGTCCTCCCATACCTGGAAAGCATTCTCCACACAGGCATTTACCTTGCTTTCCCCTGCATCTGGAAGCATATCATTTAAAAGCCTCTGGTCTAATGCACATTTTCTTCCGTCGTTGGTAATCTTGAGCATGTTATCTACCCTTGGATCTACCGCACCGCCACGAACCTGTTCTGCACGTTCCGAAAAGGCTTCCACCATTTCTTTCTGTTTCTCACTCGGCTTTAACACTTCATTGATATATTCTGCTTCCGGTACAGGAAGATTCAGCATATCCGCAGTCTGAATATCCGCAGCTTCTTTAAATATGGAGATCAGCTCTGGAAGATTAAAAAAACGGGCAAATCGTGTTTTTGCACGATAACCCGTCCCTTCCGGTGACAATTCGATTGCCGTAACTGTTTCTCCAAAAGTTGCTGCCCACGAATCAAAATGTCCCATTCCCATATTCATTAAAGTATCATACTGGAGGTATCTCATAATGGTGTATAATTCAGTCATACTGTTTGATACGGGTGTTCCCGTTGCAAACGTGATTCCCTTTCCCCCGGTAATCTCATCCATGTATCTGCATTTCATAAACATATCTGAACTTTTCTGTGCATCGGTCTGTGAAATGCCTGCCACATTCCGCATTTTTGTGTATAAAAAAAGGTTTTTGTAATAATGTGACTCGTCCACAAACAGCCTGTCCACGCCTAATTGCTCAAAAGTCACTACATCATCCTTTCGTGTCTGGTCATTCAGTTTTTCCAGTTTTGCTTTCAGGGTTTTCTTTGTTTTTTCCATCTGCTTAACCGTATATTGCTGTCCTGTTTCCTCTTTTGCCGCTTCAATAGAATAGGTAATATCTGCGATCTGGTCTTCCAGCAATACGATCTGTCTTTCCCTGGAAAGCGGGATTTTCTCGAACTGGCTGTGTCCAATAATGACCGCATCATAATCCCCGGTTGCGATTCTGGAACAGAACCGTTTTCTGTTTGCCGGTTCAAAGTCTTTCCTCGTTGCTACCAGAATATTTGCTCCCGGATATAAGCGTAAGAAATCACTTCCCCACTGTTCCAGCAAATGGTTTGGAACCACATAAAGGCTCTTTTGTGCCAGTCCCAAACGCTTGCTCTCCATACCGGCTGCGATCATCTGAAACGTCTTGCCTGCACCTACGCAGTGTGCGAGCAGGGTATTATTTCCATAAAGGATATGTGCCACCGCATTTTTCTGATGTTCCATCAGCTTAATTTCCGGATTCATTCCGACAAACTGGATATGACTGCCATCATATTCTCTTGGTCTTACACTGTTAAACCGTTCATTATAAATTTTGCAAAGTGCTTCCCGTCGACGCATATCCTTAAAGATCCACTCTTTAAATTCCTCCCGGATCAGTTCCTGCTTCTGCTGTGCCAGGGTAGTTTCTTTCCGGTTCAGTACCCGATGTTCCCCATCCGCATCATGTATCGTGTCATAGATTTTTGTGTCACGCAGATTCAGTGCATCCTCCAACAGCCTGTAAGCATTTGCCCTCTGTGTTCCGTAAGTTGCGGTGGAAAGCGGGTTATTGCTGCTGTCCACGTTCTTTCCTTTTACATTCCACTGTCCGGTCACTTCCGCATACTGTACTTTGATACGCTCATAATTGATATGCTGTCGTGGTGTATGGAATGTTTCTGCCATGAACTCTGTAATATAGTCTGGAGAAATCCAAGTTGCACCAAGCCTTGCTTCAATCTCGGAAGCGTCCAGGTCTTTCGGCTGTACCCGTTCCAGTGCTTGCACATTGACCATATATTCTGAATGGTTTTCTGCAAACTGCCTTGCAATGTTCAGCTTCTCCCTGACATTTCCGGAAAGATACTCATCGGATGGCTCCCATTTATCTGTAAGCGGATTCTTAAAGATAACGCCTGTAAGCTCCTCTGTGACCTCCTCCTCTGTTTTTCCGGTAAGCTGCATCATATAAGGAATATCTACTTTTGCCTTTTCCCCGATAGATACCGCCAGTGCCTCACTTGCAGTATCCACCGATGTTACCGGTTCTGCCCTGCGGATCGTCCTTTTCGTAAATATGTCTGCTTTCCGCTTCAACTCGCCCTTTTCGTCCAGAAATTCAAGGGAAGTCAAAAGGCAATAGCTGCTGTCCATGCTGAATGCCCTTTTATTTGCATTGCTGTTGAGTAATCCATACTTTGCAGTAAAGCTGTCATAAACCCGGTTCAATTCAGCCTGTAAGCTGGCAACCTCTTCATCACTGCATTCTTCCAACTGCCGTTCCAGAAGCCTGTTTGTTGCATCCCGGATGGCAACCATGCCTTTGACACGTTCGCCTGTCACAACAGGAAGTTCCATCTTATTCATAACAGAATTTTCCCTGTAATAAATATCCTCTCCGACAAGTGCAAAGCTGAAGTTCTTAATATCCGGATCTGCCGGTATGGATACCACCTGTTCTTCCAGTTCCGTGTCCGAAATCTCCTGCTCTGTGATGGTTCCCTGGATATGCTGTACCGCATCTTTTAACTGTTCTGCCAGATCTGCTCCCTCTTTTGCCTTTACCGTCACTTCCTGTTTTCCGTACTGGGTACTTTCTGTTTTGAAATCTCCAAGCACCATTTCTGGGTGGTCAGCAAAATAGGAATTGACTGTATAACCTTCTGGTGTGGTTTTCAACTGTACCCAGTCTGGTTCTGTGATTGCAGCCCTGTCCCTTTTCTGGAAAAACAGAATATCCGCAACCACACTGGTATTGGCATTTCTCTGGAAAGCATTGTTCGGTAAGCGGATTGCCCCAAGCAGATCTGCCCGATTTGCAAAATACTGTCGGACTTCCGGATTCTGCTTATCCATCGTACCGCTTGATGTAACAACTGCCACCACTCCGCCCGGACGTACCAGGTCTAAGGATTTTGCAATAAAATAATCATGGATCATAAAATGGTATCTGTCATATTTGCGGTCACTGACCTGATATGCCCCAAACGGTACATTTCCAATCACGCTGTCAAAAAAGCTGTCCGGGTAACTGGTTTCCTCAAATCCCTGTACTGCAATCCTGTTCTTCTGGTAAAGCTGTTTTGCAATCTGCCCGGAAACCGGATCAAGTTCTACACCATACATACTTGCAGCACCCATACTTTCCGGTAAAAGTCCCATAAAGTTTCCTACTCCACAGGACGGCTCCAGGATATTTCCCTGCTTCAGTCCCATGTTTCCAAGTGCTTCATACATAGCCTTGATGACCGTCGGAGAAGTATAAAAGGCATTCAGCGTTGATGCCCTTGCTGCACTGTATTCTTCTGGCGTAAGGACTTCTTTTAACTGCGTATATTCCTCTGCCCAGGCACTGTTTCTTTCTTCAAAAGCCTGTGGAATACCGCCCCATCCAACATATCTTGACAACACTTCCTGTTCTTCCGGTGTTGCCAATCTCTGATCCTGTTCCAGTTCTTTCAGCAGCCTGATAGCTTCCATATTTGCTTTAAACTTTGCTTTCGGACCACCAGCCCCAAGGTCATCGTCCGTAATATGGAAATTATGCGGTTCCTGTTCCTGCACCTGCTCATTCTGTAGATATGGTAAAAATTCTCCCTCATAGCCAAATAGTTCGTTCTCCCCTGGAATATAATTTCGTCCAGTTTCCATACACCGGAAAATATCAGCTTTTGATGAACCACTTGCCTCATAGAATCCTGCGTAGGAATATAAAATATCATCTTCTCGCTCGTAGGTAGTCAGGTGCAATTCTGTATTTCCTCTTGTCTGGTTTACCAGTTCTTTCCCTTCCAGACCTTGCGGAAGAATCCCCACTGGTTCAAAATGATACCCCTGATATTCAAATACATTCTCGTCCCACTGTTCCTGTACAATTACAGATTCTGATTCTGGTTCTCCTTTTTGTACCTCCTCCATTTCTGCAGACGACTCTTCCACTTCTGGTTCTTCTGTATTTTCTTCTGGTTCGGAAGCACTCACAATATCAAATAAAGACATCTGGTATCCATTTAAGCCATCTGCCTGATCTGGTACTTCCTGTGCCGGGAAAATCGTATAGCTGCCTTCCACATACTGATATACTTCGGTCAAAAGCTGTAATTTCTTCTCATAAGTTTCATTCACTGATTCAAAATCCAGTGGCAGCATTGCCAGTGCATCGTCCATCGCCTGTAACAATTTCTGCGACTTCTCCGAATCATTCAGCATAACAGGAAGTTCTTTTCTTGCTTCTTCATTAAAAAAATCCTGCTTAAACGGACGCTCAATTTCTTCTGGCAGTCTTGCATAAAAACTGATCACTTTTCCTGCAATCCGTTCC
Source organism: Blautia sp. AF19-10LB (assembly GCF_003461245.1). Lineage (GTDB taxonomy): Bacteria > Bacillota > Clostridia > Lachnospirales > Lachnospiraceae > Blautia_A > Blautia_A intestinihominis. Next base: position 4,663 of record NZ_QTWS01000049.1, read on the forward strand.
CTCTCATATTCCGGCATACGGGAATAATCTGCAGAACGTAAGAACTGCTGGTTATCAATCAGATAGCCGATTCTTTTTGCAACTTTTGCCCAGGGCAGCAACACCGAAATATCTGGATTCCCATAGTCCCCTCTCTCCAGCTTCAAACCTTTCCCGTCATAATCTGCATGTGAATTGTCTGCTCCACATAAAGCATGGCTCTGACCGCCTATCCCATATTTTTCCTTGATAAAATCTGTCCTTGCCTTATCATCTTCATTCAGGAGATAAAAAGAATAGGTAGAAAGCCTTCCATCCGAATACGGACCTCCACCGGCAAGAAAAGCATCTATTTCATCCTGAGTAATAAATACCTTATGTTCCTGCCATGCGAATTCATCTCTGGCATTGTATGGAATTACTTCTGCGGCAAATTTCTGGAACTGTCCGGATATTCTGATTGGATTATAGGTGCGGAACCGCATAATACTTTTATCTTCCTCATAAGCCATTGCCAGTCCTTCCAGACGTTCGTTCAGATCTGCCAGCCACTGCGGATCTGTTAGTTTCTCTTCCAGATAATCAGTAATTTCCGGATAAATACTGTGAAGATGTGGTAAATCCTCTTCATCAAAGACAAGTTCTGCTACACCCTCTGCCATATCCGCTTTCATATAGGCAAGTGCCTGGGCATGTTCCTTTATCGCATTCTTCCTTGCAACATCAAGTACGGACTGCGGTGCATACTCGCCTTGTTTCAAAAGCTGATGGATACGGCCACTCACATCTTCCCAGGACAAAAACGCTTTATCCAGAATCTGATCGGTAACGGTATGCCCTACTGCAATCTGCAATCCAGTTTCATCAAACCAGACCGAATACTCCATACCATTGATTTCAAATCCCTTTCCACCAGTCCCATACTCCCGCTTCACAAACTCCGTATATTCTTCCGGTGTCTGCTCACTCATAAAATTATAGATAATACGAAGCTGGCTCTTGCTTCGGTTTCCTCCGGTTCTTAAAACCTCATCGACCACCTCACTTGGAATGGCAATCTCCCCAGCATAGAGGGAAGCTATTCTGTTTTCGATTTCCCTTTTCTGTTCATTTACAGATGGAAGTTCGGGCAAAGATAAAGCAGAGGCAATTTCTTCCTCTGCTTTACTTAACTGATCTTCACTTGTGTCTTCGATTAGCTGTACACCAATTCCGTCAAGATGCTCTCTTCCGCTGTTGCCGTCAGACTGTTCATATGTGCTGTCCACGCCATCGGGTTCTCCTCTTTCGATGGTGCCGGATTCTTCTCCAACAGTTTCGCTATCTGTACTTCCAATCTCTTCTGTGCTGTTTTCTCGATCTCTTCCAGATGGCTGTTCAGTTTCCCAGTCAGTAACAGGCTCTGATACAGGCTGTTCTTGTGTTCCTTCAGAAATGTCCTCCGCAGCATTCCGTATTTCCCGATCTGTACCTCTGTCTCCTGGATTGTCAGATTCGGAAACAGATAATCCCCTTTGCGATGATATGTCAGTTCCATGCTCATTTCCTCCTTCATCTTCCTGTGAATATTCGTTTTCTATGATTCTGTTGTTGTTTTCTTCGCTTTCACGAATTAACGTGTTAAATTTATTATAATTCCTTTCATCCGAATTTTCAATACCCTTTTTCATTTCTTCTAATGAAATACGGTGTACAAATCTTCCAATATCCACTAGCACAGACTCACTGGCCATGCTCGTCGCATTTCCAATAAATGTCAGCACCGATAAACTGTTATAGTCTGTGATATGTACGAAGTCCATTTCTTCCTGCCGTTCCAGCGGATCAAGTCCGCATCTGGAAGCCAGCGTATAATAAATGCTGTCTGTCAACAGACTGCGAAATTCGCTGCGTATGGTATTTTCTTCCAGCTCCTCCAGGTATGTTCCTTCCGTCACATATGTCAAGCCATCCAGGTATTCATCCAGATTTTCTTCTACCATATACTTCGCTGTTGCCATCAGTGCATCAGAAAGACTTCCTGTATCTTTAGCTTCCAGTCCATAAACTTCTTCTAAATGGTTTAATAACTCCTCCTGTTGCTTCTCCTGCAACCGCCACAGGTAAGGGGTTCTTCCACCTTTTACCTTATGAGTATCCTGAATATCAAATACATATCGGAGTCTTGTTTTCTGCATGGTTTCATCCAAAAGAGCAATTCCCTTTGCTCCTCGGTTTACCCACCGCAGCATTTTTTCATTCCATAATTCCAGCGAAGCACAGGCAGTTGCTTTTGGACGCTGTGCGTGGATCAAAAGCTGATCCATAAATGGATACCTGTATAACCTGGCTGCGGTATCCAGATAATTCATCCAGTCCCTTGGTGAACTGCTGATATGGGCTGCATGATATTCTGCAAGTCCACGTATCTCATCTAAACGAGCCATAACCTATTCCTCCTTCTGACTGTGCTTTATTTTTTCTTTTTAGGAAATTCCAGACTGAATCTGGCTTTTCCATCTTCTACCCCAAGTACAAGATCAGCATCAAATTTGCTGTCCTTTTTCTTGGAATACAGTCCTTTTACATGGGTACGTCCCTTTTTCAGAAGCTCCACTGCCATCTTTTTATCCATTGATTTTTTCATACTTTCCAGAAACCTATTTGACTTCCATAAAGCAAACGGACAACTTCTGTCAGAACAATAATAATTGGTCTTACCCTCATATACATCGGAACCGCATACCGGGCATTTCCCAATTACTTCCCTTGCAGTCTGAAAACGATTCCGTTCTTCTTCTGGAATCGCCCTGCATACTGAAAGAACATCGGTAATCATAGATACAATCCCATCCATAAATTCATCATCATGGATTTTTCCCTTTTCCATCATCAGAAGCTGATTCTCCCATTCTGCTGTCAGGCTTGCGGATTTCAGATTCTCCGGCATTACATGAATCAGCTCACAGCCTGCCACCGTAGGAAAAATCTGTTTTCCTTTACGTTCTGCATACCCGGAAGATACCAGCTTCTCAATAATATTGGCTCTGGTTGCCGGTGTCCCCAATCCCTTTTTCTCTGTTTCAGAATCAAATTCCTTATTTCCCGCTGTTTCCATTGCAGCAAGCAGAGTATCTTCGGTAAACATCTTCGGCGGAGAAGTGTAATGTGTACTCTTCTCTGCTTTCACAGAGGCAAGAGTCATTCCTTCCTCATATCCTTCTGGAAGTTCTGTCTTATTATCCGGTTCATCAGATTTCTTATCCTTTACACAGTATTTCCGAAAGGCTTCTTCCACTTCTTTGAAGCCCATCTGCACAGGCAGCTTTCCTTTTGCAGTAAATTCATGTTCTTTGCACTGTACGGAAATTTCTGTCTGCTCATAAAGGTACTCTTCCCCTGTTGCCTGAACAAGCTGCTGTCCGATCAGCATCAGCAGATTTTTCTTTCTACCGGAAAGTCCTCCCATGCCTTTTTCCATTGCTTCTTTTGTCGGTAGGATTGCATGATGATCAGATACCTTTGCATTATTAACCACACGATCTATGTTTCCCCTAATCTGTCCAGATTCCAGAAACGGAAGAAAATCTGTCATGCCTTCGGCAAGCATTTTTACCGTTTCTTTCATATCCTCGGTTACATACTGACTGTCTGTTCTCGGATAAGTAACCATCTTTTCTTCATACAGTTCCTGCAGCATATCCAATGTTTTCTGTGCAGTGTATCCGAAAAATCGGTTTGCTTCCCTCTGCAGACTGGTCAGGTCATAAAGTTTGGGCGGAGAAGTCTTTTTCTGTTCTCTTTTCACTCTGGTCACAACAGCTTCTGTCCCATCACAGAGTTTTCTTAATTCTTCCGCTTCTGTTTCAGACTGAATATTTTCTGAAATTACCGCAAGTCTTCCATCTGACAGGGAAACCTTATAATAGGCTTCTTTCTTGAAATGCTCAATTTTCTCTTTTCTTTCCGTCAGCATAGCAAGCGTTGGTGTCTGCACTCTGCCAACTACCAGACGTTTAAAATATCTGGTTGTGTAGGCTCTCGTTGCGTTCATTCCGATCAGCCAGTCTGCCTGTGCCCTGCATACCGCAGCATTACAAAGACCTGCATATTCTTTCCCGGCCTTTAATGACTGGAATCCTTTCTGAATTGCTTCATCTTCCATTGAACTGATCCACAGACGCTTCACTGGTTTCTGACAGCCTGCCAGATCATAAACTCTTTTAAAAATCAGTTCTCCTTCTCTTCCGGCATCACAGCCATTCACCAGATATGCTACATCTGCCCGGTTCATCAGGCTGCATATCACATCAAATTGCTTCTTTTTATCCTCTGATACCTGAACTTTCCATACTTCCGGAATAATCGGTAAATCCTCAAACTGCCATTTTGCATATTTTTCATCATAGATTTCCGGTGGGACATACTCTGCCAGATGCCCCAGGCACCAACTGACGATGCAACTGTTCCCCTCCAGATACCCGTCCTTTCTCTGATAAGCAGATAAATTTTTTGCAAGGCTCTGTGCCACGCTCGGTTTCTCTGCAATCACTAAAAATTTCGCCATGTTTTCCTCCTTTTCCTGTCAAAAAGGCAGTCTATAAAGAACTGCCCTTTCTCCATACCTTATGCTTTTTTGTTATTTCTGCTGATCTTCCGCATTTTCTTCATCTTCATTGATGTAACTGTCATCAGCAAATTCCAGACCTTCCTCTACAATACTGTCCTCTTTTTTCTTTCGGAATTTACTTAAAGCAAAAGCAGCTAAACCACCGAATACCAGTACAATACCGCCGCCCAGGATCGCAGAGCCAAACATTTTATTACCACCGGATTCCGGTTTTACTTCTGTTTCTGGCTGTACGGTAGTTTCTGGTTCTGGTGCTGCAGTCGTTTCCGGAAGAACAACTGCTGGTTCCTCTTTTTTCTCGATTTCCTCGTTTTCGCCTAAGAACTCTGCCAGATCATTTTCATCTACCAGTGACATCATGTACACGTTTTCGGAAGTACCGGAACGGTCAATGACCATATAAAAGGTATTTCCATTCTTTGTCTGTACCGTCAGAAACTGCTTGGAACTGTCATTCTCCTTATCATCCACAAGCTGTCCGTTTCCCGACGTGGAAAACGGTGTTCCCTCTGCGGCAGGCTGCTCCGCCGGCTGTTCTTCTATCACCTGTTCCGCAGTTTCAGCCTGCTCTGCGTTTTCATTTGCCTGTGCAAAAGCGGTCACACTGGCAGAACCCATCAGTATTGTTGATGACAACATAATCATCAAAATTTTTTTCATTACTTTATTCTTCATCTTCCAAATCCTCTCTTTCTTCTATCAGTCCGGTTGACATTTCTCTGTCCATATTTTCTTCTTTCTTTATACCTGTTTCAGAACTATCCATAGAAAGATTGCCCTCTTCATCAAACTGCATGGTAACTGTTCCATTCTGAATCCCGTCCAGAAAAGTCAGCATCTTTCGGCTGTCCATCTTCATGGAACGGATTGCCTTAATGATTTCTGCATCTTCCATCTGCTTTTTCTGGATTCTCAGTTGCCTTACATGCTCCTGCAGTTCCAGAATCTTGTTTTCAGTTTTCTGAATGTCATCCAGAACCTTTTTTAACCGCATATTCATCTCTTATTTACTCCCTTCTAGTGAAGTCTGCCAAATGCCATAAAATGTTGCTGCCAGTAAGAACTTGCAATGCTTGTATACTGAATCGGATTCCCGCAATGAATCATCATGTTATTTCCTACATAAATTCCAACATGGCTCGCTCCCGGCGTATCATAAGTTCCCTGGAAAAAGATCAGATCGCCCGGCTTTGCATCCGATGGAGATACATAGGAACAATAAGAACGAAGTCCGTCCGCTGTTGTTCTTCCCACGTTCCATCCATTTCCACAATTATTGATTACCCAGCATACAAAACCAGAGCAATCAAAACTGGTAGATGGCGATGCACCACCCCATACATACGGATAACCCAGATATTTTTCCGCTTCCCTGATCATCTTGGCAAACTGCGGATCAGAAAGTGCTTCTGCCGGAATATCATATCCAAAACCTGCCCCGCCTGTCGGAATTGTATTAAGGTCAAACAGATAATCACGATTTCCATAGTATTTATTGTAAGCGTCATACTGCTCCTGTTCCTTATCTGTCATACGGTTTCTTAAAACTGCATCCAGGTTATGGTTCGTAAGTGTTACGTCCAGCCGGTTTACTTCTCTTGTTGTAGTTACTTCCACCTCCTGGCTTCCATTACTGTCTGCTATGTATGCTTCCCAGGTCTGATGTCCATGTGCTGATGCAGAAGCGTGATCGCTGTAAAATACATCAAACTGAACACCATATCTTGCAAATGCTCCTGTATCTTCTACTACATATTCCACTCCATTCATAACAACATGGGTTCCCATTGGCACAAATGGATTGGAAGCATCCACCGCAATCGTGTGATTTGCCTGTGGATATGCTCCACTTGCAGTCGGGCCTCCACTCCACTGCCCGCAGCAGATCGGACAGTTGCAATATCCACTGGTCACAACCTGTCCCAGTGATTCTCCAACCCTGACTGTTTTCTTTTCTGTTACAGTTTCTCTTGTCGAATCTGTATATAAGCCATACTGCTCTCTGAAAATCTCCTGAATCTCGTCTGCAACCTCAGCATAGGTAAAACCGCCATACTTGACTGTCAGATAAGAAATAAGCTGATACGGATTGTGTCCGATCTCATCAATCTGGAACTGGAACTCATCATAGTCGGAATGGTTTGCTTTCATCTGATTGATCTGCTCATTCAGTGCATTTTCCAATGCCACATAAGCATTTTCCGCAGCATAAATATCCTCATCCTCACTGGAATAACTGGTAGAAATAATAGCATTGGAACTGCCCTGGAATAACGCAGCACAGCTTGACAGGCTCGTTGCCATTAACGCAGACAGCAGCACCAGAACTCCTATGGACAGGAGGATATTTCTGTTCTGTGCCACAAGCTCCTTGACCGCAGCTTTGGCTTTTTCCGTAAATCGCTGTGCGTTTACAAGCACTGCGTCTTTCACAGCTTTTCCCTGTTTCGCAGCCTGATACTGCTTCTGGTAACGCTTTTTCTGCAATAATTTCTTTAATGCAGACTGTTTCTTCTGTTCTGCTTCTTTCTGAACCGCCTTTTTTGCTTCATTGGAAGCACTGGTGCTAAACTGTAGGCGAGATTTTTCTGTTTCTTCCAAAACGGTTTCCCTCAACCGATTATTTCTCTGTCGGTTTTCTTTCAACCGTTCCCGAACGTAAATTGACTTTCTTGCAAGGCTTTCTCCCGCAAATTCCATCTGATCTGCTGCATCAAGAGCAGCATTATCATCGGTATCCTCTCTGATTTTTTTCTGACCATAGGCAGATACCGTTTCTGAAACAACGTTTGCCCCCTTTCTTGCCATTCCGCTACCGGGAATCATACCTTTACTTTCATCTTCAAAGGAAAGACGGGATTTTGATTTTTTCTGTTCTTTTAGCGTCTGTTCCCTTTTCGTCTTTCCTTTAATCTCTTCCCGAAAATCTTCCATTGATTTTTCATCAACTTCTGACTTTTCATGGCAGCGTTTCTGCTCTTTCGCTGCATAAGCTACGACCATCTTTTTCTTTCGGCTCTGCCTGTCCGGTTCCGATGTTTCAGCATCACGTCCCGGATGTCCCCGGATACTCTCTTTACGAAGTCTGGAACGTGAAACAGACGGAGATTTCTCCCCGCCTGCTTTATCATCACTCATTTCTGAGTTTTCCATTTCTTCCGCTTCCGCAAGTTCTTCCTGTTCCAGAAAAGCGTGTCTGGACTGCAGTCTGTGTTTTCCTTCTTTCACTCCCTCAACTGTTTCTTCTGCAGTATGAGTTTTTCTGACCTTTCCAAAGTCCAGCTCCTGTTCCCTGTGTCCGGCTATTTTCTTCTCATCTGCCTCACGCCCGGTAATCCGCTTTTCCTTTTTACTGCGGAGATTTTTTTCCCGGAGTCCATCCCGGCTCATTTTCTGGACAGTCTTGTCCCTTGCTTTATATTCATGCTCCTGCATGGTCATCATCTCCTGATCTATGGTAATTTTCCGTTATTTTTCTTTGCAACCAGTACCATACGCCCATTTTTCTGGGAATACTCACAAGTAGACAGTGTAAGTAACTTATCTCTGTATTTTGCTGTTGTTCCTGTCTGATAAAGTGATTTTTCCTTAACGGAAGCAACAAATTTTTTATAATCCTCCACTGTTCCCGCTTTGATAAAACTGTAATAATCAAAATCATTCCCTGTATAAACGGGTGTTGTAAATGCTGCAAATATCTGATACTGTTCATTTCCCCATATCGTGCGGAACAGGATTGTCGGATGTTCTTCGTAAAATCCTTCGTCCTTATATTTTTCAAGGTCAGCAAACATCTTTCCACTGTTCATGTGATGTCCATATATGATCAGATTGTCCGAATTTCCTGGTACACATTCCTCTGCCAGAAATAAACAGCCATTTGCAGAATATTCCCCGTTAAAATCCCGATGCAGATAATAATTTTTATCTCCGGGCCGGTACATGACCGGATAGTCTATTCTCGTTCCATCAATGGTCAGCCAGCCAATACAATCTGGATTCTCTTCATGCAATGCCAAAATTCCAGCATCTACCTCTAAATCGTCGGAAGTATCTTCCTCTGAATCGTCCTCTTTTTCCTGCATAAGTTCCTGTAACTCTTGCTGTAACTGGTTATCCTGTCTTTCCTGCACAAAAAATCCCATCAGGAAATACAGACTGATCGTAAGCAATATAACGGATATAGAAAGTAATAATCCTGCCACCCATTTTCTCATGCTCTGCCATTGCCCCTTTAACTATCGTCTCTGCCTTTAATGCCGAGTTTTTCACGCTTCTCTACATCTTCCGGTTTCGATGACATCAACGCATAAAGCATAAGGGTATTATCGAATCTGTCCTTAAATGGAATAATTGTATTTCCATAAAAGATCAGTCCTTCTCCCTCTCCACTGTTTGTTACATAGGAAAGCTGGTGTGTTGAAATATTAAGCTGTTTTGCCAGAATCTGTCGATCCCCAGATGCCTGGTTAAGCATCAGGATAAAATCTGAGTTTTCAAAGATATTCTCGATTTCCCTTGAAGCAAGCAGATCTTTTACGTTCTGCGTGATACCAGTCGGAATACCGCCCCACTTACGGAATCTCTTCCAAATTTCTACACTGTATGCTGCTGTCTGTTCCTCTTTCAGCAACAGATGGAACTCATCAATATAATATCTGGTTGACTTATGTGCAGAACGGTTGACTGTTACCCTATTCCAAACCTGATCCTGAACAATCAACATGCCAAGTTTTTTAAGCTGTTTACCAAGGTCTTTAATATCGAAACATACCAGACGATTATTCAGTTCTACATTTGTGCGGTGATTAAACACCTTCAGGGAACCATTTACATAGATTTCCAGTGCAGTTGCCAGCCTCTGCGACTCTGCCTCTTCCTGTTTGCGAAGCAGATTATATAAATCTTCCAGGATTGGCATTTTCTCCGGGACCGGATCAGCAAGATAGTCCTGATATACCAGACGTACACATCGGTCAATGATTGTTTTTTCCACTGGTTCCAGACCATTTTTCCCTCCTACTACCAGTTCACAAAGCGAAAGGATAAAATCTGATTTCAGAGATAGCGGATCGTCATCATCCGCATAATTGATGTTAATGTCCATTGGATTGATGTAATCATGACTGGTCGGAGAAATACGGATAACCTGCCCGTTAAATGCCCGGACTAACGGAAAATATTCTCCCTCCGGATCACAGATGATAATGTCGTCTTTTGTGACAATAAATACATTGGTAATCTCTCTTTTTGCTGCAAAGGATTTACCAGATCCAGGAGTACCAAGTATCAGCCCATTTGGATTCTTCAGCCTTTTCCGATCTGCCATAATCAGGTTATTAGACAGGGCATTTAACCCATAATAGATAGATTCTCCGCCCATAAACAGTTCCTGCGTTGTAAATGGGACAAAAATAGCTGTCGATGTGGTAGTCAATGCCCGCTTGATCGGAATCCAGTTTCTTCCAAGTGGCAAACTGCTCATAAGGCCCTGTTCCTGCTGATAGTCCAGTCTTTTTAATGCACAGTTATATTTCTGTGCGATACCTGCCGTCTGGAATACCACATTTTCCAGTTCCTGTTTATTTTTTGCTGTATTTAAAAACACAACCGTCACAAGAAACATTCTTTCATTTCTCGACTGTAAATCTTCCAGAAGCCTTTTCGCCTCTCCACCATATGTGTTCAGATCAGACGGAATAATATCCATATCATATCCGGAGCGTACCGCTTTTTTCTGTTCCTCAATTTTCATGCGGTTAATGTCCGTAACCTTACTTTTAACCAATTTGATTGCTTTCATCTGGTCAATGGACTGAATATGCAGATTAACAAGCAGGTTACAGTCCATTTCCAGAAATTCAGCAAGCATTTTATCCGTCAGCTCTGGTGCCAGAATCTGCAGATAGGATACTGCTCCGATGGTATCTCCCATCTGAAAATCCTTTCCATTTTTGAACAGGAAACTGGATGGAGCAATATAATCCTTTGTATTCAGCCCGGTACGCAGCATATCATCATAGCTGAACCTGAATGGCACTTTGACATTCTGGTTGAATGTTTCATACATGATCTGCAAACGCTCTACACCATTTAACGGATACGCAGATACCCCAAAAACCTTAAAATTATTGAGTATATCTGTTTCAATACGTTCCAGTTTTGGTTTTGCTTCCCGGATATTGTCAGCTTCAATTCCAAATGTAATGTACTTGGTTCTGACAAGACCATTATTTCCTTTTGCCAACTGATTTCTAAGCATCTGGGCAAATTCCATACGCAGATTATCAAAACTGTCATTCTGCTTTTTAATACGGATCACATCTTCATATTCCATCATGTTGCTGTGATGATTGATAAAGGACAACTGAAAATGGATGGTGCTGTCAAAATAATTCAGGAAATCACACCAGTTCTCAAAAATTGCATTTTTATCCTCATTCTGTGCTAACTGATAGTTGATATCATAAAAACGAATCGTCTTTGAATAATACCCATCCTCCACACGACAGATTCCGTCTTTTCCCATTTCTCTATATGGGATGGACTGCTGTGCGGTAATGTTTTTCCCTTTATTTCTATTGTCTTTATTCGTGCTGGATATTTTCTTTGCAGCACCTTTTTCCTCGCTGGATTTTACAGAACCCGGCGGCTTTGTCTTTTTTTTATGCTTTTCTTCTTTCTTTGCCTGTTTCTGTGCCGCCTTTTCTTCACGAGCAGCCTGTTTTGCCGCCTGCTTCGCAAGTTTTTTCTCTTCCTTTTCGTGTGCCTTATGTAATTTCAGTTCATATTTCTGGGCTTTTTTCCAGGCACGTTTTTCCCGTCTGCTTAATTTACGTCTTGGTCTGCGAACACCTCGGTGTCGCTCCAGTGCTTCATACCCAGTAACCATCGGTACTCCCGTCAAACGCTGTCTGTCCTTTGCATAATTTTCTGCCTCGTCCGGATCAAACACTGGTAAACCATCAGCAGAATCCTCTTCATCCAGCCACCAGTCATCCGGATGGGAAAATTCTTCTGTCTGCTCTGGAAGATTCTTATCGTTTCTTAATTTTTCCACGAACGGTACCTCCTTTCGCTTTTGTCATAATTTTCTTTTTTTCATAGAGGTTTTCCACCTCATATTTCCGTACCGGGGGACGGATAAATTTTACTGTAATCACGTTTTTGAGGACTTTCTCTAAAGGAAGTCCATCTTTTTCATACATGGCAAATAAAAAAGCCGGAAGCATCAGCAGACACATTCCGGTTGCCGCATTACTCGAACCAATCAATCCCCTTGACAGGAAATAAAACGGAAGCCCTACTGCCGCTGCAATACCAAGGCAGATAAGCTGTCGTTTTGTAAGATTGAAAATAATTTTATTTTTTACTTTTGTCAGATCTTTTGGTACTGATACAAAAGCCATTTTCATCGTCTCCTTTTCCACATTTAGTGTGCATTAAAGATACTCTTTGAAAAATTACCTGTTTTCATAAGACTAAAGCATAGTATTACTGTATAAGCCATTACACTGAGCAGTGCTGTATGCACATTATCTGATACCTGTATGTTGGCAACCAATACAGAATAAATGCCCACGCACATCATGATAAAAAATCCTTGAAATGCCAGTGCAAACAATCCTCTTAAATAATTGCTGCCAATCTGTCCCCATTCCCGGTTGCTCATAGTGGCAAACGGAATTGCACCGATTGACGAATACAGTAGGGTAAGAACCCGGCGCCTTGCCATATCACTATGGTAGGTTTCCGAGAACTCCCC
>NZ_QTWS01000005.1 GCF_003461245.1 Blautia sp. AF19-10LB
TCAACCTGTTTCTGGGCAAACGCCAAATCAGCTTGCCTATGATAACTTAATGACATTGGGAAAATCCGGGGTTTCTTTTTATGTCTTCAGAACACTGCTTCAAAAGCTGTATTCAGATTAGTCATAAAGGTTCGGAGCGATCTCTTCGTCGTCCATGTTTGTGGAATCATACCAGTATCCATCTGTAGGAACGTCTTCAAGTTCTTCTCCGTTTGCTGCTGCTGTCAGAGCGTAGATTGCATAGTATCCCATCATCAGAGGAGACTGTGTAACTGCTCCGAGGAATGTTCCGTCCTGAACTGCTGCTTTGATGATAGAACCAGCGTCGAAACCAACACCGATAACATCGCCGTTTGCTGCGTCAGAACCAAGAACGTTCAGGTTTGCGTTAGCTGCAAGAACACCTTCTGCTGCTGTCTGGTTGGAACCGAAGATAGCGATGCAGTTTTCTTTGGAAAGGATAGCCTGTGCTTCATTGGAGCAAAGCTCTACAGTTGTCTGTGCCGGAACTGCAACCTGGATAACAACGTCTGCATCTGCTTCTGTTGCATCAGCGCCTTTTGCTGCGTTTACATAGAATTCGTTTCCTGCAACTGCTACTGTTTTGCCGTCAGCCTGAAGAAGTTCAATCATTTTGTCGATGAATCCGCCGCCACGCTGCTGAATGTTCTGAGCTGTAGCATCCTGGTTAACTTCACCGATAACAACCTGTCCGTCTGCATTAGCTACTACGTCTTTGATTGCATCGTACATATGAGTTGCTGCTTCTGCACCAGCCTGTGCGTTGTCTGTGCAGACTTCACATACTACAGATCCTTCCGGAGCATCTGCGATACCTGTATCAAATGTTACAACCGGGATTCCTTTGTCAGCACATGTCTGCAGTGCATCCAGAACAGAAGATGTATCGCATGCTGCAATACCGATTCCTTTCGGGTTGGAAGCGATTGCTGTGTTGATCATGTTAACCTGGTCAGCGATATCGGACTCACTGTTCGGTCCCTGTGGTGTGTAAGTAACACCAAGTTCTTCAGCAGCTTTCTTCATACCTTCCTGAGCTGCATCCCAGTAGGTAGACTGGAAAGATTTAACCATCATCGGGAATTCATATGCTTCGTTTGCTTTCAGATCTTTGAACTGATCCGGGAGATCAGCTGCCATAACTGTTGACATAGACATTCCTGCTACCATTGCTGCACAGATGCTTAATGCTACCACTTTCTTGAAATTCATAACTTACTTCCTCCTTATAAATTATTATATAGTTTTTTTTATTATGATACGTCAGTAGGAATTAGTCTGACGCCCCACATACTTAGTTTGGATAAAGAAAAACTGCAAAGCAGTTTTTCTTTACATAGCTGCTTTTTTCTTTTCTTTGATGATATCGATCAGGACTGCTACGATAAGAACAAGACCTGTGATGATCTGCTGCCAGTTTGCCTGAAGTCCGACATATGGAAGACCGGTCTTCAGAAGCATGATAACGAAGATACCAACAAATGTACCAATTACGGAACCGTAACCACCGGTTGCTGCAACACCACCGACGAATACACCGCCGATCGCATCCATCTCAAGTCCGGCACCGGTACCAGGCTGTACAGTAGGTGTAACTGCTGCATAAGCGATAGCTGCAAGACCTACAAACAGACCACATACTACATATACCATTACATGGTAAAATTTAACGTTGATTCCTGAAAGAGCTGCTGCTTCTTTGTTAGATCCGATCGCGATAGTATAACGTCCGAATTTTGTATGGTTCAGAACGAATTCCATCAGGATAACCAGAAGTACCATCCACAGGAAACCAATTGGATAACGAGAAGCACTTCTTCCTGTACCAACAGTAATCTTGAAGATTGTATGGAACCATCCACCGTCCTGGGTAAGTGCCGGCCACGGTGTTGCGCTGCAGAGAGAACCTGCACCACGGGTGATCATACAGGTACAAAGAGTTGCAAGGAATGGCGGCAGGTTCATGATTCCGATCAGAACACCATTCAGTGCTCCAACGAGGATACCAAGTACCAGACAGAGCAGCATAGCTGCTGCAACCGGCCATCCGTGGCTTCTTACCATTGTTCCAGCGATCAATGCGTAACAAACCATACCAGTTCCGATTGACAGGTCTACACCTCCAGTGATAAGTGGGAAGGTAACACCGATTGCCATCAGAAGATCATAGTAGGAGAAATCGAGCATACTCAAAAGAGTTGTATACTGTCTGAACTCCTTACTCATTATGGAGAATACCGCACTGAGTGCGATAATAACCAGCAAAACAATAAATCTCTGATCACTTAAAATACTTTTTTTCTTCTTAGTCATGACTTTCCTCCTTAATCGATATTCCTTGTAGCCTTATCCATGATGTGTTCCTGTGTTGCTTCAGAAATATCAATATCTCCTGTCACTTTACCTTCGCACATGATGATGATACGGTCACTCATTCGGAGAATCTCTGTCATTTCAGAAGAAATCATAATGATGGATTTGCCTTCTGCTGCCAGTTTACTCATTAACTTGTAAATTTCGTTCTTGGCACCAACGTCGATACCTCTGGTCGGCTCATCGAAGATCAGGATGTCACTGTCTCTGGTCAGCCATTTGGCGATTACGACTTTCTGCTGGTTACCACCGGAAAGGTTTACAACCAGCTGATCACCACTCGGTGTCTTGGTAGCAAGTTCTTTGATGTATTTCTCACTGACTTTTTTCTCTTTTGCTTTGTTGATGAAAATTCCGTTTGTGAATTCTTCCATTGTAGCCAGTGTTGTGTTTTCGTTTACAGATTTCTGTACAACAACACCATATCTTCTTCTGTCCTCTGACAGATAACCGATACCATATTTAACAGCATCCTGCGGTGTATTGATTGTTACTTCACGAAGCTTTCCGGTCTGCTTGTCCATAATGGAAATCTTACCGCTCTGCTTCGGATCTGCTCCAAACAGTGCTCTCGCTGTCTCAGTACGTCCTGCACCCATCAGTCCGGAGAATCCAAGAATCTCACCTTTTCTCAGTTCGAAGCTTACATCCTGAACCATCTTTCCTGCATTCAGATGCTCTACCTTAAGAACAACCGGTGCATCCGGAGCAACCATACTGTGTTCCTTAGGATCTTCGTAAATAACACGACCAACCATCATGTTGATGATGTCTTCTTTTGTACTGTCTTTTGTGATCAGAGTTCCTACATAGCCGCCATCTCGCATGACAGTTACACGGTCTGTGATCATCTTGATCTCATCCATACGGTGTGAGATATATACGATACCGTAATTCTTCTCGCGAAGATCACGGATGATTACGAACAGGTCAGCAATTTCTTTCTCGGTAAGAGCTGCTGACGGCTCATCAAAGATGATAACCTCTGCTTTGTGAGAGATTGCTTTGGCGATCTCACACATCTGCTGTTTACCAACAGTTAAGTTGCTCATCTTTTCTCTTGGATCGATCTCGATGTTCAGATCCTGGAATAATTTCTTGGAGTCTTCGATCATCTTCTTGTCGTCTACACGGATTCCCTTCTTCGGCTCACGTCCGATGAAGATATTCTGTGCAACAGTAAGGTCTCCGACCATGTTTAATTCCTGATGTACGATTACGATACCGGCATCCTGTGCTTCACGGGTATTATGGAAAGCAACTTCCTGACCCTTGTATGTGATAGAACCGGAATCCTTCTGATAAATACCGGTAAGAACCTTCATCAGTGTTGATTTACCGGCACCGTTCTCTCCCATAAGTGCATGTACTTCACCGCGTCTCACTTCAAAGTTAACGTGATCCAGGGCATGAACTCCAGGAAAGGACTTATCAATATCCTTCATTGTTAAGATAACGTCACCCATTGTTTCATCCTCCCTTTCGATCAGTTCTTTCTACGTCTTGCAGAAACATCGGCATATACAGCTACGATTACGATGATACCTGTGATGATCATCTGCTGTCCTTTACCAAGGCCAAATGCCATGATTCCCTGCTGAAGAAGAGAGATAATAAATACACCGATCACAGTACCACCGATGGAAGCAAGTCCACCAACCATGGATGTACCACCCATTACACAACCAGCAATTGCTTCGTTGTTGTACTGATCGCCATAACCTGGCTGAACGGTTGTATATGTAGCTACAAAGAACAGTGCTGCGATTCCTACCAGGAATCCACAGATCACATAAGCAAGCATGTTCCATTTCTTGGTATTAACACCGGAAAGACGAACCGCTTCTGTGTTGGAACCAAGGCAGAGGATATAACGTCCAGGTTTTGTGTTGTAAAGAACAATGCCACACACAACTGCCATTACCAGGAAGATCACCAGACCTACCGGGAAACCTTTGTAAGATACAATGTTACGGAACCATCCGTTTGTCGGGTCACTGCTCAGCGGCCAGCTTACAGACTGTGTCTTGGTGAAGACTGAAGCAATACCTTTGGCGATGTTCATGGATGCCATGGATACGATAAATGCCGGAACTGACAGGTAAGATACCAGCCATCCATTAAAGATACCAAATGCAAGACCGATGAGTACACAGATCACCATTGCTGCTGCACAAGGAACACCATAAGATGTCATGCAGTAACCAGATACCAGTGCACAACAGAACATTACCGGTCCGATGGAGAAATCGATTCCTCCGGTTGCGATTACAAATGTAACGCCCAGTGATAAGAAGCCCAGGAAGTATACATAGTTTAAAGTAGATTTGACACTGTCTCCAACAGGGAACTTACTTCCCAGAACTACTTTAAAGACTACGAACATGAGAACAAGAATACAGACAAGCAGTATTCTGTTCAGGCCGAGCTTTTTCACGATTGGATTTTGTTTGAGCTTTTCCAATTTTTCACCCTCCTTAAAAGTTTACACATATCTCGCGTTTTCTATATAATACCGTTAATTCTGCACAATTGTAATGGAAAATCTTCCAAAAAAAGGTTAAATATTTACGGTTCATACATAAATATTTAACCTTCTTTATAGATTTTTTACTATTTTTCTCAGGAAAGCCTGAGTGTATTAAACGGAAACAGCAGTTTCTCTATTTCACTGGAATACATATTTTCCGGGGTTACCAGTTCACATCCGGAGTTTACATCCTTTTCGTATTTTTTGCCGCGGAGCATGAGAACCGTTTCCTTGACTCCCATATATCCCATCTTAAAAGCCTTCTGTACGACCAGTCCCTTAAAGACTCCGTTCTCCATAAGCTGAACTGCCTCCTGGGAACTGTCCACACCGACTACCTGGATCCGGTCTTTTGCACCGGCCGCCTTGACAGCTCTGGCTGCACCGACAGAAGAATATTCATTCATTCCCGCGATCATCTTGAGATTCGGATATTTTTTCATCAGCTCAACAGTGAGCTGGCGTGACTTCTCATACTGCGAATCACAGTACACCACTTCCACGATATTGTCTGCCAGTTTTCCGAGACCTTTGCGGAATCCCTCTTCTCTCTCGACGGCAGTAGATACGCCTTTGACATGTGCCACAACCGCGATCTGATCCTCCGGACCGAGAAGTGTTGCCGCAAATTTCCCAAGCTTTTCTCCCGCTTCCAGATTGTCTGTAGCTACCGTCAGATCCTGTATTGCTTCTTTTGTGTAGGAATCAATAAAGCCGATCCTGATTCCGTCTTCTTTTGCTTCTTTCAGAAGGGCATCCGATTCTGTGAAACTGGACGGTGAAAAAAGAATCGCATCCGGTTTCTTTTCTATTGCCTCCTTCAGAAGTTCATTCTGACGCTCTACGTCATTTTCTTCGGAAGGCGCAAGGATACCGATCTCTGCATTGTATTCTTTGGCTGCCATTTTTGCTCCGAGGATCAGGGATTTCCAGAAATCATTTGTCCCGTCGACAACTTTTGGGATGTAGATCAGAGAAAGCTTCCTCTCCTCGATTATTTTGTGTCTGTACCAGACTGCTCCCCCCAGCCCTCCTATCAGACAGACTACGAGACAGACACTCAGCCATTTTTTATGTTTTTTCATCGTACTGCCTCCTGTCTGCCCGGAATCGTGATCGTTGCTGTGGTTCCTTCGCCTTTTTTGCTCTCATAGGTAATTCCATAGTCATCGCCATAGTAAAGCTTCAGACGTTTCTGCACATTGTAAACACCCACACCGTTCGAATGGTAGTTGACCTTGTGCCTGTCATAAATATGGGCCAGCGTTTCCTCATCCATTCCCACTCCGTCATCGATCACCTGAAGAACCGCATTTCCGTCTTTCATGAATCCCTTTATAATAAGAAGTCCTTTACTCTCTTTGTACTTCAGTCCATGATAAATCGCATTCTCAATGATCGGCTGAAGAACCAGCTTGATCAGTGGGATATGTAATATAGAAGGCTCTACCTCAATCTGAAATTCCAGTTTGTCTTTGTAACGCATTTTCTGAATGGTAAGATAGCCTCGGGCATATTCCACTTCATTTGCGATCGGAACTACTTCATCCTCATTGCTGATACTCTGTCTCAGAAGGCGGGCCAGAGATGCCGTCATCAGCACAACTTCTTCGTTTTTCTTTCCTTCTGCCATCCATATGATAGAATCCAGTGTATTGTACAGAAAATGCGGATTGATCTGTGACTGCAGTGCTTTGAGCTCACTTTTTCGCTTCTGTTCCTGCTCATAGACGTTCTGTTCCATCAGTTCCTGAATACGGTGTGTCATCACATCAAAGGATTTGGTCAGACTTCCTATCTCATTATCGGAGTCTACTACAACATCCGAAATGCTGAAGTCTCCCTCCTGAACCTTCTCCATAGAATCGCGGAGTTTCTGAATCGGAAGCGTGATACTCCGTGCCATAAATCTGGAAAAAAGAAGAGAGACAATCACCAGCAGCACTGCCATAAGCACATAAATACTCTGGGCCTGCCGGCTCTTGCTCAGAAGTTCCCGGACACTGGTACAGTCCACGACCGTCCATCCGGTCTTGTCTGATCTGGAAATGGAGTACAGCTTTCCATCCTTGCCGGTTCCTGTCAGAACTGTATCATCTTCTGTGTCCATGATCAGATTGATATTTTCTGTCTGCAGTTCATTGTAAAGCTGCTGCTGCTGTGGATGATAGACAATATTTCCTCTGGCATCCAGAATAAATGCATATCCCTTGGTTCCCACTGTACTCTGATCACACAGTCCGCTGATCGCGCTGTAGTTCAGATCAATAAAAAAGACGCCTTCTTTCTCACCACTGCCTCCACGGTCACGGATTCCACGGCTCAGAGTGATCACCCACGGCCGCTCTCCGCTGATGATATGCTGCACATGAGAAGAGGTGAGCATCGGTCCTTCCGGACTGTCAAGTGCCTGTGTATACCATTCCTGCGTGTTCAGATCCAGATCTCTGTTCACTGATTTTCTTCCATTATTGATCAGCATCCTGCCGTTTTTGCTGATGATCCCGACGTTTCGGATGTCACTCCGGCTGTCCAGGATCGTCTCAAACTGATTCAGAAT
Source organism: Blautia sp. AF19-10LB (assembly GCF_003461245.1). Taxonomy (GTDB): domain Bacteria; phylum Bacillota; class Clostridia; order Lachnospirales; family Lachnospiraceae; genus Blautia_A; species Blautia_A intestinihominis. The sequence continues at coordinate 7,485 of NZ_QTWS01000005.1, forward strand.
ACGGTATCTCGCCTCATTGTCGATCTCATCATCAAAAAGATAATCCTGTACATCCTGACTGCTGGAGATCAGATATGCGATATTTTCCATGTAGTCTATGTAGGAATCAATGTTCTGGTTCATCTGTTTGATGATCGTGTGCGTATATTCCGAAGAATTCTCAAAAATAGACGTATTGGTAAATCGCATGGAAACACCGGTCACAATCACAACCGCACAGAGAACCAGAAAAGCAACCGTTGCAAAAATAACGCTCTGAATGCTTTTGAACTTTCCTACGACTACAGTTGCAAGTCCTTTTTTGTTCATTTACGCTTCTCCCTTGCATATTCTGTCGGCGTGCATCCTGTCATCTTTTTGAATGAGATTCCGAAATAATGTGCATCGGCAAATCCGACTCTCTCTGCGATCTCATAGTTTTTCATGGTCGTATTTTCCAGAAGTTCCTTTGCCTTCTCCATTCTGGTGCGGATCAGAACCTCTGTAAAAGTTTCTCCCGTCACTTCTTTGAATATGGTGCTGAAATAACTGGTGCTGATATTAAGATAAGAACAGATATCATTCAGACTCAGGTTCGGATCCATATAATTTTTCTGAATATAATCCAGTGCCATTCTTGCCTGGCGCTCACCGCTGGATGTATTCAGTTCTGTCAGGGCATCATAAACCTGTAAAATATATTCTTTTACGATTTTGCATGCCTGTTCAAAAGATTTCTGCGCCGTTACCTGACAGAGCAGATCTTTTCTTTCGTCGCGGATTCTGGAGATATCGGAAGAAACTTCCTCTCCTGCCACATCCACGACACGGATCACCTGCTGAAGATACATGCAGGCGCGGCTCTTCTCTGCAAATGACTGTTTCACCTGTTCTTCGATGGACTGAAATTCTGCTTCCATTTCTTCTTTTTTGCCGGATTTGAGAAATTCTTTCAGTCTGTCCAGAGATTTTCGAAGATCGATATCCTGTACCGGATGTATTTCCTCCATATCGATCAGAAGGCTTCCCCCCAGAAGATACCGATACTGCAGGGCCTGTACCGCCACATCATGAGAACCGCTGAGTTCTTCCAGAGTCTTTACCCATTTGCCGATTGCCATGGATACTTCTGTTCCCATGACCTTTCTGATCTCTGTCTGAATCTCATGGCAGATTTCCTTGATTCTTCCGTTAAAATTGCGGCTCCATTTTTCCTGAAAAAGCACGCATACACGGTTGTTTCCTTCCTGATAAACAATTCCTTCATTCTCACGGTTCACAATCTCATCGCTGATGTTAAAAAGGACAAATGCCATCAGCGCACTTTCCTGGCGTTTCTCCATATCCAGCTGATACATACCTGAATAAAGATCTATATCAAAAACTGCCACGCGGTATCCACACCCGGAAAGTGTGATTCCCATTTCTTCCAGTTTGTCCAGGCTTTTCTGGATATCTATGGTGCAGTTTACAAGAGCCTCCAGTGTCTTGGATCGTATCACCTGTGCATTTTCGCGATAGTTCTCGGAGGTTTTGGTCAGTGATTCCATTTTGGCTTTTTCTTTGCGGGTCTGTTCTACTTTTTCTTTCATTTTCTGAATTACGCCAGTAAGTTCCATCGCCGTCACCGGTTTGAGCAGATATTCGCTGACTCCGTACTGAATTGCCTTCTTGGCATACTCAAACTCTCCAAAACCGCTGAATACTACGATCACAATATCCGGGTAGTTGTCATGCAGGAAATGGCTTAATTCCATTCCGTCCATATAAGGCATGAGGATATCTGTCAGGACAATATCTACAGGGTGTTCCTGTACAAATTCTGCCGCCTGTTTTCCATTCTCACAGTCACCTACCAGTTCGCAGTCCATACTTTGCCAGTCGATGTTTTCTTTTATTGCATCCCTGACGAGAATCTCGTCATCTACCAGTAGTATCCGATACATTTTTGTCCCCCATTTGTATTTTGTCTGTTTACGTTCCTGTTTACCCAGTATTTTATTGTACCATAAAATAAAAAGTTTTTGAAGTAGGGAGTTTCTGGAATTGTGGGGATGTGTGTGGTGGAGGTGACGGAAGGAAGGAGGGGTGCAAAGCACGCCCGTCCCCACACCAAAGCCGCGTGGCCAAGCAGGGGGAGTCTGAGGGGGAGCTTCGGCCTTCGCAGACTTCGAGATGCTCCCCCTCAGGGTTTTCATATTTTGCAAAATCAAAGGGGATCCAAGGGGATTATTTAACTATGAATCCCTCTTCATCCCACAAATCATGCCAGTCCTTCGCGCCTTCCCACAAAAATACCTGTCCTTTGACAAGTCGGTTTCCTTTTTCGAGGGTTGCGATCTTTGCCATTTCTTCTTCGGTCAGTGGATCTTCTGTGACGCATTTCAGGTTGCTTGCATAGTTATGTACAGAGAATGGAATAGAGATCTCACCTCTCTGGTGTGCCCATTTCAGTGCGATCAGTGCCGGATGTACGCCGTGTGCTTTGGCGATTTCCTGCATTTCCGGTGTCTGCATGTCAGCTACGTCTTCCGGGCAGATATCTCTTTCCGGTCTTCTTGGGGATCCAAGTGGCATATAGCCTACCGGCTGGATGTTATGTGCTACCAGGTAATCGTACTGTTCCTGCTGCTGGAAGCATGGATGCAGTTCCAGTTCACATGCTGCCGGTTTGATCTTCATTAACGGAAGAACTGCTTCCAGTTTCGGAATTGTCATGTTGGAAATACCGATGTAGCGGATCTTGCCTTTTTCTACAAGTTCTTCACACTGGCGGTAAGTATCCATAAATTCTTCCACACTGAACGGTCTGGAATCCGGATTTCTGGAATCTACATCACAGAATGGTGCATGATAGTTCGGGAACGGCCAGTGAATGAAGTACAGATCCACATAGTCGCACTGCAGATCCTGAATGCTCTTTGTGCAGGCCTCTTCTACTTTTCTGTGCATGTCATTCCATACTTTTGTCATGATGAAGAGGTCTTTTCTCTCTACTACGCCTTCATCCATTGCTGCTTTGAAAACTTCTCCGATCTGATGTTCATTTCCATAGCATGCTGCGCAGTCAAACATGCGGTATCCGCTGCGGATCGCACCTGCAACTGCTGCGGATACATCTTCTGCACTTACTCTGTCAGAACCAAAGGTTCCCATTCCCATGCACGGAACTTCTTCTCCTGACGGAAGTGTTACTTTCGGCACGATTGCCGGATCGATAAATTCTGCCATTTTTGTTTCCTCCTGATTGATAATTATATAGTTTTCGTTTTCTTATATTTTTTTAAGTTTTTCGTAGCCGTTAGTTACAATTTTTCAATCTTAATCTGTGGTAACAGTTTCTCCATATCTTCCATCACGAAGAATCCTGTCTCCTCACGCATTGCTGCCGCTGCTGAGATCGCGCTGGCTCTTCTTAATGTTTCTTCCAGAGAAAGCCCCTCGCTTAATCCAAGTGCAAAACCTGCGATCATGGAATCCCCGCATCCTACAGTATTTACTGCATCGATCTTCGGAACGATCGCACGGTAAGTTCCTTCATCACTGACTGCCAGGGAACCATCTGCTCCGAGGGAGACTGCTACGATCTCCACTCCTTTGGCGTGGATCGCTTTTGCTGCATCAATAATGTCCTGAATGTCATCACAGTGTTTGCCTGTCAGCATGCGGATCTCGTCGATGTTTGGCTTGATCAGTGTCGGGCAGGCTTCGATTCCCATTTCCAGAAGTTTGCCGCTGGTGTCGAGAATGACTGGTTTGCCTGCTTCTTTGGCAATCTTGACAAGCCGCTGGTATGCGATTCCATCCAGTCCTTTCGGTACGCTTCCTGACATGGAAACGACATCTGCATCCTTTACCAGTTCTTTGAATTTTTTTTCAAAACCGGCGAAGTCTTCTTCTGTCAGGGTAAATCCTGGCTCCAGGAATTCTGTCTGTACATGATTGACTTCATCCCAGATATTGATGCAGGATCTGCTCTCTGCGGCTACATGATAAAACTCGCCTTTGATGCCGAATGGTTTGAGAGCATCTTCGATATAATTTCCTGCGTGACCGCCGACAAATCCGGTAGCCACAACCTCGGCACCGTAGATGGATGCCGGTTTTGATACGTTGAGGCCTTTACCTCCGGGAACGTAAGAACATTCCCGGACGCGGTTTACTTCGCCTACTTTATAATCATCTACTACATATCTTTTATCGATTGCAGCATTTAATGTAACTGTCAGTATCATCTTTATTCTTCCTCGTTTGATAAGAGAATCTTTCCTTGTACAAGTCCCGGTGTCTTGAATAACTGGAATGCTTCCTGTGTCTGGCTCATCGGGATCTTTTTGTAGATGAAGCCCGGGTCAAATTTGAGCTGACCTGTTGCGAAGTAATGTGCTGTCAGATCCCATTCGCGTCCCGGATATGGTGCACTGTAGGACATCCAGGAACCTGTCAGTTTGAATTCTTTACGGTTCATGTTTTCCCACTGTTTTGGTGTGAAGGTCAGGTTCTCATGTGGTGTTCCGATGAAGCATACGTGTGCTTTGTTTGCAGCCAGTTCGAATGCCATATGCATGGTCGGAACCTGTCCTGCTGTCTCAAATACGAATCCGTATCCTTTGCCGCCTGTGATCGCCATTGCTTTTTCCATGTAGCCTTCTTCTTTTGTATTGATGACTTCGTCTGCACCGAGACGTTTTGCAAGGTCAAGACGTTCATCACTGATGTCGAATACGACTACTTTCTTGGAACCGAAGATCTTGGTCCACTGCATGGTGAACATTCCTACAGTACCGCCGCCGAGGATTGCTACGTATTCGCCGCCGTGATAGTCGTTCTGGAATACACCGTGGATCGCTACGGTTGCAGGCTCGAACATTGCGCCCTGTTCGTAGGAAACGCTCTTGTCAAATGGAACTGCATTCTGCTCTGGAACTACTACGTAGTCTGCGTTGCTTCCCTGCTGTCTGGAACCGATGAAGCTGTAGTGTTTGCAGAGAGAGAAGTTTCCCTGCTGGCAGTCGTCGCATTTCATGCATGGGAGGAGTGGTGCGCCGGATACGCGGTCGCCTACTTTAACCTTGGTTACGCCTTCGCCGACTTCTACTACGTCGCCGGAGAATTCGTGGCCGAGGACTATAGGATAAAAATGAACACCGTTGTTCAATACTCGCGGGATGTCGGAGCCGCAGATGCCGGAGTATCTGACGCGGATCTTCACTGTGCCTTTGGATACCTGTGGTTCTTCAACTTCCTGATACTGTACGTCTTCGTTTGCTACTACTACTGCTGCTTTCATAATGTGGTTTTGCTCCTTTCGTCAAAGGGGAGAAACGTACCGCTGTGGCCGCGGTGGGCTGTATCCGAGGGGGCGAGCGCGTCGCCCCCTCGGGCACCCCCTGCGCTTTTTCCTGAAACATGAGCTACGTTATTGATAGTTCTATGTTTTGGTGGGGGTGTTCTCTCCTGGTTATTTATGTTGGTAGAGTGTCCTGTGTGGGGACATACTGTCGAATGTTGTATATTATGATGTTCCTGTGAGGAACGTTGTCCTTAAGGGAACAATATTGCTGGTTATTATATAAATCTGTATCCTCAAGTGGATACAAACTCTTAGTGTTTGATCATCAGGTGGGCCAGGGATTTGTAGAGATCCAGGTAGGTTTGGTAGGTCTGGTCGTAAACTGTTTTGTTGTCCGAATCTGGCTCGTGGTGACGTGTTTCTTTTACGGTCAGGGTTACGGCTTCGTCGTAGTCTTTGTAGAAGCCTGTTCCTACTCCGGCGAGGAGGGCTGCTCCCAGGGTTGTGGCTGTGTCGGAGGCTGGGACTACGATTGGTTTGCCTGTGATGTCTGCCTTGATCTGGGTCCAGAGGTGGGAGTTGGCGGAGCCGCCCATGGCTCTGAGGACTTCAACTTTGGCTCCGGCTTCTTCGGCAATTTCTAGGTTGTGTCTGAGGGAAAGGGCTACGCCTTCCATGCAGGCACGGACCATGTGACCTTTGGTTTTGGCGAAGTCAAGGCCGTAGAAGACACCTTTGGCGTATGGATTCCAGATCGGAGAACGTTCGCCGGACATGTATGGGAGGAAGACCATTCCGTCACAGCCTGGAGATACTTTTTCGGCGATCTCGTTTAGCTGATTCAGGGAAGATTCTCCTGTCTGTTCTTTCATCATTCGTTCGTAGTCTGCGAATTCGTGTTCGAACCAGCGCATGACTCCGCCGCCTCCGGTGGTTCCTCCCTGGAGAAGCCATTTGTCCGGGATGACGTGGTAGCCGAGGATCAGTCTTGGATCGGCTTTGTATTCGTCCATGCAGATGCTCATTCCGCCTGCCTGTCCGCCCTGTTCCTGGGTTTCGCCCGGGTGGATGACTCCTGCACCGAGGGTTCCGCACGCTGCATCGAGACCTCCGGCTACAACCGGTGTGCCTTCTGCAAGTCCGCACTCCTGTGCAGCTTTGGCAGTAACCGTGCCGACTACGTGGTCACAGTTGCAGATCTCCGGAAGGAAATTCATCGGGATTCCAAGACGCTCACACATTTCTTCGTCCCAGCAGCCTTTGCGCATGTCGAAACAGTGGAGACCGTAACCCTGTGATACATCCTGGGTGATGGCGTCTGTCAGCTTGAATGCGATGTAGCTGTTGGACTGAAGGATCTTGTAGATATTTGCATAAACTTCCGGCAGATTTTCTTTGTACCAGATGATTTTTGCTGTTGTATAGGATGGCTGGAGTGAATTTCCTGCCACTTCAAAGATCTTGTCTGCGCCGATTTCTTCGTTCAGGCAGTCGCAGATGGACTGTGCTCTGGTGTCCATCCAGATTGGTGTGTTGGTAAGGACTTTACCCTCTTTGTCAATGGCGATTGCTGACCAGCTCTGACCATCGATTCCGACTCCGGCAATCTCCTCCGACGCAATCCCTGCTTTCTGAATAGTTTCTTTTGTTGCCTTGCAGACTGCGCTCCACCATTCTTCCGGATTCTGCTCTGCCCAGCCTTCCTGTGGATAGTATACTGGATAGTCGCCGTTTGCCGCTGCCAGGACTTGTCCATTTCTGTCAAATACAGCAACCTTGCAGGCACTTGTCCCGATATCAATTCCAAGTAAATATGATTTTGTCATTTCTGCTGCTCCCATTTCTCCACTACCTGTAAACAGTAGCGATTCCTTCTATAAATTGCTGCCACATTCCGGCAGTCTGTTCCAGTTGTTGCTGTTCACTCCATTCACGGCAGCTTTCCGTTCAGAAAGCTTACGGATTTTCCCTCAATGATCTCTGTCCGGAGTTTTTCAGAAAAGCTTTCTTCGCCTTCCTGCTTTCCGTTCTCAAGATGTTCCAGCATGATCCTGGCTACCTCTCTGGCAATTCCGTCCGTTGGCTGAGACACAATCGTAAGTTTCGGGTTACATGCACGTGCAAACTGAAGATTGTCAAATCCAATCAGGGACAGCTGCTGTGGAATCTGGATACCCAGTTCATTTACTCCAATCATCGCCCCCATTGTCATCTCGTAGTTCGTAACAAAAACAGCAGTCATATCCGGATTGTCCCGAACCAGCTTCTCCAGTCCGCGGACCCCTCCCTGGATCGTGTAATCTCCATGAAAGATCAGGGAATCCCGAATCGATATTCCTGCCTCATTCAACGCTTTGGAATATCCTGCCAGACGCTCCTGTGCTGTAAAAATCCCCTCCGGTCCACCAATAATTCCAATGTTTCTGTGACCTTTTTTTATGAAGCACTGCACTGCATCCTCTGCCGCTTTCCGATTATCAACCAGAACACTGTCGCAGGAAATCCCCTGTATCTTACGGTCGATCAGAACAATAGGCTTCCCTGTCTTCTGGAACTTCCTGAGATGATTTCCCTCTTCATCTACTGGCATATTGATGATTCCATCCACACGCCTGCGGATCAGGAATTCCACCGCTTCACATTCCAGTTTCTTATCAGTCCGGCAGTCACATACGATCGTTGCATAACCGTGGCTCCGTAGAACATCCTCCATTCCGGTGATGATCTCAGCACAAAACGTATTGTTCAGCTCCGGGATCACAACACCGATAGTCTTGGTCGCATTGGTCTTCAGTCCTCTGGCAACCTCATTGACTTCATAGTGAAGCTCCTCAATGGCTTCTTCAATCTTTATTCTGTTTTTTTCCCTGACATTCCCGCCATTAAAATAAGAAGAAATCGTAGCCAGACCAAGACCTGTCCGTCTGGCAATATCTTTCATCGTTGCTGCCATCCCGCCTCACTGCCCTTCTGTATCAGTTATTCAGCTTTTCCGTCACATCCGCAGACTTTCATTCTTGCCATAACAAGTTCTTTGACTGCCTGGATTGCTGTTTTGCCATATGCTTTCGGATCAATGGTATCCGGTTTTTCTGCAAGAAGTTCTTTGACTGCTTTGGAGTATGCTGCACGAAGCTCTGTTGCAAAGTTTACCTTGCAGATACCACGTTTTACACAGTCCATAACATCCTCATCACTGAGACCGGATGCTCCGTGGAGAACCAGCGGGATGTCAACAACTTCACGGATCTCGCTGAGACGTTCTTTGTCCAGAACCGGTGTACCTACATAGAATCCGTGTGCAGTTCCGATTGCAACTGCAAGAGAAGTAACACCTGTACGCTCTACGAATTCTTTTGCTTCCTGCGGATCTGTGTTGGTGTCTGCCTCTGCTTCAAGATCATCTTCCTTGCCGCCGACTTTGCCAAGCTCTGCCTCACATGGGATGTTCAGCGCTTTTGCCACATCTGCCACACGCTTTGTCTCTGCAATGTTTGCTTCAAAATCCAGCTTGGAGCCGTCGATCATAACAGAAGTATATCCAGCATGCATTGCCTGCATAGCCAGTTCAAAGCTGCTGCCGTGATCCAGATGAAGGCATACCGGAACAGATGCTTTGGCAGCCTCAGCTGCAACGATTGCTGCATAAGTCTCTACCGTGCCATATTTGACTGTGGATGGAGTTGTCTGGATCATTACCGGTGCTTTCAGTTCTTCTGCAGCCTGGATGATTGCTTTGACCATCTCCATATTCTCAGCATTAAAAGCTCCTACTGCGTATCCGCCTTCCTGTGCCTTTAACAGCATTTCTTTTGATGTTACAAGTGACATGATGTTTTCCTCCTCATCATTATATGTATGATATTTTTATAGTAACTTCATAACCGTTCAGTATCCTCACAGCTATATAAATGCCTGTTACTGCAAAACCGAAACGTTTCCGTTTGACTTCATCATACCTCTGTAACGGCTTTCTGTCAACCGTAAAATATTCATCTTTTACAGGAGAATATTCCCTTGTCAAACCATTCAAATGCAGGTAAATTTTAAGATAGTGATAAAAAGAAGCGTCCCTGTCTGCTCATGCAGATCCGGACACCCTATTTTTTTTATAGAAATGAACGGAGGGCACAGATATGTTAAAAGGAATTCCTGAAATCTTATCACCAGAATTATTAAAGGTATTATGCGAAATGGGACACAGCGACCGTCTTGTAATCGCAGACGGCAACTTCCCGGTTGAATCCATGGGCAAGAATGCGATCACCATCCGCTGCGACGGACACGGTGTACCGGAAATTCTGGAAGCTATTCTCAAAGTTTTCCCGCTGGATACTTATGTAGAGCATCCTGTAAACCTTATGGAAGTTATGCCTGGTGACGATGTAGAAACCCCGATCTGGGATACCTACAAAGAAATCATCCGCAAATACGATGACAGAGGAGACGCAGTTGTAGGAAACATCGAGCGTTTTGCATTCTATGACGAAGCCAAAACAGCTTACTGCATCATCTCCACAAGTGAAAAAGCTCTGTATGCAAACGTTATGCTGCAGAAAGGTGTTGTCATCAACAATTAATCATCGGCCATCTTTTCTTCTGAAATGCTCCGGACTTTATTGTCCGGGGCATTTTTTCATGTTATGATAATTATATGCAAGTCCCCACATTGCTCTTCGCAACCCTGTAGGGGACTTACTTGATTCGTTAAAAAATGCAGTCAGGCACTTTCCTGATCTGTCAAGTTAACAGGAGGATTTTTAATGAGGAAAAAAACACCCCGATTCCTGCGCAGTCTTTCTGTGATTCTCTCTGCCGCTGTTCTGGCAGGAAGTTTCACTCCTGCCGTTCAGACTGTTTCTGCACAGTCCACTGATATTGACTTTATTTCTTCTGACGAAGAGGTGACTTCTTCGGATACAGACATCAGTCTGGAAGATATAGACGAAAACACAGACGCTTCTGCTGAAGCAGCGCCTGACACAGACATCCCGGATATTTCACAGGATTCCTCTGGCACTTCCATTGAAAACGAATCCCCTGCTTCCTCTCAGACAGAAGATGAGGATACGTTCACATCCGGAGATTCCGACGAAACAGCCGAAAACCTGGATTACATTCTCGGCCGTCCTATGACAGAAGAGGAACGACAGGCACAGCTCGCGCCGATGCAGACTTTGACCACCTTTACCCCAGAAGAAGAGGTAAACAGTGATTTTTCGGTCTCTCTCTGCGATATTTTTCCTGAAAGTTACGATTCCAGAGAACAGAACCTCATAACTTCCGTCAAAAACCAGAACCCTTTTGGCATCTGCTGGGCTTTCAGTCTGCTCTCCACAGCGGAAACACCCCAGATGACCATTTTATCCACCAGACCAATTATCATAACGGTGGAAATGGCATGATCGCTTCCTTTTTCCTGAGTACCTGGTCCGGCATGGCTACAGAAGATCAGGTTCCGCTTCCCACGGACAACTCTCACATCCGCGACCTTTCTTCTTCCATGATCCCGGACAGCAGCCTTGCCTATGATACTTCTGTCTATCTTGAAGATGCTGTTTTTTCCGCTTATGACGCAGACAGAGTCAAACTCCTGATTTCAGAGTACGGTTCTGTTTCCACCATGATCTATATGGATAATTCCGGAAAATACTACTGCCCTGACACCGCCGCCTCCTGCTATCCTTTTGACGGTGTGGTTAATCATGCAGTTACTCTTATTGGGTGGGACGACAATTACAAAAAAGAAAAATGACGGAGTCACTGCCAGCACCGCCAGCCTTAATCTCCCGGCCGGTTACTCTGTTGCCAATATTTTTACCGCAAAAGCCGGAAATGGAAGCTATGAAGAACTCGGTGAGATCGTAACCGCTTCCAAAAACGATTATACATCCTACCAGATTCAGGTCTACACAGATCTGAAAAATCCATCCAATCCGGTCAGCGGAACACCTGCCTATGCAGAGCCTTTTGAATACACACAGGCACTCGCCGGAATTGATACCATCCCCCTTCCGGAACCGGTTCTGCTTGCCCCGGGTTCTCAGTATTCCGTTGTCATCACCGTGACCGGAAACCCGGTTTCCTACTATGTGGAAAAATCTCAAGACCTCGGCTGGATCACCGTTTCTGCCGACACCAGCCCGAACCAGAGCTTTTATTCCAGAAATGGATCTTCCTGGATTGATGTTGGGAAGCTTGCAGATCCGTATTGCTTTTCGATTAAGGCGCATACGAAGACTGTAACTTTTGTTCCGACTGTTTCTCCGACACCAACCGTTACTGTAACTCCGACTGCTACTCCAAAACCGACCGCCACTCCGAAACCGACCGCCACTCCGAAACCGCGTACCTACCAGGTAAAATATGTCAAAAATACCCGGCTCAGTGTAGGAAGTCTTCCTTCTGATAAGACCAAATACACTTCCGGACGAAATGTCAAAGTTCAGAAAGCACCTTACTGCACTTCCCGTTTCTTCACCGGCTGGAATACCAGAGCCGATGGAAAAGGTACACGTTACTTACCGGGACAGACCTTTAAGATCAAACAGAACATCACTTTGTACGCACAATGGAGCCTGAGTTATACAGCTTCTTCTCTGATCTACCGTGTAACCGGCAGGCAGACCGTCACCTGCTATGGAACTTCCAACAGTCGCCTTGGCAAGGCTGTCATACCACTCACCATCAAATATGCAGGCGTCACCTACAAGGTAACTTCTGTATGGAGCAAGGCCTTTGCCAACAAGAAGAATCTTTCCAGCGTTGTGATCGGACATAATGTTTCTGCCATCGGAAGCCAGGCTTTCTATAACTGCAAAAATCTGAAAGCCGTCACGATCGGTACCGGACTGACACGCATCGGTTCCCAGGCATTCCGGAATGTAAAAGCAAAATGCGTCATCACAATCAAAAGCCAAAAACTCAAAGCCGTTTCATCCAAAATTGACCAGGGCGTAAAGCAAATGACCGTCCGCGTCCCGAAGGCAAAGTATTCTGCTTATAATCGGCTTCTGCGTAAGAAATCAAAAAGCGTTATTATTAAGAAATTTTAACAGCAAACCTCCCCGTTCAGGAATACTGCCATTTACGGCAGATCCGAAGCGGGGAGGTTTTAGTTGAGATATTGGTTTAAGATTCGGTTGTAGCTCAGCCATGTGGGACGGGAAGTGAACCACACCCCGTCCCGGCTGATATTCATTTTTGAAGCAATGCGATCTGTTTTTTCAGTTCTTCAATAATGTGTTCTTTTTCTTTCATCTTTTCGTCCTTTTCCAATATCATTTTCTGCATCTCGCTGTCCTTCTTCTTCAACTGTTCTTGCTGTCCCACTATCATTTCCTTCTGCTCGTCTATCGTCTCCTGCATTTCATCTACCATATATCTCACAGTATTACGATTCATGATTCTCAGTTCTTCCGAAAATATCCCCATAACATCCTCCACATTCCGGCATATGTAATACACATGCTCATACATCTCCCTGAATTCCGGGTAAGTATTAATCAGTTCTATGATCTTCTCCGGTTCATCCATACCCAGAAATGTCAGCCATCCGTCCATTTTGTTCTTGATACCTTTATTTTCTACATTTTCTTTAAAGATGTCAAGAGGAATAAAAATATATTTTTGCAGTAAATCCATCTCCAATCCTGTATCTGACTGCTGCGTAAAGGTATGAATATAATTATCCGCATATTTCTGAAAAACTACCGGGCTTTTTTGTACTGGCGGAGCAACAGATCTGAGGAATAACACGCACACCGCTCTCACGGAAAGGCATATCCAATCTTCTGTACCTCTACATTGCAGTATGTCCCATCCTCAAAACGTACCAGGATATCCATGATCAGCAGTGACTGCTCGTCCGCAAGCCTGGTGGAATCTCCCAGCAGTACATCTACAATTTTCACTTTTCGATTCAACAGAATACTGAGAAATTCTTCCAGTCTCTCCGGTACGGTTCCCGGATTTATAATCTCCTTAAAAAACGAATCATACAGCATCTTGATTCCACGCACTCCTGTACAGAAATCCAGAAATTCCTGTCTCTGCGCCTCCCTCCAGCTGTAAAATTTTTCTGTAAGTTTCACGGTCGCATCAATTTCTCTCAAAATTTCTTCCCTGCTTCTGAGCATGGGAAAATACTGCTGAAGTTTTGTTTGCATAAGCAGGCTTCCTTTCGTTTGGGCAATTTTAATAGATTTTTGCTTTGTTGGATTTCTGTTTCAGAACTGAAACATATAAGAATGCCCTGACGGGCTTAGAATTTAAGATATAATCAGTGTAGCACGATATGTACTTATACAGCAAGAAAAATCATTCGACAGACTTAACCAAAACCCTCCCCGTTTCCGGGACTGTCATGTTGTGACAGTCCCGGAAACGGGGAGGGTTTGTTAAACGTCCCGCATGGAATCAACCACGCGTGACAGGGAAAATGCCAGAAAACACCATCCCTACTGGAGAAATTCGGGTTTAATCTTTGCAAGAGTATAGATGATGTTATCGTCCTGTTGTGTGCCGCTCACTACAGTAGTTGCACTGCTTCCTAAAACTTCGGCCTGAAGAAAGACCTTGTAATTAGAATACATATGACTCTTGTCTTCGACATTGTCTATTTTTACTTTGAGCCGAATTGCCTGTGTTAAAATGTTTCCATTAAAGACAGAATCAGTCCTTACATTATCATCTTTCCAGTACGTCTCCTTTGGAACAGTCCATGACCAGCTTCCTGCTTCTCCATTTGTTCCAACAGTATATTCAACGGTACCAGAATCCTTTGATTTCAGTTCCACATCCAGATAATCCTTCGCATCTGCCAGCGCATTCTGATATTCTTCCAGTGATCCAGATGTATTCTTTGGCATCAAACTTAATGTAAATCTGATACCTCTGGAATTTTGCAGTTCTTTGTCTAGGTCCTTCATTGCTGACAAATCATAAACAGCTGTCGTATCTATCAGTGAACTTTCCTGAGAAGCATCCAGATACTGAAGATCCAATAAGTTGATACCCAGCTGGCTGATCTGGTCTGCTTCATAAGTAAGTTTTGCGCCTACCGGAGCATCCCTGTAATATGCAGTCCGCGTACCTGGTGCCAAAGCACGGTTTGTACTGTACGTAATACTCTGTTTTTCTGTGGAAAGCTGTGAGGAATATGTCAGCTTTGTAAAGTCTGTCGGTAAACTCTTGCCATCTTCAATCTTTGACTCCGGAATCGCATTCAGACCCGACGTTGGAATATTTACATCCATCTTAAGTTCCACATAAAAAGTACTACTACCAGCAGTTCCCTTTACCCGATCACGCACTCCCTGAAGACTGATTGCATTCTCAATCGTACCATCTGTTGATAACGGTAATTCCATAGTTCCGTTATTTGAAACCCACGCATATTCCGTAGCTGACGTTTCTCCTGAAGCTACACTCCATGAACCATTTGTATATTGATAGTATACTCTGGAAGTTCCGCTTCCTGTATAAACATAGAACTTTGCAGTTCCGGATGATCCACTTGGGAACTGTTGACCCAGAGTCTTTCCATTTACCGTATTTTGTATGCCACCCACGAACCTCTGATATAATTCATCATATGAGTTATACGTCTGTGTATTTGGAAACATGATTGTATCCACCACATCTACCTTCATAGTCGAGTCCGAAGCTGATATTTTCTTTGCCAGATCAGTTATATTTTCTTCTTTTACACTGTGCGTATATCCGCTTGAAATAACGTATGTACTTGCAGTACCTCCATGATCATCCTCCGTCCAATTACCTTTTTTTTTCGTTCGGTAGTTAATATTGTGAGGAATTTTGTCTGTTACTTCTGTCTGTATAGAGCCATTCAGCAGTCCACTGTTCGTACCTTTTGGAACGGTAACCACAAGATAATATTCCTCTGAAACCGCGCTCTTTGTTCCGGTTTTTAAACTGCTGTCCGCAACTTTAATGTTATATCCTCCGGTTTCTGTTCCCTGTGCCAGTCTGTAATAAGAATATGTTCCGTCTTGGTTCTTGATCTTAACTGTTGGTTTCGGATATTTTCTTCCATCAGAAACTTCTATATCTTCTGGTTTTCCATTCTGATCCACTTTTATAAACGTGCCATTCTCTGACGATTCTGCAACAGCTCCCATCAGTTCTCCAATACTTGGTGCCTGGTACGCTGTTCTATCTGAAGCCCTGAATTCACTCATTGCAATTTTATTCGCCTCAGCGACTGTAAGACTTGAGTTATCCGGAACTCTATAATAATATACCTTACCATTTGTACAATCCACCAGAGATAACTGTGTCCCTGCTGGAAGCTTTACATCTGTTCCCTGAGAAAATACGATCTTCTTATCCAATGATTCGGTTACGTCACCACCACCGTTAATGTAACTCTGCCAGCCATAATCTGTAAATGTTTCTTTCTCACTGTTATATGTGTATTTCAGATAAGCTGTGATCGAACTTCCGAAACTTTCCAGGACATGCCTTTCCAGACTTTCATATGTACTGCTTTGGAAGTTTGTTCCATAACTTAATGTCGCTGAAAAATCCAGCTCCAGCATACGGCGAACAACAACCGGAACCATCACATTATATTTGTGGACTGTTCCATTTATATCTGTTTCTGTAAATGTCACCATCAGAAGAGTAAAACGATCCCGTGTATTATCATATTCTGAACTGGTATTGAAGCTGAGTGCTCCGGTACTGTTTCTGGATATTCGAAGTGAAGAAGTTTCCGATGGCTTTCTTATAAATTTTCTGCTTGTCGTATCATAGCTGTATACATCTGCTCTTGCTGTAACATGTGCATTCTCGGAAGTGTTTAATGCATTCGCCCTTGAGAATCCTCCATTTGTAACAATATCCAGATATTTTGAAATTTCTGTCGCATCGTTTCCTGTAATCTGCAGTACCGGAAAATCAGAGTTCGCTTTTGTTGACTGATTCGCATTGTATGTAGAAATCATCTTACTGAATTCAAATGTAGTTATACCTGTATCCGCGTATTTGTACAGACCGGCATTTGCTGAACCAGTATTATTATAGTCGTTGTAAATTTCTTCAGCCTTTACTGTAAAATTCGATCCGTTTGTTTTCCAGGACGCCCCGTCTCCATAAAGGTAAAACTGTTTTGCCGGAGTCGTAGCAGTTCCTTTTGTTGAAACATATGCTGTACTTTTTGGGCTTGTCACCACATATGGTTTCACAGGTATTTCTGCCGTATCTGTATCATTCGTTTTTTCAGGAATTGCCAGCAGTTTATCTGTTTTTCCATCTCCAACAGACTGTGCACCCAATGCTGCACCAGAATAATCAGCAAAGGCTATATAACTTTTGTTCTTTATTGTATTTGCAACACTTGAGTCATTGTTGATTACACCGTACAACTGTGTTACGGAATTCTTTTTCCCAGCATTTTCATAATATGCCTCTGCGTTCTGAATACTCAGACCTGCTACCGATATTGCTCCCGTTTTGCTGTCAACAAGACCGATTACCATACCAACTTTATTTGACTGAGTACAATGAATACTTGTATTGTTCAATAATAAATTTGACGCCGTCAGATTTCCTCGAATATCGCCAGTAAAACCTCCCGCAGTTGTATCGTTTGTAGTACCCTGAATTTCAGAATCTTCTACTGCACAGTCAAACAAATACAGTGTATCCAGATTCGCCGCCCAGTCTACATCTCCCAGCATGCCGCCACATCCCCATTTGTTGGAAATCATTTTCATGTTGCTGACTTCACACTGTTTCATTTGGATTTTTTTATTAGGAGCAGTAGATAATCCAATCATACCGCCTGCGGTTTCTTCTCCGGTTATTTCATACTTTTGATCTTCAGTTCCATTTACCACACAATTCTGTAACTTTACCGTTACTGCGGTATTTCCTACTACTCCTCCTGACTTTCCGCCTGTTATGGAAGTTTTCTGTACCTCGCAGTCACTGATTGTGACCTCAGCCCCCTGAATTCGCCCCACAATTCCGCCATCGCCGCCGCTAGTACTTTCGACGCCTCTCAAATCGCTAACATTTATGGCAATAGTATCTGCCCGGCAATTCTGAAATTCACATGAATCATCAGTCCTCCCATTTGCCCTTCCTACAAGACCACCGGCATAGCCGGTTCTTGATTTCACAGATATAATTCCATTCGGTTCCGCATCGCTTCCTTTCACCACCGCTTTACGGATCTGATATCCCTTATTATCAATTTTTCCAATAAAGCCGCCGGCACACTCACCTGCCTCACTCGTAACTCCCTGCATCACAGCTTCATCCGTGTTCTCATCCGTATTGATTTTTATCTGTGTCCTTATATATCCAAAAGTGCCTCCGGCATATGTAGTTGTATTGTCAGCTTTCCCAATCTTTGAACTCCGTCCGACAACGTAGTTTTGCTGTGTTATGTTCAGGGAGCTGATAACACTGGTCTTATCCTGGCTGTCCACATATCCCACAAAACCACCGGCGGAATTCGCAGCTTCAACCACAATATTGTTATACTGGGAATTTGTTATCTGTACTCCCACAGAAGTCCTGTTGTTCATCGTTGGTTCTAACAGGCAGGCAATATTCTTGCTTGCTGTATAGCCGACAGGTTTTGTCGTCGGAGCTGATTTTCCAGAACTGCCAAGCAGTCCTCCTGCATCAACAGATCCCTTTATGTGCATATTCCGAACAGTTACCTGATCAAATTTAATATTTGCCGTACTGGTACTTTCACTGGCAGAAATACTGGCAGTCGTACCGGCAAAGCCACCTACTCCCACATTGCTCTTATAGGTATTCCAATCATCAGAAGGACTCTCTATTTCCTCGCCCTCAGCGGTGTAATATTTCAATGCCACTCCGCCAGATACCGTTCCAGTTGAATTACTTCCCTGAAGTGTCAGATTGCTGATGGTTGTCGTCTTTCCAGGTCTAAGTAAATTAAATACTCCACCGATGGATGCAGAATGGAAATCGTCATCCGCGTATTCTTTTACAGTTGTATCCAGAATCAGAGCACTTCCACTTCCATCCATACTCGCTAATTCCGGTACAATGCCTTTTGCATCAGAAACCGTCGCATTCACAATCGCATTCGAAACATATCTTGCAGCAATTCCCTGATACCCACTTCCATAAGCAGTCATGTCATAATTTCCCTGTTGCAGATTAATAGTTGCAGATGCACTGCAGATCTTAAAGCTGTCTTCATTTCCATACTTGCTGAGCAGATATGGCAGATTCGTTGTTCCAGGTATGCTCTGGTCATCTGATTTTGCCAAGTTCTCATCCCCATCGGTTCCTGTTTTTCCAATGTGACTGTAGGATGCCTTCCTTACCTTTCCATACTTACCACCAAACTGAAACTCGTATGTTCCTGCCGTCTTGTTTCCACCATTTGTCTGTGTACTGTAAGCGTTGCTGCTTCCACCAGACACAGCACCACTGTTGACAGCTGCTGACAAAAGCAACAGTCCCTGTGCGTCTTTTACAGTCGTAGTTGTTCCCGTTGTACTGATCGTTGTACTGATACTTCCTGTATTATCTGTATCAAGCTGGTTGATCTTATAATTCTTGTCTGTATTATCAAGCACAATGCCAGATTCATTGAACGCAAATCCATCCAGTACACGTCCTACATACGGATTGACATACATGCTCTTTTTCGCACTGGCATCCACAGAAACCGCATCACCTGAAAGCATTGTATCAGTCAGTCCTGTCTTTGCAGATGTACCGTTTCCCATTCCGCGGAAGATCACACCTCCACCGCAGACAGAACCAACATAACCGCCTACTGGGATCAGATGTTTCTTCGTTCCTGTGACAGTCAGCCAACTATCCACCATTGTTATCGACACATTGTCAATAATGTTATCCCCGCCAAGGACACAGCCAATCACACCGCCAAAACATGCATTCTGATAATAATCTGAGGTTTTCGTTCCATCATACGTCAGGGTCTTTCCAGTTCCCTCATAAGAAACTGTCAGATTTTTTACTACACTACCATAACTGTACGGAATCAGACCATTTCCTGTAGTGGCACCTTCCAGTACCAGCTTAGTGCCACTTTCATTTGTACTGGTAAGCACACCACGGAACGGCCATGTATCATTTGAACCAAAGCCTCCGAAGTTCGTCAGACTCATCTGATATGTGCCATCGTTCTGCTTTGTTCCTACAATATCATAATATGCGTTCAGCATATACTGCAGGATTACTTCATTCTCCAGTGGTTCTGCGTCCGGCACTTCTTCCCATACCGACGCATTCTGCGTTCTTATATTCCGTACCTGCTTCCACTGTGAGCCATTAAACTGATACGTTACATCATATGTGCTATCATTCTGTCCTGTACAGAAAGCGTTCTGATTACTGGTGATCGTAACTCTCCAGTCCTTACGTGCCATACCAGTCGACAGATATTCTGAGATGATCATCATCTGACCTTCTGTCGTGATATTATACGGATGTCCGTAAGTTCCACATCCTTTTACTATGTCTGCAACTCGCTGGTTAACTTTTATTTCATGTGCCAGCTGGGTTTCATTATATCCTGCACACACATATGGAAGATATCCGGAAAAATCCACACTATTCTTATTCGTGCCATCTTTTATGATTCCATCATCCGTTCCATGCAGTTTTTCATCATAATACCAATTCTGCAGATTTGTGTACTCTGAGGAAGCAGATATTTCCTTTCCATAGGTCACATTTCTATGTTTATAACTGCCGTTCTCTCTGTCATCTGCCTGATAAAAGTTGTAAGTTGCAACAGAAGAAGAACCATTATGTTTAAATGATTCTAATAAAGTGGCATGTGTAAAGATTCCTCCCTCTCCGACGGCATGATCCGGAAGAGAAATATTCAGGAAAGACAGATTAATCTGTACTCCATCCGCAGATCCCACGTTTCCGATCAGACTGGAAGCTACCGCGTTTTTGGACTCATAACTATTCGTTATTCCATTCACAGTCAGTGTTGTATAATTTCCAATTGTATTAATCAGAAGCGGTGCATAATCTGCTCTACAATTCGTAACCTTCAGATTTTCAAAACAAATATCATCTATCGTTACCTCAGCTTCACACGTTGCATTCTCTTTCTTGTTTCCACGTACATTTCCTGCAAATAACACACCCGAACCACTGTTGTTATTTACTTTTCCAACACTTCCTGAAAAAGTAACATCGCTAACATTCACTGTCATTTTAGCATCAGAATCATTTAAATGATTCAAAAACAGCCCACAGTGCATCGTGTAATGCTGTGTACGTGATGCATCGCTGTCTGCCGCAGTAGACTTATTGGTTTTACTGTTTTCAAATCCTTCAATTTCCTCATTGTGAAATTTTATAATGGCATTCTGCACTGTAATGCTACTATCCAGATCAATCGGATAATAACTGTACTTCTTCATATCCAACGTAATCTTTTCTGATGCACCACCGATTGTAGTACTTTTCGTTATATCTGAAATGTTGTACTTATTACCCTCTTTGTTGAAAAAATAGCTGATATTCGTCCATGTATAACGGTATACACTCCACAGAAGAAGTTCTTCCGAAGTATCTATATACCCATCAAACTTCTTACTGTCTTTGTTTGCCTTATCGATACACCTCTTCAAATCATAATAGTAACGACTACATCCATTTGTCTGATGCTGCTGTCCATATGCGGTCCGGTTTATATAAGTCGTGCATTCTTCTGCATCTACACCAACCCAATTATCTGCTCCACTCGCCTTGGTCGCAATAGAAACAACCCCGTTTTCACCATTTTTTGTAATTGAATCTGCCGATGCAGCTGTATAAGCTACAAATTCATCAAATGCACCAGAAGTGGTTACATTGATATCTACCCCAAAACCAATTCTATACGCAAATTTAGTTCCATCATCCCAATACTTTGTCGTATTCAGATACAGTGCCCCAAGCTCTGTGTTCGTGCCATCTATTTTTTCTGTTCCTTTTTCTCCGCGGCACACCAGCAATCCAACATTTTTGCCTGCCTGAATCTTCAGATTTTGCATATCAATTCCATAAGAACGGATTTCCCAGATTCCACTGGAACGATATGCCAGCCCCCCTACATTCTCTGCCTTCGGAGCATTGATCTCAGCACTTTGCACCGTCAGCTTGGTATCCGTTCCATCATTATTGTCATTTTCTCCCATGAAATAAACGCCAACATGACTCCAGATACTGCCAAACAGTCCTCCACACATCTTTGTCGCATTTGGAGCATCTATCTTAAATCCATCAAATGTCACATTTTTTATTTCCATCCAATGATTTGCATCTCGTGTACTGTTCGCATTTTTAATAATTCCAACAAGACCACCTACATAGGCATACTCCTTTGCATCACTGGTGATTCCACCGCCGACTGTCAGGCTCTTACATCTCAGCTTGAATGTTACGCTATCAACTCGTCCGATCACTCCACCGGCAAATACTCTTGTCTCAGCTGCTTCTGCCACATTTTGAATTGTAATCGTCGAAGAACCTTGAGTCTTATTGTCCAAAGTCAGATTTCCAGTCGCAGTTCCAAAAAATCCGCCAACAGATACACTATTGCTGCCGTTTGGGGCGTCTGCCAAAATTGTTTCCTGTACAATGATGCCCTGGGTAATCGCATAAGCAGTATCAACCCCATCAGCTTCCGCAGCAATACCTCCAGCCTCTATTGCGTTTCCTGCGTTACTCACATGAATCTTCCCTGCAAGAACAAGATTATTGAATCCTCCACTTGCAGATGACCGGACCTTCGCAAAAAGCCCCTGGCACTTGTGAAAATCTCCATAAGCATATACTTTTCCGCAACCTTCTGCTCCCTCACCAGCAGCCTGAGCTTTTTGATGGCCAAATGTTTCACCAATTCCAAGAGTCAGTGTATGTTTATCAGTTCCACCAGAAAAAGTCCCTGTGTATACAGTTTCATCTCCCGCGTCACGACTCAGTCCGGTTATTCCTGTACCACTTAAATCTATATCTGCTGTAAGTGTGATGTTTTTTGCATAAAGATTTATCCAGTTAGAATTTGTAATACTGGAATCTGCACTGAAATATCCTCTGGAATTCATCGCTATAGACAATAATGCGAAATCGTCCGCAGAAGAAAGGCTGATAGCATCACTCCAATTCTCAGTCTTGCCCAATTTGACCTGATGCTCTTCGGTTATCGTAATCAAATTGCTGCTGAGTCCGGTTGTTGAAGTATTGTCTGCATTCAGGCGAATAATCTGTCCGTAATTTCCGATGTCGTTCACTGCCGAACTGTAGCTGGTAAAATCACTTCGCTTATATGTCCATCCCTTTCCATTTCCATCCCCTGTTGCATAGATCAGTCCACAGTTATTATATCTTACTATCTGTGCTACCTGATATCTTCCCTGAAATTTCACATCTGTAAGATCTGTAATTCCTGATAATTCCAGTACACTCCCCTGACCGGCATATCCTAAAATACCAGCACCTTCCCACAGGCTGCTGTCACTTCCATTCGTCGATACAGTTACATCCTCTGCCTTGAGGATACTTTTTTTAGTCAAATAGGCTGTAATCCCTCCAAAATATTCACCTGCATGCGGAAGTGATATCGTCACCTCCACATTTTTTACTTCAAGATAAGTAGCCTTACTTTCTGTGTCATCACCCGTTCTTCCAATCAATCCACCGTGATACCTTGGTCTATCAGAACCCGAAGTAAAATTAGAGGTAACCTTAAAATTCTGAATCAGTAATGTACTTTCTTTTGCAGATGTCGTCAGCTGTCCTGCTATGGCTCCATATCCTTCTGCGTTTCCACCTTTTTTTTTATAGGTTGACTGAAATTCAAATTTATTATTTTCCTCACTGTTTCCGATTGTGTATTGAATTGCTCCCTGCAGATTCAAAATGCCAAAATATCCACCGGCATTTCCTCCACCAGGGCTTTGAATACCATGCACGAATACCGTTGGTTCATTAATTACCACCTTATCCGGCAATGTCTGATCATTTTTGACAACCTCCTTATTTAGTGTATAATTTCCGATAAATCCACCAGCCTGTGCACCACTCTTGCTTCCACCTACAGATGGTTCAGCTACTGTAACATTCCCATTCAGATTCTCTGAAGTAACGTTATCTACTTTGCCGGATACACCACCAGCCGCAGTACCTCCTTCAATCGTCATAGAAGTAAGTGTAATTGCAGCAGTACCATCTGTTTGAAGCTTTGTATCGAACGCCATGGTTCCTGCCAGTCCACCGGCTGCCCCTGCACTGGAGCTAACTGTTGTCGACTCAAAATTAACTGCCGCACCGGCAGATGTTATGATTTTGGCACCATTATTCGCTTTGGCACCCTCATTCGCCATTACTCCAGTCAGGCCACCGGCATTCGCAGATCCTTCAATTGTTACAGTATTACTAAAGCTAAGATTCTGTTTTATATTGATCACTGCGTTATCACTCAGTTTGCCTGCCAGGCCACCGGCATTTCCGGCAGTTGCAGTTGCAGTCACTGTCACATTATCAAATCTAAGAGTTGTTTCTATGTCAAGCTCTGTTCCGTTTTCCATCACACCAACAACACCACCGGCACTTCCTGCCGCTGATGTGATACTTACCTTATTCTCTGTCGAACCATTTGGATACGTATAACCATCCTGAATGCAAATTGTTCCACTGCTCAGAGTGTTACAGATCAAACCTGTATTTCCAGTCGCAGAAGTTGCGTTGATATTAGTTCCATAAGTAATACCTGATCCAATATTTAATGTATGTCCTGCAACTCCCTGTACTGTTCCAAGCAGACTTCCCATCGTTGCTGAAGAAGCACCATTCACTTTGACCGGCAATACATGTGATGTCGAACCATCTGACATTGTATCAAACTGATATACCTCCGCCATCATCGGCATCGAACCATCCCCGCACCAGGTAATCGTCAGGCTCGCATTATAATACATCCCAACCGTTGCAATTGATGACAGGCCTCCAAAAAAGCTATGATCTACTCTCAAGGTCGCAGGAGCTGTTCCTGAAATCTTTCCCTGGAAAGGATTCGTTGCATCACCAATTCCCTGATATGAGTATTCCTGCTGCGTAATAAATGTTTCTGATGTCTCAAGTGCCTCTCCTGCCCCCTCAGAATCTTCATTTGCAGAGGCTGCAGATGAAGATTCTGTAATGTTCTGTTCATCTGCAGTATCTTCCAGCTCTGCTTCTGTTACATTCTGAATCTCTGTATCTGTCTCTTCGCCATTATTCTGTATTTCCACCGACTCTGTGCTCTCGGTCTCGGCAACAGCCTCCTGCAGATTCTCTTCATCATTTACTGCAGCCACAGTCGTTCCATTCATATGGTCTGAAATGTCTGTATTTGCTTTTATGTTCGCTTTTGCAGTAACATCCCAGTCACCGGAGTTGTTAAACAATACAGTAATATTCTGTACTTCGCTCTGATCACAGTTTGAAAGCAAAATCAAATCTGTCGCATCAAAGAGTGTCATCGTCTTTGTATTTGCATCATAATGTTTGAGCTGTTCCAGATGCAGCTTTCCGGTGACAGCTGCCTGTACTGTCGGTACCTCTTTCTCCTGCACATCAGCCACAGAATCCGTCCCTGACTGTGTTCCATCAGAAAACATGTCCTCTTCTTCTGAAACAGATATCTCTGATTGGTCGATATCAGAAGTATCCTCACTGTTGTCTGTATCGTCTTCTGTAATTTCCACATCTGTATCGAAAAAATCTGTATCGTCTTCTGTCTCTGCAGACTCACTGGTACCCTCTTCTGATGCTGTTGCAGCTTCTGTATTTTCTGTCATCCCTACAGATACAGTATTTTCTGATTCTCCTGCTGCAGCATTTTCCGATTCTGCTGACAATGCCGTTTCTGTTGTATTTTTATCTTCCTGACTTTCTACGCTGGCACTGATTTTCACTATGCCTGTCGGCATTACATATACTGTTAAATTCATTGCCACAAATGCTGCCAGAACCTGTTTGTATTTTTTCACGAATCTCACTCCTCCAGAATTAAGATCTGCTATCTGATCTTCCGTCAGATATCTGTCATCAAATCTGATTTTGTGTTACTGCGTTATCTGTGTTGCAGTAAAACTGATATTGCTGTTCATTTCATCCCAGGTAGCCGGAATGGTAGATGTATTTTTGTAAAATGAAATCAGATAATCACCTTCTCCTTTTGTCTGATCCATCTTCATTGTAATCTGTTTCCACCCAGAATGAGTTATACCTGATGAGGGCGTTAAATTATTAGTACTCAGGAAAAACTGATCTATTTCCAAAACATCAGGATTCCACTCAAGTACCGCAGTTGCCTCACCACTTGAAATAGAAATTTCATAATTAAATCCATCATAGTCAGTCGGATTTGCGTTTGTATCGTAAACAAATTTCCCCTCTGAACTGAATGTAGCCGTTGCCGTTCCAACGCACGGTGAAATCACTGCTGCCAGTTTCTGCCCATTCGTTACAGACAGATTGCGTGGAACCGCAGTCACTGTAATTTTCACCTGATCCAGATCACTGACTGGGAAGTGTATATTAAACTTATGAGATCTGGCTGTACGGCCCGTCAGAGTCAGATCTTTTACCTGAAATTTTGTTCCACTGCCACTAACGGTTCCCGCATCCGTGCTTATACTATATCCATTTTCTCCACCGCCGCTGAATGAAATGGTCAGATCATACGTAATATCTCTCTGACTTATCAGGTTTGTATTTCCATCTGTGTAGTTATACACATAATTATATATATCCAGCTCAACGTCTAATCGCTCTGAGTTTTTGTTGTCTTCCCCAAATGAAACAATTCTTGTCGCATATGAACTCTCTGCAGCATTAGAAGCACAACTCTGCAGATAATTTGAAGTAAAACGTACCGTTTCATTATCTCTGTTTCGTGCCACACCACGCTGAAAAGCCTGACTGGTGTATGCTGCAAAACTGCCTCCTGCAACTGCAAGCAAACCGATCAGGCAAATAACTGCCAGCACTGTTCTTTTCCATTTTGGTCTGTCTGTAAATCTCATTCTCTAACCTCTTACCCTGCTTTATTTATGCAGTTTGTGCCAGAATATAGAAAATATCTGTTTCTTTTGTTGTTTCTGTCCAAGTTACCTCGCAAACATAATAGGTACGGTGATTCTGAACACCATCAATCATCACCTGATTCTCCACTGTGCTTTTATCCGCATTCAGGGGCTGACTGGTCAGCCAGTACAAGGGTTCTGCATGCGTCTGGACACTCTGGTAATCTCCGTAATTGTTATTATGTTTAGATGTATTGGCATATTTATAATCCGTTGTCGTTTTTTCATTGTCAAGGTTTATATACGTGCCCTCGATTGGATTTGCAGCGTTGTAACTGTACGTATATCCACTGTCGGTTCCATTCGAAGAAACCGGATACAGCTTAAATGTCAGACCTTTAAGGTTCGTTGTATGTGCAATTT
Organism: Blautia sp. AF19-10LB; assembly: GCF_003461245.1. Lineage (GTDB taxonomy): Bacteria > Bacillota > Clostridia > Lachnospirales > Lachnospiraceae > Blautia_A > Blautia_A intestinihominis. Next base: position 34,239 of record NZ_QTWS01000005.1, read on the forward strand.
CCAGCTTAAATTTATCTGCTGCACTCTGCACACAGATTACTCTCCGCACCGTCACGGTATTGCCATTTTTGTCTGCAGCTGTATAATTCAGATCCAACGATGTCAGTTCTGAGCCATTCGGTCCCAGGATTGTTATGTTTGATGGTTCTTTTATTGGCATCAGCGTTGCCATATCTGTCTTATTAAAAAACCATGCAAATGAAAATCCCACAAGCAATACTGCAACAACCACAAGTGCTGCGATCGAATAGTATAATTTTTTTCTGTTCACTGTTTTTTTCGTTTGTTTATCCTGCATTTCTATTTCTTCACTCATTTATTCATTCCCTGTATCTGACTGTTCTGATCTGCTAGTCTGCCGGATCCACCTGAATCTGCACATAGACATATCTTGCATTTTTGCCAATATACTCATCTGCCTGATTATAATAGTTACTGCAAGTATTTAATGTATCATCATTCATTTGGTTGTTTATATCAGCGGTAATTTTTGTATCATCTGTTGCTGCTACATCGTAAAAAAGTTTACTGCTGTTTACATTCTTCTGCTTATTTATAAAATCATTCAGGTTTGAATATTCGCTCTGCTCTACTACATTCGTAAACAGATCGCCCTGTGTACTTCTGTCCGTATAAATATAATTACGGAAATACTGAGGCCATTTCCAGTATAAAGTCACCTTATATGGCATGTCCTTTGTAAATGTTGCGGAGTTATCTGTTTCTGAACCCGGAGCATTCAATTTTAATTCCTCCTCATCCCCAATCCAGCCATAATAGCCTTTTTCATTATCCAGATGTCTAAAAAAGAGGATATGTCCATTAAGAAGACGCTGGATTTTGTCATTATCTAACTCTATTGCTTTTCCGCTGTTATCTTCTGTATAGCCTTTCAGATTTAACTTAACTGCAGCCGATGTAAGTCCGCTTTTCTTCGGTATCAGATAAAATTCCAGTTTCCCGCCTGCTCCTGGTACCAGACTTTCCTGCCCGTTAAGATACCATGCCAGACCACTTGTACCTACATGAAATTCCGGATTATTTCCATTCAGATCTTTTTCTAATGTTTCTTCAGTTCCCGTATATATATCTATATATTTTTCGTACTTTTGACTTGATGTTCCCGCTGAAAGAATATTTTTATTATTTTCCTTCAATTTATCTATTTCGACCTTCTGCCTTGATCCTATACTTGCCAGTTCAAACGGTACTGTGTTCTCCGCAGAAATCTGCGTCCCTGTCATGGTAACACGGTTATTTGCCACAAACCAGGCAATACAGACTGCGACAATTGCAAGCAGTGCTGTAAATGCAAATCTGAGGCTACGCTTCGCGTTTTTCTTTTCTTCCTGTATGCGTTCCTGCAGTTCTTCCGGCGACAGATTCTCCAGTTCATCTGGAATCTGATCTGTTTTATTTCCATCTGCCATCGGTACACCTCCATATTTATCATCAAAATTTCTTCTTATGTAATGTATACTCTGTTTTATGGTATCATAGCAGAATTTCAATTTCAATAAAAACTCTTTTTATCATGAATTATAACATATTTTTTTCGACATTGTGTGGCTGTATTGTGATTTTTTTGACCAACATCAAAAGTCGCGGCCTGCACTTCCGCCTGCCACGACTTTTGATAGAAAACTTTATTGCATTCCCTCGTGAACGCCACTCTCATATTTCTCTTCCAGTTCATCTTTGAATAACTCTCTTAATGCATCACACACAACGACATCTCTCCTCTTTCTTACTGTAAGAATAGCATATTGCAGAACTCGGTTCAATGGGATTCTGGGGACGGTGTTTTCGGCTCGTTTGATGTCCCAGTGGTTTCTGGTTTAGGATATCGACAGATTCACAGTCAGATGATGATTTGTAAAGAGTTCCCTATCGGTTCATTTATTTCCAGCATGCACCTTCGCATACACTTCATTTATTGCCTCGATATAGCAATTATAGGATGAATGCCTGTCCGTATCCTGTCTGGAAAGATGCATGTTTTTTTTGACCAGATAAGTTTCCCTAACCTTCATCCAATGGGCAGGCTTCAGAAATTTTTCCTTGGAATTCAGATCTTTTATTGATATTCCCTGTTCCCAACAGTACTGATCTGATCTTGTGTTTCCTGTTTTCTTATGGATCAATCGATACCAATTCCCACAATCATCTTCTCTTACAATACAAAGATCAATGCGAAATGGCGTCTTATTTCCCTTCTCCAACTGTACTTTTTTTGTCGTAATAACTGATGTGGAATCATCGCATGTTTTCCAGTCATTCCTGACCAATATTTCATTGAAGGATTCTATGATTGTAGTTTTTAATTGCCTTGGATCATTCCATATATCAATATTTTGCGCCTCTTCAATCCACAAATTAAAGTCATAATCTATCGCTTCTCGTTCATTCTGTGTTACAAGCCCTCTTTTTTTACTGCCCGCCACAGCCATCCGTGCCTGTATCCCACGGCCTTTAAGATTTTGCACCAGTTGATTGACCATGCCGGCACAGATACGATAGGATTCTTTCAGATAGACTTTGTCTGTTACAAACTTATACATAATATTCTCCTTTCGAATCCCACGCCTTCCAGATAGCTTCGTTGCTAAATCGTTATAATATAACAAAATTCCGGTAAGTCTGCTAAGCTGGCGGACAGAAATACCGGAATGTTTTAATAACTGCAGGTATTGATTTCTTGTAAAAAGGTCAAGACGCTGAAAGTCCGAGGGGGAATTGCAAGATGTTTTTGCCTGAATTATCCTGAGAGCATCCACATCAGAAAGATGTACAGAAGAATGATGCTCCATGCATTTTTCGTCTGAATTACTATTGAGATAGTTCATGCATTCCACATGACTTTGAAACAAACTAAGAATTTTGTCGATATCTATAAAAGAAGCCTCCAAATCCGCATACGCATGGTAACTACTCCAGAAATATGTACCTGGTATCGTTTCCAATCCTGCGTGAAGTGGGTTTTGATGAATATATCGAAATATCGTTTTGAGGTGTCCCAGGTCATTTACCGGTTCACTTTTATATCGATCCTGAAACAGATTTCCTATGCGTTGATACCTCTGGTTGTACCATCTGACAAATTTTACTTCTATTTTCTGCATTATCATGCCGGGCTCTGTACTTGTATGCCCAATCAATAGATGTATATGATTATTCATAAGACAATAGGCATATACTCTGAAATTACAAATGTCTTTATAATAACGCAAAATGCTGATAAATTGCTGATAATCATATTCGTCTTCGAAAATAATCTGCTGATTAACACCTCTCAAAATGATATGGTTAATATTGAGAGCACTCTTTTTTCTGGCTTGTCTTGGCATAAATTGCTCCTTTCACAAATCACTGGGGGGGGACGGAGTTTTCCGGTTCAATTAGTGTCACTTATGGATACATCAAAAACTCCCTCCCCTATGATTGCCTGATTAGATTAGCATGTTCCTGACAGCTTTTACTTTATCTACAGAAACATGAAATACTTCTGCAATCTCTTCCATAGAGTATTTTCCTAAATCCAGCATTGACTTTATTCCTGTTTCAATTCCAGTTTTAAATCCAGCTTCTACTCCAGCTTCAAATTCTGCTTTGCGAAGTTTCTTTTCTTCCTCTTCCTTGTCATATTCAAATATGCTCATAGCAATAACCTCCGCTCGATTTTTCCTTAGAAATTCGACAAGAATTCCCTCATGGATGCATTCGTTTACAGCACGTTCCACGGCTACATCCAACTTCATTTCTTTTGTGTAATTTCGTACTTTTGCCACATACTGTGCATACTCCTTTAGTATCAGGCATTGTTCCATCAGTTCCTCGTTGTGCCCTTCATTGATATTTAAAGTGAGTACTTTTAATTCCAGATTTGGTGTCTCCGTCAGGTTCTCATATGCATCTAACAGCAAATCCTCCCACCTGTCTTCTGGTCGTTCTGTCCCATTATAGAATGCAAAAAAATTGGGGGGTGGTATCTTCTGTAAGGTTGAAGAATATAATAGTACCTCCTGTTTTTGCAGGAGTCCAAAAATGTAGTATGTTGTTTCTGCCACCATGTCAAACTCCTGCTTTTGATTTTTGTTGGGTTTAAAAGCATGAATTTCTGAAATGATTTTAGAAAAAAACAAATAGACGGCATAGATGCCTGGAATAAAAAGAAATATACTTTGGGTTTATGGTAGCATTCTTTCTCTTCTGATTCAAGGTATTTTAAAATATTTTTCCATATTACCACCGTGGGAAATGCATTATAACTCACATTGATTCAAAAAACACTGTAACACCAAACGAGTCGGAAAACTCCGTCCCTAGTGGTTTCTTCTAACTTCACCAATTGATAATCCCAGAATTTCCGCAATCTCATCAAGCGTATATTTACCCGTACTGTACATATACTGTATAATTTCTTTTTTTCCAGCTTCCCTGCCGGCCTCAAATTCTGCTTTGCGAAGTTTCTTTTCTTCCTCTTCCTTGTCATATTCGAATATACTCATTGCTATTACCTCCGACTTGTTTTTCCGAAGAAATTCTGTAAGAATATTATTCTGAATACAGTCATTCACTGCCTGTTCCACTGCAACATCTAATTCAGTCTCTCGAGCGTACTCCCTCACCTTTGCCACATATTGTGCATATTCTCTCAAAATCTGGCACTGCTCCATAAGCTCACCATTGTGACCTTCATTAATATTCAGTGTGAGTACTTTCAATTCCAGGTTCGGCTCACCCGACAGGTTTTGATATGCTTCTGAAAGATAATTTATCCAACTGTCTTCCTTCTTTTCTGTCCCATTATAAAATACAATAAAATTCGGTGCAGGAATTTTCTGAATCACTGAAGAATACAATGATCTGTGGTTTACAAACTTTTGGTATTCTGCTGATATGTAAAACAAATCTCTCAACGGCATATTAGGAGTATAGGTTGACTGATGTTCATACAAAAACAGTCCTGTATCTACAATAAATGCCAAGTCATTTTTCATTCCCATGTAGATAGCGTTTTCCAATGTTACAATTTCCAGCGCCGCTTCATCTTCATACGCACTTCCATTTACAGCATTATAAAGTGACAATAAATTCTTTCTGTCAGAAAACAGCATTCGAAATACAGTATCCTTATACTTTCTGTTTGCTGTCAGATTTTTTCTTACATTACAATTCTTCTTTACAGCAATTTTTCGATTCTTTCTTCTTGTCATAGATATACCTCCTGTTTTTTGCAGGAGTCAAAAAATGTACTGTTTTTTATCACTTCAAACTCCTGCTTTTATTTTGATCGGAATTTAAAAGCATGGATTTCTGAAATGTTTTTAGAAAAAATAAATAGACGGCAAAATGCCCTGAAAGTTTAAGAAATATGCTTTGATTTTATATTATCATTCTTTCTATGCGAGTTCAAGAAATTATTGACAGCGCAGGTTTTCAGATTAGCGTAACAAAGGTTCCTACGGTTACGCCAACGCCGACCGTTACGGTGACTCCGACTGTTTCTCCGATGCCTACTGTTACTGCAACTCCAGTTCCGACTGTTTCTCCGACACCAACCGTTACTGTAACTCCGACTGCTACTCCAAAACCAACCGCCACTCCGAAACCGACCGCCACTCCGAAACCGCGTACCTACCAGGTAAAATATGTCAAAAATACCCGGCTCAGTGTAGGAAGTCTTCCTTCTGATAAGACCAAATACACTTCCGGACGAAATGTCAAAGTTCAGAAAGCACCTTACTGCACTTCCCGTTTCTTCACCGGCTGGAATACCAGAGCCGATGGAAAAGGTACACGTTACTTACCGGGACAGACCTTTAAGATCAAACAGAACATCACTTTGTACGCACAATGGAGCCTGAGTTATACAGCTTCTTCTCTGATCTACCGTGTAACCGGCAGGCAGACCGTCACCTGCTATGGAACTTCCAACAGTCGCCTTGGCAAGGCTGTCATACCACTCACCATCAAATATGCAGGCGTCACCTACAAGGTAACTTCTGTATGGACCAAAGCTTTTACCGGAAAGAAGAATCTTTCCAGCGTTGTGATCGGACATAATGTTTCTGCCATCGGAAGCCAGGCCTTCTATAACTGCCGGAATCTCAAGGCCGTCACGATCGGTACCGGACTGACACGCATCGGTTCCCAGGCATTCCGGAATGTAAAAGCAAAATGCGTCATCACAATCAAAAGCACCTGCCTTACCACCGTTTCCTCTAAAATCGATCAGGGTGCAAAAAAGATGACCGTCCGCGTTCCAAAAGCAAAATATTCAGCCTATAACCGCCTGCTGCGAAAACACTCCAGAACAGTCCTTGTGAAACGATTCTGATCAGTCCACCATCTGTGGCTGAACCAGTTTTGCCACTGCCCGAAGTACAAGTTCCGTATTCAGCGGCTTCGCAATGTGTTCGTTCATCCCAGCTTCTTTTGACCTTATTTTATCTTCCGTAAAAGCATTTGCAGTCATTGCAATGATGGGAATTGTTCTGGCATCTTTTCTGTTCAATCTGCGGATTCTTTCGGTTGCTTCATAACCATCCATCTCCGGCATCATGACATCCATCAGGATCGCATCGAAGCAGCCTTCCGCAGATTTTTCAAAAATTTCAAGGGCTTCCCGGCCATTCCATGCCTTTGTCACAACCGCCCCCGCATTCTGTGTGATAAATTCCACGATTTCCATATTCAGTTCATTGTCCTCAACCAGAAGGATATTCATCCCGGCAATGGAACATACAGATTTCTTTGCTTTCTGTTCTGCCTCTCTTTTTTCCGCATCAATTTTGAACGGTATCGTGATCACAAATGTAGTCCCCTTGTCCTTCTCACTCTCAAAAGTAATATCTCCGCCCATTCTTTTTACAAGCGCCATCGTAATCGACATTCCAAGTCCCGTACTGCCATATTTGCTGTAACCGCCGACCCTCTCCTGCGTGAACGGTTCAAAAAGATGTTCCTGGAATTCCCGGCTCATGCCAATTCCCGTATCTCTGCAGGTAAATTCGAACACTGCAGTATCACCCTCTGTAGAAATCTCTCTGCATCTCAGCATAATCTTGCCATGCTCCTTATTATACTTGACTGCGTTACTTATAAAATTCATCATGATACGTTTTACATAAACCGGACTGCCGATCAGATTCCAGTGGGCAACTCCAATGTTGTCCTGGGTGATTTCTATTTTTCGTTCCTCCGCCATTTTTTCGATTACTTTAAGAACGCTTTGTTCTATATCATGAAGGTTAAATGGAACCTCCTCCAGCATAATCTCACCGGATTCCAGTTTTCCCATATCAAGAACCTCATTGATCAGCTCCAGCAGAAGGTGAGAGGCATCCCTGATCTTTTCTCTGCATTCTGCCAGTTTATTTATATCATTATGGTAATAATCCGCGACCTCGAGCATCCCGCAGATTCCATTGATCGGTGTGCGGATATCATGACTCATTCTCCTGAGGAAATTTGTCTTGGCTTCATTGGCACGCTCTGCAGTATCCAGTGCTTCTTTCAGAAGCTTCTGCTGTCGGATTTCAGCCTCCACGACATCATCTACATTCAGGAATCCCAGCACAATGATCCCTGAATCCTCGTTTCTGATAACGCGGAACTGATAATAATGAATCTCATCTCCGTTTTTTACCCGGTAGTTGCCCTTGTACTCTTCTTTTTCCCTGATCCTCTTACGCACATTGCGAAGCCTCAGTACTTCATGCAGCATATCGCGGTCATCCGGATGCACCCGCTCTTCAATGTATTTTGCAAGAAACTTCTTATAAGAATAGCTGCCGTCCTCTTTCTTCTTCAGTCCATCTTCATTTCCCTCTTCCTCTTTGATGATCGAGAGCGTTTTTTCTCGGAGATTCAGAAGATATACATCCCTGTAATTGCTGCTGAGTGTACGGACAATACTGACCTGCGTCTCATATTCCTCCTGTGACCGGGTAATATCCACTCCATACAAAAGTCCCTCCAGATGATTATTCGACGGATTTATCAAAAGCCGTACCACGTACTTTGAAATACGTGCAATATTGTCATCATAATAGCATTTCGAAATTCTCGTTATCTCCACCTGTCCTGCATTGTAGTTCTCAAGCATGGAGTTTCGACAGAAAGCATCGATGAAATCCTGTCTGTCCTGCTCCTTCGGAATATACTGTGCCGTATCCCGGACAAACGCATCAATCGTACAATCCGACTCCAGTGTATCCACGATCGCAGATGTTCCACCGGTTTTGAGTATCTTATCATCCGTGATATCCAGATGAAAATATCCCGCCGCATGAGAAATGGAACCGATCAGGGAATTCAGTTGATTTTCATATATTTTGCGTGCATTTACATCATTATCCTCGCATGCGGCAGCGATTACAAAATCCTGCTCATCCTCCGTTTCACCGTTTCTGGTAACCAGAAGATAGTAATAATGCGTCTCTTCTCCTGCACTCCTGAAATGTACCCTGAAACTCGATGAATTTGCAAGTTTCTGTTCCAGATAATCCAGTTCCATTTTTTTCAGGACGTAGCTGCGGTCATCTGGATGGATATAGCGGGTAAGATATTCCCTCACTGTATCATAATCCGCATTATCTTTCACAATACTGTTGTCCGGATCATTTGTAAATTCAGAGCGGTAAACAGAAATTGTTTTCTGCTGACGGTTGACAGAATAAACTGCCACATAGTCCGAAGCAAGCCGATTGACTGCCCCCAGAAGACGCAGAGATTTCTCTCCTGTAGGAATCGCACTTGACAGTCTCTCTCCCTCTGCAACGGTACTGAAAACCAGTGCATGCCCTCTGCCGCCGTCTGGAAGGATGGTATCCACCGCATCCACAGTCTCGTAAATATGACGAATGGGATCCAGATACGTCTTTGGACCACAGATTCCATTGACAACCGGACACGGCGGACATGGTGCATCCAGTCCCATCAGTGCTTTGTAACATTTCATTCCCATCTGAAGACTCGGATAGATTTCCTTCGCTGTCTCGTTAAACCCAATAATATTGTAATCCCCGTCAATACTGTAATATCCTGATGAATGTGCCCCCATAAAGTCCCCTTTCCTGTTCCATTCTATTTCGTAACTGTTCAGCACCCTCACAGTCACGAGTCAAAATGCCTCGCGGGATACTGCTTTCTGAATAGTTACCTAACTGTTTAATACATCGAACTGCATAAACAGTATTATCAATAAGAGTATATCATTTTTTGAAGCAATTGGAAATCTGTTTATTTGTTGTGGAAAATATAAAAATTTATTACTAATAACCAGATGTTTAGCACAACTGAAGCATATGATATCATTTGTTATAGAATTTGATCAGGAATGCTCTTAGTTATAAAGTCGCGGCAGGTATCTTCGCATCTCATATACCCGCCACGACTTTGGATAAAATTTTATTCTAACGCATATTATGTTCTTCCAGCATTTTTAATTTTCCCATACACACCTGGAATTGAATTACAGCCAGCTTTCCAGAACATCATTCAGCTTATTCATATCCAATGGTTTTGCAATATGTCCATTCATGCCTGTATTTTTGGCCAGCTGTACATCTTCTGCAAAAGCATTGGCAGTCATGGCAACAATTGGCAGTTTTCCCTGTTCACCCGGAAGGCTCCTGATTGCCGCTGTTGCCTCATAACCATTCATAACAGGCATTTGAATATCCATAAAAACAAGATCATACAATCCTTCCGGAGAAGCTTCCACTTTTTCAACTGCAATTTTTCCATTTTCCGCTGTTTCCACTTCTGCCCCTGTCATCTGCAGAATTTCAACAGCAATTTCTCTGTTCAACTCATTATCCTCAACCAGCAGAATCCTTTTTCCTGTGTAATCTGCTTCAGACAGCTCATCCAGATAATTTCTTGCTGTTTTTTCTTTTCTGCCAGAAGTAAACTGCCGCAATGTAGCCGTTAGCCGGGAACGGAACAGCGGTTTTGCAATAAAAGCATCTACGCCTGCAGCCTTTGCTTCTTCTTCGATCTCGCTGAATTCATAAGATGTCAGTACAATAATGGTAATCTCTTTCCCTATCCGTTTCCGGATCTGTCTGGCTGTCTCTATGCCATCCATTTCCGGCATCTTCCAGTCCAGGATAACAGCAAAATAATCATTTTTTAGCTCATGACGTGCATAACAACGTTCAACAGCTTCCCTGCCAGAGAGGACCCATTCGCCTGTAATCCCAATCTCCTTCAATGTGGCAACTGTACTTTCACAGCATGTCTTATCATCATCCACAACCAGAACAGGCAGATTCATCAGATTTCTGTCCTGTTCTTTTTCTTTTTCCTGAAGTTCCAGATAAATTGTTACTGTAATTTTAGTTCCCTTATGTAAGGTGCTTTCCACTTTAATATTACCATTCATCAGGTTCACAATATTTCTGCTGATTGCCATTCCAAGACCTGTTCCCTGAACTCTGGTTGTCCGATGGTCATCTGCGCGGCTGAAAGGATCAAACATGATTTTCTGGAATTCCGGTGACATACCGATTCCATTATCCTCAATCGTAAATTCATAGCATCCAAGTTCCGAAAATCCATTTGGCTTTTCCTCTATGGAAAAAGTAATATTCCCACCATCCGGTGTATACTTGATCGCATTACTCATCAGATTCACAAATACCTGCTGGATTCTCAGGCTATCACCACAGACACTCTCATGTTCAATGTGATTAATGTGTATATCTAAATTGTGTTTATGTTCATCAATCACCGGTTTTGTGAGTGTTATAAGATTATCCACCAGATCTGGCAGATTGAAATCCTCCTGTGCCAGCGTCATTTTTCCACTTTCAATACGTGCCATATCCAGCACTTCATTAATCAGCCCCAGCAGATGACGGCTTGATTTTGTAATTTTGCTGAGACACTCAATGACTCTGTCCTGACTCTCAATATTTGCTCCTGCGATTGCCGTCAGACCCACAATGGCATTCATCGGCGTCCGGATATCATGGGACATATTGGAAAGGAATTCTGTTTTCGCACGATTTGCATTTTCTGCGGATCGGTAAGCCTCTTTCAGTGCCTGACGGGATTCAATCTCTGCTTTCTTCTCCTGTGTCACATCCATGGATGCCAGCAATACCTTTACCAGCTTTCCATTCTCCCATTCCAGAGGAATATAAGAAGCGATTTTATAAATCTTTTCATCCAGGCTGCAGTACTCAAACTTATAAATATCATTTTCACTTTTCAGATTCTTCCGGATATTTTCCGGTGCTGTCAGGATATCCATAGTCTCCAGTGGTTCCAGTGTCTTATACTTTTCAAGAACCTGTATCTGAAAATCATGATAGAATCCCAAAGGTTTATATATCATCTGTCCATTCAGGTTGTAGAATTCATATCTGTCATTTTCCAGATCACAGACAACAAAACGGTCAACCAGACGCACAATGCTCTGGATCAGCTGCTCCATGGAAGCATTGTCCGCTGCCATTTGCAGATGCCGTGCGCTCTCCACCTTTGCCTCTGTAATATCCCGCAGGAAAATCATGGCATATTCTGAATCCTCTATCTCTCCACGTATGATCACATTACGGACCCATCGTTCTTCACCATTCAGAGTGATGCGGCACTCCAAAGCCAGTTCTGTTTCCAGACCCTTCAGCCTTTCTGCAACATAACCACGGTCGTAAAAAGCGGATACCGCCTTCTTATCTGTCTCCACAACATAGGAATCCACAAAATGACGGATCAGTTCATCCCATGTATGACTCTGTTCAAAGACTGTCATCAGGGACGGTTCAACCTTAAAGGTATCAAAAGTATTCGCTTCCAGATTCACATAATACTCGCACAGGTCTGCTTTCGTAAAAGCCCTGTGGAAAGCAGCAGATTTTTGTGCCTGCATGGTCTCTTTTTTCTCTGCATCAATATTAATAAAAATCCCGGCAATCCTGCTGGCAGAACCATCCAGCCGGCGTATCACTTCTGCCGATGCCCGAAACCACTGGTATTGATTATCCTTCATTCTCATACGATACTCTACCTGGTATTTTATCTGGTTCGTCTTATCCTTAATTGCCGCCTGAAGCTGCACCATTACTCTTTCTTTATCCTGTGGATGCAGAAGGTCTGACCAGGATTCCAGTTTATTCGGAAAGTCCAGAGTGTCATGATAGCCAAGCATTTTTCGGAATTCATGACTCCAGTTTGCATTCACAATCTCACTGTTTTCGTCACAGTCAAAATACCAGAAGCCGGAATAGATAGCCTCATTGAGCAGTGCCAAATTTACATGATCCCAGTTGACCTGTACGGACATAACCCAGATCTGTCTGCCTGCTTCATCTGTCGCATCCTCTTTATAAAGCCGTACATTATTCACGGTACCGTCCGCAGTAAGGATCTGTGCTTCCCCTGCTCCGTGAAGCTGCGAAAAACGGTCTCGATTCATTATATCTTCCCCATTATAAAAGAAGTTTTTCAATGAGCCTTTTGTCTGTTTCATGAAAGTATCGAATGTATATCCTGTACTATGCAACAGCAGATTATTCACAGACAAAATAGACAGGTTTTGGTCATAAGATCCTGTCATTATACCTACCCCGCCATTATTTTCCAGTGTTTTCTGTACGGCCTGTAACATGGCCTGTGTCTGCCCCGTTACATTCTCACCTAATGAATATATTTTGTCTTCATAATTTTTCATTTTATAAAAATCCTCTCTCCGTCTTATGCCTTCTTCATCCTGCTTTTATCTGTATACAGAGAACCTGTCCCTGCCAGTTTTCTTACCCATTTTGCCATTTTGGCATACAAAAAAGAACACATGCCAAAATATGCCAGTGTCCCTACTACATTTCTTCAAAATCACACATCCGTATAGTATAAAAGTTATCGAAATCTCTTCCGTTTTCACATCTTTTCTATATATGATATGAAAACAGTGGCAACCGGCTGACCTGGTCAAACTTTTTGACTTTAGCCCCTTCTGGCTTTGCGTCCCTGCCTTTCAGCAGGTTTGCCTTTAAATAATTTCTATTTTTATCAAAAACAAAATACCATAAAGTTTTCCATACGTCAATATTGCTGGATAGAAAATCTGTGTATTTTGCGTATGCCAGCCTGCATTGTCAGTTATCGATCGGCTCGCCAAACCACTCACCATAAAATTATTTATTACAATTTCACTGGCTGCAAGATGTGGAACCTTTACACCATCTCCTTTTCCACAAAATAAGAGCCTTGCCGAAGCAAGGCTCTTACTAAGCGTTTTTCTTCGATTCAAAGAATCTATTCGGCTTGTGATTACCGCATAAATCAACCAGTTATAATCTTTTCATTTTATCCATGATACTCTCCATTATACTGGATCAATGTAATATCTTCTACATTTGTGATCTTCCGGATCCTCTCTGTGAAATCGAGATCATTCTGCCGACAGAATACCTCAACTGCCATCTCTGTTTTCTCCCCACGCATCGTCTTTGACTTTATGAAATATTTCATTTTTCCAAAGTTGCGGATAATTTCATCACCTGCCTCATCTCCCTGATAATGAATCACTGCGATATAGATCCTGCCCTTCTGCTGCTTATGATAGAACAAAAAGATCATTGCGATCATCACAACTGCCGCGATCAGAGCCAGCACATACATTCCTGCTCCGGTTGTGATTCCTGTAGTGATCGCCCAGAAAAGATATAGCAGATCCATCGGATCTTTCACCGCTGTACGGAAACGAACGATAGACAACGCTCCGACCATACCAAGTGAGATCACAATGTTCGTACTGATCGCCAGAGTAACCATACAGGTAAGAAGCGTCATTCCGACCAAAGTAACCGCAAAGCTTCTGGAAAAGATTACCCCTACATAAAATTTGCTGTAAACCATATAGATCACCGCTCCAAGAAGCAATGCAATGATCAGCGAAATTGCCATCTTCGGTGCATTAAAGCTATCAAATACGCCGGATTCCAGCACCGACTTCTTAATCATATCTTGTATACTCATAATAGTTTTCTCTCCTGTGTTTCATTCCAATATTCAAATCCATGCAAATACTGCGATTTGTCATAACAGAGTACATATTTTGATACTGCTGTGAATTCTTGTGCATTTGGTGGAAGCAAGTCACGCACGATCTGTGGAAGCATCTCTGTGAATTTCACTTCCATAACCAGTTTCCCCGGTTCAAGCACCGGAAGTGTCGGAAGGGACGGATCAAAGATGTCATAACTTCCGACCGCAGCCCTCACATCACTGTCAAATGTAATCCTGACTGTCCCCTCATCCATGATCCACGGTACACGGTCATAGTCAACGATCGTGCGTGGACGCATGAGATTGCTGACACATTCCACATAAAATTCTCTGCACAACGGATACGGACTGCTTAACAAAAATTTATAATCTCCATCAAGGATCTTATAGAATTCTTCCTTTGTCAGCGGAGCACTTTCTTTATAAATATAACTTCCGAATTTCTTCTTCCGCTCCAGCTTGATCGAACGGTCACTACAATCATAAATACGGATCCTGTATTTTTTTCGCATCAGGACACCAGATTCCTTTTCCGCATAAGCGCTGTTGAAATAATCTTCAAAATAGAGGCTGCGGATCATATAACCATTTCCCTTTGCATTTGGATCCTTTTTCAGCAAATGCTTCATCCTCAGCTCCAGCAATTTTTTCTCACTGGTACTGATCAGATATTTCCATTCATTACGGAAGCGTTCTTTTGATAAATCATTCCTCATAAATATCTTCCTCAACGTTTTGTCCGCCTGTAATGTAGAAACATTTCATACCATAATTCTTTCCAGCGTCTGTTACATAATAATCAAAAGCATCCTGCGTCTGTCCAGATGTATTTGTCGCACGGACACGCACAAAATACTGACCATCTGCCGGAACTGTAGTCTCCGCTTCCGGAATTTGAATATTCTCCTTACGAAATACAATCTCATTAAACTTATAATCTTTTGCCAGTTCAACTGTGTAAGTGATCGTCTCTGCATCAAAGTCATACGATGCGTCCCAGTTGAACTTCAAAATATTTCCCTCGATTACCGGTTTTCCGATAAAAAACGGCATTGGCTTTTCCAGGCTCTCCTTATAAAGTTTATAATTTTGTTCTACCTCTGAAGGGATTGCCGATGCAATTGTTTCATACTTCGCTTCAGTCAACGGTGCATACATCTGGTCCGGCATCTGATTTAAATACTTCTGAGTAACTGTACGATATTCCTCTATCATACTACTGATCCGATCCACACTGAGATAGGATCTCAGATCCTGGATCGCCGCGTCAAGTTCCTCACGGAAATCCTCGGACTGCAGACATCTTTGAAAAAGAACATTTCCCCAGTAATTGCTGACTCCACATTCCCAACTTTCCTGATCGAAACGATTCTGAATGTTGTATTCGGTTCTCATGAAAGAGCCGTCATTATCCCACGCAATCAGATACCATGTGTCCGAATTCTGTGGACTATATAAATATGTATTACGATTCTGTGTATCTACATTTCCGGTCAGTATCTGATACGCCATCCAGTACGTCAGATTTTCTCTGTCAAAATATTGATCCAGGATATCCGCAATCGGTTGAGAAATATCATTCAGATCTGTCAGCATTTGAATCAGTTTCGTATGATCTGAATTTCCTTTGATCTCCAGGAGCTTTTCAAAGGCTTTCTGGTCATAGGTCGGATCGTCTTCTTTTTTTATTACATCTTCATAGCGGAAAAACTCAAACGAATTAATTTTGTACAACTGTCCTTTCGAATCCATTCCATGGTTCTTCATTCCTGTCTTGTTCAGCTGTTCCACCTGTGTGTACAATCCATAGTCCTGGAATTCTGAGCTGTCCCCCTCGGTAAGATCTCTTACATATAAATGTACGAACTGAGTTCTAAGAGACATCAGCTGCGGTATCCCTTTCAGAAGATCGTAGGACAGCTTATTACGGAAACGCATTCCCTCTGTCTGATGTTTATTCAGATTGATTGTGCGCTGTCCACGCCAGGTTCCTTTGTTCTTCTTCAGCTCAATCTTGTAGTTTTTCTGTGCATTACGGCTTGATGTCTGTCCTCTGATCTGCACAGTAGCATTCGGCACATTTTCACCATATCCAACCTCCCCGCTCTGCGGACCTGACTCATCACCAACCTGAAGAAGCGCCGCTGTCTGGTAACGGTCTACTCCCATCTTGTCATAATCATAGGCCGAATAACTGTTGATCTCCTTCCAGGTGTGATCCGTTCCCTCTGAAGAATTTCCGCGGGAAACGGTGAGATACATCGTCACAACACTTGTCTCGTCATCATTTTCATAGAGACTATCCTTATCCCTGAGGTGAACGTCGTTGATATCCTGTGTCTCTGCCTTTTTTATCTCTTCCTGTTGTTCTGTCTGTTTCTTTGAAGTATCCCCTGTTTTCTCCGGGGTGGTACATCCCGTCAGGCAACAGGACATTCCTAATAAAAGGGCACATACCAACGCAAGTAATTTATATTTTTTCAAGCTTATCTCCCCTCTCTATTTTCTCTTCCAAAAAGCATCCAAGC
The DNA here is from genome assembly GCF_003461245.1 of Blautia sp. AF19-10LB. Lineage (GTDB taxonomy): Bacteria > Bacillota > Clostridia > Lachnospirales > Lachnospiraceae > Blautia_A > Blautia_A intestinihominis. The sequence continues at coordinate 50,789 of NZ_QTWS01000005.1, forward strand.
CGTGTGAAGAAACCTGTTTTATCCTCTGCTACAATCGGCTGTACACTCAAAATATAATACGGAAGTTTTTTTATAAAATATCCAAGACGCAGTGTACAGATCAAAAAGAACACTGCACTTCCCAGCAAAAATCCAAACCCATAATACACCTGTGGGAAGAATAAAGACACACAGGTAAATGTCGTCGTACACGCGGCGAACATTCCTGTTGCAAATAATGCTCCTTTGTAATCTGTAAAATAAAGTAAGATCAACATCATTGTGTTAGCAATTGCATAGAGTCCATAGCCGACACAGAGTGTACGGAAATATCCTTCCATAAGATCATTAAATCCAAGCGGAAGATATGTCAGAAGCAGCTGTCCGATCGAAATCGCCAGTGCCGTTGTAAGTAGCTGCTTTAACGCCGTATATTTCAGCTCCATGTTTAAAACCTTTCTCATCTCATTTCCCGCCTGCAGGATATCCTTGATTTCTCCCTTGTCATTAAACAAACTATAATAATTCCGATATTTCGGATAGAAATTCACTTCCACAGATACAACGAAATTAACGGTTGTAATAAGAATCGTCAAATAGGCGATCATCGCAGGTACATCATGATACGGTGCACCATAAAATAATCCCTGAACATGTACACGGATCGGTCCGCACCACATGATAACAAGATGTGCAAATAGTCCGATGTTCGTGAACAAGCCTGTAAACGCAAGCGGAAGGAACTGATCCACCCAGCGTAAAAAGAAAAATGCACTGATCTCTCTCTGCGGAAAATAACGGTACAACAGCGTCACATCCCAAAGCAGCATAATTCCATAACCGATCGTAACTGCGATCATCAACGCCTCTACATGTGGAATCCCAATCAGGATCAATAGGAATCCGACCAACAATGATACCGCTACCGCTGTAATAAATGAAATAAGAATCCCTTTGTAATCCTTGATCGCTGTCAGATAACTCATCGCATTCCAGGTGACGATCAATTCTCCGAAAAACTCCAGGCACAAAAACTGATCGATCAGATTGATTCCTGAAAACAGAAGAAAAATCCCATACATGATTCCGCCGACTAAAAGCAGGATCGCTGTTGAACCCCAGAAAGAAGAAAGCACCGCCTCGTGGCGTTCTTCATACAGCATATCCGCAATATATCTCGTCACGACCATAGAGAAGAAACTGGTCACGGTCAACGAAGCGAGAAGTGTGTAAGTAATCATACAGTTCAGAAGTTCCCGGTTATGTCTCGTCGCACCGGTATGATCGCAGATAAAAGCGATTCCTACCAACAGCACGATACCGAGCAGCATCGGACCTGTACAGATCACTCCTGCATACCCATACGCTTTTGCCGTCGCTGCAAGTCCGCGCTTCTGGAATAATTTTTTTAACTCAAATCCGATTCCGGCCATCTGCCTCTTCCACCTCCTGATACATCTTCCGGTACTTTTCAATCATTTCTTCTTTTCGATAATATGCTTTCACTCGTTTCTGTGCCTTCTCCCCCATGCGGAGTCTCCGAGCTCTGGAAGCGCACATCTGATCCATTGCCTGCGCGAGCCCCTCTCGATACATCGGTGGAACACAATATCCTGCTGTTCCGTATCGATCCTCCTCATTACCATTCAGAAGCTCCCTGCAGCATCCTACATCTGTAGTCACACAAGGCCGCCTTGCAGCAAATGATTCTAAAACAGACAGCGGCTGTCCTTCCGATATACTCGTCAAAATTGTAAAATCCAGCTTCTCCATATAAGAGATGATATCCACTCGTCCTGTAAAGATCACATTTTCCAGATGAAGCTGATCGACCAGCGCATAACACTCCTGCGCATACTCCTCATCATCGACGCCTCCCATAATGTGGAGACGCACATGTTCTCTTGTCGTGCAAAGCTCATAAAACGCATAGATCATCGTCTTGATATCCTTGATCGGTGCCAGACGCACGATCGCACCGATGTCAACCCATCCGTCTTCCTCTTTCAATGGAATAGGGGAAAGCCTTTCATAGTTGATTCCGTTCTCAACGACACGACATTTCTCCTTGTCACATCCCATCTGGATCTGTGCATGCATGGCATTGGTAAATAATGCTGAGACTAGAAACGCTCTCGTATAAATAATATCCGACAGCATATAGAAGAAAGAAATCCACTGCTTTTTAAATGCCGGCTGTACCCATTTTGCACGAATGATCTCTTCTTCACGCTCTCTTGTGTATATTCCATGCTCTGTCAGCAGCACTTTCTTCTTATAAACATACCCGCCCAGGCATGCAAGAAGTCCGCCATATCCTGTACAGATTGCATGATAGACATCTGCCTTGGGCACTTCACTTCCCATTAGATAAAAGACCGGAAGCAGCATAGAACGCATTGTGTGAAATGCATCCGCAAACGGAGTATATGGATAATCTTTTATACAGCACTCCGTCAATATATTCAGGAATTCCTCACTTCTTAAAAAAGACATAGGATTCAGCTTCTGGTCATGATAGAGCCGAAACAAGATTTCCCAATTCGGGCGTCTACACAGCATCAGCTCTTTCAGGCTGTTCGTCTCTTCCTCTGTAAAGGCATGAAGCATTTTTCCTGAATCCTTCAGCCGCAAGGCGTCATCCAGAAAGACCTCGTGAACTTCTACAACATTTTTCGGAAGCTCGTAGACAAATTTCCCTTTATCCTTCGCATTTGCCCCAATCACCCACAGAACAAACTCATGCTCTTTCATTTCATTGATATACTGGTGCATCCAGGTGGATACACCTCCAAATATGTAGGGATAACACCCCTCCAATATGAGACAGATTCTCACAATTAACTCCTTATCTGTCGCGTGTTACCGCTTTGTATTTCAATCTTCTAATTTCTCGATAGTTACTGTTGGTTCCTTTGCCTGAAGCAGATAGAGATTTCCTGTCAGATGTGTAAGTTTTCCTCCCGAAACTTCACCCGGTGTTCCTTCATTGATCCTCACCATAAAATATGCTTCATCATAGAAGTTTTTAAGCTTCAATTCTATAGACTGCTCTGTCACTGTCTTTGTAAATGTAACCGCTCCATAACGCTGAATCGCACCGGATAGTTCCGAACCGGTGAGTTGTCTCAAGGACGGTGCCGAATCCACCAGCCAGTCCATATATTCAGCGAGGTTGCTCTTCATCTTTTCCCAGCCAAGTGCTGCACCGCGGTCTTCGTCCAGAAGATCATCCGGATGAATAAAATGACTGTTCACAAAATGCATATTTAATTCCGACAGTGCCGCCATCTTCATATAATCATCGATAATTGCACCGGAGATGATACGCGGCTGTTCTACAATCCCATCCTTTGCAACTTCAAATTCCTGCACATACGCAAACTCACCGGTGAAATAATTACTGGCGATCGTCCGGATCTCCGGGAAATCTTTCGCGAGCATCTCTCTTCCTTCTGCTGACAATACATTGGACGGCGGTACATAGACTGACATTGATACACTGGGAAATGTATCCTCTCCAAAATGGATCAATTCTTTTACAGCCTTTTTCATGGCCGCCTCATTTTTCCATGTATCATACGGAAGCACGTCACCATAATCCACATTTGAAAGACTCAACGGCTGATGATTGTATCCATGATACCCGAGTTCTCCACCTTGATGAAGCAGCATATTTCCAAAATACTGAAAACGTCTGGTATCCTTCTGTTTCTTAATCGTTCCATCCGTCGCATCCTCATAATTTTCAATAATCACACCGGTATAGCGAATGTTGTGATCGGATGCAAGCTCCTGCATATCCGGCCACCACACATCCATATAGAAATCACTAATGCTCATTCCATAGTCCCGCTTCACATAAGTAGCATCTCCCTCCGGAACCGGTGATGGAAAGTCATCCAGATAAAATGCTGATCCATTGATCACCGGATAAACCCCCACATCAGTAAGGAGACTGTAGGAAGCCGCATAGAATCCACGCACCGCTTTCTCATACAGTCCAAAGTTGTCTACTACAAACTTCCCTTTTCCATATTGGTTTTCCCAGATCAGCGGCGCTCCCTTTTCATCTCTGATTCTCGCATATACCTGTGCTTTTTCGCTCAACTCGACCGCCCAGGCAGCATCATACGGATCTGTGATCGTATAAGCCTGTCCCCCGCCAAGCATAAATTCCGGTTCAAAATAAATACTGTCTACAAGTGTATTGTCATATCCGGAAGAAATGATTCCAAGCTTCTGCTCAATCACTGATGAATACGCTGTTTTCTGAAGTGTCAGGGCAAAAAGTACATTCCCACCCTCTGACACCCAATCACACAGTTCCATAAGATTCTCTTTCAACGGACTTACATCACTCAGTAATACAACAACCGTTTCATAAGCATGATAATCTGGAATAGAGGATGCACTCTGCAGGTCTACCACATCTGTTCCAACCTTCATATCTTTAAAAATTTGTTGAAACTGCTCCCATGCAGCCACACTCGCCTCATCTTCACTGTTACGAAGTACCAGACAGGTCTTCGGCAGTGATTTCGCAGCCATCTGTTCCGTAACCACTTCTTCCTGACTGAGATATGCGACTTTTCTGTCTTTTTCAGTATATTGAATTCCACTTCGTTCAGCAAAAAGGACGACCGCGATCATCAGAAATACACCCAGGATCACCAGCATACTTTTAAACGGAAATGTTTTCAATGATTTTAATCCAGCCAAAAAGCCAATTCCTCCTTACTCTTAGACGACAGATAGATCTGCTCCTCTTTCATCTGTCTTAAACACTGCTGCAACTCCGCTCCCTTTTTTCGTTCTGCCAGATACCGGATCTTCAAAATCCAGAACTCCTCTTTCCGATGCCATTTCTGATCCATCAGCCCTAGAATCTCTTCCGCCTGAACATAATCTCCTGTTTTCATCAGATTTTGGAACAGACGCACACATGTGGAAAGCGTCGTTTTCACCTTCAGCTTTTGTCTTAAAAGACGGATATAATGTTTCCTCTGTTCTCTCTCCATCTGGGCTTCCAGAATCCCCTGATTCAGATACTCTTCCATAAAATCACAGTACTGCTCCAGGATTTCCGGATCGTCCGGTGATGCCGCATACAGCTTCTCCATCTTCTGCAAACGAAAATCATATTCCTTGGAAAGTTCAACCATGGCTGTGATCGCATAATGGACAACCTCTACATCTTCATTCATGCGGGCCTGTTTCAGAAGATCCATATATTCTTCCGGATCATCATTTAACACATCCATGATCAGTTCACGGCGCACTCTCGGTTCGTTAATCAAAAGTGCTTCCTCTAACGGAACGATCTTTTTGTCCGTATCCGAAACTGCCTGAAAAATATTTTTATAAATCTCTTCATTTACACGAAGCTTTTCCACTCCCGGTTCTATCCTATTGTCTCTTCTGGTCAGCATTTGCAAATGCAAAAGCAGCACGCACACTGTTCCCCAGAAAGGAACGAAGATCACAAGTGCCATCAGATATTTTTTCACCTTCAGCAGATGTGTCTTTATCCCCAGCCAGACCAGCACACAGCAGACAATATGCAACAGGATCAGGAATACTCCAAGCACTGTCTGAATCATAATTTTTCTCCTGTATTTGCATTCTCCACGGTATCGATCTCATGACAGACGAAGCCGTCATTTTCCAGTCTTGCAAGAATGATCGGCAAGGAACTTCTGTCCGTCTGTGAAAGAATGAGGAAGAGCTCTCCTTTTTCAGAAATCCCCCAGACATCATTTTCACGGACCGAAGCCTGTAGCGCTGTGTCTGCCTCTTCCAGTGTCATCTTCGGATACTCCAGCTTCAAAAGCACATAGGATGCCCGATTCTCCTCCCTCATAGAATGGAAGGAATACAGCCGTTCTTCAAAATACTCCTGCTTCAATATACGTGTACCCTGCACGTACTGCCTGTTCTTGATTGCCTCCTGATATTCCAGTGCGTGCAAAAGTGCTGTTTCTACCAGACCGCAGAGAATCTGGAACAGATTCAGATAATAGAGGGAAAGCTGTTCATTTCCCACTTCCTGAATGAAAATCAGCATCACGAGCTCTCCATCCTTGTGAATCCCGTTCATATACATCGGATAGCCGTCCAGGAAATTCCGGTTTACCCACACCTTTCCTGACACAATCGTCTCTTTCGCTTCCAGATAATCATCCAGACAAATGGATTTTTTCAACACATCTGTCATTCCCTGGGATGCGATCTCAAGACGTCCATAGCTCTGATTCTTTCCAACTGAATAAATCGCAAATGTATGATTCTCAAGAACTGATTCCATCACATGCAGAGTTTCAACAAAAAGCTCCTGCGGAAGAATGATATCCAGTTTTTTCGTAATATCAAAAATCTTACCAAAGCTGTCACGGCTTCCCAGAATCTGCTTCTTGTACTGCCGTTTATCAGAAAGCGTCTCCTGATACATTTCTCTCATAAACAGAAATTTATCCAGGATCAGTTTATTCTCCTCTTTCATGAATTGAATATTATCTCTGTTTTTCAGTCGGATGTAACCACAGATCGCGCCGACTGCAAAATAGAAGATAAACGGAATCCAGTTCGAAGGTTCGTAGAAAAGTGTCGTCCAGCCGATCCCGGTTTTCGTATATGCTGCCAGCAATGAAAGTGTTTCCAGCCCCGCTGCAGCAAGCCCGTAATTAATGCCGTACAGACTGCTGAACAGCACGATGTAAACAAGCCTCAGATCGATCATCTGAAACTGCACCTGATTTCCCGCCATCCGGTTCAGTGCTTCAAAAACAAAAAATGTGAGCAGCAATTCCACGATTTTCACGATTTTATCATGTGCTTTCAAAAAAGTTTTTACTACATCGATCTTCCGTGTCTTATGGTTCGTTTTCTCACAATAATCCTCATAAATTTCTGTGAGATCCTCCAAAAGAGAAATCTTCGGAAACCAGCCGTATTCATTTCTCAGAACGTGGTCATCAGATATCCCATCCTGGATCAGCACATCTGACAAATAGGTAATATTTGCAGCCGGAAACATCTGTGCCAGTCTCTCCCCGAACTGTTGAAAAGTAAAATGAAATACCTGCGGAACCTGAAGACAGGCGCTCCCCTCTCCCCAGTTATCAAAAATCTTGTATAATAAATCCCCAAGATCACTCAAAGCAAGAAAATGCATCTCCTGTGCCGGTGCTTCTTCAAATGTAATCTGCTTCTTATTGATCACAGTTGAGAACAGCTTGAAAAAATAATCCTCCTCATAAGTACCGGAATAAAGATACGGCACACGCAGAATCTTGACAGCGATCTGATGCAGCTCGCCGTATTGCCTGCAGAACTCTTCTGCCGAGCGGACCATCAGCGTATTTCCTGTTGTATCTTCATATAAACTATCCGGTCCTGTAATATACAGAAGCCTGGAATTCAGATTCCCCTTATAGTAATGTAATAGCTTGTGTAAAGTCTCAATCTCACCCTCCATCGTCCCATGAAATGTAAGATAATTAGAAAAATAAATCACTCCCTCAAATTCATACGTCTTGAAAATGTCTTTGAATTCTTCCTCCGTCTTCGGCATCGGGTATACCGATAAGCTCTTATTGCGATTTGACTTTTGTTCAGTCTCTCCAAGAAGAAGGATCTGACACTCAGGGAAAGCCTCCTCGATAAATTCTGTTGTAATATATCCGATATTTCCGGTCACCAGTAATTTCATACGTCACCTCGTAATCATATATTGCACATTTCTATCATTTCCAACCTATCATTTATGCAGAAGATGTATTTTCTTTTATCCTCTTTTTGTCTTTATACATCTTCTCGTCAGCACAATGGATCAGCTCCGGCAGATTCTTTTCCTCCGCATCTGTCCAGGCATATCCCATTGCAACAGAGATAGGAATGTCACTTTGTTCATCGGCAAATTCAATCTCCGCTCTGACTTGCCTTATGATCTCTTCTGTTTCTTCGGCTGTCTTGTTTTTCAGGATAATCACGAACTCATCACCGCCGATTCTGTAACACTGACCGTTCTGTCCAACGGCAGCTCTCATACACTTTGCGATTGTGATAATAAGCTCATCACCTTTATTATGTCCCAGGCTGTCATTTATCTTCTTCAGATTGTTGGCATCCATCATTATGTAGGAAATCATTCCCGGGAAAACAGCATTACTCTTGTTCTCCTCCAGAAATGCCGTTCTGTTTCCAAGACCGGTCATCGTATCCATATAGGCCATTCTTGCATAGATCTCGACATTGGCATTCTCCTGAACCTGCTCATACATTACGATACAGGCTGCATTGATCAAAAATGCGATAAATATCGCAATACCGACCGAATAGATATAGGAATAGCTCACTACATTTCCATAATAAAATAAAACGAGTGCTATAATGCTGAAAACGCAATATGCTACACATCCATTAATAACTATTTGCAATTTAAGATTTTTATGCTTTTTGTTCTCATTGACCCCATTCCAGATCACGCGCAGAAGTGTTACTGTCATAAGCAGATGTTCACAGATAAGTATTATGATCACCATATCACATCCGCTGATATAATTTAACAGATAAAGGACTAAGTTAAAAACAAACAGCTTACGCATCACGGACAGCATCCTGTGTTTACCCGGCATGATCTCTTTGATAAATTCCAGAAGAGGGAACGGCAATGTGAAAAAGGACAAGAATGATATCTGCTCAATAATACTGGTGTGCTGAGTGACTAACAGCAAAATCTGTGAGTCTGTCACCACCCAGATTCCTTCGGTCAAAATACAGATTCCCAAATTCCGCAGTGCACGGTAGATCTTCTCCGTTTTTCCCGCTTTCATATAAAGACAGGCGACAATACACAGCACACCAAAAGCAAGCGACAGCACACCGATAAGCACCGCATAAAGGTTATCCTTTATGATCCGTCTGTACATACTGGTATTGTCTCCTATCAATATCCCCGAGCTCTCAATGCCTTTCAGATTATCTTTCGTCCCACCGATAAAGCTGATCGTCAAACTGTCTCCTGATGGAATATCAAACAAATGCACTGATCCATCTCTTTTTCCGTTCCTGTGATAGATCGTCTCATTGCCCACACGCACATAATAATTTTTCCAATGGGATCTGAGAAGCAGCACCCATTCCTCGTGCTCTCCTCTATCTGATAGGCTGAAGGTGACCTCCGCCTTCGTAACACCGTCGAAAGCATCAATCGTCCACTCACCTTCCGGAGCACTTACTTTTCCTGTAAAAACTCTGTCGGGAGCATTCTCATATCTCCCGCAAATGTATAATGCAGCTACCATAAAGAAGATAATTATAAGAGTAACTGCAGTATGTATCTTTTTCATAATCATTCTCTCTTATAATATTTTTTGCCATTCCGGCAGAAATAATCGCGTCAGCATAACTGCTGGATTATTTCTGATTATACCATAGATTCTCATTTTTGAGTTTATTTTTAGAATAAAAATCCAACACAGTAATAAAGGGTGGTAAGTCATGAACGAAAATGAGCAGAAAGTCGGCTCAATCGCCGATCAAAAAAGTAAGATAAGGTAACGTTATAAAGGAATCACCCCTGATGAACTTGATGTGATTCCGGCTCTTCCGCAGGAAAATATCAGTATCCGCAGTGCTGGATTTTCGTCCACAATTCTCATTGCTTTCACCTGGAGTTCACGATATTCTGAGTGATTCTTTTTCAAATACTTAGTCACCCATTTCTCCACTGATTCCCGTAGTGTACTTTGTTCCCACATGATGTCCTGCTTTTTTCGCATATTGCATTTCTCCCTTCTGAAGTTCTCTTTTCAGTTACATGACTATACCAGAAGTCGTGGAAATAGCAATTCATCAGATGTACCGAAAATGCGTGGAGGAGATTGGGGATAGTAGACAATATGGGGATATTTGGGTAAAAGAAAAGCCATGGCTTGTGCCGTGACCTCTCAATTCATATTTGCTGTCTTATTCAGCAGAAATACCTGCCAGTTTTACATTTACGTTATAAGTTGCCGGATCTTCTGCGGCTGCATTATTAATGCAGTCAGCATCCGTACCTTCCATCCAGATATATACTCGCATCTTTACGCCATCATATCCTACGGAAGAAGCAATTTTCTGTGTATCACTCGTTGCATCATAATCATTACCATTCTTTGTCGCAACCCAGTTTCTATTTTGCTGATCTGTATAATGAGTCGCATAAATATACGGGTATGTAACCATAAGCGGCTTTAACTTTCCATCATCGGCTGTACCAATATACGTCCAACCATCGACTCCTTCAGCATCATTGCCCTTGCCTGTTTCTTCATATGGTGCATAGACTACTTTCAATTCTTCGTTTCCATCATCACTGTATGTGCCATCTGCGTTTTTCTTGATATTCTGAATAGTAATACCCACACGCAGAGATTTTGGAATGGTATCCGTTGTTGGTGTTCCGTTCGTAGTCAAGGTAACTGGACTTCCTTCTGACGCATCTAAATATACATCAGCAAGACCCGTTTCGGTAATTGTGTAAAGAACATACTCACTCTTGATATATGCATAATGAGTTTCCCCACCTGCCATATATTCTCCAGGTTTTGAATTTTCTCCGGTAATAAAAGTGGGCTGCATATAGGAAGCAACTTTTCCTTCACCGTTAATTCCCTGATTCACATACCATGTTTTTAAGTCATTTGTAGATGATGGACTTATCTTTCCACCCTCTGTTGATGCCACCAATGATGTCTGTTCCCCACCATGTTGTGGTCCCTGCTTAGCAGTTGCAATCTGCAAAATAAATCCATTTGTTGTTGCACTGATATTGGTTGTGACCGCTTCAACGGTATTGTTTGCAACATACCATGCGTAAGTTGCCGATGTTAAGGCTATTCCAGATATTAAAACGGAAGCAGCAGTCGCTATTAACTGCATTCTCATTTTCTTTATGTTCATTTTCCATCCCACCTTTTTCAGTTTCTACATGCCAAAAAGTAGAAATTCTTTTCTACTCTTTGGCATGTACCCCACGCCACAACCGTGGGATACTATAACTATCTTATTTGAACTCTGTTGGTGTTGCAGAAAAAGATACTGTTGCACCAACATTCTCCTGAAGTGCTGTAAGCTGTGTTGTTTTAACCTCTTCATTTGCACCATCATAGAACGCATAAAGTTTAACACTAACATCGCCTTCTGCTTTTCCAAATACATCAGTACGGATAATGCCAAGTTTCTTTGTCGTATCATCTGTCACAACAGTACCTGCCAGACAAGAAGCCTCAACACCTGTCGGAGAAACCAATGCCCAGTTGTTCTGATCAATATATACAAGAACTCTAATAGCACCTGCTAACTTTTTGTCAGAACCAGTAGATACTGTCATGCTATCAACTTTCAGATTTGTAAACTGTCCGTCATATGTACCAGTACCAATATAGAACTGATTCAGAAGTGCATAGTCAGCAGTAACAGCTGCAGTTGGATCACCTACAGCAAAACGAGTACCACTCTTTTCTGCTGCATTTTCTTTTTCTTCAGCATAAGCAGATTCAAACTGATAAATTTTTGTATCTGCATTTTCTTTAGAAACATTAAAGTTCTTTGCCCACTGTGCTGGATAAAGTGCAGCGTCTTCATATGTCTTTCCAGTTCCAACTTCTTCGGCAGCAGTTGCTGAAGATGTAGAAGATGTACTTGTTTTCTTTGTATCAATTACCAGATAAGCAGAGTTACTCTGCGCACTGATATTTGTTGTTGTAGCTTTTACATTATTATTACTTACAAACCAAGCATATGTACTTGATCCGAGCGCTACAGCGGCAACGCATACCATGGCAACAGCTGCTGCCATCTGTTTTTTCAGCGCTTTTACGCTGTTGTTTTTTGTTTCGTTCATATCATTCTCTCCTTCGTACAGTTTTGGGAATTTCCTGCAGTTAGAATTCTTTTTTGTATTTAGATCAAACTCCCACCGGGCCCGGTTAGGAGAGTTTCCCTCTACCGTTTCCGGTGAGGCTTTCAGCTAACCACAAAATCTCTTCCCTGCCACGGGAATTCCCTCTGTAATATATATAATCGGCGGTTGTGGCACCGGTTATAACGATATTATTGATTTCTTCTGGTTTTCCAGGTTACTTCTTTATCTGTGTAATAGCTGTCATTTGGAGCTTCGTTTCCTGCTGCATTGATCGGCTTGTTCTTGTTCAGGGTATCCTTAATATCCGTCACAAATTTCCACAGGAGACTGGTGTCATCGTCGAAGTCTGTGTCGATGTGCATGCTCATCTCCACACTGCCTCCGATAATAGAGTCTACACATTCCGAATCATCACCCTCCATCCAGATGACAATGGTATATTTATCGACATTTCCTACAAGGAAGCTATCTTCCTTATACTCGCATACGACATCGTCTGACAAGAAATTTGTGCAGTCTTTCTCAGGTTTTCCATCTTTTGCCGGTTCTGCATAGATCATTTTGTCTCCGTTTCGCCATACTGCGATACGGACAGCGTTCTCGGCTCCCTTGGAACAGGAATCCAGAGTGATCCTGGCCTTATAACTCAGGTCGATCTTTCCTGCATTTCTGACAAAATATGTATATGCCATATAGTTCTTGCCATTGTGTGCACCTTCATGATCGTCCAGGTCATCTGGAAGATCTTCGATCGAAATATTCGTGGCATCTTTGACCATGGCTGCGGTAAGTCTCGCAGTTGCACCCTTGAAATCACCATTGTCAGCAATGCTGATACCTCTTCTGTACATTTCCAGACGGTCAAGATTGATCGTGAAGTTACCCATTTTTTCCTGCATAAACGCAGCAGCAAACAGAACACCGACCGTAGCAAGCATTGCAAGCAGAGCAAGATTCAGTTTATCCAGTCGAAGCAGTGCCGCTCCGATCTGCCGCCGTTTCCTGTGAGGCCGGTACATACTGACGATCTTTTCCGGATCGACATCTCCGCCCTCCTGCTCCATCAGGGCTTCCAGTTCCTCAATTCGGATGATCTGGTCCGTCTTTGATTTTTTCTTTTTGAAAAAACGCCGTCTGTTCTTTTTTTCTGCCTTGTTTTCAAGTTTTTTTATCTTTTTTTCGGTTTTCTTTTTCACAGTTTATACCTTTTCTTTACGTATGCCACGTAATCCTGCATATCCTGACATTCCTGCTGGTCTGCAAATCTTAACTGGATACCTGCTACGAAGCGGAACGGGCTGCCTTTCGGCATTTCCCTCGTCCAGCAGATGACTCCCACGACTTCTCTGGAAGGCTGTCCTTCGGCTGCCGTTCCAAGTCTTGGAAGGGTGAAGATACAGGACTCTCCTACTTCAAACCAACGGTTCATGTATACCGCAAGACCGTTGTTGGAGATATCCATGGTCTGTCCTTTTTCCTTATCCACTTCTCCCTCGGAATTCAGTTCCCAGGTATCCTGCATATAGGTAATCGGAAGCTCAACTTTCATACGGACATCCATACGTTTGATGAACTGTCTCTGTTCTGCCACACGTCTGACTTTGAGATAATGTCGGATTCCTTCTTTTACAACATCATCCACGTATCCGGCAAGAATGTTGCTTTCCTCTCCTTCGGTATATTTAAACAATAATTTCTGGCTTTCATCCGGCACAAGCCTCTTGCCGTCCACCATTGGGGCAGATACCAGAAATGCTGATTCGTCCAGTGCTTTATTAAATGTGCAGAGCATATTGAACTGAGGCTCCTGCCCTACCGGTACGTCAAATGCAAGCTGCATTTTGGTACCTTTCTTCAGTTGTATACTTCCTGCCATGTTATTTTCCTCCTAATAAATCCTGTTTTATTGTTCTTTATCTGAAGAATTTTCTTTCTGTCTTTTTTCCTGGATCTCACGGATTGCTTCTCTGACCGCTGCCTCTTCCTCATCTTTGGCAATCTTACCTGCCAGTCTGATAGTCCGAACCAGATTACTGATGAGGATCACTGCGAGTGGTATGAGGATCACTGGTATGAAAACAAGCGGATTCGCTACCAGACGTGCGAGTTTTCCAAGTGCCAGGGACGACGCGACTACCTTTCCGATCAGAGCCTCGGAATCGGTTCCGTACTGGTCAGGGATATTGTTCGCATCTCCCTGTGTTGTGTATTTCCATTCCGTTCCATCCTGCTCTATTGCTATGACTCTGTGCGTATTTACAGCACCATCCAGCGCCGGGTCTGCGGAATAAAAGGAAATAACATCTCCGACCTGGATCTGTGACGGATCGGTTTTCTTTACAAGGATCAGGGTGTCTGTATCATAAGAAGGCCGCATACTTCCTGTCGTGATACGAAAGACCGTATACCCTCCAAGATTCGGAGCCTCCCCCTGTTTTGTAAAGACTACCAGGCACAGAACCACGACTGCCGCCGCAATGATCATTACGGAAATAATATTTATCAATGTCAGAAAAAATTTCTTTATCATGAGTTGCTGTCATCCTCGTCTGTGTTTTTGCGGTCACGGCGTTCCTGTAAACGCTTTACAATATAATGGGAAAGGCTGGCAGACTCTGCTTTTTGCAGGGCTTTCTGCATCGCTGCCTCGGCTTCTTCCTGCTTGCGTCTGGCTTCTTCGATCGCTTTGGCTGCCTCGCGCTGTGCTGCGGCAACGGCTGCCCGTGATTCTTTCTTTGATCTCGCTGCCGCGTCTGCTGCTTCTTTTCGGATCCTGTCGATTTCTTCTGATGCAGCTTTCTGTTTCTTTTCTTTTTCTTTGCGGGAGTTTTTTGCATCCTTTTCTGCTTTTTCTGCACGATCCAGTGCTGCTGTCAGCTCCCGTTCTTTCTCTTTTCGCACAGTGTCAAGTATCGTCTGGAGATTCTCGACAGAACGCTTTGCCTCTGCCTGCGCAATCTCTATTGAATTTTTCGCCTCAATATCTGCTGCTGCCATCGCAGCTTCTGTTTCCTGGCGGACTTTCTGTTCGTTGTGGAGTTGTTCTTCCAGTTCTGCCCGCTCCTGCTCCATCTGCATTCTGGTCTGCTCCAGGAATTCCATCTGCTGGTTCAGGGAGTCCATCTGAAATTCCAGTTCTGAGAGGGAACGTTCCAGTTCTTCTCTTCGATTCGTTTCTTCTTCCAGTTTCGCCTCTGCATCCAGCTGCGCCTGTGTGACTTCTTCTACAAACACCTGTCGGATCTCAACATCCGGGATATTTCTGTCCTCTACGATCTGTTCCTTGATCTCTTTGACAAATTTCGGCTTAACAGGTTCCCGCTTCTCTTTGGCAAGCTCTGTCACATTTCTCTGGTCAGATTCCAGAAGACTCTTGAATACGGTGTAATTTGTGATAAAGTTGATGTACATCTGCAGGAGATATTCTTCATCGAACTGTAACGCAGAATCCTGTTCCTCAATGGTATATCCCACTTCATCATAGCTCTCAATGAAGTGCCATAGTTTGTAACAGGTGCGGTAATCCGGATCTTTCATCATAAGGTTGGTTCTCTGGATCGGGCTTCGCACCTTGGCACAGCCGTTCATGATATCGCAGAAAGAACTTGTCCGCAAAGTCCTTGACAGTCTTCGTACACGGTCGATCCTTTTGAAGAGGTCCATATGGTCGGTGTCGTTTTCGACATAGCTCTGACGGTTTTTGATCGTCATTTCTACCCTATAGGAAATTTCTTCGTAAGCATCATCGATCTTACTCTCCATGCTCATGACATTACAGGTTTCATCTCCTGTTGACCAGAAGATTACATCTGTTCGCTTGTCCACAAATGCAAATAGCCGCTGGATCAGATGATATACGAAGCGGTTTTCATACAGATCATAGCTTTCTTCGGTCGTGACATTGAGGATCCTGGTCGGCTGGATCTCTCCTGCTGCATTTTCTGTGATGAACTGCGTATGCTGGCTTAAGTGCCGCACACTGTCAGCCGTAATCTTCTTGGCAAGTGCCACCGGTACTACTTCTTCTGAGGTGGCAATAAAACGACGTGGTTTATCCACAATGTTAAAAATAGCTTCGATTCCTTCCTCTACTACGGTGAGCCATTGCTCATCGATCACTTTGTGGAGAATCCTGTTTTTCTGCTCGAGGGTATTGTCACCTGCCTGAACCATCTCAAACAGATACTGGAAGTACCGGTCATCCTCAAGAGCCTCGCCAACCTGATTCGTATATTTCTCATATAAATCACTGATTGTTGTTTCTGCCATCGTTTTATCCCCTTACTGCGATTAATACAAATTCTGGATTCTTCTCAGATATGACTTGCTGTCTTCCATCTCTGCTTTTCCAAATGTTTTGTCAATGTAGTTGATCAGACCTGTGATCTCATCTCTTACAAAGGTAACGTTCATACTTTCAAATTTCTTGAGTACTTTACGTGCAATGATGTAGTCCATACCGCCAAGTTCTGTGCCACCACAGGCAACATAGACCGGGATAAAGTCGTACATCTGCTTCATAATACGGTTTCCGAAAGAAAGCTTGAACCTGGTAACCAGGTAATTGTCCATCTTCTGCAGCTTCTCCAGGGATTCCTCGCTGATCGGATGTTCTGTTTTTGCTTTCTGGAACAGGTACTGAAGATGCTCTGCTGTGATATCGCAGCGAGGCTGAAGTTCACATTCAAAAGCATCTGCTCTTTCATTCAGCTCAATCGGCATAGCACGGTCATAAACCTTATCCGTGATCGTAAAGGTGGAGTCATCGTTGTTTGCGGTTCCGACAAACCAGGTAGCGGTGCTTACATGGATCTTGCCGCCTTCCATTTTGACAGGATCTCCCTCCCATGCCGTCGGCACAAGGTCAAGTACCCACTCATCCTCGTTCGGCATTTCCAGTACGGAAAGCATCTCTGCAAAATAATACTCGATACGTGCAAGGTTCATCTCGTCGAGTACGATCAGAGTCGGGTCCGGACGATAATTTGCCTCATACAGTGCACGGAGAAATTCTGTCTCATTAAATCTCTTTGAAAATTCGTTAAAATAACCAAGGATCTCTGTACGGTCACGATAGGACGGCTGTACAGATACGATCGTTGCCGGGTTTTCCATATATCGGCTGAAGGAATATGGAAGACTTGTTTTACCGGTACCGGAAATACCTTCGAGGATCAGAAGCTTACTTGCTGCCATACCTGCAACAAATCGCCGGATGATCTCAGGTGTATAATACAGTTTCATCTGGCTTGCGGCAAAAAGTCTGTAGCCCTCTACGAATTCTTCCAGTGTGATATCATTGTTATACTGCGGATACTGGAAAGCTGCATATTTCTGATCGACAAGTGTAAGTTTCGGGAAACGGTGTTCTACGGTTTCTCCCGGGTCAGAAGAAACTACTGCACGTACAACAGGTGCTTTCTTCGGATCGTCAGTTCCCGAGATGATCGCAGCAGCTCCTGCTTTTGCTGCCGCTCCCTGTACAGCCTTGCCTGGATCAGTAACGTTTCCAACACTTGGAATCACATCATCAGTCAGTGCAGAAGCTCCCATATATGGAATTCTCTCTGTGCCTCCCATGGCATTTACCTTGAGGGCAAGTATGCTGTTCTTCTCTTCCATCAGATCCAGCACCTGCTTGTTCAGTCTTCCGATTTCTCTGTACAATGCCGCATTGTCTGATTTGTCAGCCTTTAACTGGTAATTCAGAATCGCCCTGCGGATCAGAAGCAGAATGATCACGATCGGAATTGCCGCAAGAAGGATCATTAGCAGAACCGAAAGAACTTTGCCTACAATGCTCAGCGTCGGGAAGTAAGTTTTGAAAATCACAAAATATTCAAACCAGCCGGTAACGAACACTTTGGCAAAAGCCACCAGCCAGGTTACGATGTTGTAAACGACCTGTGAAAGAACCTCAAATGCAAACTTCAGGAATTCGCTCAAGACTCTGTACCCTCCTCTTTGGTCTGGTCATCGCCGGAATCGCTCTGACCCTGCTGTTTTCTGGCATCTGCAAGTTCTTTTTCTGCTTTGGCACGGATCGCTTCTGCTTCTTCACGCATTTTTCTTGCTTCTTCCAGTGCTGCTTTGGCTGCTTCTGCCTCATTCTGAGCTTCAGAAGGTTCCGGTCTCTGTGCTGCTGCTTTCTGTGCGGCCTCTTCCTGTGCGATTGCTGTTTCTCTGGCAGTCTCTACTGCAACTGCTTTTTTGAGGCGGATAGCGATCATGATCAGATTGTAAACCTGATAGATAAAGAACAAAAGCATCGGAAGTACGATCACGATCAAAAATCCCATGCTGCTGGAAAGGAAATCCATGACTTTTCCTGCCTTTGGCAGATCTCCGACATATTTACCTACAATATCACCATCGGAAATGATATGTGCATCTGCTATACCATTGTTGTTATCACCGAGCGTTGTATAGCTTCTTGTGTCTCCAACTGTATCGATTTTCTGGATACGGTGGGTATTCAGTGCATATTCGTTATCAATGATCGTATGGAAACAGATGATATCGCCTTCTTTGAGGGTGGATGTGTCACATTTTTTGATAAAGATCAGGTCTCCTGCACTGAATGTCGGTGCCATGGAATCTGATTTTACGACAAGCGGGGTATACCCCAGAAGGCTTGATACATTCTGATTGTCTCTTGTTGCTATTGTTGTGAAGGCATACAGCGCGGCTACCAGTATTACCAGCCACAGCAATACGCTGATCACAATTGTTCCCGTTTTCTTTAATGCTTTCATAGTTTCTTCTCCCTGGTTATTTTATTTATTTTGATCATCTGTTTTATCCCCGGTAAATCTCAGCCGGATTGAATAATCAGATCCTCTCAGTTCATCTGTACACGCCTCATCAGTTCCTTCCATCCAGATATGGACTGTTACTGCTTTGTCCACTCCTTCTTTCAGAGAAAACATGGCATTGTCTTCGTTTATCTGCATTGTGGAAGCTTCCGGAAGCCCGAATGTCTTTGCTGTACCTTCTGTGCTGCTTGCGCTTCCCATGCCCGGATCGTAATTCCATATCGTTCCGTCTGTGAAAAAAGCAATTCGCATGGATTCCGGCAGTGCTGCATTCTCTGACATGACCAGCGTTCCATCCTCTGCACCGGAGCTGCTGTTGGCACTTGTAAGGTGGACGACCATATCCTTGGCTGCCATAAAATGAAGCGTAAATTCAAGATATGCTCCGCTGGTGTTTTCGACTGTTGTGCCATTCTCATAGGAAAAAGTCTCATAATCGGTTGTTGTCACCGGTTCCAGCGGGGTTGTTTCCATGGAAAATCCCTTTTCCTGCTGGATCCTCGCCGCGATCTGCTCAAACGAAAGAGTCTTTACATACTGGTCGATCGTGCTGTGCGGATCAAGATCCATTCTCAGATCAGCATCTGTCACGATATCCAGACTCATGGTCTTTACTTTTGCCCTGTCCGCAATGGAAAACCAGGCTACCGTGGCTGCTGTAACTGCGACCAGCGCCAGCAGAACCAGCAAAACTGATGTATACAGCCTGCTTCGGACTGTTTTGTTGTTTTCTTTTTTGTTCATGCTCATGCCCCTTCCTGGCTAAGCACGCCATAAAATCCAAGCTGCAGGTCTACCGTACTGTACTGTATACTGTTGGAACAGTCCGGGTCGCAGCCTTCCAGATAAAAATAAATATCTACGGTATATATTTTGTTAAGCTGCATTGTCAGAAGCGCATTCTGCGGAACATCTACAGAATCGTCTGAAAAACTGATGGTATATCCATCTGCCGATACAGACGGGTCGGAAGCCGCCCGTACTGTCCCGTTTGTGTATGACAGTACCTGATTGTTCCCAAGTATCTGCCCGTTAATGACTGTATTGTATGTCTGCTGACCTGATGCATTCTGACTTTCACTCAACTTAAAAATCACTTCTGAAGAATAATTCTCGTCAAATACAAGCCCAAGTCTTGCCGCATTCAGCATCTGACCGGATACTTTCTGTCCCAGAATGCCATCGCTCTGGTCCAGATACAGCTTCATCGTACTTCCATCGTCCATTCCTTCGCCAACCGCACGGATATAAACCCGTCCGTGGTAATAATATTCTTCATTCTGGACTCTTTCGAAAGAAGATGCCATTCCGGAATATGTAAACGGTGAATAAACAAAGTTCTGAAGGTCATTTGTCGAAACCGGAATCAGATACTCTGCATCAGTCTTATTGACCTGCGTAATGGATGCCGGCTGTGAATCCCGAAAACTGCTGCCTCCTGTGCTGCTGAGCTGCAGTTCCAGATTTTCTTCATCGGTTCTTGCTGTTACAGTGTTGGTCGAAACTGCCCTGTTGGAAGTAAACCATGCATAAGTGAAAAATACCACTACAAACAAAATTAAAATGATTGTTACTGTCAGGAACCATGTCCTGAAACTACGCTTCATGGCTGTTCTCCCTTCTCACTTTCTTCCAGATCAACACCTGCAAAAGCAAGCTGTATCTCAGAATCTCTGTTCTGTACCGGGTTGGAACACTGTTCATCACAGCCCTCCAGATACAGCCAGTATTCTACGGAAGCCACTTCATCTGCATTTAACTGCACCAGAATCTGGCTTCCATCTTTGTATTCATTTTCGGCCTCGCCATTCTCTGCCATATAGGCTGTGATGTCCTGTGCCGGGTCATCTGCATAAGAAGCCTGTCCATTATCAGAAACAGAGGAAACAACTGTTGAGCTTCGTGGAACAGTCAGTACAGACTGTGCACCTGATGTGCTGCCCATTTCATCCAGTCTCCAGATAAAGGTACTGGTTCCCTCATGTGATGTAATTTTCATTCCAAGTCTCATTGCTGCCAGTGCCTGCGCATCGCTTCCAAGGCTCAGTTTCTCTCTGTCAAAATATACCTTACATGGTGCATTCTGGCATTGCAGATAAACCGTTCCATGCACTGCATCCTGATCTACTCTGCTGTCTGCATTGCTGTAAAGTACTGCAATTCCATTCTTGTTCTGAGCAGTCGATCTGTAAAAATGTTCCAGATTTTCTGTTGAAAGTGGTTTCAGTGAATCCGGATTTCCATTCAGAACCAGATCGCAGGTCTTGTCAAAAGGCCCGCTCTCACTTATCGATATCAGTAAAACGGTATCACCCTTACTCACAGTTCCTGCCATTGGAGTAACATTGGTGGAATTGATTCCTGTAAGTGTAAACCAGGCATATGTAGTACCGGTTGCTGCTGCCAGAAGAAGCAGAATCCACAACACAGCTTTTGAAAATGATTTTTTTAACTGATCAACTTCTGTATTCAAAGCCTTGCCTCCTTATTTTCAGGATTCTTTTACGGCTCCTGCAAAAGACACGGAAAGGTTCTTAAGTGTCTGGCTGCAAAGATTTCTGGTACAGTCCTCGTCACAGCCTTCCAGCCAGATATAGAGATCGATCTGTACCGGATCTCCTGCAGAACCATTCTTTCCGGTTGTTGTACATAATTTCAGTGAGCCTGACTTCAGACTGACAGTTCCTGTATTTTTGTCATATGTACAATAAGCCGCTGAGGTATATGGCGTAAAGGAGACGGTTGTTCCGTCTGTTTTGGTGCAGTCCAGTACATCTCCTTCCTTACCTGTTGCTGTATTGTATTCTGCCTCGGGGTTTTTCTTATCGCTGATTGCAAAAATATATTCTGCTTCTGTCGGCTGGTTCCTGCCTGCTTTGTGTACTACAAAACCTGCACGGATCGCGGAAGAAATCGGATTCTTCTCATCGCTATCCTCAAAGCCGATATCCGCAATATAAATATCGGTTGACTCCCCGTTGCTTTTAAGAAAAAGGCTTGTCTTGTAATAATCAGTATATGCACCCTTTCCAAACAGATTTGCCACCAGATTGGACTGATTCTCGGTTCCATTGGTAAAGCCAAGTACTTTCTGGAAACCGCCGCTGATCCTGTTGGTAGAAACCGGATTCAGCTGTCCGGAAAAGCTGTCCAGGACTGCGGCTGAACCATAGGTGCCATTATATGAATTGCTGATCTGCAGGTTTACGCCTGCGCCTGCTGCCATACGGACTTTTGTTGTATGGCGGCTGGTATTATATATATACCAGGCATATGTTGCTGATGCGGCTGCAAGCAATGCGATAAGCAGCGCAACTGTGCCTGTTCTTAATTTGCCTTTGAGCTGTTTTTTGTCTGATTTATTTACCTGTTCCATAACATTGGAAATTATGGACACCTCCCCTTCTTTCTACATGATAATCCCATTTATACACTATAATAGCACATTGATTTCCATTCAGCAATGCGTCAAGGCTACAGATTTTCGCATTTGTAGCGACAAAATTGAAAATTTTATTTGTTTTCCCGTATAAGAGAAAGAAAGACCTGGGTTCCACTGCTGAACAGAACTCAGGTCTTTCTTTATTTTTTATTTGATTAATTAACTATTACTTTACATCTGACAGATTTTCTGCCGGATGTAACGGTGATTGTTGCTGTGCCTTTACTTCTGGCAGTGATCTGTCCTTTACTGTTTACAATGGCTATTTTGGTATTACTGGATTTATAAGTGATTTTTTCTCCGCTGGTCAGTGGCTGAAGGACCGGTTTGAGTGTTGCTTTTTGATTTCTTTTTAGTTTCAGAGAAGTGGCAACGCCTGTGATCTTCGTGGTTTTTACAGTTGTTTTCTGTACTGTCACAGTGATATTCTTCTTCAGTCCGCTTCTCAGTGCTATGGTTATTATGGCCTTTCCACTTCTGGTTCCTGCCTGGATCGTGCAGGTTCCGTTGCTTCTTCCGTAAACTTTTGCAATATTCGTATTGCTGGATTTCCAGGATACGATGGAATCTCCTTTTGCAAGTCCTGAAACTCTCAGAAGTGTTGTTTTCTGGCTGGTTTTCAGGAGGATGCTGCTTATGTTTACTTTTATGGATGGTTTCAGTTTATTTCCGTAATTTCTTGTCTCTGTTTTGCCACAGGTGCTGCATTTGTGGGTCTGTTTTGCCGATGCCAGGGCAGTAGCCGCTGTTGTCGTTTTCCATGTTGTAAATTTATGTGCCACAACCGATACTTCCTGGTTCCTGGTTTTTCCGCATACTGTACAGGTAAATGTTTTTGTACCTTTCTTTGTACAGGTGCTTGCTTTTGTGATCTTTCCTTCATCCCAGGTGTGTGTATGTTCAACCTCAAGGGTCTTTGTGGCTCTGCAGACGTAAATTCTGCTCTGACTTGAGGAACTGTAGTACACAGAAATATATTCTCCTGCATCGTCCAGCGTCACACCCGATTTCTTATATATGTGTGTTGCAGAATATACCGACGCATCCGATGCTTCCTTGTCAAATTCCGGTGATTCTGAGGAATCGTATTTCTTTACTGCGGAATAGGTTCCGTCTTCTTTTGCGGTAAGTTTATAGATCTGGCTGGTGTCTGTAGAAATATTGGTTCTGTATACCCCCAGTTCGATGTTTTCTCCCTCCTTGACCTTCTGCGGAGAAATATACAGCGTATTATAGGAATCATAGTAATCATCCGAGATTTTGTACGGAACCTTAACTTCATCCAGCAGATGATTTTTGTCGGTTATGTTTTCCGGAAGTCCGGATGGATCTGCAGAGTTTACAAAGCATTTATCTGCTTCATTTATTTCCCATTCTCCTTTTACAGATACTCTGATCTTCTTTCCGGATTCTGCTGTTGCCCATACCTGTTTCGGCAGAATTGCTGCAACTTTTTTGATGCTTTCTATGTTATCCATCGTCTTATAAATAACATATTCTCTGGCATCTGCCGTCACACTCGTCACATAAGATGGCATTTCCTCTGTGATGTCCGCAAATCTGGTTGTATAACTGATCTGTGCCTCTGAACCTGTTGCTGCATCCTGAAGTCCCGTAATCTGCACCCGATAGCTGTCTGTATATCTGGAACCAGAATAATCAGAAGGCTGTACCATGTCGATCTCGACTCCTGATACTCTCAGTTTCCCGTTCTCCTTCGTGCATTCATAGGAATTTCCGGTGTTAAGGTTTGTGATCACTGCGGTTACTTTCGTGGAATCCGCAATTTTCAGTGTGTTTTTGTTTATTCGTACGGACCAGGCACTTGAAGACGGTGACACCAGCCGGGACGGCATATATCCTGGTGCCGGAAACGCACTGAACGGCAGGTCTGAAGTATTTCCAGATGCTACACCTG
Source organism: Blautia sp. AF19-10LB (assembly GCF_003461245.1). GTDB lineage: Bacteria > Bacillota > Clostridia > Lachnospirales > Lachnospiraceae > Blautia_A > Blautia_A intestinihominis. The sequence goes on from NZ_QTWS01000005.1 coordinate 74,854, forward strand.
CTCCGATTGCAATGCCTCCGGAGAATCCGTACTGAACATCTGACAGAGAAGCTTCGATCAATGCATATCTGTGTCCTGTTGTATCCCATGACTGGGATCTGAGAGAATATCCCTCGTTCATCCAGCCTGTGATAGCTCCCTGAGGAGTATATCCTCTCGCAAGAATGTTATGTCTGCACGGAGCGCCTGCATTCCACATCTCGTCACTCATATCAGCCGGCTTGCTGGAATCACTCACCCAATGGCTGAATTCAAAATTACGAACGAGAGCCTGCACCTGAAGAGAATCCGAATGTGTGGAACTATTCTTCAGTGAATTCAGACCTGACAGCCAGCGATAGAAATTTGTCATTGCTGTCATCGCTGTATGTGTATCCTGGGTCAGCACTCCTGCCGCATATGGCGCGGAAGTAGAGCACGGTTCCTGATACCATGTGGAACTGTCTGAATTTGAATAAGTTGCTCCGGCATATCTTGCCTTTGCATATTCATCAGCAACCTCTTTTAAGGTTCTGCTTTTGAACGGTTCCATTTCGTCTGCATCGTATACGATTGTGTCCCCGGAAGAAAAAAGTTCTCCTACGCCATCTGAAAATAAGCTTTCTTCTTCACTGACAGGTGATTCTTCGGTTTCTGTATTTGTTTCCTCCACGCCCGCTTCTGTGTCCTCTTCGGTCACTTCCACCTGTTCTTCATCATCTTCGGTTTCTGAGATTTCTGATTCTCCATCCCAGGCCACATCCGCTTCAGGAGTTTCTGATTCATCCGCTTCATCCATCTGCGTAAATTCATCTTCCCAGGTTACATCTTCTGCATAAACAACAATTCCTGCCTGTGATACAGTCAATGTAACTGCCAGCAAAATCCCTATTATTTTTTTCTTCATTTTCACCCCTCCTGATGTTCTTTTTATCATTTTATCGTATTTTTTTATTTTCGTAAATTTAATGACAGATTTTTTTATTTTCGACAACTTTCACAATTCCGATTTTTCACATTTGTAAAAATTTACGATAAACTTTTACATAAAAAGTATCCAACCAAAAAGTTTCTGATTGAGTGCCTGCCATTATACCTGGATAAATTTTCAGTTTCGTTTCATGAAATGATAAATTATAACTCCGACTGCTGCAAGTACCGCAATTCCAGCAATCCAGAGGAGGGGATTCTGGCTTTTGGAAGATTTGCTGGTGGTTACAGTCTGGCCTGAAGTCTGAATATCGTCCTTCTCTGGCTGTCCGGTGGTCTCTGAATCTGGTGCATCGGTCGACTCTGGGCTCTCTGTCGATGCCGGTGTATTTGTTGGCTCCGGAGTTTCCGTCGGTGCTGATGTCTCTGTCGGTACCGGTGTGTCGGTTGCCTCTGGTATATCAGTCACTTCCGGTGCTTCCGTTGGTGTAACTGAATCTGCTGCTCCTGTTACGGACGGTACTGCTGGCACCTGTGGATTCTCTGTCGTTGAAGGTGCTGTCGATGGTGTGGCAGTATTTTCGGAAATTGCTGCCGCTGTGCCGGAATTTTCCGGTACCGGTGTCATATCCAGCAATTCTGTCCCGTCAGAGTTCTCATAAGTACCATGTTCCTTCGCCCATTCTTCTGTCTTCTCAAGATCTACCCAGCCTTCCTGGTCGTCGATCGTTGTAACACCCCAGTGACTTCCATCGACAAGTTCTGCATCCTCTGTGATATGAAGAGTCTCTCCATTCTGGATATCACGAACTCCTGGAACTTCACCGTATTTGATTCCCGGCCCCTGATAGAGTTTCTGACTTCCGTCCTCGGAGTAAGCTTTGACATCGTAATCTGCATTGTAATCCACATTGTCACTTCCTGCGATATACAGTTCGGAATCTATTGCTTCCTTGCGGGACTGTGCCGGCTTACAGTCATCGAGCGGCACGTATCCATGCATGCCATGGTATTCTGTATAGCCCCAGGTTCTGTTATTCTCCTTATCCTCTGTCTCGCCCTCGATATGTAAGGCTGTACCGTTCGGGATCTGACTGTCATTCAGCTTCGAAGAACTCAGATCCGGCAGAGAATATATGTCGATCCCTCCCGCTTTAGATTCTACGATCATGTAATAATCTGTCGTATAATCAGGATTTTGCTTCTCCTGCTGTACATCTGCCATAACATTTACGCTCATCAGGAATCCCATCAGAACGACCAGAAAACTTTTTATTATCTTTTTCATTTTATCTTCTCCTGTATGGTTTGGCTTTATCTACAAATTCTGTTTCTATCATACCATAGTGAAGTTCTAATGATAATCCTTTTTATCATAAAAAATGGGAATTTTTTCGACTTTTACAGGAAACTCTGTGGATAAAAAGGGACATCCCCGAAGAAATCCTCGGGGATGTCGTTTAATCATGGCATTTGATTAAAATCAGTTTAACAGTTTAATTTATTTATACAGAGGTCCGTAGTTCTTGCAAGCACGGAAGTCTGCACCTTCTTTATCCATTCCGAATGCATTCCATGCTGCCGGACGATAGATATCTTTTTCCGGAACGTTGTGCATGGATACCGGAATACGAAGCATTGAGCACATTGTGATCAGGTCAGCTCCGATATGTCCATAGGAGATAGCACCGTGGTTAGCTCCCCAGTTATTCATTACATCATAAGCTGTCTTGAACGGTCCTTCTTTGCCATCGCATCTTGGTGCGAACCATGTACATGGCCATGTGTAGTCTGTACGTTTCCAAAGTTTGTCAGATACTTCTTCCGGAAGGGCTACTGTCCATCCTTCTGCGATCTGCAGAACCGGTCCAAGTCCTTTAACAAGGTTCAGACGGATCATTGTTGCAGGCATCTGAGCTTTTGTTTCATAACGGCTGGAGTATCCGCCTCCACGGAAGTATCCGTTGTCAGCCATACACCATTCTGTGTTATCCATGATTGCTTTCTGGTCTTCTTCTGTGATATCCCACCACTGTTTCATAACAGCATTGCCGTTTTCGTCTTTTGCTTCGCCGTTAGCGTCAAGGCAGGCAGCACCGGAGTTGATCAGGTGAAGGAATCCTCCAGCTTCTTTGGCAACACCTTCAAGGTCATATCCTGTAGCTTTCTTAACTGCCTCAGGGCTCCAGTATGTACGAACGTCAGCAAAGATCTGAGCTCTGTTTGTAAGGAGTTTCATGAACATCATTCCAAGACCGTTGAGAACGTCGTTCTCTGTAGCAAGGATATACGGCTCACGAGCTCCGTTCCAGTCAAATGAAGTATTCAGCATTGCTTCTGCGAAGTCACCGTTCGGATAGAAGTCTGTCCACTGTCTCTGTCCCTGGAAACCAGCTGCCAGAGCGTTGTGTCCGATTGCTTCTTCAGAGAATGCAGGATCAAGGTTATCGCAGCCGTTCATCAGCTCTTTGATGATAACTGCCATCTTAACTACGAATTCAAACTGCTCTTCTTTCTTTTCTGGAGAGAACTGCAGTTCTTCCGGGTTCTTGTCCCAGCCGATCTTACATGTTTCTTTAGCCCATTTGAGAGCTTTTTCAAATTCTGCATGATCATAGATACCTTCTGTCATACGACGGATGATTTCTACCTCATCAACGGATTCAACACGCATTCCAAGATAGGATTCGATGAAATCGGAATCAATGATAGATCCGCCGATACCCATTGTAACGGAACCGATCTGCAGATAGGATTTTCCTCTCATGGAAGCTGCTGCAACTGCTGCACGTCCAAATCTGAGTAATTTTTCTTTAACGTCTTCCGGGATAGATGTATCATCAGCTTCCTGAACATCATGTCCATAGATACCGAATGCCGGAAGTCCCTTCTGTGCATGTGTAGCAAGAACGGATGCAAGATAAACTGCTCCAGGTCTCTCTGTTCCGTTGAATCCCCATACAGCTTTGATTGTCTGCGGATCCATATCCATTGTCTCTGCACCATAGCACCAGCAAGGTGTAACTGTAACTGTGATATCAACGCCTTCTTTGCGGAATTTATCAGCACATGCTGCACTCTCACCTACACGTCCGATTGTTGTATCAGCGATAACAACCTTAACCGGCTCACCGTTGGAATATTTTAAATTTTCTTCAAAAAGCTTTGCAGCGGACTTAGCCATGTTCATTGTCTGCTCTTCAAGAGATCCTCTTACGTCCAGGGCTCCTCTACGTCCATCAATTGTTGGTCTGATACCGATAACCGGATAGCTGCCTACTAATCTGCTCTTTGCCATGCTAAATTACCTCCATTATAAGTAATTGTCTATTGGGAGTTTCTGACAACAACTGTGAACAGTCCACAAAAAGCTCCCTTGTTTTCTATACTTCATAGTATACAATTGCCAAGTGATAATTACTTGTGTTATAATGGCAAAAAGTAGTACAATATTCACTTTTTTGACTGTAAATATGATTTTTTAGCAAAAACCATATAAGGAGGAGATTTTTTTGCATGATCTGGACCACAACGAAGACCGCCTGAGGGGAACTTATGAATTTCCATTTGAATTTCATCATATAGAACCGAATCACCCCCGCTATGTCATGTCCTATCACTGGCATGTCGAATATGAGATCATACGCATCCTGAAGGGTTCTCTCTCTGTCACTTTAGACGAAAAAAGCTTCACAGCAACAGCGGGAGATATCATTTTTATACACAGCGGCATCCTGCACAGCGGGATTCCCGAGGATTGTGTGTATCAGTGTATTGTTTTTGACGGAAATACTTTTCTGAAATATAATTCTGTCTGTTCAACCTATATGCAGAAAATTATTCATCAGGAAATCCTTATTTATCATCATTTCACCCCGGCATCTGAGGAAATCTGTGCCACTGTGAACAGTATTTTTGATGCTCTCTGGATGCGGCCATCCGGATATGAAATGACCGTTATTGGACAATTTTACCACTTTTTCGGTATTGTTTTTGGCAATCATTACTACCTGGAAAGCGTTACCAGAACGCGGCGTGATTACAAGCGTATCCTGCAGCTGAAACAGGTACTTGACTTTATCGAACACAACTATGCCTCCCCCCTTACTCTTCAGCAGCTTTCCTCTTCCGTATCCATGTCTCCGAAGTATTTCTGCAGATTTTTCTCTGAGATGACACATCAGACGCCGATGGATTATCTGAACCATCAGAGGATCGAGCAGGCGTGTTATCAGTTGTCGACTACGGATGATTCGATCACGGAGATCGCTTATCGGAATGGGTTCAATGATCTGAGCTACTTTATTCGAACATTCAAGAAGTACAAGGGGATGACGCCTGGGAAATATAAGCGTTCCTAACTCTATCTCATGATGTAACAAAACTCAGGGCACATAATAACCCTGAGTTTTACATTTTATATGAGTTCTTTTATCCTGATTTCGAATTCTTTGCCGTACTTCTCATATTTATGTTCTCCAACTCCCGTTACCTGGAGCATTCTTTCCTTATCTACTGGCTTCAGGATACACATGTGGATCAGTGTCTTGTCTGAAAATACCATATACGGCGGGATCTTCTCCCGGCGGGCGATCTCGGTGCGGAGTTCACGGAGTTTCTGGAAAAGCGGCTGGTCTTCTTCGGTGAGTCCGCTGACCGGTGCTTTGCGTTTCCGGGATAGCTTTTCTTTTGGTTTCTTTTCCTGTTCTTTTGGAAGTTTCATCTGTATCGTACTGTCCTGCGCCAAAAGTTCACCGATCCGCGGGCCAAACTTCACGATCGTATAGCCGTCGTCTGAGAGCCGCAGGTAATCCTGCACCAGAAGTTCGTTGAAGATCTGGCGCAGACGATAGGCCGGGACTTTGGAGAGTTTTCCATAGGAAGGATTTTCTTCCATATGGTATTGTCGGATCTTGGCAGTATTTGCGCCGTGCAAGGTGTCCAGGATCACATTCACACCGTATCTCTGATGACTGCTGTTGATGCACTCCGCGATTGCTTTTGCCTCTTCGGTGACATCTTTTTCTTCGAATTCTGTCAGGCAGTTGGAACAGTTTCCGCAGTAGGCTGCACCGTATTCTCCGAAATATCTCAGAATATAGGACCGCAGACAGTCATGTGTGAAGCAGTAAAAAGTCATCTGCCGCAGTCGCTCTTCATCGCGCTGCATGACCAGTTCCTGTGTAGCATCATCCAGTTCCTCATTGTCCTGATTATTTTCAATGAAAAAGCGATTTGTGATTACATCCTGTCCACTGTACAGAAGGATGCATTTTGACGGCTCTCCGTCACGTCCTGCCCTTCCTGCCTCCTGGTAATAACTTTCCATGTTTTTCGGCATATTGTAGTGGATGACGTAGCGGACATCCGGCTTATCGATTCCCATTCCGAACGCATTTGTCGCCACCATGATCGGACTGCGGTCATAGATAAAATCATCCTGATTGATGCGTCGTTCTTCATCGGAAAGTCCGGCATGATAACGCGTCGCGCGGAATCCGTCCCGGATCAGTTTCCCACAGACTTCTTCCACCAGTTTTCTGGTCAGGCAGTAGATGATCCCGCTCTCGTCCGGGTGCTGCTCTATGTAATTCTTCACTTCTGCGTATTTATCTTTCGGTGATTCTACCTGAAAAAAGAGATTGCTCCTGTCAAATCCAGTAGTCACGACATAAGGTGTCTTAAGCATAAGGATATTCTGGATATCATCCCTGACTTCTTTCGTTGCAGTCGCCGTAAATGCTGCCACGACCGGGCGCTTCGGAAGTTTCTCAATAAATTCTGTGATCTTGAGATAACTTGGCCGGAAATCCTGTCCCCACTGTGAAACGCAGTGTGCCTCATCCACAGCAACCATCGCGATATCTGCATTCACCGCAAATGAAAGGAACGAATCTGTCAGAAGCCGCTCCGGTGCCACGTAGATGATCGGATATCTTCCCTCTACTGCCAGTGACAAAGCCTTGTAATACTGTCCCTGCGTCAGTGAACTGTTGAGATATGCCGCGTGGACACCCGCCTCATTCAACGCCCGCACCTGATCTTTCATGAGAGAGATCAGCGGGGAAATGACCAGCGTGATCCCCGGAAAGATCAATGCCGGGATCTGATAGCACAAAGATTTCCCTGCACCTGTCGGCATCACGCCAAGCACATCCCTGCCTGAGATCAGCTCATCTATCACCTGTTCCTGTCCCTCACGGAAGGTATCATATCCAAAATATCTTTTTAAAATGTCATATTTCTCGTCTGTCATCAATTCAATTACTCTCTTTCCTGCCTTGTCTGCTTATGAAGTTTTTCTCATAAAAAAAGAACCTGTTTCCTGTACATCATTGAAACAGATTCTTTTCCTTATGTCAAACATTTATTTACAGTACTTCATTCAGGACAGATAATCCATACTCTGCCAGGCTGTGATCCTCCTCACCGGTTCCTCCGCTGATTCCCAGGCCTCCGATGATCGTATCTCCAACCTTAAGTGGTACACCGCCGCCAAAGATCACGATCCTGCCGCCATCCATCTTGTCTACGCCGTAAAAAGTTCCTCCCGGCTGTGCCAGGATACTGAGTTCCTTCGTAGACATCTTGACTGCGACTGCTGTGTAGGCTTTCTTGGTGGCTACATCAAAACTTACAAGGAATGCTCCGTCCATGACATGGACTGCGATCGGATTTCCATCCGGACCGCAGACCGCGATCACCGCTTTCTTGCCACGACGCGCTGCTTCCTGTTCGATTTTGTCTATCAGGCGCTTTGCGCTGTCCAGAGTGATCCGTCCCTGGATTCCCATTCGTTTGAGAACTTCCTGGATCACTGCCTCGCTTGTCGCCGGAGTCTGTACTGCTGCCACTGGTTCTGCCTCTTTTCCACCGGAAGGTCTGCTTTCTTCCTGGTTTTGTACCGGCTGCTCTGTGGTTTCTGTATATCTGGCCATGATATACAGATAATCACTCAGACGGTTCATGTATTTCTTTGCGCCGTTGTCTGCTCCGAATTTCACACTGACAGCTGCCAGATCACGCTCCGCTCTCCTTGCAACTGCCCTTGCGATATCCAGTTCTGCTGACAGACGGCTGCTGCCCGGAAGGATATTTTCTTCCTTCGGGCAGCTGAACAGGCCATCCAGACGATCGATCTCGTCTTCAAGCTGTCCTGTCTGATCATCTTCTGTCCTGAACTCTCTGTTAAAAGGATCTGCCACGCCTGATACGATCGTATTCAGATTCTTCTGGATATCCTCAAGAAAGTGGATATCCTCAGCTTTATCCATCATGGTCTTGATAAGTCCAAGATGACTGGTCAGCTCATCAATCGTTCCTACCAGTTGAATACGGTCATCTGACTTGGAGACATTTTTTGTACGGACAAGGTTCGTAGTCCCCTTGTCACCGTTTGTTGTATAAATGCTCATCTCGGCATCTCCCATGTCATTTTTGATTTAGAAGGACCAAAGTTTGGTGTAGATCTTGATGATATCTTCTTTGGTCGGTGTTCGTGGGTTCGTTGGTGTGCAGGCATCCGCAAGTGCCGCCTCAGCCATCTTATCCACTGCTGCAAAATATGCATCTGGAGTGATGGTACCAAGCTCCTGGATAGTCATCGGAATATTCATTTCCTTCTGCATGAACTGGATCCAGTTCACAAGAGAACGTACACTCATAACCTGGTTGTAATTGCTCAGTCCCAGGATGTGTGCAACTGACGCATATCGTTCTACTGCAGGAAGATATGTCTTCTGGCTTCTGCTTCTCTTGTTGATGTTCGCATTGAATTCCACAATGTGAGGAAGGAGCATCGCGTTTGCTCTTCCGTGAGGAATATGGAACATCGCACCAAGCTGATGGGCCATGCTGTGTGTGATACCAAGTCCCGCTGTGTTAAAGGAAAGTCCTGCCAGACAGGAGGCCACGTGCATCTTCTGTCTTGCGTGCATATCACTTCCGTCGAGATATGCTCTGAGGAGGAATACTCCGCAGATTTCCATTGCTTTCTCTGCGAGTGCTGCTGAGAATTCGTTATGTCCGGTACTTACATAGGATTCCAGTGCATGTGTGAACACATCCATTCCTGTATCTGCTGTAATCGCCGGAGGTACGCTCTTAACAAGCTCTGCATCCAGAATCGCTTCATCAGCTGTCAGGCTGTCAGAAACCAGTGGGTATTTAACTTTTGCTTCGGTATCATTTACAACTGCAAAAGAAGTTACTTCTGATCCTGTTCCACTTGTGGTCGGAATTGCGATCAGTCCAACCTCGCCGTAATGGTTGATCTTCAGGGCAAACTCACGGATTGCCTTGGAAGAGTCAATTGCAGAACCACCGCCAACTGCGATGATTGCTTCCGGCTGATAGCTCAGGAATTTCTTAACTCCGTCTGCGATTTTGTTGACCGGTGCATCCGGTACAACGTTATGGAAAATATCATATTCCTTACCAGCTTTTTCCAGAGGTCTGGTAATCAGATCAATCATTTTGCTCTGCACTACAAATGGGTCTGTAATGATCAGAACTCTTTTGTATGGAATGTTCTCAAGACGTTCCAGTGCATTCTCTCCAAAATGAATCGCTGTTTTCATTTCAAAGGTCTTCATATCTGTTGCTCCCTTTCTATGGCTGCATGTCAGGATAGAGACATTTTACGCCTGCATCTTTGAAATAACCCATCCATTTGTCTGATGGTTTCCTGTCCGTTACAACCACATCTACATCCCGCAGTTTTCCTGCTACAGAAAAAGCGGTCTGATCAAATTTTGTGCTGTCTACAACCAGAATCTTCTCACGCCCTGATGCGATCATGGCTTTTTTTGTTGTGCCAAAGGATTCCTTTGATTCCATGATTCCCCACTCATGATCCAGTGCCTTGCAGGAGATAATGACCTTGTCTACATAATAGGACCGGATCGACTCCTCTGTTCTGGAGCCCAGGAATGCAAGATATCCTTCTTTCATGACACCTCCGGTTGAAATAATATTCCAGCCGGATACGTCAGAAAGTTCAAGAAGAATCTCCATGGAATTTGTGATTACAGTGAGACGCTCTTTCTCCTTAAGTGCTTTTGCTACAAAGACAGCTGTGGTACTTGCATCAAGAAAAATGTGGTCTCCCTCCTGCACCAGAGAGGCGGCAATCTCCGCCATTTTTTGTTTTCCGCTTACGTTCTGGTTTTTGCGGATATTGAAGGGCAAATCGATACTTACATCCTCGTTTATGACTGCACCGCCATAGCTTTTGATAGCAAGCCCTTCCTTTTCGAGCTTGTCAAGATCGCGGCGGATCGTTTCTTCTGAAACTTCGTAGAGCTGACTGAGTTCGCTTACTACGACCTTCTTTTCTGTCTGAAGTTTCTCCAGAATTAAATTCCGTCTTTCTAATGCCAGCATTTACTTTGCCCCCTTTTGAGAACATTTATTTTTTATAAAAGAGAATCCATCATTCGTTTATCCGGATGTGCAATGACAGATGAATCCAGGTACATACCTTTTTCTGCCACGAATTCTTTTGCTTTCTCGATGGAAGCTTCTACTGCTGAAACTTCTCCTGTAAGAAGCATGTAGGATTTTCCACACATACCTTTTGCGATACGAAGTTCGATAACGTCTACGATCGCAGTCTTGGCTGCCTGGTCTGCTGCTTCGATAATGGAAGCGGCATCATATGTCTCCAGAATTCCCAGAGCACTGATTCCTTCTACCTGTGTTGTTCCATACATTGCCGGGAAAAGGGATTCGTGCGGGTTACCAAGTACAAAGCTGTCGATACATTTGTCCTCATATGTGGTTACTGCTGCGTCAACAGCGGCTTTTACTGCACTTAAATCGCCTGTGATAATTGCAATATATTTTCCCGGACATACGGTCTGTGCCTCGACGATCTCTACATCAGAGGTCTTTACCATGGTATCTGCTGCTGTGATACCTGTGGCAGTCGTTTTAAATTCAATCATTCCGATTGCTTTACTCATGTTCTGCACGTCCTTTCTACTTTGCTGCGATTATGATATGGCGATCTGTTACTTCAGTTACTCTTCCTGAGATACTTGCATGGATGCTTACGCTTAATCCGTCAGCATGCTGCGCGATCATCTGTCCCTTTGTTACTGTGTCGCCTGTTTTCACAATTGCCTGTGCCGGTGCTCCGATATGCTGGCTCAGAAGGATCTTAACCTTGGATACCGGAACTACGTTCTCGTCCATCGGTGCGTCCTTGTCGTATTTTGTCAGTCCTAAACGGGCCATCAGACGTTCTTCCGGAACCTTGCGATATTCTCTTGAAGGTTTAACCGGTACCGGCTGAACTCCCTGAGGAGGTCTGATACCTGCTTTACGAAGTCCGCCCTTCATGTCTGCAAGAAGTGATCTTGGTGCAAGACTCTGCGGGCAGGCATACATTTCGCATACACCGCAGGAACTGCAGAATGCGGAATTGATGTATGGATTTACATCTCTGAAATCTCCGGCAGATGCTGCTCTCATAAAGCGTGCCGGGTCGATCGGGTGTCCGAGGTTATGTCTCGGGCAAAGGTCTGTACAGGTATTACACTGGCAGCAAATAGATGCTGCACGTTTTAAGTCGATTGCTGAAGTTCTTCTTTTCTTCATGACGATCTGATGATCGTGTGGAAGAACGAGAACTGCGTTTGTTGTTTTGGTCACCGGATCTGATCCGTTGCCAATGCGTCCCATCATCGGTCCGCCTACAAAATAAACAGGATCTTTTGTGGTAATGTCACCAGCCTGTGCTACTACTTCATCCAGTGTACAGCCCAGCGGAACCTTGACTGTTACAGGATGACCGACTTCTGCTACTACAGACACGTATTTCTCTGTTACAGGCTTCTGTGATGTCACTGCCTGATATACATTGTAGATCGTCTCTACGTTGAATACAATGACGCCCTGCTCAATCGGCAGTCCGCCAGGTCTGCAAACACGTCCTGTAGCTTCATAGATCAGCACAACTTCATCGCCCATCGGATACACTTCATCAAGAAGATGGATCTTCAGGCCGGGGAATTCCTCAATGTGCTGCTGCAGTGCCTTGATCGTCTGAACATAGGATTTCTTGATTCCGATGATTGCCTGTGAAGCACCAACGGTTTCCATAACCATATGGAAAGTTTTCATGATCTCATATGCATGTTTTTCAAGTAACTGTCTGTGAAGTTTCAGCAATGGTTCACATTCTGCACAGTTCATAAGAATTGTGTCCGCCTTGTCAGTAAGCTTGGCGTATGTCGGGAAACCGGCTCCACCTGCACCTACGACGCCACTGTCCTGTATAATTTTCTGTAAATCTTTGATTTCCATGGCGTTACTCCAATCCTGCACCATCATCGATGATTCCGACGATTGCGGCATCGATCGGTGCTGTTTCTTCACCGCAGCCAATCCTTGCTGCGCTTCCTTGTGCCACCAATACATATTCCCCGATTCCTGCGCCGATGATATCGATCGCAACGATCTGGGATAAGTCAGTTTTCATATGATGCACCGGCTCCACAATCATGAATTTCTGTCCTATTAACTTGTCACTCTTCCGCGTGGAAACCACGCTTCCAACTACTTTACCTACTATCATGTGTGTGCCTCCGCATTATTATATAATCCCCTAATGCCGGTGGCATACGCCACCGGCTGATCCAGGAGATTCGTATTTACTTTATGATGGTAACTGTATTGCCTGTGGCAATCTTTGCTGCATTCGCTTCATCTGTATCAATGTGCATTTCCAGTGTAAAGCTGTCGTCTACACGGATCGCAACATGATTGAAAATAGTTCCGCGCTCGTTATCTGCCTTGACAGAAACGATATCACCGTTCTTGACACCGGCTGCCTGTGCATCCTTAGGAGACATATGGATGTGACGCATAGCCACGATACATCCCTCTTTGAGATAGATGGCGCCCTTCGGTCCAACGATCGCGATCGGTGCGCTTCCTGCAATGTCACCGGACATACGTACCGGAACATTCATTCCAAGTTTGATGGCATCTGTTGCTGATACCTCAACCTGTGTTGCACTGCGGACCGGTCCGAGTACACGGACGTTCTCGATCGCACGGAGTTTCAGACCAATAATCGTAACAGTTTCGTTTGATGCGAACTGTCCGCCCATCAGATCTTTCTTCTTGGTGAGCTGATATCCAGGTCCGAATAATGTCTCTACGTGCTCTTGTGTCAGGTGAACGTGTCTTGCGGAAACTCCGATCGGAACCATGAAGCCATTGCCTTTTTCTTCTGACTGATTGATGGCGTCAATGACCATCTTTGTGATCAGTTCGATATTCTTTGATTCCAAGATTACACCTGCTTTCTTCCGTTTTCAGGATCTTTGGTTATTTGATTGACGGAAGGATTTTTTCTACGTCTGTGTGTGGTCTCGGGATTACGTGTGTAGCAACGAGTTCTCCAAGTCTGGATGCTGCTGCGCTTCCGCTCTCTACTGCAGATTTAACAGCTCCTACGTCTCCACGTACCATAACTGTTACCAGTCCGGATCCGATCTTCTCTGTTCCTACAAGTGCAACGTTAGCTGCTTTGCACATCTGGTCTGCTGCTTCGATAGCTGCTGTAAGTCCTCTGGTTTCTACCATTCCTAATGCTTCCTGTGTCATGATCATATCCTCCTTATGGATAAATAAAAATTAATTCTGGTTACTGTTCACTTCGTTCACAGCAACTTGGTCAAAATGCATTCCAAATCACCTACGGTGATAGCATTTTGCCCTGCATGTCTCGGGATTTTGCCATATTCATGGCAAAACACCTCGCGGGATATTCCCTATAAACAGTAACTAATTGTCTGCTACTTCCTGTGTTTTCTTCTTCCATCGGCTCGCACTCAGCTCTACGAGTTTGACGATCTCCTCGTGTGGCCGTGCGATTACTGCATAACTTGCCGGTTTCTTAATCGCGCCTGCAACGGCAGCTTCAACTGCTTCATTTACTGCCGATACATCGCCCTGTATGATAAGAGTTACCAGTCGTCCGCCCAGCTTACGTTCCCATGACGCCAGCTCAACGTCTGCAGTTTTGCACATGATATCGAGCGCATTGATCGCAGCTACGACACCTGTGATCTCAATAAAACCATATGCTTTATTCATGAGCGAACTCCTTTTGACTGATCTGTATGTATTCTGCTAAGATCAGATCTTTGGAAGAATTTTTTCTACGTCTGTGTGTGGTCTCGGGATTACGTGAGTAGCTACCAGCTCTCCAAGTCTGGATGCTGCTGCGCTTCCGCTCTCTACTGCTGCTTTGACAGCTCCTACATCACCACGTACCATAACTGTTACCAGTCCGGATCCGATCTTCTCAGTTCCTACCAGTGCAACTTCTGCTGCCTTTGTCATTGCATCGGCTGCCTCGATTGCAGCTGTCAGTCCTCTGGTCTCTACCATTCCTAAAGCTTCCTGTGCCATGATTTCTTCCTCCTGAATCATCTGTTTAATTAATTACTGTACCAGGATCTAAGCTGCGTCAGCTTTTATCCAGGGCGCTGATTTTCAGCATCTTGACCGTATCCTCTGTCGGATTCGGTATTACGTAGTGCTGCACTACACCAGTTCTCCGGTTTGCTTCTGCCATTCCTGCTTCCACAGCTGCGGTAACATCCTCAACGCTTCCACGGAATTTGATGCATACCAGAAGCGGTACTGGCAGGCTGTCAGCATTTGCAGGTTTGTTCTTGTCGAACACCTCCAGGCGGACATTGGCTGCCTTGCAACCTGCATCTGCCGCTACAAAGGCTGTTGCCAGCCCAAATACTTCCAAAATTCCTACAGCTTCTGCCATTTTGCTTCTCCTTTATTTCCGGATTATTTATTAATGATCGCGATCTTAAGACCTGTCATTGCAAGGTTTGTCTGATGTGCCTCATTGATCTGCTCAAGCGGGAATCTGTCTGTGATAAGATCAGACATCGGAAGTCCGATAGCTTTTGCTCTCTTGAGGAAATCAAATGTTGTTGCATAATCTCTCAGTGTGTATACCCAGGAACCAACCAGGTTGATTTCTTTGGAACACAGATCGAAGTGCGGGTTGATTGTTGCATCTCCACCATTGATGAAGAAACCAAGCTCGCAAAGTCCACCGCCGTTGCGGATGAATTTGTAGATATTTGCATGAGCGTGCGGGTTTCCTGTACACTGGAATGCAAAATCTGCAAGATGTCCGCCCTGAGCTTCTTTAACAGCTTCTGTAAGAGCTTCAATGCCTTTGTACTGTGTAAAGTCAACGGATACTTCAGCACCCATCTTCTTAGCGAAATCAAGACGTTTTGCATTTCCGTCTACTGCACAGATGTTTTCGATACCCATGGTACGAAGGATAGCGATACAGATAAGACCGATCGGTCCACATCCCTGAACAACAACTCTTGAGTTGAATTTAAGGATTCCTGTTGTTTTTGCTCTTTCTACTGCATGGATAAGTACTGCACATGGCTCGATCAGGATACGGGAATCCAGATCCAGATCACTTACGTTGAAGAATGTAGATCCAAAAGATCCTCCTCTGATCAGGATGTAATCAGAGAACCATCCGTTAAGATGTACATCATCATCCGGAAGAAGTCCGTATACATCTGCTCCACCAACATTTTTCTTGTTGAGGTCGAACATTGTGATTTCCGGATCATCCTTGAAGATCATACATGTAACAACTTTATCGCCGACTTTAACTGGTTTTCCAGCTGTATCAACTTTAACGTTTTTACCCATTTTTACGATCTCACCAGTTCCCTCATGTCCAAGAGCTACAGGGATCAGACCGAATGGGTCTCTCTTGAATTCGTGTGCGTCAGTTCCGCAGATACCGCATCCTTCTACTTTAACAAGGATATCGTCATCTCCAACTTCCGGCATCGGGAATTCTTTGATTTCATAGTGTTCCAGAGCTGTCAGCATTGCAACATGAGCTGTTTTCGGGATTACCGGATCAGCTGTCGGTGCTGCCGGAGCCTGAGCTGCCGGTGCTGCTGTCTGAGCCGGTGCATTTCCGGTCATTCCGGAAAGAACCTGTTTTACGATTTCTTCAATATTTACGTTATTCATATCCATTTTAATATTTCCTCCTGATTAGCGAATGCAAAGGCTGTCTGACATTACGCAGCGTCTTCTCTTGGTAAAGGTGCTTGCACTTGTAAGACCTTCTCCTGTACGGCTTGCGATTGTGAATGTACAGTAACCTTCTCCACCGAATCCAAGTGCAGAATAGGACGGGCCGTTCTTAACAAGGATTGCTGTGTCGATTGCTTTCGCATATTTGGTAATGTTATCAACATTCTTGGAATGGATGTGTGCTGAGTGACGGTTGCCATGTTCAAGCCATACAGCCTGTTCTACAGCATCATCAAAATCTTTGGCTCTTACAATACCAAGGATTGGCATCATAAGCTCTGTTGTGATAAGCGGATGTTCCTTCGGTCCTTCGAAGATGATGCAGCGGATATTTGCCGGTGCGTTTACTCCGATCATGGAAAGAAGGGTCTTTGCATCACGACCTACACATTTACGGTTCAGTTTACCGCCTGCCAGAACAACTTCTGTTAATTTGTCCTGTTCTTCTTTGGAAGCCAGGTAGCAGTCGTTTTCTGTCAGCATGTAGTGCATCAGTTCATCTACTACAGAAGATACTGCAACAACTTCCTTCTCTGCGATACATGGAAGGTTGTTATCAAATGTACATCCGTTTACGATGTCCTGTGCCGCCTTACGGATATCAGCTGTTTCATCAACAACTGCCGGCGGGTTTCCTGCTCCGGCTCCGATTCCTCTCTTACCGGAAGAAAGAACTGCGGTTACAACGCCAGGGCCGCCTGTTGCTGCGATCAGCGGGATATCTTTATGTTTCATCATGATATTGCTTGTTTCAAGGGTAGGCTTCTCAACTGTTACTGCAATGTTGTCCGGTCCGCCTGCTTCAAGAGAAGCTTCGTTTACCAGGTTGATTGCAAAGATAGAAGTCTTGATAGCAGCCGGATGCGGGTTGAATACTACTGTATTTCCGCCAGCCAGCATACCGATTGTATTGCAGAGTACTGTTTCACTTGGGTTGGTACATGGTGTGATCGCACCGATTACACCGAATGGTCCCATTTCGATCAGTGTCAGTCCTCTGTCTCCTGACCATGCAGTTGTTGTGATGTCCTCTGTACCAGGTGTCTTGTCTGCTACCAGATGATGTTTGAGGATTTTGTCTCCCACATTACCCATTCCGGTTTCGTCAACGCCCATACGAGCCATAACTTCTGCATTTTCTTTGATTTTTTTACGGATGCAGGTGATGATTTTTTCTCTCTGATCCATGGACATTTTCTTAACGATCAGTTCTGCTTTCTTGGCAGCTTCGATCGCATCGTTCATTTCTTTGAAAACGCCATGTTTTCCTGTCGGAGCATCTGCAATCTGCATTTTTGCCATTACTTCCTGTACAATATCCTGTACCATGCTCTCACTAATTGGCATGAGATTGTCCTCCTTTAATGTCTACCGGTTATCTGACCGTAAATTATTTCAGGCCAAGCTGTGCCATAACCTGTTTTGTGATGTTTGCAACCAGTTCTGCATCTGCGTTAGCTGCCGGTGCTGCTGTAGTAGTTTCTGCTGCCGGTGCTGCTCCGCCTACGAAATCATACTGATATCCTGGGAACTGTTTGTATTCTTCGTTGTGGCATGCTCCACCGCAGTTGTGGCAGTTTACGCCGTCTTTGTTCTGGCAGAGGTTTGCAGGATGTTTACCAGGCATACCGAATTTACGACGGATCTCATACAGTTTCTTGATGTTTTCTTTGTCGAATTCCTTCGGTCCGCCAAGGAGTTTGCTCTGATACAGAAGCTGTGCGTAGAATTCTACGGATTCCATCTTCATGTATGCAGCGTTCAGGTCTGTGCTCCATGTAAGAGCTCCGTGGTTCTCAAGAAGAACTGCGTCGAAGTATGGCAGATATTTCTCAAGGTTGTCCGGAATCTCCATTGTGGAAGGTGTACCGTACTCAGCGATCGGAACGCATCCAAGAGCGATAACAGCTTCTGGCATGATCGGCTGTGTAAGCGGGATACCAGCGATAGCGAAGGATGTTGCATAGATCGGATGAGCATGTACAACAGATCCTACGTCTGGTCTCTTCTGATATACTCTCATGTGCATTTTAATCTCAGAAGATGGTTTGAATCCCGGGTTAGCCTGGATTACGTTACCCTGAGCATCTACTTTACAGATGAACTCTGGTGTCATGAATCCTTTGGATACACCTGTTGGTGTGCAGAGGAATTCGTTGTCGTTCAGTTTTACGGAAATGTTTCCGTCGTTTGCTGCAACCATGTTACGGTTGTAGATACGTCTTCCGATGTCACAGATTTGTTTTTTGATTTCAAATTCGTTTACCATGCTTATTTTCCTCCTAAAGCAGTGTGGTTTGCCGTACCCTGGGGGCGATTAGGATAACCCTCAGGGCATAGCTTGGGTTTTGTTTTATTTCTAAGAAGATTTTACTCCTCATAACCTGGATTGTCAAGAAATTATCGTTGTTTTATGTTGTTTTTATTGTTTCTTGAATGTTGTTTTTGTTGTTTTTCGCAACATAACTTTATTGTCCTCAGCCGCCGATCTGAACGTGCAGGGAGCTTACTGCCTCTGCCGCTCTCTTGAGGGTATTCATCTCCTCTGCGGTCGGTGGAAGGATGCCATCCATCAGATATTCTCTGCCAAGTCCGGTGTACTTATCCTGTCCGAGACGGTGATACGGAAGCAGGTGAAGCTGCTCTACTCCGGGCAGGTTATTCGCAAAGGATGCGATTCCCTGGATCTCCTCTACCGTCGCATTGAACGTCGGAATAACCGGAACTCGGATGATCAGCTTGCATTTGCCGGAAAGTGCAACCTTACGGGCATTTTCCATCATCAGATCATTCGGGCGACCAGTGAATTCCTTATGTTTTGCCGGATTGGTATGCTTCATATCCATCAGATACAGATCAAGATATGGAAGGATTTCCTCGATCACCTCAAACGGTGCACATGCCATGCTCTCCAGGGCGGTGTTGATTCCCCGCTCCTTGGCAGCTCTGAGAAGGTCTCTCGCGAACTCCGGCTGGCAGAGGCTCTCACCTCCGGAGAGGGTCAGGCCGCCGCCGGAACGCCGGTAGTACGGGCGATCCTGTTCAACCACCTGGATCATCTCTTCTACTGTAACATCTCTGCCGATCACCTTGTCCTCACCGAGGACTTTCATGGTCTGGATCTTGTATTCCTGTGATTCCGGATTACAGCACCAGCGGCAGCGGAGCACGCAGCCCTTCAGAAAGACGATCGTACGGATCCCCGGGCCATCGTGGATCGAATATCTCTGGATATCAAAAATACGACCTTTTGTCTGTAAATAATCCATAATATCTTCCTTTTAGAAGCCCTGCTCTGTTCTTCTGATTATATCATCCTGAAGAGAACGGGAAAGTGTTGTAAACAGTGCACTGTAGCCTGCAACACGTACAACCAGATGAGAATATTTCTCCGGATGTTTCTGCGCGTCGAGAAGAGTCTCACGGTCAACAACGTTGAACTGCATATGCATTCCCTTCTGATCAAAGAAGGTCTGGATCAGGGAAACAAACTTCTCCAGTCCTTCCCTTCCTGCCAGTGCTGACGGATGGAATTTCTGGTTGAACAGTGTTCCGTTAGATACGATGAAGTGATCCAGTCTGGAAACGGAAGTTGCTGCCGCTGTCGGTCCCTTGACATCCTTGCCTGCGGATGGAGAAACGCCATCTGCAACCGGTGTATGTGCATAACGGCCATCCGGTGTTGCACCTGTCTGTCCACCAAGCGGTACGTTTGCTGATACCGGATAAAGACCTGCCTGATACTGTCCTCCACGTGGATTGTGGTATTTCTGCATCGGGCGTGTGTATGTATAAGCTACGTCTCTTGCAAAATAGTCAACATCGTCGATCGCATTTCCGTATTTCGGAACTTCGTCGATCATGTGATGGATCTCTGTGAATCTGCGAAGCTGCTCCTCTGTAGGTTTCAGTCTCATGACTGTTGTAAGGACTGCTTTGGCTGTGTCTTCTGTAACATTCATGCCGCCGTCCTGCATTCCCTTGAGGATCATCTCGGAGATATCTTTGACTGACTGCTCATCAAGTCCTTTGTCATAGTTCCATGCAAGAGCTTCTTTGTATTCTTCCATGGAAACTTTCTTGTCTTCGTATACAAGTTTGCGGATCGCATACAGGGAATCTGCCATATTTGCGATACCGAAGCCCTGCGGTCCTGTGAAGTTGTAGATCGCGCCGCCTTCCTGAACGGAAATTCCTCTGCTGATGCAGTCATCTACCATACAGGATTCAAATGGAAGCGGTACACGTTCTGCGTGTGCAACGTCGATCGCATTATCTGCATTTACAAGAAGGGAAATACAGTATTCCATCTGTTTCTTGTATGCGTCATAAAATTCCTCGAAGGTTGTCATCTTGGTGACATCGCCTGTCTGGATACCAACAAGCTCGCCCTTGTCCATACCATTGGAGAATACGAGTTCCAGCGGGCGGCACATATTGAAGAATGCTGCGTCATGCCATCCATCTGTCTTGCCGGCTTTCTGCGGTTCTACACATCCGATGATGTTGTATTCTCTGGCATCTGCAAGAGTCAGTCCTCTGTTCAGAAGTGCCGGGATGATAACTTCATCATTATAGTAGGCCGGAAGTCCGATACCTGTTCTTGTAAGCTCGGCTGCCTTGATCAGCAGTTCGTGCGGGGAGCCATTCCATACACGGATGGAAAGGGAAGGCATCGGCAGGTGTACATGCATAGATGCAAGGATACACATAACAGAAAGGTCATTGGTAACATCATTTCCGTCCTTGTCCTGACCACCGACGATCAGGTTCTGGAAAAGGCTGTATCCTGCAAATCCCTCTGCGGAAGCTGCATCACGGACTTTGTTGAGGTCATTCAATTTGACCCAGATACAGTCAAGAAGTTCCTGTGCGGATTCTCTTGTGATGATGCCCTTGTCAAGATCTGCCTTATAATAAGGATACATATACTGGTCAAAACGTCCAGGGGAAATGGAATGTCCGCTGGATTCAACCTGAAGGAGCTGCTGTACAAACCAGAAGGACTGGCATGCTTCATAGAAGCTTGTTGCTCCATTTGCCGGAACACGGCTGCAGTTCTGTGAGATCTGCAGAAGTTCCTGTTTACGTACAGGATCGGTACACTCTGCTGCCATCTGGGACGCAAGCTCTGCATAACGCTCTGCGTATTCGATGACTGCCTGGCAGGAAAGGATGACTGCCTTAAGAAAATGTGATTTCTTGACGTAATTGCCGTCTCCAACCTGACATCTGTCGAGTTCTGCCTGTGCTTTGTCGATGATTCCCTTGTAACCGATTGCAAGAACTTCTTCATATTTAACAGTTACATGTCCGACACCGTTGTAAAAATAGTTGCCTGGTGTAAAAATATTGTGTTCGATTGCTCTGATTGCTTCCGGCGCCATGTAGGAGGTTGCAAGTTCGCTGGAGGTTTTGCCCTTCCAGTATTTATGTACTTCTCTTAACTCCTGCTTGGTCTCCTCAGCAATGTAAAACGGGTCTGCGCTCCTCGTTTCAACCGTATCCAGTTCATCCTCCAGCCACTGGTAGGAAAATTCCGGGAAAGTCTGACATCCTCGCGGTGCGATCGTGCTGCTTCCAACAATCAGTTCGTTGTCACGGATGATGATCGGGATATTACGGAGAATGTGGGCAAAAGCTTCTGCACGTCTGGTGATCGTAGGCTGTCCCTCTGTGGCCTTGTACGATTCTGTGATAAGCTTCGCCCTTGCAGATTCGATAACCGGCATGTGGGCATAAAGTGCCTCAACCAGTTTCGGAATTCTGGATGACTTTGGAATATCTGTGGTATTAAACATCTCCACGTCTCCTTTCTTATGGTGTCTCAAACGCCATATCTCATATGTATCAGCGGACATGCCACTGGCACCTCTTAAGGCGCTATGACGCCACGATTCATATAGAACCATTATACTCTACACGCTCCTGCATGTCAACGAAATCCAACAGTATTTATCGGTTTTTTGTGCGGGTTTTGTTGTGGTTTTTGTTTGTTTTGTGTTGGTTTTTATTTGGAATTTGATTTTTGAGTTGACTTTTGGATTTTAGACTGCCATACTGAGATCAGTATAGTTTCTGTTACTGTAATTGGATCTGACAGTAACGATTTTTTCCGATCGGAGGAGGAACAAACATGTATCTTTCTGATGTACATACACATTCCATCGCAAGCGGGCACGGAACGACCTGTACCGTTTCTGATATGGCAAAAGCGGCTTCAAAGAAGGGGCTTAAACTGCTCGGGATCACAGACCATGGACCTGGCACACTTGCCGCGGGAACTTCTTCTTATTTCAGAAGTCTTTCTTATTCTCCCAAGAAACGCTTTGAGATTGAATTATTGTTTGGAGTTGAACTGAATATCCTTGATGTTGATGGACATGTAGATTTAAGTGATAAACTTCTTGACAAACTGGATTACGCGATTGCGAGCATGCACGCGCAAAATTATAAGAGTGGTTCTGTAAAAGAAAATACAAGTGCTTACCTGAACGCTATGAAGCATCCCTGCGTCAAAATCCTCGGACATTGCGATAATCCGCATTTTCCAGCAGATTATGAGACACTTGCAGTCGCAGCAAAAGAATTCGGAGTGATCTTTGAAATCAACGAAGCCTCCCTCGCCCCCTACGGCTACCGAGGAGACACCCGAGCCAACAACCGCGAGATCCTGCGCTGCTGCCGCAAATACAACATCCCGATCGTCCTCTCCAGCGACAGCCACGGCGCTGAGCACATCGGAGACTTCACCTACGCCGCCGAATTCGTGCATGAGGAGATGTTCCCAGCAAAACTGATCTTGAATAATGACATTCCACGGCTGAAGATGGTGTTAGAGGAGAGGTAGTGAAAGTTGGACGGAGAGGTGCAGATGGGAGTCCAGCGGGCGGTGCTGCGTTTCCGGGTTTGAGACGGGCGGCTTATTTGCGGGAGGGTTCGCATAACTCGCACCTTACGGTGCTCAGACAGATGCTCACCCTCCGCAGCCAGCCCATCTCAAATCTCGGAAGCCTCGCAATGCCCGCCAGCCTCCCATCTGCACCTCTCCTGGCAATTCCACAGGGTAGTTTTAGGTTCGCGCGACGCGCCAAATTGTGACGGGGTACGGGCACCTTGAGCGCCACTGCCCTGGTATTGGTAAGTAAATTCAAGATTGCAGATAATGGCAACAGCTTTCCCACTGTAACATCCCTAATCTGCCGTCCTACGGGCGGCGTTCAGGGGCCACACCCCGGTGAGCGAATGTCAGCCGTAGGAGAAACACCTCCTGTACGGGGACTTAGCAAGGCTTTCGAGGATATGGCGAAATCCGCGATAACAGCTTTTTGCTCTGTCTGAGCGCAGCATGCGCGAGTTTGCAAAAACTGTTATCCATAGGCGGATTTCACCATATCCCGAAAACGCAGCGTGTCCCCGCACAGGAGGTGTTTCTCCGTAGGCGTCCCCATTCCTCACCTACCCCATCTTCTTCATCAACTCCACCAACTCCGCATACTTCCCAGTCACATACCCATAATTCTTCCTCTTATGCGGCAGCTGACAATCCGTGCAGTCCTTAAATCCCTTATCCGTAAACTTAAAATTCCCGCCACATTTATCACCCAGTGCATACAACGGGCAATAACAAAACAGACAATTAAAGTTCTCCGGGTCTGCCCCTTTATGGCATGGAAAATATTCACACTCCTTATTGCTGAAATAGGAATAATGTTTCCCTTCCCAATACGGTTTCTCCATAATATTCACCTCCATCCCCTTTTCATCCTATTATATCCTATAAGAAGATATAAAAAAAGCAGCTATGACCAATGTCATGCTGTCATTCAAACATTCTTATAGAGGATTTGCGATGCTGCTCCGGGGTAGACAATGAATCCGTTCAAATATGCGGAGGGAACGAATGCATCCGAAGCAGTATCGCCTGCCATTTAATCATACCCTTAATGGGTTACCATGCTCTGCGGCGGCCACCGCAATTACAAGCATGAGGTATAATTCATACGAACAGGCGAATTCCATAAAAAAATGCCTGCTTCCAATAAGCAGACAACACTCTGGGACTGCGGATATCCCTAAGTTGGTTGTTACACTTTACACGGAAGTTTAACCTCGCCATACAAAGCAGGTTTCCTGACTTCAGGATCATCGCTTGCCTTCCCCTTCTCATACTATGTACAATGGGATAATGAAGGTTCGCTCCTCTGTTACAGTGACCGGATCGCTCAGGACTCTCACCTGATTCCCTCTTCTGACTGCTACGCGGACACAGCCAGCACTTCATATGTTCAATATGGAATTATACTGACATTATAATAGCATACCCTTTGGTCATTGTCAATAGTATCTGATACTTTTTTCACAAATTCATAAGTAAAAAGTTATAATCTCTTTTCACACCCGTTTTTTCTCTGTGTTGCATTTTTTCTGCGTGTGTCCTATACTGAATTATATTTTCCGGTCCTGCATGACCACTACGTAGTTATCACCAAAAGGAGGATTTTTTATGATTCAGGATATCGCACCGCATACTTATCACAATGAATATAAACCAGTCACACCGGATGGCAACAGCATCATTCTCGCTTACGAAAATGGAAAGTGTTTCTTCCATAAAAAAGAAGATGACGTTTCCATCTCTCTTCCACGTTTTCGCGAACTGGAAGGAAATGTAAGCGATCTGTACGAAAATTATATCTATCTTTTTTCCATTGATCAGGAACGTTTTTATCTGATCCCGGGACTTGATACATCCCTGCTGCCGGGCTATGAATTCCATGAAACAAGAGAGCTTCGTTATGTCCAGCCACAGTATCTTGCTTTCGCCACAGTCACTGGATATCAGCTCTGGTTCTGGTACAAAAATCGGCGTTTCTGCGGATGCTGTGGAAAACCAATGAAGCATGACACAAAAGAGCGTATGATGTACTGCCCTTCCTGCGGCCGTCGGGAATACCCGGTACTTATGCCGGCTGTCATCGTCGGCATCACAAACGGTGACAAGATCATTTGTTCCAAATATGAAGGCCGGAGTTTTAAACAATATGCTCTGATCGCCGGATTTGCAGAAATTGGGGAAACCATTGAAGAGACCGTCCAGCGTGAGGTCATGGAAGAGGTCGGCCTTAAAGTCAAAAATCTTCGTTATTACAAGAGCCAGCCATGGTCCTTCTCCGGCACTTTACTTTTCGGATTTTTCTGTGATGTAGACGGAGAGGATACTCTCACGGTGGATCACGAAGAGCTTTCCATAGCACAGTGGTTTGAGCGTGATCAAATTATCGGTCAGGACAACAACAGCAGTCTTACCAACGAGATGATGATGGTATTTGCTGCTGGAAAAGAACCAAAATAAAGAATAGACAAACGTGGTATCTGTTTTTACAAGCAGACACCACGTTCAGACTATCGCATTATACTCATCATGCAGATCTGCACTTTACAATTCTTTTATCCGCTTCATTTCAAATATTTTGTTATATAGTATATATATTTCGTAAATTTATCTTTATTTTTCAGTATCAAAGACATATCTTTTTCATCCCGCACATGCTATAGTAACATCATCAAAGCTGTTCAGTTCCTCCAATCACCTTACACATTTGCGTTTACTGCCTGAGCAGCTTTTTCAAAAAAACATTCACATTACCAACAGGGGGTTTTGTTATGAAAGTTGTAGTTGCTGTTGATTCATTTAAAGGAAGCATGACTTCCATGGAAGCCGGCATGGCTGTCAAAGCCGGCGTTCTTGCCGCACATAAAGATGCAGAAGTGATCGTCAAACCACTGGCTGACGGCGGCGAGGGAACTACGGATGCCCTGATCGAAGGGCTGAATGGAGAACGTGTCGATGTCACAGTTACCGGACCTTATCATGAACCGGTCAACGCATATTATGGTTATCTCAAGGACACCAACACTGCTGTCATGGAGATGGCTTCTGCCGCCGGGATCACGATCTCCGAGCAGAAAGATCCTATGATCGCTACCACTTACGGTGTCGGTGAAATGATCCTTCACGCCATCAACAAGGGAATCCGCAATTTCATCATCGGAATCGGCGGCAGTGCTACCAATGACGGTGGGATCGGAATGCTTAAGGCTCTTGGATTTACTTTCCTTGACAAAGACAGTCAGGACACCGGCGAAGGCGGACAGGCGCTTGCCAAAGTGGCTTCTGTCAGACTTTCCGACAATGCTGAGCTTCTCTCCCAGTGTAATTTCAAGATCGCATGTGATGTCACAAACCCGCTCTGCGGCTTCCAGGGTGCCACTTACATCTATGGTCCGCAGAAAGGCGTTACTTCCGAAATGCTTCCGGTCCTCGATGCCGGAATGGAAAACTATGCAAAAGTTACCTCACAGACCATCGGAAAAGACAACATGAACGCATCCGGTGCAGGTGCCGCAGGCGGACTTGGTTTTGCATTCTTAAGCTACTTAAACGGAGAACTGACTCCTGGCATCCAGCTTATCCTGAATGCTGTCCATCTTGAGGACGAAATGAAAAACGCCGATGTTGTCGTAACCGGTGAGGGTCGTCTGGATCATCAGACCGCCATGGGAAAAGCTCCTGTAGGCGTCGCAAAACTCGGCAAAAAATATGGTGCAAAAACCGTCGCTTTTGCAGGAAGCGTCACAAAAGAAGCCGTTGCCTGCAACGAAGCCGGTATTGATGCATTTTTTCCGATCGTCCGTGGAATCTCCACCCTCAGTGAAGCCATGGATCCGGCTACTGCCAAAGCCAATATGGCTGCAGCGGTGGAACAGGTATTCCGTCTGCTTTAACTTTGTCCCTTTTCTCCCTTTGCCCGCTGGTCCCTCTCCCGTATGCCAGCGGGCTTTTTTGCGTATAAAACTGGTATTTTGGCGGCTGATTCGTTATAATATGAAGAACGGGTTTTTTACTATATAAAATAATGGGGTATTTTATCATGAAAAAAATAGCACTTATCACAGACGGCTGGAAACGTTACGTTACCTATGCCTGGGTAGAGGGATACCGCCGCTTTGCTTCCGTTCTCCGGCAGAACTGTCCTGTCGGTTCCATATGTATGCGCTATGGTGGCGACGAGTTTGTATGTGTCGTTCCTGATCTTGACATAAGAAAGCTTCATCAACTGGAACAAAATATCCAGCACGCTCTGGCTGAACTTTCTTCTGCCAGTCATTTCTCGTTTCCAATTGAAGCAAGCATTGGCAGTGTCATCGCTGACGATCCTGTATTCTCTCTCAATGACTATATCAATCTCGCCGACCAGAAAATGTACCAGACTAAAAAAGCCCACAAAGCAGCACGAGGAGCAACACCATGACACCTTACATCACCAGAGCACTCGCACAGCAGATCGTAGATACCGTCCGGGATCTGTGCGGACAGAACGTGAATTTCATTGACTGTTCCGGGACGATTTTTGCCAGCACAGATGCGACACGCATCGGGACCTTTCATGAAATCGGACAGCAGACGGCCGAGCGCGGTACTGTGATCGAAGTTCGGGAAAATGACCGTTTTACCGGCACACAGCAGGGTGTCAATCTTCCTGTCTACCATAATCACAAGATGATCGCCGTCATCGGTATCACCGGAAATCCCGATGAAGTACGCAAATATGCCAAACTGGCTGAACGGATCACCCGGCTTTTGATCCGTGAGAAGGAACTGGACGCTTTTAACCGCACAGAATCTGACAAAAAAAGCTATATCCTGCGCGGGCTGATCGACCATGAGGATATCCACCCGGATTATCTCAGAGAAAATCTAACCCGGTGGAACATCAGTGAAAAAAAGTCCTGGCAGCTTCTTCGCCTGAAAATCCATTCTGACAATGGACCTGCACTCTCCGCTTCTCTGGACACTGCCATCTCCCGGCTTTTTCAGAAGCTTGACAATCAGCTTTTTACTTTTGTGTACCCGGATGAGTATCTTGCTGTCATCGAAGACAAGGTTTTCCACCGGCAAAGACAGATTCTGCTGGATTTCGCACAGAAATATGCAGGCACTCTGTGCATAGCTGTGGGAAACCCGTCCTCAATCCATGAAATCGCAGATTCTGCTTTTTCTGCCGAGATTGCACTGAAATCCATACCTGCCGGATCTAACTATGCAGAGGCTTCCTCTCTGGATCTGGAACTGATCCTCGCCTCCATAAATTCCCGTAACAAAAAAGCCTTCCTGGAGAAAACCCTCGATAAGCTTTCTCCGGAAGACCTTGAATTACTTCGTATTTACTTTTCCTGTGACATGTCCCTCAAAAAGACCTGCGAGGAAACGTATCTGCATAAGAATACAATCCAGTATCGGCTCAATCATATCCATAAGAAATGCGGATACAACCCGCGGGAGTTTCAGGATGCTGTGCGGCTGTATCTGGCACTAAAGATGTAACAATTCTATGCCAGCTGACTGATCAGTTCAAGAATCCTGCCTGCACAGGAACGGATTTCTTCTTCTGTAAGATCTCCGTTTCTGTATGCTTCGCGAATACTTTCGGCATCTTCTGCATTTCCAGGCATGATGATGTCATTTCCTGCTGCAGCACATTTCCATGCAACACTTCCATCTTCCGGTACGGTTGTATTCCAGTCGGACATGATAACTCCATCAAATCCCCACTCTTTCCGGACAATTCTGGTACACAGATCTTTGCTGTTCGCCGCATGCACTCCATTGACAAGATTGTAAGAAGACATGATTGCTGCCGGCTGACCCTCTTTCACTGCAATTTCAAATCCACGAAGATAAATTTCTCTGAGTGTCCTCTCTGAAATCTTTACATCCACCCCCATGCGGTTGTCTTCCTGATTATTACATGCAAAATGCTTAATTGTAACACCGCATCCCTTACGGCACTGCACACCTTTTGTTACAGATGCTGCCAGCGTTCCTGAGAGGAACGGATCTTCTGAATAATACTCAAAATTTCGTCCACAAAGAGGATTTCTGTGGATATTCAGACCCGGTGCCAGCCACAGATTGACGTGAAATGCTTCCATCTCAAGTGCAACCGCTTCTCCAAATCTCTGCATCAGATCTCTGTTCCATGTCTGAGCCATTACAGTTCCTACCGGGAATGCAGTGCAGTACTGATAATACTGGTCAGCACCCTCATGCTCTTCTCTGTCTACCAGGAAGCCATTCTCCAGTGCCCCCAGTACACCAATTCCATAAACGGTATCTGTTGCCCTGTCCACTTCATAGTGCTGCTGCAATCGGATACCTGCCGGCCCGTCTGCCATGATCAGCGATGGAACACCATACTTGTCAAGAAGTCCTTCTGTTGTCTCACCTGCGGTTCCCGGAACGCGGATTCCTGCTGCCCCCAGAGTACTTGTTGTTTCTGCAATATTTCCGTAGAGAAGAGGAATCAGATCTTCTGCCATCTGTTCCGTGGCATAAGCTGATCTGTATATTTTTTTCTCTTCTGGATGCGGTGTAAAAACAATACAATGGCTGTTATCTGCCGTTGTTTTTCTGCATTCGTACGTTTTCCACAGTTCTTCTTCTATCTCTGCTGTGTTTTCCAGGACACAGGTATCCTCCAACGATACACTTTGCTCTACTTTCACAGTGCTGCTGTATTCGAGAGATACAGAACTGTTTCCGGTCCAGATACCATAGGTTCCTTTTTCTACGATCCACTGATGTTTTTCCTCAGAAAAATATGCCAGTTCTTTCTGTCCAACTGTGATCTTCAATGTTTCAGCTTCTCCCGGCTGCAAAAGCTTTGTTTTTGCATACCCAACGAGACGGCGATATTCTTTCTTTACCTCTGTCTGAGGAAGAGATGCATAAATCTGCACAACTTCTTTTCCTGCATAAGTATCTCCGATATTAGTAACTTTCATTTCAACTGTAAGTTCTTTCTCCGAAGTCTCAATCCCTTTGAATTCTATTTTAAACTCTGTATAGGACAGTCCGAATCCAAACGGAAACAGTGGCTTTTTGCCAAAGCTGTCAAAATAACGGTATCCGACAAAAATCCCTTCTTTGTACTCTTCGGTATCCAGATTTCCATTCAGATAACTGTAATCCTCTGCAAAAGGGCAGTCTTCATATCTTCTCGCCCAGGTTGTCGTCAGTTTCGCACTTGGTACACAGTTTCCCAGCAGGATGTCTGCAACCGCATATCCACTCTCCTGCCCCGGCTGGGAAATATTAAGGATTGCCTTTATGTTCTCTGTATTTTCCAGAATGTCAGTCAGTTCGATCGGACCACCCGCATTCAGAAGCAGGATGACCGGAATCTTTTTTTCATTCAGGAAAAAAAGATCTGCTGCTTCTCTCTCACTCAGATAATAGTCTCCTTTTACCCTGCGGCGGTCTTTACCCTCTCCGGAAATACGGCTGAGCACATACACAGCTGCTTTTGCATCTACTATATCCTTTGCTTCAACAGCCCGTCCTTCCGGAAGAATAAAAGGGTTGCTTGCGTATGCATCAAATGGATTATCTACGTGCTTTGCATCCTCAAGGATTTTTTCTTTCCAGACATTTCGTGCGTTTTTATAACGTTCTTCATAATCCTCCAGCCAGTCCTCGCTGGTAATAGTCACACCTGCTTCTTTCATTCCCTGATAAATGGAAATATTTTCTCTGTTATTTACATCACCGGAACCAATTCCGCCTTTAATAGTCTTTTCTGCCCCACTTCCAAGCAGTGCAATAGCTGAAGCTGTGGAAAGAGGAAGTACTCCTTCGTTTTTCAGAAGTACAATACCTTCCACCGCCGCTTCTCTTGCCAGAGTCCGGTGTCTGATTTCAAGTTCAGACAGACTCTGATCCATACTTCCACTGTGTCCCCATACATCTTTCATATATAATCCTCCTGCTAACGTTTGAATTTATTTTATACAACAAAAGAACGACAGCATTCTTTATCCTTTATACAAGAATATCCTGCTGCGTTCTTCTGACTGATGATAACTTTTATTTTTTACTCTTTTACGCCACCCAGCGTAACACCTGCGATGATATATTTTGACAGAAGCAGATAAACAATAATGATCGGTACGATAGCAACAGTGATCATCATGTAAATCTTACCCATATCAAAGTTCATGTAATCAGCACCTCGTAATGTTGCAATCAGGATCGGAACCGTCATCTTGTTCTTGGACTGGATAACCAATGCCGGTACGAAGTAGTTGTTCCATGATCCAACAAAGGTAAAGATTGCCTGAACTGCGATCGCCGGTTTCATGATTGGAAGTACAATACGGTTGAATGTATGGAACTCTCCAGATCCGTCAATTCTGGCAGCTTCCACCAGTGACAGCGGAAGAGAAGATTGTAAATAACTGTACATAAAGTAAAATACTGCCGGTGAAGCAATGGACGGAATAATCAGCGGAAGAAGTGAATCATACATTCCCATCTTTGTGATCAGTCTCAGGAATCCCATTGCAGTTACCTGTGTCGGCATAACAAGGATTGCCATGATGAAAGTAAAAGCAACTTTCTTTCCCTTGAAATCATAAGCATAAATGCCATATGCAGTCAGGGAAGAAAAGTATGTACATAATGCTGCAGAGCATCCGGACACGATCACACTGTTAATGATTCCTCTGAACATTGGAAAGCTTCCATCATTTGCCACACTTTTCAGGTTATCCAGAAAATGTTTACCCGGAATGATAGAAAAGCCTTTCTGCAGTTCTGCATGTGAATGCGTTGCATTGATAAGCAGAATCGCAAAGAAAAACAGACACATAAAAGATAAGAGAATGAGTACAATATGTGCGAAAATGCTCATCACACGTTTTCCTGAATTTGTTTTCATGATCTTGCTCTTCTCCTTTCTTCTTTTGCACGTTTCTTAGCTGCCTTTTTTGAACCATCTGGATCGTTGTCATTGGTCATTCTGTAAACAAAGAAGCAGAGGATACCACTGATGATGAACAGGTAAACAGATAATGCACCTGCCATTCCATAATTCTTGCTCTTCAGATGACTGTTCAGGAACATGATCAGTGTCATGGATGTTCTGTCCGGATTACCCTGTCCGTTTGTCAGGATCTGAGGAACATCAAACATCTGAAGACCACCGATGATAGATGTGATCAGTGTGTATGCAAGGATCGGACGGATCATTGGCAGTGTAATATAGAAAAATCTCTGAATTCCATTGCATCCATCCAGATCAGCAGCCTCATAGACCTCCACACTTACACCCATAACTGCCGCCATCAGCATGATCGTTGTATTTCCAAACCACATCATAAAGTTCATAAATCCGATCAGTCCTCTTGTTCCCAGAACAGAACCCAGGAAATCAATCGGTGCTTTCAGAACACCCAGAGACAGCAGAATAGAGTTGACCGGACCATTGGTAGAGAACATCGTAAAGAATAATAAGGCAAATGCAGACGCCATGATCAGGTTCGGCAGATAAATAACTACTTTAAAGAACTGTTTGCCGTGGATCTTCATTCGAAGATCTGTAAACCAGCAGGCAAGTACAAGTGCAACCACGATCTGCGGAACAAAACCGATCAGCCACAGGATCAATGTGTTTTTTCCATACAGGAACATATCTGATTTCAAAAGACTGATGTAGTTTTTCATGCCGACAAAATTCGGACCTACTACCTTGATACCCGAACGATAATATTCGAAAAAGCTGTATCTTACAGTATCGATCAAAGGAATAAGAGAAAATATCAGATACGCGATAAAAAATGGAAGAATAAATAACAAGCCCCATTTTCCGTAATCAATATTTTTTTTCTTTTTTTTCATAAATGCCTTTCCTTTCCAATAAACAGCAGGGCACTCTGTACCCTGCTGATCTGATCATTTATTCCGGCCACTGTACTTCTGTGATTTCCGGATAACGTTCCATGATTGCTGTTTCAAAGTTTGATTTTGCTTTGTCAAACTCAACATTTCCCTGGAAATAATCGCTGAAAGCATTCTGGATCAGCTCTACACAGCCCTGATCATAAGGGGAAAGCGGGGCAATTTTGATGTTTTCTGCAACCGGTGCAAAATATTCAAATGGATTCTGTCCACCGAGGAAATCAGAAGCGAATGCATCGTCAGAAGCAGCCTCCTGCATACCGGATTTTGTATTTGTAAAGTCAGCATAGTCCTGGGAAATCTTTAACAGGTTGTCTTTGTTTCCAGTCAGAGCAAGGATAATATCTTTTGCATGTTCCGTGTTGTCTGTTCCTGTTGCTACATGGATATAAGATCCGCCCCAGTTGTATTCCTGCGGTGGGTTTGTAACAGCCCAGGCACCGTCTTCGCCATCCCAGTTTGGTTTCAGGGTAAAGTCAATTCCCCATGCCGGGAACAGGAATGCGAATACTTTGGAGTCAGAGCTCATAGCTTTGTTCCAGTCATCGTTCCACTGACCTTTTACAGTTTTGTTCAGATATCCTGCATCCAGCCATTCTTTTGAATCACTTATCCAATCCATGATCTTCTGGTCAACTTTGATCGTTGTGCTTCCCGGCTCTACCCATGAATTTTCGATGCTGTTTCCATACAGACGGAATGTATCTGCATAAGAAGCAAATGTGTAGTATCCTTTTGCTTTCAGTTCTTCTGCTGTTGCTTTTGTTGTATCCCAGTCCTTTAATTTCTCGCCTACTGTTTTCGGATCATCTGTTCCAAATACATCTTTTGCGATGTCACGACGATATACCAGAGTTCCCGGGCAGCACTGCCATGTAGAACCTCTCTGTACTCCATCAGTGTCAGATGCTGTTGTTTTTGTAAAATCATACTGATCTGCAAGATCTTTGTCAGGATCAATTCCGAGGTCTTTAAGTGGAATTGCCACATCTGCATCTTTGTCTGTATATTTATTTACATAGTCTGTCTCTGACAGGAAAATATCTACTTTGTCATCGTCTGCCGCATCCGCCTGGTTCATCAATGCTTCATCCAGTTTTTGCTGGTAAACGCCATCCTGATTCGGGTTAATGACCCAGTGAATCTCTGTTCCATCTTTCAGTGTTGTAACTGTTCCATCCTTTGATGTAGATTCTACTTCCGGATATACAGCTTCCAATCTCTGACGAAATTCATCATTCCAGGAATAAATATTGATCACTTTTCCTTCTCCGGAATCCGCACTTACTACAGTTGCTGCTGAGAGTGTTCCTGCAACAACTGCTGCTGTCAGGATTACAGATACAAATTTTCTTTTCATTAAAAATTCCTCCTTGTTCAAAGCATTTTTCACTGTTTTCTCTTTGATGATGATACTATATCATTTTTGACATTCAAAATATATTATTAATCTTAACAAAATGTCAGATTCATGTCATAATATAAAAAATCAACACATTAAGGAGTGATGTTTATGGCAATTTCAAAAGACTGGTACCACACTGAAATGAAAAACGATGATATGGAGATCCTGCACCGTTCTCCCTCCGTAGAATACTCTTTTTATAATGCAGTCCGAAGCGGAGACATGGAGACTGTCACTGCAAACTGCAAAAACGATTCCTTTCTTCATCTCGAAGGAACTGGTGTCCTTTCAAGAAATCCTCTGACCAATATCAAATATCATTTTGTGGTAACCACCGCCATGCTGACCCGTTATTGCATTGACGGAGGACTGGAACCGGAGCAGGCTTATCGCCTCAGTGACTTCTATATCTTAAAAATGGATTCCTGTACCTCGATCCGTGAAGTTGCAGACCTCCACCATATTATGGCAAAAGATTTTACCGGAAAAATGCTTCTTCAGAAAAAAAGTTCTGTTCTGTCCAAACCTGTCATTGAATGCATCAACTATATCTACAGTCACATAAAAGAAAGAATCACCATTCAGGATCTGGCTGAACATACAGGGCTGTCCTGCAATTATCTTTCCCGTATATTCAAGCAGAATCTTGGTGTATCGATCAGTGACTACATCCGTGAACAGAAAATAGAAAAAGCCACTCATCTTCTCAGATATTCTGATCAGTCTATCGTGGATATTGCGGCGTATCTTTCCTTTTCCTCACAGAGTCACTTTATACAGATTTTTGAAGGCTATACAGGACTGACACCAAAGAAATACCGCGACAAATACTACAAATCCATGTGGTAGACCAGCAGACATGCCTCTGTCTCTCTCCGGCATTGAGAAAAACAGAAAACAACCCGGCATTATGTCATTTTGCTACATAATGTCGGGTTGTTTTTATTGTAATACTATAGTAATATTATGTGTCTCATCTGAAGACAACTGTTCAATCGTCTCTTTTTTCATGCAGGCACTTCCGCCTGCTCTTTTTTCTATTTCTTTTTCGTCACAGTACGCCTGAACAATCTGATATTCTCCATACTCCTTTTTGTCTGGATTGGAAATGTGAACCTCAAATTTCTTTCCTGCAAATTCCAGATAGAGTGATGCATTTCCTTCTTTATCAAACTGTTCTGCCATAAGTGCTGGTGCGATCACAAGATTGCCAATCTCTCCTCTTACTCCAAAAGCTTCTGTGATCATGGTCAGCATATACCAGCTTGCTGCACCGGTAAGATATGCATACAGCCCTCTTCCATCACTGTCAAAATATTCAGGAAGACCTGGATACATATAGCTGCTTTCAAAGTTCATTGCCGCATGAAGAAGTGTATTGAGCACTTTATATCCTTCTTTTACAAATCCCTGACTGTACAGAGCATTTGCATACATGACTGCCATGTGAGAGAAAACAGCTCCGTTTTCTTTTTCACCATAGGCAAAGCCGAACATCCTGCCGAGATCAAATTTCTCTTCTCTGAAATTTGTATTCAGTCGATAACCGCCTGCTTTCTCATCGAACAGATATTTATCTGCACTTCTGCTGATCGCGGCAGTCTGCTCTTTTGTTGCAGTTCCGCTCATGATCGCGAATACCTGGCTGGTCAGCATCATGCGTACACGATCTTTTTCGCAGCACTCTACCGGATTCTTGTGGTCATCATAATAACCATTGAACCATCCGTCTCCACCATCTGTGATCCATTCATTCTTTCGGATATTTTCCATCATCCATTCTGCTTTTTCACGCAGATTTCTGACTATCTCATCAATTCTGACAATCACTGTGTCGCCGCTGATGTTGTGTGCACACTTTTTGGTGTAAGAACCCAGCAGTTCTCTTTTTTTGTCTGCATTCTCATATAGATCTCTTCCACAGGAAAACAGACATTCCATTTCACTGGCAATCTCAACCCGGTTAATTCCGCTTATGCGTTCCAGGTTTTCCAGGCAGTCTGCAATGTTATTCATATTTCCTGCATAGGCACAGGTAAACGCCACACTCTCACCATTGTCCCACGCCATATCCATGGCATCGTTCCAGTCGGCTCCATGGAGTTTCATTTCATTATGCTCACCCACATCATAAAAAGCAGTTAAATTCTGCAGAAGAATATGCTCCAGAATTGTTCCGAAATAAATATCTCCGCTCTCTACTTTCTGCTGTTTTCCGTAAGCTGTATTCCATTCTTCATCGTGTGTTGTTCCTCTTCCTGACTGAAGATCTTTGAAATATGGAACTTTTTCAAACAGAATATTCATATCACCGGTCTGGTCGATATACAGCTTCGTCGTTCCAAACGGCCAGAATGCATGATCCATCCAGACACGGGCAATATTATTTCTGTCCGCGATAAATTCTCCCTGTTTATTTCCAATAATCGTGGCATTTGTTCCGTCAATGCGGACACCGCCATAGTTGGCAACAATCATCTGACGCACTACAGCCGGATTCATGATCAGGAGTGCAAGACAGTCCTGCCAGAGATCTCTCCATCCCCGTCCGCCTTTTCCATAGTCGTGGTATGGGAGAAAAGAACAGCCATAGATTCTTCGCAGTACCGGCTGAAAGCTGATCCATTTCATATAGTTATCAGCATCTGCATCACCGGTTTCATAAGATACATTTACTTTTTTCTGCCAGTAGGATTTCACCTCTTCAAGAACGTTCTCCACCTGTTCTTCTGTCCTGTATTTTGCGACAGTTTTGGCAATACTCTCTTTCTTCTCTGTCAGTCCTGCCAGTATGATAAAACCTGCTGTTTCCTGCGGCTTTAGCTCAACATCCGCAAAGCGGATGCCTCCCATTGCCTCTTTTCCCTCAGCTCTGCTTCCTGCCTTTCTGCCTGGCTTGTTCTCTCTTACTGCTTCTGGATTCAGATAGGTACCGCCCTCTCCTATAAACTCCTGCACAGTAGGATAAAACGCCTCCGGCGCATCGCCTTTTTCTGAATATCCATATACAAAATAGGTGGTATGATTCTTCTGATGACCTCTTTCATCAAAAGACAGAACCGGTGTGACTTCCACACCATATTCTGTTGTATTGATTCTGTGAAGAAGCGATGTCACATGACGATGATCTCGAATATTGTCCGCGCTTCTTCCATAAAGTGGTATTGCAGCGATCGGAGTTATTTTTGTCACTTCTTCAGATATATTTTTTATTCTGACCAGTTCAATCTCTGCTGCTCCGTCCACATCAACAAAAGAAGTGATTTCTGACTGAAGACCATATTTTGCAGAAGTTCTGGTCACTTTCTGCCACATAAAACCGGCTTCCAGAATGCTTTTATCCTGAGCTTCTGTAAATTTCTGTAATTCCTGCTCTGCTGAAATTCCCGTTGCAGACCAGCATCCCTTACCTTCTATACGACACCAGAAATTTCTGGTACTGCGATTATTGTGAAGATTTTCAATACTTACCGGTTCCAAAAGAAAATGGTTCTGATCTGTCTTGCTGTCTCCTCCAAGGTTCGGAGTGATACTGGATTTCAGTCCCCCATCACCCGCCAGCGGAAAATACAGACCACTGTAGTTTTCCGGACTCTGAATGGTAAACGTTCCTTTTTTATCCTGAAATTTTATATATTTCATGCTGTCTCCTTTTTATGACATGAACAGTTCTACTTCTGTAATCTCTGTAAGCTTTTCCTGAGGAATATAATTTTCTCCCAGTTCTTCTCCATTGACGATCATCTTCTTGAAACCAGATTCCACGTGTCCCGGATTATGGACTGTAATATGAAGTTTACATCCGCGGAAATCTTTATCAATTTCAAATTTATCCCATTCTTTCGGAACAGATGGTGCAATTCGCAGTCCGCCAAAGTCAGGACGCATACCAAGGATACCTTCTACACACCCTACCATAACGGTAGATGCTGTTCCTGTCAGCCAGTGTACATGAGAGCGTCCGAAATTCGGGCTTGCTTTTCCCTCTGTAAACTGTCCATAGCAGTATGGTTCCAGCCTTCGGATCTCTGCCCTGTCATTCTGTGCCGCAGGCGCATTTTCCATAAAGTAGCCAAAAGCTCTCTCTCCATGTCCTCTCAGAGCTTCTGCAAGAATGATCCATCCCTGTGACTGTGAGAAAATCCCTGCATTTTCCTTGGTTCCTGCATTATAGATCACAGCCAGTGCACCCTCGAATGCATGAGCATGATATGGAGGATCCATCAGGATTGCTCCATATTCTGTATTCAGTCTCTTATAAACCATATCCAGTGCAAGATCTGCCTGTGCATCGTCTGCAAGACCGCTGATCACCGCCCAGCTCTGCGGATTCAGCCACATATTCGCTTCCGGATCTGTGCGCTTTCCAATCACAGCTCCATCTTCTGTAAATCCACGGATAAAGCGGTCTTCATTCCAGCAGAGATCCTGGATCAGTTTTCCAAGTTTCTTCTGACTTTCGTTAAGATATTCAATATATTCTTTATCCTCTTTGTATTCTGCAAATTCTCTGAGAATCGTCATTGCGTAATAATACTGCAGTGCTACAAAAGTTGATTCTCCATCTTTTCCAAGTCTGAGACAGTCATTCCAGTCTGCATAAAGACCTGCCGGCATTCCATGTTTTCCAAGATGATTTTCAGAAAATGCAATTGCACGTTTCAGATGTTCATATACGGTTGCCTCACCTTTGTTTGCAAACGGAATCACTTCATCCATGAATGCCACATTGCCTGTTTCTGAAACATATTTATAGACTGTAGGGAAAAGCCACAGCGCATCATCTGCACGATAAGCCGGATGTCCTGTTTCCTGTACATAGGAAGCATCGTCCGGAGTATCTTCATGTCCCGGGTTATGTGTAAATTTTACAAGCGGAAGTCCACCGCCGTTATCCACCTGTGCTGAAAGCATGAATCGAATTTTTTCCACCGCCATCTCCGGTGCCAGATGAATCACTCCCTGAATATCCTGAACTGTATCGCGATATCCATATCCATTGCGGAGTCCACAGTAGGTAAAAGAAGCTGCCCGTGACCAGATAAAGGTCATAAAACAGTTGTATGCATTCCATGTATTGATCATGGTATTAAATTCCGGACTTGGGGTTCTGATCTGGAAGTGAGAAAGCTGACCATGCCAGTATTCGATCAGTTCTTCCAGTTCTCTTTTACATACATCCTGGCAGTTTTTGTAATGCTCCACGATCTCGCCCGCTTCTGCATCACCTTTCATTCCAACAAGAAAAGTGATTTCTTTTGTTTCCCCCGGAGCAAGGCTTAAAACTGTTGAAAGTGCTCCACAGCTATTCTCATTATAATTTCCCTTATTGCTGAGTTTTCCCGTGATCACGCCCTCTGGATTGTTATATCCGTGATATCTTCCGAGAAAGCTTTCTTTGTCTCCGCACCAGGAATTCACGTCAGCTCCTGCCAGTCCGAAGAATCTGTTAAATACATTTTTGTTATCAATGTTTTCACCTTCTTCCAGACGATCCAGGTTTGCGTGGATCATCTGACGTACACGGTTCCCTCTGAAAACCGTCTGTGTGATATACTGAGAATACTGAAGATTTACCTGATCCTGTTCATAGTTACTGTTGTTGGTAAATTCCGCATATCCTGTTACTGTAAGTTCACGTTTTTTCTCAGAATAGTTTGTTACTGCCAGACTCCATACTTCATAAGACCGCTCCAACGGCACATAATATCTTACTTCTGAGTGAATTTCACTGTAATCTGCCATCATTTTTGTGTATGCTGTCCCATGATGACATTCACTTTTGTACGTCTCCAGATCTTTGCCTACCGGCTGCCAGGATGCAGACCAGTAATCTTTACTTTCATTATCGCGAAGGTAAATATACCGTCCCGGCTGATCAAACTGATTGAAAATATATCTCAGGATTCTTCCATTTGCTCCAGATTTTGCAAAACTGTATCCTCCTGCATTATTTGAAACGATTGCCCCATACTCTGGTGAGCCAAGATAGTTTACCCACGGTGCCGGTGTATCCGGACGTGTGATCACATATTCCTTTTTTGCTTCATCAAAATATCCATATCTCATATCTCTCATCTCCTGTTCCAGCTATTCTTCGCCTGATTTTTCTTACACTATACCCTATATCATATTTTGAATATACAAAATACAAGCTGAAAATATCAGATTCGTGACATGAAAGTCTTTGTTATACTCAAAAACTGCGGAATATTACCTGTAAACAGTTACTCCGGTCACAAATTTCTTCATGACCGGAGTTCTTTATTTTTCCAGAGTTTCTATTCTCATTTTTACATCTG
This sequence comes from Blautia sp. AF19-10LB, assembly GCF_003461245.1. Classification (GTDB taxonomy): domain Bacteria; phylum Bacillota; class Clostridia; order Lachnospirales; family Lachnospiraceae; genus Blautia_A; species Blautia_A intestinihominis. Next base: position 115,397 of record NZ_QTWS01000005.1, read on the forward strand.
TCTCTATTTCTTTGCCCAGATCATACACGGTATTGGAAATTACCGCTTCACCGTCATTTACAAAGACTTCAATCAGGTTCGGGTTTACATATACTTCAAGCTCAAATCCTTCTTTTAATTCAGGTGTTGTAAACTGTACTCTGTGATTCGTAAATTTTCTGTAGAGGCTGCTTCTGTCAGTACAAATCCTGCTGCCTTCTCTGTAAATAATGTATCCGCCAATGTTTACCTTTTCACCATCTTTCAGAGAAAATCTTACACGATATCCGCTTTCATCTGCTTCATACGGTGCGGAGATTTCTCTTGTATATGCTGCCTGAATATTCGGATGGACACGAAAATAAATGTGATTCTCTTTCGCTTCTACAACTCTTGGAATACACATCATTCCCTGCCATTTCCCATCCACCGGCTCCGGCATGCGAAGCCACGCAGTCAGGATTCTTCTTCCCTCCTCATCGAGGGTGCTCTGTGGTGCATAAAGATCCATTCCATAGTCCATAAGCTGGTACTCATCCGGAAGTTCCATCTGACATGTTTTCTCATCAAATTTCACCTGCATACAGACCGCCTGTGCATCATCTGCTTTTCCGTCTTTCAGAAATCCCATTGGTGAAAAGATTACTATCTGTTTTCCGTCCACTTCAAAGTAATCCGGGCATTCCCACATCCAGCCAAATTTCTCTTTGGTAACAGAGTTTTTATATTTCCAGGATTCGCCATCTTTTGAAGTAAAGAACAGAAGTCTTCCCTGCTTATCTTCAATTGTGCTTCCAAGCATCATATACCATCTGTCGCCATTTTTCCAGACCTTCGGATCTCGGGTATGTCTCGCATCACCGGTTTTTGCATCATGGATGACCGGAAGAACTGTTTTCTTATCCCCAATGTTATCAAAATCAAATCCATTCTCAGAAGTGATCATCAGCTGTGCGGATACAAACTGCTCATCTACACAGTGATTGATATTCTCAGGATTTTCAACCAGATAATTTACTCCGGTAAAATACAGCTGCATCTTCCCATCATTTTCAACAGCTGTTCCAGAAAAACACCCACTTCTGTCATCTGTTTTACTTGGATACAACGCTATTCCCTGATTTTCCCAGCTTACAAGATCTTTGCTGACAACATGACCCCAGTGCATTCTTCCCCACTGCGGTGCATAAGGAAAGCACTGATAGAACAAATGATACAGACCTTTGAAATAAATAAAACCATTCGGGTCATTCATCCAGCAGTCTTTTGGTTTTACATATATTTTCTGCATTTTCTGTACTCACTTTCTCATTCTTCTGCATATTTTCGGACTACCTGCAGGGCTTTTTCTGCTTCGGCTCCCTGTGCATGAATTCTTACATTGACCGGTTTGGACAGATCTGTACTGAAAATTCCCATGATAGATTTTGCATCGATCACGTATCTTCCGGAAACAATATCCACGTCGCATTCCAGATGACTCACTTCATTCACAAAATTTTTGACTCTCTCAATCGTACCCAAAAATATCCTGATTTCTTCCATTACTGTCACTCCTATAAATAATTTACCTCAGTTTCCTTATCAAAGAAATGAATTTTGGACGGCATGAATACAAACTCAATTTCATCTCCGACCTGGCTGATCTCATACTTTGAAACTCTCGCAACTGCCTGGCAGCCTCCAAACTGGAAATACAGGTTATTTTCATTTCCCATAACTTCCGTATCTGTGATCACAGCTCTCATTTTATTTTCTTTATATAATTCCAGATTCTGTGCATCCATCTTGAGATCCTCACCACGGATTCCAAGTGTCATTTCACCTTCCCTGCCGTTCAGTTTATTGATGATAGCTTCCGGAAGTGTAAGTTTATTTCCGTCCTTAAATGTAACTTCATTTCCTTTTACTGTCACATCAAAGAAGTTCATCTGCGGAGATCCGATAAATCCAGCTACAAATTTATTTACCGGATGATCATAAAGCTCCATTGGTTTTCCAACCTGCTGGATCACGCCCTCTTTCATGATGACGATACGATCTGCCATTGTCATTGCCTCAACCTGATCATGTGTAACATAAATTGTAGTTGCTCCCATCTCACGATGAAGTCTGCTGATCTCTGTTCTCATACTGACACGGAGTTTCGCATCCAGGTTGGAAAGAGGCTCATCCATCAGGAATACTTTCTGATTTTTTACGATGGCACGACCAAGTGCAACCCTCTGTCTCTGTCCACCGGAAAGATTCTTCGGTTTTCTGTAACGAAATTCCTGCAGTCCCAGAATATCAATCGCCCAGTCTACTTTTTTCTTGATCTGATCTGCCGGCATTTTCATATTCTTCAGACCATATCCGATATTTTTCTCTACTGTCATATGCGGGTACAGTGCGTAGTTCTGGAATACCATTGCAATACCTCGGTCTCTCGGAGCAGTTTCGTTTACTTTTTTTCCATCAATATACAGATCACCTTCTGTAATCTCCTCAAATCCGGCTACCATGCGAAGTGTTGTTGATTTTCCACATCCAGATGGTCCGACAAATGCAATAAATTCTTTTTCATTGATTTCCAGGTTGAAATCACTTACGGAGTTCTTATCTGCTCCTGCATATTTTTTTCCGATATGTTTAAATTCTATAAAACTCATAATTCATTAACCCTCCTTGGAACCGGTTGAAGTTACACCTTCTACAATCTGTTTTGAGAACAGTGCATAAATGATAATAACAGGAATTGTGATCAGGGTGATCACTGCAAGTGTCTGACCCATTGTTGTATTGTCATTGGATGTGATTGAGTTCAGACCGATCTGTGCGGTCAGAAGATCACTGGATGTGAATACAAGTGACGGCCAGAGATAATCATTCCATACTCCGAGGAATGTAAAAACACTTACTGTTGCAACAACTGTCTTTGACATCGGCAGCACCATTGTGAAGAAGTATTTTACCGGGCTGCAGAAATCAAGCTGAGCTGCCTCGTAAACGTCATCCGGAAGGCTTACAAACACCTGACGGAAAAGGAAAATATTAAATGGATTCACGATCATTGGAAGTACATATCCGATAACTGTATTCAGAAGACCTGCTTTTGCAATGATCAGAAAGTGAATCGTGATAACTGTTTCTGTTGGTACGATCAGAAGCATCATAATGATCAGAAGCCACTGGTCACGAAATGGAAAATTAATCTTTGCCAGTGCATAACCGGCAAGCCCGTTGACGATCACGCCGAGTACGATCAAAAGTGCCGCATATCCTAAAGTATTAAGCATATAACGGAGGAAATTGGTGTCCGTAAGAATCGTAATATAGTTTTCAAAATAATTTCCGTTTAAAGCAGGCGGAATAAATGCTGCCACAGAATTCATATCCGCTGTGATCGCTGCATCCGGTTTAAAAGAGTTTGCAAGCATCCAGATTACCGGAAACAGGAAGAATATGGAGAGCAGCAGAAGAAAAACTGCCAGAACCCAGTTAAATGTTTTTTGCTTTTTTGTTAACATGTTTTTTCTCCTCCTTTCCCTTAGTCAGTACATTCTGTATGATAGTCAGTACAACAACAAAGACTGTAAAGACAATTGCCATGGTAGATGCAAGTCCCATCTCCCAGTTCATTGTACCAGTTTCATAAATATCATATACCAAAGTGTAGGTTGAATGGTCCGGACCACCGCCGGTCATTACCATCGGCTGTACTAACATACGGAACGCGCCAATTGTAACTGTGATAAATACGAAAACGCAAAGAGGTTTCAGTTCCGGAAGTGTGATGTCTTTAAATTTCTGCCATCCACTTGCATGATCCATCTCTGCTGCCTCATAAAGTGCCGGATTGATATTCTGAAGTCCGCCAAGGAAGATAATCATCTGATATCCGACACCCTGCCATACACTCATAACTGCGATGGACGGAAGTGCCTGCTTTGCACTGTGGATAAAAGGCTGTGCACTGATTCCAAGGTGTGCAAGCATTGTATTCAGGATGCCCTCAGGGCTGTAAATATCCATCCAGAGTGTGGATACAACTGCCAAAGACATGACAACAGGGATAAAAAATGCTACTTTAAAATATTTCTTGCAATGCGTAACTTTATTGATTGCAAGTGCCAGAACAAGTGCTCCGATACACTGGCAGGGAACGATGATAATTACAAATTTTACCGTGTTAAAAAATGATTTTACAAATAATTCGTCTTTAAAAATATTTATGTAGTTTTCCAGTCCTACGAAATGTGTCATATCCGGGTTCAGTGCAAAGTAATCGGTAAAACTGAACACCAGTGTCAACACCATCGGCAGAAATAAAAACAGTATAAGAAGTACCAGTGCCGGGCCAAAGAAAGCCATTCCTAAGATTGATTCTTTTTTCTTCATTATTCTCTCGTATAACGTTCCAGTTTCGCGTTAATCCTTTCTACAGATTTATCCAGTTCTGTCTGTGCATCCTTGCCGCCAAGTCCGACACTTTCAAGTGCCTGCTGGAAGGATGTACTTACCTGTGGATATACAGGAGTTTTTGGTCTTGGGTGTCCGTATTTACTCAGCTGCTCGTACAGTGCTTTGTAATTTTCGTCTGTCTGGAATATATCGATCTGATCAAATGCCTTATATGTTGATGGGAGTGATTTTGCTTCATTCCAGATTCTGACACCACTTTCCACACCACTCATCCATTTGACCAACTCTGTTGCTCCTTCAATATTATCTGTCGCAGAAGAAGCCGCAAATGCCCAGGATCCTGTCGGTGTATATCTCTCACCATCCCAGTCATCTCCTACTACATAAGGTGCCACACCGAGGTTCACATCCGGATAGTTCTCATATATGGTATTGACTTCCCATGCACCATCAAATTTGAAGGCTGCTCTTCCGCTTTCAAAAAGCTTTTCGACCGGAGCTTCTGACATATATTTGTTCTCTACAATCTGATGGAAATAATTCATAACCTCAACGTTTTTCTCTGAATTAAAATATCCATCTACAGTCATTCCATCATCACTTACCAGATTGCCGCCATTTGCCCAGATAAATGGTGCATAATAATAAATACTTGCTTCACCTACCGGGAAAGTCATATCAATCGGATATCCCTTCTTCTCATCCATTATTGGCTTCAGTTTTGCCAGAATATCCATAAATTCCGTTCTTGTCCATGGATGGTCGGCATCCGGCACTTCAATCCCGGCCTCCTCAAGAATATCTTTATTGTAATAAAGGCCTACACTGGATTCCATGACTCCAAGTGCATAGAGCTTGTCATCATAAGTTCCCTGCTCCAGAATGGATTCCAGATACTCGCCCCTCTCCTCCTCTGTCAGGTCTGCCAGAGGTTGGATGATACCGTTCTCTGCATATGCAGCAACATTCGGTCCGTCCAGTGTAAGAACATCCGGAAGTCCTCCTGAGAGCACCGATGAATTTACCTTATCCGAATAGCCGCCGCCGCTGTCATTTCTCGGAATAAATTCAATATCTGCAAAATATTTGCCATTATATTTCTCGTTAAACCTGTCTACAGATTCCCTGTAAACCTGTCCTTCCGGAGTATCCTCAATACTGTGTACCCATATAGAAAGATACTGTTCGCCCTCATCGTATCCTGCCACATCGCCAGGCTTTACTTCCTTTTTCTGGCATCCCGTCATACTGACTGCCATTGCCAGACCGGCAAGAAGAATCAGTTTTGTTTTTTTCATGTTCTCCTCCTTTTCCTTTCTGCTGTTTGTGTAACCGGTAAAGTAACCGGTTACTTTATAAATTGATAATATCATCAGAATATGATTTCGTCAAGTATTCTCTTATTTTTTCATTGATATATACAAATTCTGTATTTTTCCTTTGTTGATTTTTTACAAAACCGGTTACTTAACCACTTCTGTATTGCTTGTCCTTGTTATAAACCACAATTTCTGTTATACTCTTAAGCAATATAATACTATTCAGTTTTTTTATTGAAAGGACTCTTCTGTTATTATGGGGAAAAAAAATATAACTTTCAGCGATATTGCAAAATATACCGGTTTTTCCAAAACAACGATTTCCAGATATTTCAATAATCCGGACTCTCTTACCCTGGAAAACCAGCAGATCATTGCGGATGCTCTTGAGAAATTAAACTATAAAGAAAATAAAGTTGCGAGGATCCTCGCAAACGGAAAAACAGAATTTATCGGGGTTATCATCCCAAACCTCTATATGCACTACTATTCTGAAGTTCTGAACCAGATATTAAAAACTTACGAAACTTTTGGCTACAAGTTTCTTGTATTCACAGGAGATGACCAGGAGACAAATGAGCGAAAATATATCCAGGAGCTCCTTTCCTACAAGATTGAAGGAATGATCATTCTCAGTCATACGATACCATCCCGTGAACTCGCCTCCTATAATATTCCTATCGTAACAATCGAAAGAGAAGATCAGTATGTCAGCAGTGTCAATACAGACAACTACATGGGCGGGGTGCAGGCAACCAGTCTTCTGGCAAAAATCGGAGCTGATGTACTCATTCATATTAACGCAGAGTTTTCTTCGCAGATTCCATCCTACGGACGTATCAAAGGATTTACTGATATCTGTAAAGAATACCAAATCCCACATGAACTGATCCTTACCGATACAGGACACAGTTATGAAGAAACGTCCCAGATTCTCAAGAACCTGATTGACGATATTGATATCAGATATACCGGCAAAACCAAGGGAATCTTTCTTCCAAACGATACTTTTGCCAATATCGTACTTCATCATCTGATCCGGCGATACGGAAAGCTTCCTGATGATTATAAGCTCATCGGTTTTGATGACTCTCCTGTCTCAAGAGAGGCCATCGTTCCGATCAGTACGGTTGGACAGCAGATCGACAAGATTGCCGCTGCCGCTATGGAAATCCTGAACGTTCAGATCAAAGAAAGCCACAAAAGGAAACCTGCACTTTCTTCCGAACCAGTCCACCAGATCATTCCACCGATATTGATTCATCGCGAAACAACGCTTCCTGTAAAAACACCCTGATATGTTCAAAACTCCGGTCACAAATTTCTTCATGACCGGAGTTTTATTGTGCTATTTATAATTCACATATCTTTTTCCATATTTCCTCGTTGACCGGGATTCCGTTCTTCAGATTTTCCCTGCGTCGGATGAGTGTTCCCTGTCCTGGATATCGGACGGTATGTCCTTCTTTTTCCGGAATGGAAGCCTGGATATCTTTCAGTGTCTCGTTTAAGATTTCCTGTGCTTTGTCTGGATCCTGATTCAGGACTTCCGGGCGGATCGCGATGAATACCTGCGTCAGGCCGTATTCCGATTCGCATTCCTGTCCTACTTTTGTCACAGTTCTTCCGAGTGTGAGTATCCCGCCGATCAGATCCAGTACGATCGAGAGGCCAGAACCTTTCCAGTAGCCGATCGGGACGACTCTTCTTGTTTTTTCGATGGCTGCCGGGTCGCAGGTCAGGCTGCCTTCCTCATCGTAACCACCCGGATAAGGAAGTTTTTCTCCATTCTGCCTGCATACAGAAAGCTTGCCGTAAGAATACTGTGCCATCGCAGTATCAACAACAACATGCTCTCCATTCTGATCCGGAACAGCCAGAACGAATGGATTATTTCCGATCCTTCCATCAATGGCTCCCCATGCCGGCATGTTTGGACAGGTATTTGTCCAGCAGATTCCGATACATCCTGCTTCCGCTGCCTGCCATCCGTAGGCACCCCCGCGCATCCAGTGATTGGTATTGGACATCGCCACCATACCGATCCCAAGCTGTGCCGCCAGTTCTACCGCACGCTGCATTGCCATTTTTGCATTGAGATTTCCCATTCCCAGATGGCCGTCCCATCGTTCCACGGCACCAAAGCCGATGATTTTTTCCGGCACTGCATTTACGTCAATGTAGCCTTTCTGAATATAATCGATCACTCTTGGAAAACGCTGGTAACCATGAGAATACACTCCATCTAAAGAAGAATCGGCGAAATTCTTCGCCGATTCCTCTGCACGTTTCTCATCGAAACCATATTTCACAAGAATGCTCTGTAATTTTTCTTTCATTTCTTCGTAGAAAACTCGCATTTTACATTCCTGCCTTTTTATTTATCTGGAGATTTTATATCATCAAACAAGCTTCATGTCAACCAGAACCTGATGAAGTTTCTCCTTCTCTTCTGGTGTCAGCTCTCCGATCGGTGCCAGGCACTTGCCAACCGGGATGCCCTGCTGTACAAGCCCTTCCTTAATAACAGCCGGGAAAGTGCCCATACCGCATGCGATACGGAGCGGTGCCAGTTCAAACTGTGCATCCAAAGATCCCTTGAGATCACCTTCCATAAATTTGTCGTAGATATCAGCTGCGATACGTGGAGCTACGTTTGCACAGGATGCGATCGCGCCTGTTGCTCCATAGCAGAGAGCTGCATGAATCAGAGTGTCTCTTCCCATCAGTACATGGAAGTTGTCGTTGTCTCTTGTCAGACGGATGTACTCTGCTGCATTTGTCATATCACCGGTGCTGTCCTTGACTGCAACGATGTTGTCGATCTCAGCCAGTTTTGCAACAGTTGCCGGTGTGATAGTTACGTTTGTTTTTGGTTTGTTGTTGTAAAGGATGATCGGAAGTGAAGTGCTTTCTGCGATTTCCTTATAGTAAGCGTACAGTTCGTCCTGTGTCTGGGATACAAACATTGGTGTCAGTACGGAAACTGCATCCACGCCAACTTCTTCGCAGATCTTTACCAGACGGATAACGCCTCTTGTTGTGATATGGTTTGCACCGCCGTAAACCGGAACACGACCTCTTGTCTCATCTTTGACTGTTTCAAGGATCTTGCGATAGGTATCGTCATCGAATGCGTAAAACTCTCCGGTCGTTCCCAGTGGAAACAGACCATGCACGCCGTTGTCGATCAGATGATTGACCATCTGACGCAGTACTGGATAGTTTACTTCTCCGTCATCTGTAAGTGGTGTGATGATTGGTGGAATAATTCCTCTTGGTACAAATCCCATTGTTTTTTCCTCCTCGTTGTTGCTATATTTTTTGGATTGAATGATCTTGTTATATGTTTTAATTTTTGTTCATTGATTTTAGATAAAGAACTGTGCGATAAGCAGTTCCAGTACACCAACGCCCGACATGATCATCGATACGGCCGTCTTGCATCGAACCTGGTCTTTCAGTTCTGTCAGTCCGAACATTCCGTTGAATACCCAGAATCCACTGTCATTGAAGTAGGAGAATGAAATCGCACCTACGCAGCAGGAAAGGGACATAAGAAGCGGGCTGATGCTTAAAACACTCATAAGTGGTGCTGTCAGGGATGCTGCTGTTGTGATTGCAACGGTTGCAGATCCGAGAGCGATCCTCATAAGTGCTGCAATGATGAACGGGATCAGAACTGCCGGAAGTGCCCAGGATGTAACCATTTCACCAAGTGCAGTACCGATACCGCTTACTTTTACAACGTTTCCAAGAGATCCGCCGGCACCTGTGATCAGCATGATGATACCGGTATCTTTGATAGCGTCATCCATCATCTTGAGAACAGCTTTGTTATCTTCCTTCGGAACAAGTCCGTAGATTGCAAGAAGTGTACCGATTCCAAGTGCTACGATCGGAGAACCAAGGAAATCAACTACGCTGTTGCTGATACCAACAAAACCAAGTACAGTTTTGAGAAGGATCAGGATGATCGGAACAAAGATCGGTGCTACAGATACCCAGAAGCCCGGGAGTGGTTTTGCATCCATCATTGCATTGAGTTCATCCATGGATTTGATGTATTCCTGTTTGAATTCTTTTCTGTCAAATCCACCTTCATCGTTCGGAACCTGATAGATTTTCTTTCCGATCCATTTTGTGTAAAAAACTACTACGATCAGCATCGGAATGGAGATCAGTGCACCACCGATGATCATCTGGCCTACATCGACATTGAACATTCCGGCTGCAGTCAGCGGACCAGGTGTCGGAGGTACCAGACAGTGTGTCAGCTGAAGACCAACTGCCAGTGAAAGTGCAAGTCCAACTACAGATTTACCGGTTACTTTGGACATTGCTTTGCAAAGAGGTGCAAAAATTACGATCGCGGAGTCTGCAAATACCGGAATGGAAATGAACCATCCTGTGATCGCCAGTGCCCATTCTTCGTTTTTCTGACCGATCAGTTTGATAAAGCTGTATGCCATTTTTTCGGCAGCTCCGGATTTCTCCAGGATACCGCCCATCATAACGCCAAGACCGATGATGATACCGGTGCTCTTTAATGTGCTTCCAAATCCTTCCTGAATGGCTGTGATCAGACCAGTCTGAGTTGTGCCGTCAGCGAGGGTAATATCTGAGATCGGCATTCCGCCGATGATTCCTGTGATCATGGCTGCGATCAGAAGGGCCATGAAGGAATGTACTTTTGTTTTCATTACCAGGACGATCATTACGATGATTCCTAATGCCAGTCCTAATAACATTCTTGTTGATTCAGACATGTTTTTTCCTCATACTCTTTCCATATATTCATTCACTAAAGTTTTTAAGGTAACCTATTTTGCTGATAAAATCTTATCTTACGAGACACGGACGCTTGTTATCGAATTTCCATCCCGGGATCAGATACTGCATGCCTTTTGCATCGTCACGTGCTCCCAGACAGTTGTCCATGTAAAGTTTGTGTGCTTTGAGAACCTGTTCGCGGTCAACTTCGATTCCAAGTCCACCTTTTTTCGGAAGATCAATGCATCCGTCAACGATTTTCATCGGCTGTTTTGTGAGACGCTCGCGTCCTTCCTGCCAGATCCAGTGTGTGTCGATTCCGTTCATCTTTCCTGGGATTGCTGCTGCACACTGTACGACCATTGCAAGGCTGACATCGAAGTGATTATTGGAATGACATCCCCACATCATGCCGAAATCGTTGCACATCTGACCTACTCGAACGGAACCGTTCATAGTCCAGAAATGCGGGTCTGCAAGCGGAATATCTACGCTCTGCAGGGACAGGCAGTGATGCATCTGGCGCCAGTCTGTGTTGATCATGTTGGTTGCTGTCGGCATTCCGGAGAGCTGTCTGAACTCTGCCATAACTTCACGTCCGGAGAATCCGTTTTCTGCGCCGCATGGGTCTTCACAGTAAGCAAGACATTCTTTGAGCTGTGGAGCAATCTCCAGTGCTTCTTTGAGGCTCCAGCAGCCGTTCGGGTCGAGATCAACTCTTGCATCCGGGAATGCTTTTTTGATCGCCTGAACTGCTTTGAGTTCTTCCTTCGGTGCAAGTACGCCGCCTTTAAGCTTGAAATCTACGAAGCCGTATTTTTCATGGGTCGCTTTTGCAAGTGCTACGATTGCTTCTGGTGTAAGGGCTTCTTCGTGACGGAGACGGTACCAGTCGCATTCTGCATCTGGTTCTTCTTCGTACGGAAGATCTGTTTTTTTGCGGTCTCCAATGTAGAAGAGGTAGCTTAAGAACTGTACTCTTTCTCTCTGGATTCCATCACCCATCAGAGCTGCTGCCGGCACATCAAGGAATTTTCCGAGAAGGTCAAGCAGAGGTGCTTCGATTGCTGTTACTACATGTACTCCGGTACGAAGGTCGAATGTCTGTAAGCCACGCACGTCATCTTTGATATTTTCATCCAGCCATTTACGAACCTTGTTGAGCGTCTGTTTGTAATCTGCAATGCTTGTTCCGATCACCAGGTCTTTTACCTGCTCAAGTGCATTTGTGATCTTCTCTCCTCCCGGAACTTCTCCAACACCTTCTACTCCGTTGGAATCTGTCAGGATCACGATGTTTCTTGTAAAGTAAGGTGCATGTGCGCCGGAAAGGTTTAATTCCATACAGTCATGTCCGGCTACCGGGAAAACTTCCATTTTTTCTACAACAGGTATCATTTTTCTTCCTCCTAGAATATTCGAAATCATTGCGGCCTCAATGTTTTTCTTTGTTTGTTTTGTATGTATTTTATTATATACATTCTGGCTTTTTGTTCAATTCGCAGAATACCCAAGAAGGTTCTTATGATTTTTATGCTTTCGTTAATGTTGCGGTTTTTGAAATGATATGTTTCATTTTAATCGCATTTTGTTTCATGCATTGCGTAAAATACAGGATTTTCTGCAATTTAAGGTAAAAAAAAAGCAGGTCGCTTGATATTTATAACTTCAACTGCATACACATGCAGGCATGAGATGCAGTTGAAATTTTGAAACCTGGATATCAGGTGATCGGTGCCGGGTTGAAGATGCAGAGGTCGTTGTGGAGTTTGTATTTCTCTGCGAAGGACTGATCCTTTCCGCTTGCAACCGCGATGATCTTGTTGAACAGCTGGGTTCCGATTTCCTGGATCGTTGCTTCGCCTGTTGCGATCGGACCGGCGTTGACATCGATCAGATCCTGCCACATGGCTTTCATTTCATTTCTTGAACAGACTTTGATGACCGGAGCTGCTGCGAGTCCATATGGAGTTCCGCGGCCTGTCATAAATACCTGCAGAGTGATTCCTGATGCAAGCTGGCATGGACCGCAGACGATATCGCTTGCCGGTGTCGCTGCATAGATAAGACCGTGTTTGGTTGGTTTTTCTGCCGGGGAAAGTACTTCCACGATCGGTGAGCTTCCTGATTTTGCAATGGAGCCCATGGCTTTTTCTACGATGTTGCAGAGTCCGCCTTTTTTGTTTCCCGGGGTCGGGTTAGCGCTTCTGTCTACGTTTCCTTCTGCAAGGTAATGATCGTACCAGCGCATTTCTGCTGCAAGTTTGTCTCTTACTTCTGCGCTGACGCAGCGTTCTGCAAGGTAATGTACTCCGTCACGTACTTCTGTTACTTCGGAGAACATAACGGTTGCGCCGCCTTTTACCAGCATGTCTGCCGCATATCCTGCGGATGGGTTTGCAGTCACGCCGGAGAATGCATCGCTTCCACCGCACTGCATACCGATGCAGAGTTTGGATAATGGAAGTGTTTCTCGTTTTCTTTCGTTGAGGATCGCGAGTTTTTTGTCTGCCATTTTCATGAGGGCGTCAACCATGGCATCGAAGCCTTTCTGTTCCTGGAGAATAATGACATTTTCAGGTGTAATATCGGCTTCATCGAGGAGCATCTGTACAGTGAATTTCTCACAGCCAAGTCCGACTACCATGAGCTGTCCGCCGAAGTTTGGATGTTTGGCGAGATTTCTGAGTGCACGGATCGGGACTTTTGCCTCAGGTGCGTTGATGGCAACGCCGCAGCCGTATGCGTGGTTGATCGGGACGATGTCGTCTACGTTTGGATATTTTGGAAGAAGTTCTTCTTTCATTTTCTTTACTGCGACATTCAGTACTCCTGTTACGCACTGTACGGTGGTGCTGATCCCGAGGATGTTTCTGGTTCCTGCGTAGCCGCCGTCTGGATTTGCATATCCTTCGAAGGTAGTTACCGGCGGTTCAGGCAGGTCTGTGACGATGTTTTTGCCGAACTCCATGTCATCTACGGATGGCGGGGTTGGGAGTTCGAGCATGAATTCGTTGATCCAGTCGCCGCGTTTGATCGGGTTCATGGCGTATCCGAGGATCACGCCGTAGCGGATGACCGGGCTTCCTTTTGGAATGTCAGCCAGTGCGACTTTGTGTGCCTGCGGGATGTCCTGGTTGATGTGGATGCCTTCCACTTCTGATCCTGCGCTCAGTGGCTGAACAGCGATGGCTACGTTGTCAGACTGGTTTATTTTTACTAGCAGTGACATTTTGGATTCCTCCTTTGCTTTGTTGAGGTTATTATAACGCAGGAGGTTGTATAAGTAAAATTCATTGTAGTTATAGTTCTCTTAATTTTTCTAATTTACATATTGGAATGTGGAGGGGATTGGGGTAGAATGGAGGTAAGGAGGTACCCACAATGGATTTACGTCAAATACAATATATTGTAGCAATCGCGGAAGAAAACAACATCACCCGTGCAGCGGAAAAGCTTTATATCACGCAGTCTGCGCTTAACCAGCAGCTTCTTAAACTTGAGAAGGAACTCGGTGTGCAGCTTTTTCATCGTTCGCGGACGGACTGGCATCCTACGGAAGCTGGGGAGATTTATCTGAAGGCTGCACGGGAAATGCTGTTGCTTAAGAAGGATACTTACCACAGGATCCATGATCTCGCGAAGATCCAGCAGGGGGAGCTCAGTGTTGGCTTTACGCCTGGGCGTGGGATCGCCATGTTTTCTAATGTGTATCCGAAATTTCACCGCCTGCATCCTAATATCCAGGTCACTCCACGGGAACTCAGTGTCCAGAAACAGCAGGAACTCCTGATATCCGGTGAGTTGGATCTGGGATTCGTGACACTTGTTCCGGAACAGCAGAAACCTGCTCTGAGTTATATTCCTTTAGCTTCCGAGGATATTTTTGCTGCCGTTCCGATCCGCCATCCGATCGCCACACCACCGGAGGAAGGATGGACAAATGCTGTTCCTGTTCGCGAGGGTGAGATTTCCGAACTGAACCTTTATGCGCTTCGCGAGGAACCTTTTGTCCTCACGTACAAAGAATCCACGCTTCGCGATCTGACCGACCACATCTTCGAATCTGCCAGTTTCAAGCCTCATGTACTCTTTGAGACCTCCAGCAATGCAACCATCACCACTATGGTCGGGGCTGAAATGTGCTGTGGCATCATTCCTGCTTTTTATGCCCGTGGACACGAGGACAAGATCCGATTCTTCACTCTCCCTGGCAAACCCTCCTGGAACATCATGGCATGTCACCACAAAAAACGTTATCTCAGCAAAGCAGCCAGAGATTTCATATCCCTGGCTGAAGAATTCTGGAGTTAAATTTTATAGATTGTACATTTTGTTCTGATTTTGTGTTATAATAATGTTGCTGCCGCTCCTCCAGCAGAAAGGAGGTGTATCTCTTGGATGATTTTTTCACCACACTTCTTGTCACCGTGTTAGCAAATGTAATTAGCTATTACATATGCAAATGGCTGAGCGGTAGACAATAGGTAGCAACAGCCTAAACGGAATAGCTCACCGTAACGAGCAAGAAAACCCCCAGAGCGGCAACTCTGGGGGTTTTCGTTTTGCCTCTTGGAATTTCACCACATTCCTTAGCTATTATTTATTATATGTCTTTCCCTGGTAAAAGTCAACTTTCTTTTTCCATATACGCGATCATCGCCACGGCCGCTTTCTTTGCCTGTTCTACGGCATGGACGACGGTTTTGGAGCCGCGTACGACATCTCCTGCGGCGAAGACGCCTTCTCTGGTGGTCATTTCGTTTTCGTCTACGATGAGGAGACCTTTGTCGGAGCCTTCCAGTCCTACTGTTGTGCGGATCAGGCGGTTTCTTGGTCCCTGGCTGATGGCGATGATCGTGGAATCTGCTTCCACCTGGTCTTCGCCTTCCTCGTATCCGACGACTTTATTATTCTCATCAATGACCGAAGTCTTGAATACCGGGCCGGTTTCCGTGATGCGCTCGATCGCTTTTCCAAAGACAAACTGTGCGCCATCCAGCTCTGCATACGCCATTTCATGCGAGTTCGCCGCTACATGCGTTCCGCGGGCATACAATGTCACCTGCAGTGCACCGTTTCGAAGAGCTGTCCGCGCAACGTCCATTGCCGCATTTCCCATTCCAATAATGGCGACTTTTTCTCCCAGATCATATGCTGCCGGATTTTCCAGATAGTCAATGCCGAAATGCACATTCGCCAGACATTCCCCCGGAATCCCCAGGTTTCGTGCTTTCCACACTCCTGTTCCAACAAACACGCTTGCATATCCGTCGCGGAAAAGATCATCGATCGTCAGAACTGTTCCGATCGCAGTATGCGGACGGATGCGGATACCCATCGCAAGGATCTGCTTTTCCAGACGATCCAGGATAGATTTCGGCAGACGGAATTCCGGGATTCCGTAACGTGTGATACCGCCGATCTTGTCCTGCTGCTCAAAGATCGTCACCTTATACCCATGCTGTGCCAGAATGATCGCCACCGTCAATCCTGCCGGACCTGCCCCGATCACTGCCACCGGTTTTTTCTTTTCTTCTGGAATCTGAAGTTTCATTCGATCCAGATAAGTGTCCGAAATATAGTTCTCAATACTGGAAAAATGCACCGGATTGCCTTTCTTTCCAAGTACACAGTGACCGGCACACTGCTGCTCATGGTCACACACGATCGAGCAGATCACAGACATCGGATTATTCTGAAACAGCTCCGCCCCCGCATCCATGACCTTGTGCTCCTTGAACATCTGGATAATATGCGGGATCGGTGTATGCACCGGACATCCTTCCATACATCTTGGTTTCTTACAATTGAGACAGCGGTTTGCCTCATCTATGATATGGATCGCCATAGCGTTTCCTCCTTACGTCAGATCATATTTATTTATCACGCCATATTTTTTCATTCGTCTCCACAACGTCGTTGTGCTGATTCCAAGCTCCTTCGCCACTGCTGAACGGTTTCCCTGGTGTTTTTCCAGAAGTTCCGTCAGACGCGCGGCCTCCGGGTGCTGATAGATCACTGTTGTGCCATCTTCCGAAATTCTTTCTTTTACAGGATACAATGTGTCCAGAAGAAAATATACATAGTCACTGGTGATCGTCTTCTTGGGTGAAGTCAGAAAAAGTCTTTCACAAAACGACTCCAGTTGGATTTCATTCCCCTGCCATCCAAATCCGGCAAGTGCCTCCATCGCATCCTCTGCGATCTTTGGAAATCTTGCATATCTTTTTGTAAATCTTACCCTGCAGTCCTCCACGATCGCACGGATATCCTGCGGGCGCTTCCGAAGCGGAGGAATCTCCACCGTAAGGCTGTTCAGGAGATAATAAAGATCCTGCCGGAATCTGCCCTGCTCTACATACTGGTAAAGATCTGCTCCCGTTATCGCTATGATACGGTTATCCAGCGTCTGGCTTCGCTCCAGGTCATTCTGGATCAGGGAATCATACCGTATCGCACGGTACAGACGATACTGGCACAGAAGTGAAAGTTTTTCTATTTCAGAGATTACGATCGTTCCATGATCGCCGATCGCAAGTGCCCCTTTTTTCATGCTCTCGTCTTCTGCATCCGGGTTTCCAAAAAGCCTGTCCACCTGCATCTGTTCTGTCATACCGCTGCAATTCACTGCAACAAAAGGCCCCGCTTTATAGGAACTGTTGTTGTGGATGCACTGTGCCAGTTTTTCCTTATCTGTTCCGTCTTCTCCACAGATCAGCACAGGATTCTTTGACAGGGCGTACATTTTGGAAAGTTCCACGCAGTATTCCATTTCTTTACCAGTGATCCTGATATCAGAAAAATGAGCATGCGCCACGTAGCCCTTCAGGTAATAGGAATGCAGCTCATCTGCATCATTTTTTCGGACAGAAGCATTTCGATAGAGTGAAATGATCGCGCCACGAATCTTGTTTTCATACTGGATCGGCGCTGCCGTGAGCATCATCGGAACACCAGCCACATAGACCGAGGTCATAAATGAATCTCTTTTTCCGCTCAGAACGTCATCGATATACCGTTGTTCCAGTTCCGGGATCACTTTTTCCAGGGCAGTTCCTTCAAGCTGAGAAGCTTTTTTGTGAAAAAGTTCTTCTCCTGCACGGTTTACGATCATGATCTCTTTGTTTTCATCAATTTCCAAAATCCCGTTATATGAATTATCCAGCACTGTCTCAAACTGTGCGGTAAAATTTTTCTCTGCCTCCGCAGTCAGGATCATCTTTTTTGCCACGCCGATAGCGGAACGGATCGACTCCTCTGTGGAATCGATGAACTGCGCCGGAATGCCTTTCTGTGCCGCCAGTGCATTGACGGTATCGCCGCCGAGCAGGACATCTGCGCCTTCCTGTATCGCAAGGTCTACTTTTTCTGCTGCCTGCTCAATGGCTGTGATGTCATAAAATTTCAGCCGGATATCAAAAAGCTCATCTGCATAAGTTGTATCGCTGAACATGTTTTTGAAACCGATCAGTGCGATCTGCGGGCACTTTTTGTCCGGGACTTTTTTCTTGGCGCTGGCGATCATAAGACCGATTTCCTGGCCTGTAAGTGTCAGTTCTGCAACAGGAATATTTGTGTACTGGCGGATAAAAGCTGCCTGCACGCCTCGGGCAAGAACCACCTCCGCGCCCTGCTCTACGGCCTGTCTTGCTTCATAGACAGAGTCGGAAGTCTTGATCACTTTGAGGATGTCGATATCCAGTTCGTCCTCCCGGATTACATTTCTTGCCTGTTCCAGCATATATTCCTTTGGAAGTAAAATCGCTATTTTTGACATAAAAGATCCTCCATTCCACTCAAAAAAGCCCCGGCAGGCTCATGGCAACCTGTCGAGGCTTTCTTTACGGTTAGCAAAAGTCTTACCTTATTATATACCGGATTTTAGTCTCTTGTAACTGTTACATTACCAATTTTTTCGTAGAATTTTACAATGCTGGAATGATCTTCTTTTTCGTGTCCGTCTGCTTTGAGTGCCTGCATGATCTCCATAAGTTCTCCTGTCAGCGGAAGCGGTGCGCTTACGGCATGTCCTGCATTGAGGGCGTTGTTCAGGTCTTTGATGTGAAGTTCAATACGGAATCCCGGTTTGAAGTTTCTGTCCATCATCATAGGTGCTTTTGCATCGAGGACTGTAGATCCTGCAAGTCCGCCGCGGATTGCCTGGTATACAAGCTCCGGATCTGTTCCGGCTTTCTTTGCCAGGGTGAGGGCTTCGGATACTGCTGCAATGTTGACTGCAACGATGATCTGGTTTGCAAGTTTTGCAACGTTTCCTGATCCGATCGGTCCTACGTATACAACGGAACCAGCCATAGCCATCATCAGGTCATAGTATTTATCAAAAGTCTCTTTCTTTCCGCCAACCATTACAGAAATGGTTCCATCGATTGCTTTCGGTTCTCCACCGGAAACAGGTGCGTCCAGCATGTCGATGCCTTTCTTTGCAAGCTCTGCGGAGATTGCTTTGCTCTCGGTAGGATCAATGGAGCTCATGTCGATCAGGACACTTCCTTCTTTGCCGCCCTCGATGATTCCGCCTTCGCCAAGTGCAACTTCTCTTACCTGTGGGGAGTTCGGGAGCATGGTGATGATCACATCTGCTTCTTCTGCAACTTCACGTCCGCATGTTACAGTTTTGGCTCCGAGTGCTTCCATTTCTTTGAGGGTTTCTTTATTATGTGTGGTTACAACCATTTCGTAACCTGCTTTCATGAGGTTTTTGCACATCGGTTTTCCCATGATTCCAAGACCAATAAATCCAACTTTCATTGTTATTTCCTCCTGATTCTTCTACAATATTGATTTCGTTGTTTCTTTACGTATCTTTCAACTGTCCTTATTGTAGCCGACTTCATTTGAAAATTCCATTGACAAAAGACTCAAAAAAATGGGGTGGTTTTTATGGTTTTATAAAAACGTTGCAAAAAATGAAAGGTTTGTTTCATTTTTTTAATTTTTTTTCTGTTTTTCTTTTATTTTGTCTGGGAGACTAAGAAGACCTCAGGGGTGGCAAGGGGACGGGCGACGTCCCTTCGCGGTTTTCTCTGCTCCCAAGCAAATAAATCCCACGAATTTAAGGGATAAAAAAAGGAATGGAGCCAAAAAACTCCATCCCTTTTACCCAATTTTTTAATTGGAAAAAATCCTCTCCTTCACACTCTCCACATCAGACGCTTCCGTCAACTCCTTAAAGCCCTGCGGATCCGCATCCACATCAAACTGCCCGATGACCTGCATAAGGTCATCACAACTATACGCATTCTCATAAATCCCCGTCGCATACCCATACAGTTCAACATATTCTTCCTCAGACTTCGCAGTCCAGAGATTCTGGTACAGGCGTACTGCCTCACCGTTTTCCCGGACTACATCCGGAGTTCCGGTGATCGCGTTGTAGATCATTGCGAAGGCCGGGCCTGCCATGGAAGCGTATTTGCCGCGTACATAGTCGATCGGTGCATTTCCAAAAGAATCTTTTTCTTTGAAGATTTCAAAATTCTGCTCAGAAAAGCTGTCGATCGCGCCGACCATGATGTTGCTGTCCTGATCTTTTTCCTTATCGGAGATCTTATCCAGATAGGCAGATACATGGAACGCACTCATAAGCGTATCACAGGTGCCTTCCGCAAATGCGGTCTCCAGATTGTCAAGTCCCTCTCCACCCTCGGTATATCCCGGGCAGATCGTAACGTGTAAATTTCCGTCCTTGTCTGTGAGTTCGGTCACTTTATCTGTTGCAGAAAGTTTTTCTGCATCTTCATCAAGTACAAGTCCCGCTTTTTCTTCCAGAGTGTTCAGCATTCCCCAGGTTCTTACCTGATGAAGTCTGTTTCCAGAAGATGCACCGCCTGACATGATCACGATGTTTCTGGCATCTTTATCCAGAAAAAACTCTGTCATGTCGCAGCCGGCCTGATAAACGGTCTCAAGATCCGGTCCGACGCTTCCCATGTACCATGGATTATCTTTGATGACCTCATAGTTCTCATCGCTTACCGTATTGGAACCCAGTGCATAGTAGATTTCCTCTTCTTCACAGGTTTTGATAACGTTTGTAAGCCCATCTGCATATCCGGCAAAAGAAATGATCCCCTCTGCACCTTCTGCTTTGGCTTCTTCAATAAATGCCTTTTCTTCCTCAGAATCTGCAATTTTTCCTGAAAAAATAAATTTTACAGGAAAACCTTCCTGGATGTAATCACGGTAATAGTCCGCAAACATTTCCATCTCCGCAGAGTCCGGATCATATACAACTACACCGATCGTATGAACATCTCCGTCTGAGTAGTCTTCCACATCGGCCCATACAGTGCTCTGAGTGCCGGCAATAAGTGCCGCACTCATCATCAGAGTGAGTATTCTTCTCTTCATCTACTTGCCTCCTTCTGTTTATTTTGTGATATTTTCTACATAAAAGCAGGCAACTTCATGACCCGGTGCAATTTCTTTTAATTCCGGCATTTCTTTTTTGCACTGTTCCGTACAGTGTTCACAGCGGTTCTGGAACGGGCAGCCTACCGGTACATCGAGCGGACTTGGTGCTTCGCTTTCAATGCTTTCAATCTTTTTGGCTGGATCCATATGAACAGAGAACTGTGCTCCGACAAGTGCTTTGGTATATGGATGTTCTGCATTTCCTGAAACATCTTCGCCCGGAATCGTTTCCACGATATGTCCCAGGTACATGACTGCGATCTGATGCGCGAAAGAACGGATCAGCGCCAGGTCATGGCAGATAAAGATCATGCAGATATTTTTTTCTTTCTGCAGACGTACCAGAAGCTCGATGACAGACTCCTGTACGGAAACATCCAGTGCAGAAGTTGCTTCATCACAGACCAGGATCTCCGGTTCCAGAGAAAGTGCTCTTGCGATACTGATC
This sequence comes from Blautia sp. AF19-10LB, assembly GCF_003461245.1. Lineage (GTDB taxonomy): Bacteria > Bacillota > Clostridia > Lachnospirales > Lachnospiraceae > Blautia_A > Blautia_A intestinihominis. The sequence goes on from NZ_QTWS01000005.1 coordinate 136,757, forward strand.
CTCTGACGCTGTCCACCACTCATGTTGTGCGGATAACGGTCTACAAACTCTTCCGGAAGTTCTACCATGCGGAGAAGTTCTCTTGCTTTTGCATCTCTTTCGTTTCTTTTGATCTTTTTGTAGTTCATCAGAGGCTCTGTCAGAATATCCCTGATCTTCATCTTCGGGTTAAAAGATGCCATCGGATCCTGGAAGACCATCTGAAGGTTCTGGCGGTTTTCCCAGGTTTCTTTCTTTGAAAGCCCTGTGATGTTTTTGCCGTGATAAAGAATCTCACCGCTGGTCGGTTTTTCCAGGAAAGTCACCATGCGGACAAATGTAGATTTACCGCATCCACTCTCTCCTACGATCCCGAGAGTCTTTCCTTTATACATGGTCAGGTTGATATCATTGCAGGCAGTCAGGGTTCTTCCGCGGGAAGCAGGGAACTGTTTTACAATATGCTTTGCCTGCATGACGATCTCATGATTTTCAGACATATCGTTTTCCCTCCATTTCCGGAACTGCATCAAGCAGTTTCTTTGTGTAATCGCTGGTCGGGTTATTCAGGACCTCTTCTCTGGTTCCGTGGTCTACCACCTTGCCGTGGTGCATAACGATCAGCTGATCTGCCATATAAGCTGCTACTCCGATATTATGTGTAACAATGATGATCCCTGTTCCGAAATCATCGCGGAGCTCCATCATCTGACGGACGATCTGTGCCTGTGTTGTTACGTCCAGAGCACTTGTCGGCTCATCTGCCAGAAGAAGTTCCGGGTTAAAAGTCATCGCCATAGCAATTCCGACACGCTGGCGCATACCTCCGGATAACTGATACGGATAACTGTTCATGATGTTTTCCGCATCCGGAAGTCTCATTTTGGAAAGCATGGTGACTGCTCTCTGCCAGGCATCTTTTTTTGCCATAGCCTCATGTGTACAAATATATTCTACATATTGGCTGCCAATCTTACGGATCGGGTTCAGGGTTCCGCCACAGTCCTGGAAGATCATTGACATCTTGCTGCCACGGATCTTTCTCCAGTCGCTTTTGGAATTTTTCAGAAGAGATTCCCCGTGAAAGAGGATATCTCCTGAAGTAACCTGTCCCGCTCCGGGGAGAGCCCCCAGAACGGCACGGATCACTGTGGTCTTACCACTTCCGCTCTCACCTACAACACTGATGATCTCACCCTTTTTCATGGAAAGGTTAAAATGCTCGATCGTAGGATCATGATGTCCATACTGTACAGCCAGATCTTTAATTTCCAGCATTCTTACAGTCTCCTTTATTATTCAGCCATCTGCATGTCAGCAGTTACCCAGTAGTAATCCATTGGATACATTACAAGTCCTTCTACGCTTGCTTTGGAGATAAGGAATGTGTTTTCATATCCGAAGAATACAGTAGCTGCATCGTCCATGATCGCCTGCTGGATCTTTACAATCAGTTCTTTTCTTGCATCTGTATCGATTGTTTCTGCCAGCTCATCCAGCCATTTGTCTACATCTTCATTTGCATATCCTGCTGTGTTGTTTGCAGATGTGCTGTACCAGTTCTCACGAAGGTAGTTTTCCGGGTCACCTGTGTTTGCAACGAGTACGTTCCAGATCAGGAGATCGTACTGAGAGGAATCACGGCGGTCAAGAAGTGTCTCGTAAGATACGCAGTCAAGTTTGATGTTGATTCCGATCTCTTTGAGGCTTGCCTGAGCTGCCTGTGCATATACACCGAGTTCTGCACGGCTGTCATAGTATACAAAAGTAAGTTCTACCGGGTTTCCGTCCGGATCTTCTACATATCCGTCACCATCTACATCTTTGTATCCTGCATCTTCAAGAACCTGTTTTGCTCCATCCGGATCGTAAGCGTTCTCATCGTTCAGATCATCATAGCCATAATCCAGTGTCGGCGGTACCGGTGCTTTTCCTGGTGTTGCGCCGCCCTCAAGCAGAACGCTTGTGTAAGTTTCTTTGTCAAGTCCACGAAGAACTGCCTGACGAAGTGCCAGATCTCCGAGTGCTCCGTTCTGGTTCATGAATGCATAAGTAGAACGAAGGGATTCCAGGGACTGGATGTTGTAGTTGTCATTTCCGTCAAATTCAAAAACGTTCTCTGTCTTTAAGTTGTAAGCGACATCGATCTCACCGGACTGAAGAGCCATGGAACGTGTTGTCTGGTCGCCAATGATACGAAGAGTTACGCTGTCATTCGGAACATCTCCATCCCAGTAGTACTCGTTGCGTACAACAACGGTATCACCTGACGGGTCAAAAGACTGGAATGCATACGGTCCTGTACAAACTGGTCCTTCCATTGCGATGTTGGAGTTGTCAATGCTGGTGTCCATGATCAGGAACAGCGGGTCTGCCAGACATCCTGCCATGTTTGCGTTTGCTCTGTTCAGGTTGAATATGATGTTCTGTCCATCAACTTCAATGCTGTCAATATCAAAGAACTCCGGTACACGGTTTGACATTTCGATGGTACGCTCCAGAGATGCTTTTACAAGCTCTGGTGTCATATCGTTACCGTTTGAGAATTTAACGCCCTCACGAATCGTAAATGTCCATGTTTTTCCATCTTCACTGTTGGTCCACTCTGTTGCAAGACATGGTACCATGTTTCCTTCTTCATCAAACCTGGTAAGACCCTGGCCAACGCCGTAACGGGAGATAACCCAGCTGAAGTACTGCTCTGTCGGCTCCAGTGTATCAGCGAAGCTTGTTACACCGATCGTCATTGTTCCTGCTGCAAATACGGATGTTGGAACGAGTGCCATTGTCATGAGAGCTGCAAGTGCTGCTGCACAGACTTTTTTTGCGATTCTGTTTTTCATATATTTTTCTCCTTTATTTTTCGGTAGTTTACGATACCTACGAATTGCTCCGTTACCAAGTAACTTTCGCAATTCTACCCTCTCTTCGCATATCGCGGGATTATCATCCCACTTTTATGCTCATATCGGGGCGGGTTCCAAGATTCTTCATCCACTTATGAGCAAGCTCATGTGGATTCAGCTCTTTTCACCCTGGTATCTGTGTTAGTCCTGTCTCGGGTCAAGAATATCACGGATACTGTCGCCGAGCATGTTAAATACGATTACTACGATTACGATGGCGATACCCGGTGCGATCATAAGCCACGGTGCTTTTGCCATATAAGTTCTTCCTTCATTCAGCATCAGTCCCCATTCCGGTGTCGGTGCCACGGCTCCGAATCCCAGGAAAGAAAGAGATGCAAGTTCAAGCATCATGGTTCCCATATCTGCCGCTGCTGTTACAGTCATGATCGTCAGCATGTTCGGGAGAATATGTTTCCATAAGATTTTGAATGTGCTTGTGCCGTTTACGATCGCGGCTTCCACATACAGATTACGTTTTACTTTCAAAACCATACTTCTTGCCAGACGTGCGTATTTTGTCCAGCTTACCGCTGTGATCGCGATAACTCCGTTACGAAGGCTTGGTCCGAGCATACCTGCAATTGCGATAGCCAGGATCATTCCCGGGAAAGAGATCATCATATCTGCGATTCGCATGATCACCTGATCGATCCAGCCGCCAAAATATCCGGCAATGATTCCAAGGAAAGTACCTACAACAAAAATCGTTGCCACAAGGATCAGGGTAGACACCAGTGAAGTTCTGGTACCATAGATCACACGGGAAAGAAGATCACGTCCGAGTTTATCAGCGCCAAGAGGGTATTCCGCACACGGGGCTTTGAGTGAATCGATCATCACTGCTTCCAGAGGATCCTTCGGTGCGATCCACGGGGCAAAAACTGCCACGCCTACAACAGCGAGAGCCAGAATAAAGAATAAGGTAAACTGTTTGTGAGCCAGGAAAAAATTCTGTTTCTTCAATTTACTTAACCTCCTTTATTCTTGGGTCCAGATAAGTATAGGACAGGTCAACGATGATATTGATGACCATGTACATGATCGCGATCATAAGTACGTATGCCTGTACCATCGGGTAGTCACGACAGGCGATCGCCTTGATCGCCATGCTTCCCATTCCAGGCCAGTTGTAAATGATCTCAACAACTGCTGTTCCTCCGAGCAGAGAGCCGAGGGAAAGACCAAGAAGTGTTACAATAGGAAGCATTGCGTTTGGAAGTACATGTCTCCAGAGGATCACGCTTTCTTTGATCCCTCTCATTCTGGCTCCAATGACATAATCCTGTCTGAGTTCTTCCAGCACTGCGTTTCGTACCTGTCTGGTATATTTTGCAGACATGGAAAGCGCCAGTGTCACAGACGGCAGGATCATTGCCTTGAAATCAGTCGTACCTCCTGCTACGTTGATCCAGCGAAGCTGCACTCCAAAGATGCTCAGAAGAATCAGGCCGATCCAGAAGCTCGGGATAGATACCCCGAAAAACGTGATTCCGCGGATCAGATAATCCGGCCACTTGTTCTGATATACCGCGGAGAGGATTCCGCATGGTATGGAGAACAGGATCATCAGAAGAAGCGCGAAGAGCGACATCTGAAGGGTCGGCCAAAAACATTTCATCAGTTTCTCAGTTACAGGAACTTTAAATGCATATGAAGTTCCCATGTCTCCGGTAAGTACTCCTTTTACCCAGGAACCGTACTGCACCAGAAACGGCTGGTCAAGGCCCAGTTCATGTCTCGTCTGTTCGAGAAGTTCCGGTGTCGGCAGGTTACCACACTCTGTCAGCATGATCTCCGCCGGGTCACCTGGTGAAAGGTAAGTAAGTCCAAATGTAAAGAAACTTACGCCGATCAGAACGATCAGTATCTGCAGAAGCCTTTTTCCAAATTGTTTTTTTGACATTGTTTCTCCTTCCTACATTGTAGAGGTTTTGTTACTGTTTACTTCGTTCACAGTATCAGCGACTTTAACTGGATCAGATTCAATTTTAAAAATGGCAGGGGAAATACACCTTTGAATAAACGCGCAGAAAAAAACATCCGTAAACAACATAATACGGACGTTTGCACACAAAAAAACAATGTTTCCTATCTACCGTAAGAATCATATCTGATCATCCATAAGCAGGTCTCCTGACTTAAGATCTTTGCTCCAAAACTCCTTCCCAGACTGGCGACTGCCACTCCAGTGGATTATGTTTCGCAACTCCCTATCACAGTGACGGGATCGTACCGGAATTCGACCGGTTTCCCTTTTAATCCGTGTATGTAAAATAAAAAATATTTTACTGGAACTTATAGAGGCTGGTTCAAAACCAACAAATGTTATTTGATTTGCTTTTCAAGCATATATTATATTTTGTGTGTTGTCTAGTTTTTTTTTGCTGGATATTGTATTTTTATTAAAACAATGTTTCATGGAGACTTCCCATGTGCCCGCGATTTACATTGGCATGTAAGAAGATTTTCGTATAAATAAGCGCAGACTTGCACGGTTGCCCCATGAGTCTGCGCTTACTTATGTTGTTGGTTTTTCTGTATAGTTCAGATTTGCACCTGAAACTAATCAATCCTACGTATTCTATTGTTCTACCTGCTTCCGCAGTATCACATACTACGGGCCCGTCAACATCACGCCTTCGACGTGCTCGCGGGAACCCCAGTTCTCGCAAGCTCAAGTTCCCGCGCTTTTCGCGTCAGCGAAACAGCCTTAAACAGTTGACGTCAACCCGTTCCGTCTTGATGCACCAGGCGTGGCCAAAAAGGGGGAGTCTGAGGGGGACAATCGGCCTTCGCAACTATGAGATCGTCCCCCTCAGGGTTTTCTTATTTGCCAAACAGCCGCCCCACTGGGCAGTTCCCATCAGGAATTTCTGAAACGGCTCAGAAATTCCTTCGTCTGTTCTTTCTGTGGATCTTCAAAGATCTGATGGGAAGTTCCCTCTTCCACGATAACTCCATCGCCCATGAAGATCACATGCTTCGCCACATCTCTGGCGAAGGCCATCTCATGTGTGACGATGATCATCGTCAGACCATCTTTGGCAAGGGTTCCCATGACTTCCAGAACCTCTCCGACCATCTGCGGGTCGAGGGCGGATGTCGGCTCGTCAAAGAGCAGGATCTCGGGTTCCATCGCAAGGGCTCTTGCGATCGCTACCCTCTGCTTCTGTCCACCAGAAAGCTGTTTCGGCTTTGCATTGATGTATGGGGCCATGCCGACTTTTTCGAGATACATCATTGCGTTTTTGTGTGCCTCTTCTTTGCTTTTTTTGAGGACTTTTTCCTGTCCGACTGTGCAGTTTTTGAGAACTGTCATATTGTTAAAAAGGTTAAAGTTCTGGAACACCATGCCGACTTTGGAGCGGTACTTCGGAACGTTCACGTGTTTGTCCATGATGTTTGTTCCGTGGTAGCGGATCTCGCCGGATGAAGGTGTCTCCAGAAGGTTCATACAGCGCAGCAGTGTGGATTTACCTGAACCGGAAGGTCCGATGATGCAGGTAACATCTTTCGGTTTTACAGAGAAATCAATGTCTCTCAGGATCTCATGTGTTCCGAAGGATTTTCCCAGGTGCTGCACTTCCAGGATCGTTTCACTCATTCTCTGTTGTCCTTCCTTTCCTTATAAGAATACATACCACTTGTATGTGTCAGGGTATCTGCGGTTGCCAGGTCGTAGTTGTCCGGTCCGTCCATCTTACGCTCGATCACGCGAAGGATCCTGGAACAGGTAAAGGTCATGATAAAGTAAATGACCATGGCAATTGTGAAGGACTCAAAGTATGTATACAGTGCACCTGCCACACCTTTGGTCGTGTAAAAAAGTTCTACCGTACCGATGATGGAAAGTACACAGGTATCTTTGATGTTGATAATCAGGTTGTTGCCGATCTGCGGCATGATGTTACGCAGTGCCTGTGGCAAAATAACATTGATCATGGTCTGTACATGTGTCATGCCGATCGCCTTGGCTCCTTCTGTCTGACCCGGGTCAATGGAAAGGATACCGCCGCGGACAGTCTCTGCCATGTATGCACCTGTGTTGATGGATACGATGAAGATCGCGGCAAACCACATGGACATATTGATATTGAACAGGTATGCACTACCGAAGTAGATAAACATTGCCTGTGCCATCATAGGAGTTCCACGGAAGAACTCCACATAGCAGGCAAGGATAAATTTCACGATTTTGATCAGTACCTTCTTGGCTGTGGAATCGTTTTTGTCTACCGGGATCGTCTGCACGATACCTACGAGAAAACCGATGATGCATCCAAAAAGTGTTCCGACCAGTGCCAGCCACATGCTGACTCCGGCTCCCTTCGCGAAAGAGGGACCATATTGCTGAAGAAGATATATGATTCTTCCTCCAAAACTTTCAGGCAGCATTTTGCTCCTCCTTTATGACTCGCTGGACAGTGGCTGAACTGAGATTGCTTCGTCCATCATATCGTTGAAGTCGTCTTCTGTCATCTCGCTTAAAACTCCGTTGATCGCATCTTTGAGTTCATCGTTTCCTTTCTTGAGGGAGATACCGATGTTGATGTCCTCGTCAGATACTTCGAATTCTCCGTCTGTTCCCGTGAAGTCAAGGAGTTTGAAATCCGGGTAAGCTACGCAGGCAGCTTTTCCTGTAGGCATATCTGTTACGACTGCATCACATTTACCGGATTCCAGAGCTACCAGCATTGCCGGTGCGCTTTCCTGTGCTGGAAGGATGTTTCCGTCCGGGATCTGCGGCAAGCAGGAATCATACCAGATGGTATTCTGCTGGGAAGTAACTGTTGCTCCTTTGAGGTCTTCTACACTTGCTGCGTCTTTATAGTCTCCATCCCCTTTTACCAGAGTGATGATCGATGCATAATAATATGGATCTGTGAAATCAACCATCTGCTGACGTTCTTTGGTGATGGACTGTCCTGCGATAACACAGTCAACCTGTCCGGACTGAACTGCCGGTACGAGGGAATCCCAGTCAAGTTTGACGATCTCAAGGTCGTAGCCAAGTTCGTCTGCGATCTTCTTCGCCATCATAACGTCATAACCATATGCATAGTCGGAACTTCCGGAGATCTGCACTGCTCCGTTGGAATCATCCGGCTGTGTCCAGTTGTATGGAGCGTATCCGCATTCCATTGCAACTTTGAGGGTCTTTTTGTCAGCCGCGCTTACGCTCTGTACGCCAAATACTCCGCATGTCATAGATGCTGCTACGGCTGCTACTGTCAACATTCTCCACATTTTGCTCTTTCTCATTTTCGTTTCCTCCTGAAATATATATTTTTCATCCATATGTCCTTGCGGAACATATCACCGTGTTGAATAAAGCAGATGGGACTGCTTTAAAGTAAAAAAAAGCGCACGAAACTATGAAGTGCCCCGTTGCGCTTTATGACATTTTAATACTTTATCTTTGGAAAGTCAACATTTTTGTTTGCCGGGGGCACCCGGCAGTGGCGCATTTGTAATGCAAGACCGCCCCACAAAACAAAAAAAACGGCAGTTTTTACACCACCGTTTTTATGCATACATTTTATGAAAAATTATGACGGTCTTCTTACAGAAAGAATAGTCCTATAAGTAGCATCATTACTAATCTTAATACCATCCTGGGAGTTAGACGCATGTACAATCTGTCCATTGCCCATATAGATTGCAACATGTCCACCATAGCAGATCAGGTCGCCTGGCTGTGCATCTGCATAAGAAACCTCAGTTCCCCAGTTCTGCTGCTCGTAGGATGTTCTCGGAAGGCTGTAGCCAAACTGTGCATATACACTCTGTGTAAATCCAGAGCAGTCCGCACCGCTTGTAAGGCTTGTTCCACCCCATACATACGGGTTTCCGACAAACTGCAGTGCATAGTCTACGATAGAAGAGCCAGAACCACTGGATGAGCTGGAAGAACTGGATGAAGTATCTACATCCTCCGGATTTACAGTGTTGTCACTGTCGATCACATTGCCATATTCATCATGTTTTACACCGTCGCTGCTGTCAGATGTGCTCTCGTCATCACTGCTGTCGGTGTTTTCGTCATCAGAAGAGTCTTCACTGTCAGAATCCTCATCCTCTGTGCATCCATCATCTTCTGTATACTCACCATCCTCAGAAATCTCTTCCTGATCTTCTTCATCAGTATTCTCATCATACTGATTTTCCTGATTTTCCTGCTCCTGTGCTGCCTCTTCCTCAGCGGCCTGTCTTGCAGCTTCCTCTGCTGCTGCAGCGGCTTCTGCCTCTGCCTGACGTCTTGCTTCTTCCTCAGCGGCGATACGCTCTGCCTCAAGCTGTTCGATCTCTGCCTGCTGCTGAACGATCAGGTTGGAATACTCTGTTGCCATCTGCTGTGCGTATGCGATCTCATTGTCGCAGTCTGCGGAGTTGGCTTTCTTGGTATCGATCTGTGTCTGAAGGTTTACTGACTCAGATTCGTATTCCTGTTTCATTCCCTCGAGTTCTGCCTTCTCCTGTTTGTACTGGTCACCGAGCTGTGTTACCTGGTCAATGGTGTTGGCATATTTCTCAAGGCTCTGTCTGTCGTATTCATACATCTTCTGTGTGTATTCTGCTTTAGTAAGAAGATCAGAAAGGTTATCAGCATCCATCATCATCTGGAACCATGCAGCATTGCCGCCCTTCTCATAGATGTACTGAATACGTTCTTTCATTGCTTCGTACTGTTTAGCCTTGGCATTCTGTGCTTTCTCAAGTGCTGTCTGGGTATTCTGAATGTCAGTTTCTTTATTGCTGATATCTCCCTCAAGGGTCTGAATGGAAACCATGACATTCACAAGATTTGCATCCAAAGCATCAATTTCGCTCTGTAACTGCTGCTTTGCTGAATAAAGCTGGTCGATCTGTGCGTATGTAGCATCCAATTGTGCGCTGGTAGCTGCCTGTTCCTCTCTCAGCTCGTCTTCTCTTGACGCGCTTACGCTGACAACCTGTGATGCTGTCATCATTAATGCTAACGTCATGCAAACAATTCGTTTCTTCATGTTTTCACCTCATAATCTAAATCAATCTATTTTGTAACATTTTCGAAATATCTTATTGAACTTCTTTTACATATTAACATATCGTTCTCAAGAACGCAAGAGTAAATAATTAAAAAATTTAAAATTTTGTAACATTTAGTAAAGAATACGAAAAAAAGAAGCAGCCTTCTGTAATGAAAACTGCTTCTCTTCACTGTTAATGCTTTATTTTAGCTGTACAGATCTGCAAGTATCTGTGCTGCTGTCTTGTTCTTATATCCATCCGGATCAGAAAGTGTACTGCTGTACCATCTCAGATAATTTCCTCTTCGAATATAGTTTCCACAGGATGGATGATATTCGTATTTCGTATATCCCTTATATCTGGACATATAAGTTTTGGCAAGTGCAACTGCCTGGCTGTCATAATCCCCATCCGGTGTGCAGGTTCCTGCAATCTGGCAGCCTGCCTGTGGTGTGGAATGAACGATCACAGCACTCTTATCTGAACACTGTCCAAGAACGATCCAGGTATGTCCGGAATCATAGCCAATATCTCCTGGCTGCATCTTCCATTTTGTTTGAGAAAGATAATTCTGGTTTACGATCCGTCCCCACTTCAGAGTATTCTGATAATAAGAACCAATATCTCCGGAAACTACGGTATATCCACCGCCTTCTCCAGACTTTGTATGCATAACCTGATAAGATGCCCATCCTACAAATCCAGAACAGTCAAGTCCCTTGATTCTGTTTGCAGTCGTTAAATCCCTGTAATTATTATAGTTGTAACTGCTCGTCTGACTGTTATACCAGGAAACCCAGGTCGGACTTACACCTTTTCTTGTGGAATCTGTCCAGCCGCCGCCCCATACATAAAGGGCCCGACCTACCGGCTGCAGTGCTCCTGCGAGATAATTCTTAAGCGTTCTTGCAGAGGTTGGTGCTGTCGGACCAGAGTTGGAACTGTCAGTATAAGAGCCCGTCATAACTCCGTTTGAGTCAAAAACGTAATATTTGCCGTCAATCAGCTTCGTACCTGTTGTTATCGTGGTTGTGCTTGGATTAATATAATAAGTCTTACCATTTTCCTTTACCCAGCCGGTAGTTACAACTCCTGTTTTTGGATTGAAATAGTAAGTCTTGCCATCAACTGTCTTGAAGCCTTTGTACATGACACCTGTATTCTTTGCAAAGTAGTAGCGTTTGCCGCTGCTGCTGCCAAGCCATCCGGTTGCCATTACATAGGTCTTTCCGCGGAAATAACGGACATTTCCGTTGGCTGCTGTCAGGAATCCGCTCTTGGCTGCACCGGTTGTCCCATCAAAGTAGTAATAATAGGCTCCAATCTTCTTAAGTCCCCTGTACATAATTCCTGTTGATGGGGTAAAATACCACTTCTCGCCCTTGCTGTTCTTCATCCAGCCAGTTGCCATCGTGTAACTGCCTGATGAAAAATATCTCACAACGGTACTTGAAGTTTTGACAAAACCACTGACCGTGTAGCCTGTAGACGGTTTGAAATAATAGTAATTCCCACCAATCTTCTTAAATCCCTTGTACATTGCTCCTGTACGGGAATCGAAGTATCTCATCGATCCCTTGGAACTTCTCTGCCAGCCCTTAAGAAGAACTCCGGTCTTCGTATTCAGAAAGTACTTATTACTTCCAAGTGTCAGCCATCCCTTGACCTTCTTGCCGCTCTTGTAATAGTAAGTTTTGCCGTTTACTGTACGAAATCCTGTCGTTGTTGCAGCCTGAACATCTACCGTCGTTGTATGTACGGCAAATCCTGCTGCAAAAAGCATGAGCCCCAAAAGTATCCCCAAAAGTCCAGCTTTTCTACATACCTTCTTCATATATCGTCCTCTTTCCGAAAAACTTATTGTTACTTTTTTCGTTGCAAATTTTACAATATTATTACAATATCATGTAGGTATTATATCGCAAGATTTATGATACGTCAATACATAAAAAGAGCGGGAAACACTGCCTGATGTCTCACATAAGATATCAGGCATGTGTTTCCCGCTCTGCTGAAATTGATCTTAAAGAAGATGTTTACGAAGTTCTGCTCCGTCCTGTGCGCTTAAGTAAGCCGGTGCAACATCAAAAACTGTCTTGCAGCCTTTCTGTCCTTCCTGGCTCATGCGGTATGCTGCTCTTGCATATGCTGCGATTACGGAAGAAGTGAATTCCGGGTTAGAATCCAGTTTCAGGCTGTATTCGATCACATGACTGTTCTCATCATTCCAGCCTGTTTTGCCGGAACGGATAACAAATCCACCGTGCGGGATCCCGCTGTGATCACGTTTCAGTTCTTCTTCTGTGATGAAGTGTACTGTAGTATCGTACTCATCGAAGTAGTTCGGCATAGTCTTGATCTCGTTCTCGATACGTGCAAGGTCTGCGCCTTCCTCAGCTACTACGAAGCACTCTCTGGTGTGTTTCTGTCTTGTTGTAAGTTCCGGATTTTCTCCGTTTCTTACAGCTTCCAGTGCTGCTTCTACCGGGATGGTGTACTGTTTGCCGTCTTTGACTCCGTCGATCCTGCGGATCGCATCGGAATGTCCCTGGCTTACACCCTTGCCCCAGAATGTATAATCTTTACCGTTGGTAAGGATTGCATTTGCATACAGTCTGTTCAGGGAGAACATTCCCGGGTCCCAGCCCACGGAGATGATTCCTACATGGCCGCTCTCGGAAGCTGCCTTGTCTACGTTTGCAAAATGCTCCGGAACTCTTGCATGAGTGTCAAAACTGTCTACGACATTGAACCACTGTGCATATTTCGGTGTCTGCTCCGGAAGGTCTGTTGCACTTCCTCCGCAGAGGATCAGAACATCGATCTTGTCTTTCATTTTTTCTGCTTCATCTACATGATAAACGCTTGCTGTATCTGTGAGGATTTTTACTGTTGAAGGATCACGGCGTGTAAAAACTGCTACAAGCTCAAGATCCGGATTGTGCTTAACTGCACATTCTACGCCTCGTCCAAGGTTTCCATAACCTAAAATTCCAATACGAATACTCATCTTAAGATTTCCTCCTGTACTTTTCCATTGTACTTCTAAAGTTCCTGCCTGCTCGGTTACAGGAACCTGACCTGCTGCTTTTGCTTTATCACAGCAGTACGATACTATGATAATATCACAACTAAAAAATGTCAATCCGTTGATTTGTATTTTCTTTTATTCATTTAGTAATACTGAATAATTTTCTCAGCAGCAGAATACACCGCCGCCCGGACAGCACAGTCCGCAGAGCATATTTGCGATACAGAGCTTCATACAGTAATCGCTTCCATCCACCGGCATTCCGCCAAAAGGATTCTGCTGTTCCTGATACCAGGTTCCGCCGCCCTCCATTCTCTGAAGGAGCATACGATACTGTACATTATCCGGCTCCAGGTTTACCGCTGTCCGGATATCCTCCAGTGCATTGACATTATTTCCAAATCCCATATTTGCCATCGCAGAAAGGTAATACCACTCTCCGTTCCTCTGCTTCAGGGATGAGAGTACATTCATTGCCTCCTGGAAATGACGGTTCTGGATATAATTGGCAGCCGCCTGTCTGCGGATTGCCTCCTCATCCTGGTAAGTGCTGTTCTGACGGCCTGTAAATCCACCGTAGTAGCCGCCTGCATTTCCATAAGAGGAGCCGTATTCCTTTTCTTTCATGATCTGTTCATAAGCCTGCTGGACTTCCTTGAACTTCTCTTCCGCCTGTTCTTTGTTTGGATTATTGATATTTGCATCCGGATGATATTTCCTGCTCAGTTTCCGGTATGCCTTTTTGATTTCTTCATCGGATGCATCCCTGGAAACGCCAAGGACACTGTATGGATCAAACATTTTCTTTCTCCTGCTCTTTCTTCCTCTTACCGGACACTGCTTCAAATCTGCACCAGACTCCGGAATACAGAATATTCCGCAGTATATCGGTATATTTAATAATAGGAAGTTTTTCAAATTCCCGGCAGACCTCTGCTATCATCATGATCAGCATCTGCCGTACCTGTTCATCGAACCCTTCCATTATATAACTTCTGGAAAAAGGATTGTAATTTCCTTTTTTGATATCTTCCTCTACATCATCATAGGCATCCATGAGATAAATAAATTTACCCAGGAAAAAACCCATCCGGCGCAGTGTCGGTTCCCACAGATCTGCCCGATACGCAAAGATCTCCTCCATGATCTTCCCGAAACATCCGGAAATGCAATCGATATTCTCTTCCCCCGCCTTCTCCATCTCAGAAAGTTCATTCAGAAGTGAAACGATCGTGTCGACTTTCTTACGCCACCGCTCTTCTGCATGCTTCTCTTTGCCCCGAAGGAGGTTCCCGTACAAAAGACTCAGAAGCTTCTTCTCGTCTTTCCAGTCATCCTCACATTTATAGTATGCAAGAAAAACATTCATATCTGCGGCATACTCTGTGATCGCATTTTTGCGGACCGGCTGTTTCCGTACAGGGTGGATGATGCATCTCGTCGTTCCCTTCCTTGTCGGCGGCTCATAGAGCCCGCTCAGGAGAAGGATCACAAACGTCATATCATATGTCAGGGAAATCTGTCCTGTCACTCCATAGCGATCCCGCAGTTCTCTGCAGAGACCACAGTAAAAAGAACGATACAGGTCAAAATCCTTGAATTTAATCTCCGGTTTATTCATTACCACATAACCAAACATAAGACCTCCGGCTGTATTCTGATCTCAGATCGTATTCAGCTTTTTTTGATAAATTTCGTGTGGCATTTCGGACAGTCGATCTCTATCTTGCCTTTTCCTCTCGGAATACGGATCTTCTGTTTGCAGTTCGGACAGGAATAAATGTGATATTCCTTTCTCTGCTGCATGATGTTTTTCTCACGGTTGAATTTCTGTCTTATGCCGGATGTAATGGACAGATATTTCTGGTTTTCGGCATAACGCTTCTGTATATCTCTGGAAAGCATTCTGTAATAAGTATAAAGGATCGCAAGAAGGCCAATGGTATCAAACGCCGCGCCGACTCTGTTCCGGATAAACATGGACAGAATGATCATCACAAATGCAACGCCCATCGTAAATCTTGCAAATGCGTCTACTCCATAGCGTCCTTCCATAAACTTGATAAACTTTTCTCTCATGCAAGTCCTTCTTTCTTTAATGAAATGATGTCACTATTATTATGTAAGATTATTTTTATCTGTCACTGCACACCTGGAACACATAAAACTTCAGATAATAAGATTCATCTGAAGACCACAGGATCGGATGATCCGGTGCCTGGGTTCTGTATTCTACCTGGCGCAGTCTCTTGTGTGCATTTCGTGCGGCCTGTCCGATCGTCTTGGTAAAGAGTTCATAATCCATAAAATGAGAACAGGAACAGGTTGCAAGGAATCCTCCATCCCTGACAAGCTTCATACCACGCAGGTTGATCTCTCTGTAACCCTTGACTGCATTCTTGATAGAGCTTCGTGACTTGGTAAACGCCGGCGGATCGAGGATCACAACGTCATATTTCTCGCCCTCTTCTTCCAGTCTCGGAAGCAGTTCAAAAACATCCTCACAGATAAATTTAACTCTGCCGTCCAGTCCGTTCAGCTTCGCATTCTCCTGTGCCTGATGAACAGCAAGCTCAGAAGCATCCACGCCGGTAACTTCTCTTGCTCCTGCAATTCCCGCATTCAGTGCAAAAGAACCTGTATGTGTAAAGCAGTCCAGGACTCTCGCATCCTTGCAGAGTTTCTGGATCGCAAGACGGTTGTATTTCTGATCCAGGAAAAATCCTGTCTTCTGTCCGTCCTTGACATCGACCTGATATTTCACTCCATTTTCGACAATCTCAACAAGAGTCGGGAACTCCGGTCCGATGAAGCCCTTGTGAAGTTCCATTCCTTCCTGCTTGCGGACTTTGGCATCACTTCTCTCGTAGATTCCACGGATGTTGATTCCGTCCTCTGCAAGAACTTTCCTGATAAGTTCGAGGATCATTTCTTTCCAGCGGTCGATTCCAAGTGCAAGGGACTGTACGACCAGAACATCCTCAAATTTGTCAACTGTCAGACCTGGCAGGAAATCTGCCTCGCCAAAGATCAGGCGGCAGCTTGAAGTATCTGTTACCTTTTTGCGGTATTCCCAGGCATCTCTTACTCTTTTTTCAAAAAAGTCCTCGTCTATATGCTGATTCTCATCTCTGGAAAGCAGACGTACCGTGATCTTGGAATTGGTGTTGATAAATCCTCTTCCAAGCGGATATCCGTCAAAATCATGTACCAGCACGATATCTCCATTTACAAAGCTTCCCATAATACTGGCGATCTCGTTGTCAAAGACCCACATGCCACCGGATTTGAGAAGTCTTCCCTCTCCTTTTTTCAGTGTAACCACTGCAAGACTCATATTATTTCCCCTTTCGGCTATATATTCCCCATCAATTAGTTAGCAAGTTGTTACTGTCCACAGTAACAACAAGATTTCTCTCTATTCTATCACAGATGCTTTTAGATTTCCAGTTTTTCGCAGGGCTCACAAAAAAATCACAGTTTTGCAGTTCTCAAAAAAGCTGCAAAAAGCCGCAGCTTCCTGGTTATTCAGAAAAGCTGCGGCCTGAGGGCTTTGCCTAATGATTAGTACTCTTCGTTGTAGGATTCTTAGTCATAAGACTCCTCATCATAAGAAGTCTCATCTGTAGATTCCTGCTGAGCAGAAGTGTCTGTACTCTCACCATAAAGCTGTTCAAAGAACTTCATGGTATCATTGTACAGAGTCTGTCTGTCTTCTGCGGACTGAGCTGCAAGGATATCGTCTGTTGCCGGCTCGGTCTCAATGCTGAAAATCTTCTTCATGTCATTGTTGACCATATTGAGCTGACTGGATACATAGATATCTGTTTCTGATGCTGTATAAGTTGCTCCGCCATCCTTGAGAACATTCAGATATGCCTCAAGAACTTTCTTTGTAAGTTTGGAAGCGGTGTCTGTATCAAGAGTCACGGTCGGCTGCACTGCATTTGGCATTACAGTATTGAGAACTGCGATATCTCCATTGTATTCTCCCTCGCAGAACTGTTCTGCCTGGTCAAACTGTGCCTTTGAAGCATCATCGAGGGAATCTGTATTTAAAGTATCCTCTGTGGAAGCGTCTGTTTCGTATGTCTCATCACCGGTTGCTTCCGGAATTCCTGTACCATCATCGGAACTGCTGTCAGATTCATCTGTACTGGTGTCTGTAGAATCTGTTCCTTCCGGAGTTTCTGTAATTTCTTCGTAATTGTCCTGTGTTCCGTCTTCAGTTGCCTCCGGGATTCCCATGCCATCATCCTCAGAGCCGTCGTCCGGTTCCAGAACGTCATTCATGCCTGTATCCTCTGCAACGCTGGCATCCTCGGTGTAAGATTCCTTGGCGCCATCAAGAACATCGCTGTCTACGTCCTCGGTGATATCTTCGCCGTCACTGGAATCTTCATCTACAAGATCTTCTTCGCCATCGGAAGAGGAATCATCGGAAGAACTGTCGTTATTCATAGTCTTGTCGAGGTTCTTCTGGATGCTTTCCAGAGTCTGCTTCATTTCCTGAATGTCGTAATTCTGCTGTACGATTTCCTGAAGAAGTGCTGTGATCGTATTCAATTCATCGGAGCTCAGAGATACGTTGTTCTGGATTGCAATGTTGTTGACGATGTTGTAGATCTCGTCTGCGTTCTGAACATTGTCACCGATGATCTGCAGTTTCGCCTGGTTGATGATGTTGGTAGCATTATCGCCGCCGACCTGCTGTGCAACATCTCCGGTAACTACGACTTCCTTGGTAGCAAGGTCTTTCTTGGTGGAATCAAGCTGCTTGCCGCTGGCTGTCTCGTAAGCCATCATGACACCGGTAAGTGCTCCTGTTCCGGAAACTTCATACGGGCAGGCTGCAACTGCCTCGCAGTTGGAAACACCTGCTGTGGAAAGTGCATTTGCAAGCATGTTGCAGGTTACGTAGTTGAGGTTTGCAGTACGAACCTTGATGCCGCCGGACTGGGTTGGTTTCACATAGGCGCAGCTTAAAGTTCTTGTACCGATCTGTGCGCTTGAAATATATTTTCCCAGATAATTGCGCTCATCCTGGTTATTAACTGTGATGATCTGTACCTGGCTTGCATCTGCCTTAAAATATTTCATCATGGTATTCTTCTGTTCATCTGTAAGGTCTGCACCAAGTGTTACTACTTTGGATGCATCTGCCATTGCCGGGATCGGGTTACTGAGTGCAAGGCACATGCTGCACAGTGCGGCTACGATCATACTTCTTTTTTTCATAATCTCATCCTCCATTATGATATGATGCGGCAGTCTCAAAAAGCTGCCTTCCTGGTTTCTTCTTTCAAGTGTTTTTATTATAACACAGCGTTCTGCAGAATTGTATTTTTTATTTTATTTCTTCGAAATCATTCAAATTTTTCCAGAAAAACATCGATGGTTCCACCACAGACCATTCCTTCGTCCTCTGCCTGTGATACTGTCATGTCAGCACAGACGATGCGGGACTTTTCGTTTTCTTCGCGGAGAAGTCTCAGACACTGGTGCTGGACTTCGCTTTCCATACAGCCGCCGCCGATCGTGCCGATGATCCTTCCATCACCGAGTACCAGCATCTTGGTTCCTATCGAACGCGGGGCTGAACCTCTGCGGGCTATGATCGTCGCAAGAACTTTTGGCTGACCCGGCTCCTTCACTCCTGTGAGATACTCCATGAGAAGAGAATCGTATCCGGCTGTTTTTTTTGTCTGGTTCTTGATCTGGATCAGTTCTGCCACAATGGAAACTGCAATTTCCTCCGGGGTTTCCGCATGGATAGAAAGCCCTACCGGTGTATGCATCTCATCCAGTGCTTTTCTGTCAAAACCATCCCCAGCCATCTGTTTCTTCAGAAGTGCAGAACGTCCGCGGCTCGCCATCATTCCCACATAGGCATATGGTTTCTTCAGAATCTGTTCAAGGCAGGCACGGTCAAAACGATGTCCTCTGGTCACCACCAGAAAATAGGTATCCGGCGTTCCGGCGATTCCCTGCAGGCTTTTTTCGAAGGCATCGCAGAGAACAAGGTCTGCTCCGGCTTCTCTCGCGCGGTCCGCAAAATATGGTCTGTCTTCCAGCACTGTCACATGAAATCCGACTTTCCCTGCGAGTTCGATCACCTGCTGTGATACATGCCCGCCTCCACAGATCACAAGATGCGCCTGACGTTTGAGATGCTCTATGAAAAATTTCTGCCCTTCTATTTCATAAATGCCGATCTGCGGTGTCTCTGTGATCTGTGTTTTGAGTTCTTCGTTCACCTCGCCGGTGCCTGTATATCCCAGAAGTTCCCCATCTGCCCAAAAATACCTGGTTCCGGCTGCCTCTCCCTCCAGCACCGTCGCCAGAAGGTTGGATTTCTGCTGAAGATTTTCATTTATTATTTTATATAATTCAAAAAGATTCATGCTTTCTCCTCTTTTTTCAGTCATTATGCTGTTTTATTAGGGCTACTCATTTACTGTTAATTATATAGCCTCGCCGTGAATTAAAAACTCTATCCTCACATGACTGAAGTCACGTGCTTCCAGACGCTTTAGGCGTCAGACTAAATATCGGCAGATACGCCTGTAACTTAGGTGCACAATTACGTGCATTTTCCATGCCGGATACGGCAGGTTCCCACATAACAGGTAGTCCGCTGTATATCTGCCTGCATTTATGCTGCTCTTAAGTTCATTTCTGAACTGAGTTTTCTCAGATCTGCATAAACACATGAGGTTCTACGCTTTACTGCAGGGACTTTTGCCTCCAGCAAAGACCTTTCCGTTACCGGAAGGGGTTTTAAAAGTTCTCTGATAAAGTATCTTGCTCCAATATTGTACGATGCTGATAAGTCACAATTATATCGTTTTCCTGTCTGGAATACACACAGGCTGTGGTTTCCCGGATCACGGATAACTGTTCCGGTTCCATCATACGCAAGCCTGCTGGTATTCCATGCACAGATCCTCGATATCCGCATTCTGTTTCTGTGTGCCTGATGTTCACAG
>NZ_QTWS01000050.1 GCF_003461245.1 Blautia sp. AF19-10LB
TACTGCCCGATTTATTTTCCTCACCTTATTCCTACCTGTTTACAAATGATTTCAATTGCTATTCCTGAACAATATGTTCTTTTTCATTATAATACAAGTCGGCTACAGGAACAAGTGTTTCCTTTTTTATTTATAAAATTCTTTTGAGCATTTATGCTCAGATCTACAATTCATCTCACTACCTGCAGAGGTAGGAGAATTCTTGTTATATATTATGTTAAATAAGGTGTTGACATTTTTCCCCTCCTGCTTATATGTGGTTTATTTTCCTGTTTTTTATTTTTCCTTAGGAGTGCTTCCTGATGGTGTTACTTTAACATTTTTATGTATTTTTTCCAATACATGAAACCGCCATATAATACAACAATCCTGCCAAAACCTCATTTCACTTTTTAAAACAAAAAACCGGGATCCTTTCGGATCCCGGCCATGTATATATGGGGGGAGAATAAGCAATGGAGGTTTAACCTTCGATTGCGATGTAACCATTTTTCTCAACGGCTTTCGGTGCTTTCTTCGGAACGGAAAGTTTCAGAATACCGTCTTCATATTTCGCGTGGATATCTTCCTCGCTGACTGCATCACCAACATAGAAGCTTCTGCTTAAGGTTCCTGCATAACGTTCACGTCTGATGTAATTGCCTTCTTTATCTTTCTCATCTTTGTCAAGACCCTTGGCTGCTGCCAGTGTCAGATAACCATCTTTCAGCTGAACCTTAATCTCATCTTTCTTAAATCCCGGAAGATCGACATCCAGTTCATAGCTGCCGTCTGTTTCACGGATATCTGTTTTCATCATGTTCTGTGCATGTTTACCATAAAGCGGATTCTTCTTGCCCCAAAACTCATCGTTAAACGGGAAGTTCATCCAATCATCATCAAATAAGTTTTCTCCAAAAATACTAGGCATTAACATAAGTCATCTCTCCTTTTATGATAAAAAATCTATATACAAGTCTTTCGACTGTTGCCTGCAAATCTATATTTAAGGGTACTGCCCGAAGTCTCCGGGCAGCACCACGAGCTTTTTAGCGGTCAGATATTGTCTGACGGGAATCTGATCAAATCAATTACTGATTATTCAATGGTAATATATTTCGGATCATTGGAAACCGGTTTTGCTTCTTTCTTCGGAACAAACAGTTTCAGGATACCGTGTTTGTATTCACCTTTGATGTCTTCCTGTGTAACATCTTCACCTACATAAAAGCTTCTCTCGCAGGCTCCTGCGTAACGTTCACGTCTGATGTAACGTCCTGTCTTCTTGTCATCCTCTTCCTCATCAAGGCCTTTAGCTGCACTGACTGTCAGATAACCATCTTTCAGTGCTACCTTAACTTCATCTTTCTTGAATCCAGGAACATCAATTACAAGTTCATAACCTTCCTTGGTTTCTTTAATATCGGTCTTCAGAAGATTCTGTGCTCTGTGTCCGTACAGCTTCTTCTCTGCTTTCTTCTCATCTTTATCATCGTAATAGAACGGTGTAAAGAAATCATCAAATAAGTTTTCTCCAAAAATACTAGGCATTAACATAAGTCATCTCTCCCTTTTCTTTATAATCTATATCAACTAACTTGTTAAGTACTGAACCCGGCTGGTATGGAGGATATCTAAGAGATTTTCTTTCAATCTTCTTATCTCTTTGTCCCTCTTCCTTTGTTCTATCTGTACTATAGCACCTATTATTAGCACTGTCAAGAGGTGAGTGCTAATTTTTTGTGAAGAATTTGTGAAGCCTTGATTTTATGGGCTTCACAGAGGTTTTTCACTTGCTTTCGCACTCGATTTTCTTGATTTTACACCATTTTTACACCATTTCATTTGATTTTGGTGTAACACTCACTTTATTTACACCAAATTACACCATCGACTTACATTTACACCACAGCAGGTACAGTTTCCGGCAGATTCATTTTTGACATCTCATTTTCTACATGAGCCATTTCAGCGATATGATTGTAGATATTCATAGTGATCTTCGCATCAGAATGTTCTTCGCTCCGCTACGGTCGGTGCTAAACGAATGTCCACTGGACATCCAGCACCCCATCACATACTGCATAACTTTGGGATTGACATTATTCTCACCCAATCTGGTACATCCTGTGTGACGAAGAATGTGTGCAGATATATGAGGCATCAGTTCTGGCTCCCTGTTCTCATTTTCCGCCAATATTGTTTCTCTCTTATTATAGGCATTAACGATATTCTTCAGAAAACTATTCACACCTGCTGGCATAATCGGACGCCCATGTTTTGTGTTAAAAATAAAACCACTGCGTTTACCAATCTCTACATTACTCTGCAATCCCAACATCAAATTTAATTCCTTCTGCTTACGAAACGCATCATATACGGTCTGAGTCATAGGAATTGTTCTGATTCCAGCATCCGTTTTTGTCTCCGAATCATGGAAACAATAACCTTCTTCTCCCTCATAATAAACAAGCTGTCCATTCACATGAATTTCCCGGTTTTTCATATCCACATCTGACCAGGTCAATCCGATTGTTTCACTTATTCTCAGGCAGGCTCCAAACATAATCTGCATCATTGGCAAATGCGGCTTATACACCTTACTGTTCTCCACAAATTTCAGAAGCTTCTCTTGTTGTTCCAGCGTTAATGCCTCTTTCTCCTTTGCAGCAGCACCATAATCGCCAAGAGTTCCTGTTACCGGATTTTTACGGATAATCCCATCCTCCACAGTCATATTAAATGCTGGGTTTAATAAAGCATACATACTTTTAATCGTGCTGTGTGCCAAACCCTCATCCGAAAGTCCTGAAAAAAATGTCCGTACATGAGATGTCTTAAAATCAACTACACGGATGTTTCCAAGAGTATTCTTTATCCGATAATTCCATGTTCGCCAGTAGTCCTTTTTCGTTTTTTCCCGGATATTCTTTGTCGCCATATATCGCTCAAATAATCCATTTACCGTCAATTTCTTTACAGATGTGTCCGTAATAAGCTGATCGTCAATATCTTTATTGATTTTCTTTTCCTGCTCACGCAGACTTGCCAGATCCATGTCATAGATTGTAACACGCTTTCCGGTAAGCTCATCTTTGTAACGATACATATAACGTCCGTCTGGACGCTGACTTTCTCCAGTTTTTAAATTTCTGCCTTTATTGTCTTTTCTTGCCATACTAATCATTCCTTTCACATTCGTTGTTTGTTATTCGGAATGATTTTTGTCCTGTTCGTATCAGTCATAATCTGTCTGATATCTGCTCACAGATTAACATAATATTTTAGGATTTCCAAGGGTAAATTCTTGAAAAACACCAATTTTTCTTTGCACTCTCATTCCGAAGGAAATTCGTTGTTTTCTCCTGTTCTCGTCCATTACACTGCCATTGCATCAAGATATTTTTTTATCTTATCCACGTTATAGAGAACACGTCTGCCAACAATGATCTTTGCTTCTGCACAGTCTGCGATTTTTCTTGCTGTGACTGCACCGCAGGATAGCATTGCCATTAAACCTTCAATATCCACAGTCAGACGATTTTCTGTGTTATACTCTGTTGTCTTTCTCATGATGCACATACCTCCTTTCCTCCGTATTCTTCTGCATCACCTCCCAGACATCGGTTTCATGCCCGTTGTCAGTACCTTCTTCTGTCGTTTTCGATGTTGTCTAATGATGAATTTTCTTCTGTTCGGCGTGTTGCCTTCCATTCGTACAGGCGGTGTCAACGTTACATTTGACCTCTATCAGAATTTTTCTGAATGCTGCCAGCTCCTTCTCGAGCCTGCCAGCCGTTGCCGGAGTATCTTCGACTTCCACATGCTACTCTCTGGTACAGCGGTGGAATTCTGTGTTGTCCTTTAATCCTCTAAGGGCACCTATACAGCTCATTCAATTTTCAACGAATCATGAAAGCTTATCACAGCCTATAATGAAAATAGGGGATTGATCTCCACTACTTTTTTTACTTCCTGCCTTGTTTTACAATAGTTATTGACAGGATTAAGTTTGATTGTACCTTGGAGGATTTTCACCCCGTTTTTCAACGTAAATGTTTTGCCCTTGAGTACAGCATATTGTCGCATCTTTTACAGATAGCACGAGTAGCAAAGTCCATATTATCTCGGGCAAATCTCCTGTCAATTCTATTATAAAGGAGGCTGTCTGTATGAAAGATCTTTTAGAAATTTCCTGTGGTTTGGATATCCACAAAGAAAAAATTGTTGCATGTATCCTAACTGGTCCATTAGGTAAACCTACTCACTCTGAAATTCGTGAATTTACCACTTTAATTCCTGATATGCTTGCTTTACGAGACTGGATCATTTCAGAGAATTGCCATCATGTTGCAATGGAAAGCACTGGCATTTATTGGATTCCAATTTACGAAATATTAGAAGATGCTTTCTCTGGAGATATCACTTTATTAGTTGTTAATGCCCGCCATATGAAGAACGTTCCTGGCAAAAAAACTGATATGCGTGATTCTGAATGGATTTCTACATTACTACGTGCAGGACTCCTTAATGCAAGTTTTATTCCAGAAAAAAGGATTCGTGAATTTCGTGATTTAAACCGTTATCGCAAGAGTATTATCCGCGATATTACTTCCCAGAAAAACAGGGTTGAAAAATTCCTGCAGAGTTCCGGTTTTCGTCTGTCTTCTTTTATTTCTGATATTTTTGGTGCTTCCGGCAGAAACATTATTCTACATTTGATGGAACATGGACGGATTGATAAAATATCTTTGGATTCTTATCTCAAAACAAAAACCAGAAAACGCATTGATGAAATCCTCATGTCTGTAAATGGGACTCTTTCAGAACATCAAAAATCTTTCTTAAAAATCCTCATGTGTCATTATGATTCCATGAAAGAGCATCTTATTGAAATTGAAACTCATCTTCAGGAAGATATGCTTCCATTCGCTTTACAAATTGAACAGTTAAATACTATCTATGGAATAAGTACAACTGCTCCCTGTGCAATCATTGCCGAAATCGGTACAGATATGAAACCATTTAAAACTGCAGAACACATCTGTTCATGGGCCGGTCTGTGTCCCGGCAATAACGAGAGTGCTGGAAAAAGAAAAAGTACCTCTATCACAAAAGGCAATCCTTATATAAAAAGTATGCTTTGTGAGATTGCCTGGGTAATTGCCGGCAAACGAAACACATATCTTTCAGCCTGGTATTGGAGAATCAAGCAGAAAAAAGGAGCCCGAAAAGCCATTGTCGCTCTTGCTCGTAAATTACTTGTTATCATTTATACAATGCTAAAACAAGGCACTAATTTTGATGAAAACTGTTTTGAAGTCAGGCGCAAAAACTGTGAGCAAAAACAACTTTCCCGTTATATACGAGAATTAGAAAAACATGGCTATACGGTTGAAGCTCAAGTATAATCCATCTTTTGTACAAATCATATTTCACTGCTGGCAGCCATTATTATGACTGCTTTATAGTGATGCTTTCATAATTGTTGAAAACATTTGTTGTCAAGGTTCAAGTCTTGGCTGCGATTTTTATTTTCGTAGCAAGGTTCAATAATCAAAAGTTGCACATTTTGTAGGTATACATTTTTGTACCTATTTGATTTAATGCCATTATATTCTTCCTTACTGTCAATGTCAATACCACCGTACATATTTTAGGTGCTTTTTTGTACTCTTTTTCATTGATTTTCTGTTAATTTATGTTATAATATGGACAAATCATTATTCATTCCTTGTTTTCCCTATATTCAATAGAATTTATCAGGACTAATGCAGAGGTGGCTTTATGAATTTTAATATGAAATTAAAAAAAATCCGGACATTCCGGAAAATGACACAAAAAGAATTGTCAGAGAAGATCGGACTGACCGATCAGCATAGAATTGTACAATATGAAAAAGGCGTTCGTGTCCCGAAAAAAGATCTGGTCGATAAAATGGCAAAGGCACTTGATGTCAACCCGTATACACTCTACGATACTGCTGGACGGGATGCTCCTGAAATGATGGAACTGCTTTTCTGGCTGGATGAATTTAATCCGTCTGCATTACATCTGTTTCTTCCCAAGAAATTTCCCGGAGAAAAATGTAATGAAGTAGCTGACACTTCCGTCTACTACCATGATAATGATAACTGGCCTGCTCATGCTCCTGTCTGCATGTGGTTTGATTATGGAGTTTTGAATGGTTTTCTGAAAGAATGGGTGGTTCGGATGGATGAACTGAAATCCGGCAAAATCACCAGAGATGAATATTTTGAGTGGAAAATCAACTGGCCTTATACCTGCGATGATTGTGGTAAGTTTGAGCCTAAGAAGCAGTGGAAAAAAGAATAATATTTCTTCTCAAGACAGACGTGAACTTATCCCCCCCCAATATGTTCACGTCTGTTTTCACATCCATACATTTATTCTAATTCAAATGTCCCAGTATAAAGCTGATAATCCATTGTATCAGCCTCTGCTTATCTCATTGACAATATGATGAAAAATAAAAAACTGGCAGTATCAACTATAATTTTCTTTAGAATTGGCACATAATATAACCAGAAAGTTATCTGTTCATTCCCGGATATGTATTTGAGTTATATGTTCCCACATATTATAATCCAAAACGAAAGGAATGAATGAAATGAAAAAAATAGCAATGATCAGAAGCAGTCCACACCAAAATGGAAATACAAATCTTTTGGCAGATGCTTTTATTGCAGGAGCAAAACAAACCAGGAATGAAATTATAGATGTAAATTTGTCAAAAGAGAATATTAAATACTGTCAGGGATGTTATGGAACTTCGAGTTCAAGATCATGTACTAAGACCGGTATATGCTGGCAGACAGATATTATGAATATATTGTTGGAAAGCATCCGACAGTGTGATGTCATTGTTTTTGCAACACCTGTTTATTTTTACAGTGTTTCGGGACAACTTAAAGTTTTTTTAGATAGGACAGTTCCTTTATATGGGCAACAATATAATTTTAAAGACATTTACATATTGTCAGCCAGTGAAAGCAGTTCAAAATCAGCAATGGACGGTGTGATAAAGGATATTGAAGGCTGGATGACATGTTTTCCGGGAACAAAGCTGGCAGGTGTCATATATGGGACGGGAATACTTTCTCCTGGTGCAGTCAAAAGCCAAAGAAAGCTCTTAGATGATGCAACACAGATGGGACAGAGTATATAAAAACAAATTTTTAGGAAACAGGATTATGAACACAGAAGGTTTAGAAATGTTGAAGCACAGAAGAAGTGTGAGAAAATTTCAGACAAAACAGATTGAAACAGAAATCCTAAACCAGATTTTGGAAGCAGGAACTTATGCACCAACGGCAAACGGAAAACAACAGCCAGTAATTGTAGCTGTCCAAAATGCAGATACGGTAATGAAAATTGACACCATTAATGCAAAATTCAGAAAGGGACAGGAACATCCTTATTATGGGGCACCAACAATTATCCTTGTATTGTCCAATCCTGAAACAATAGCACCTGTAGAAGACGGCTGTCTTGTGGCTGGTAATATTATGAATGCTGCTTATGCCGTAGGCGTAGGAAGCTGCTGGATTCATTTTTGCAGAGAAATGTTTGAAACTGAAGATGGAAAAAATTTATTAAAGCAATGGGGATTACCAAAACCATTACCAAGAAAAAAAGATTACATTATTCATGTAAAGTAAAGAAAGAGAGGAAAATATCATGATAAGACAGATTTTTATTGCACCATTAAAGGAAGGCGTATCAGAAGAAAAAGTACAGCAGAGAATCAAGGCTCAGCTCGCATTAAAAGAGCATGTACCGGGAATTGAAAGCATTACGGTTGGAAAATCATTGGGACTTTATGGAATGGACAATGCTGTGGTAATGATGATTGATTTAAAGGACATGGATGCATGGAATGCACTACTTGCAAATGAATACCATACACAGCTTGGAAACGAAGCCGGTGAGTATTTCGATGTCAATGGGTTTATTGCAGTTCAGGTAGAAGTATAATGGAAAATCAGTTATTTGAACTCGCAAGAAAACGACGTTCTATCAGACAGTATGGAAATAAACGGATTGACGATGATGTGATTGCGGAAATTATGAAAGTAGCATTAACTGCCCCGACTTCATTTGGACATCATGCAGTGGAATTTGTAGTTGTTCGTGAAGCTGAAATGATACGAAAAGTTGGTGCATGTAAGAACTTTGGCGGTTCTCAGGTAAATGGTGCAGATACTGTTATTGTAGCCATCGTAAAAACGTCAGATAAAAGAGCCAGTGAGTTTTGGATTGAAGATGGTGCTATCGCATCGGCATATCTGCTTCTTGCGATTGAGCAATATGATCTTGGAGCCTGCTGGGTACATATCCGTAACCGAAAAGGAAAATTGAAGTCTTCTGATGAGGAAATAAGGCAGTTGTTGAATATTCCAGATGGATATACAGTATTAAACTTAGTAGCACTTGGAGAAAAAGGAGAAAAAAAGGCTCCTTATACAGAAAAAGATCTAAAGTTTGGAAATATTCACATGGAAAAATTTTAAAAGACACAATAAAGGGATATATGATAATAGCCGGTTATGGTTATCATATATCCCGCTTTTTATCGCTATGTATTTATAAAAAATTGTGAGTAACAGGTTATACAGATGGAATGATTTCACTTACATAATTCGCAATCATACGTTTTAGTTCCAGAGCAACCGGAGTCAGATCGTGCAGATCATTCGCAGCAAGCCCGATAGGAATCTCTATTGTCGGTTCAATCGCACAACGGCTTAGTTTATTTGGGGTATTGTTTACTGTAAACTCTGAGATGATACCGATGCCATTTCCTTTTTCTGCGAGATGAATGACCGATTCCGCCTGTTAGACAATAAAGCTTTGTGATATTTTTACATTTTTTGCTTTGAGAAGTTCCATTGCAGTTTCGTGTCCTGCCTGACAGAAAATGAAACGTTCTGGTTCGATATTCAGATCCAAGACGGGATCTGTAAGCATCTCAGAAGTTCCAACAGCAATCATACGGTCTGTGAAAAGAAGCTGATAATCTAACGTATCAAATGGTGCCGAAAAGATACCGAGATCAACCTGATGTTCTTCGATTGCCTTACGGATATCCATAGAACTTCCCTCGATCAGTTCAATCGACACATAAGGATATAACTTATGAAAGCGATAAAAAACTTCAGACAATATTACAGAGGTGAGAATTGGCATAGATGCTATTCTTACCTTACCGCCAATAAAATTGTTAGAACGGAAAGCTGCCTGATACATCCGGTTTTCAGTTTTTTCCATTTGACGGGCTAAAATAAGAATCTCATGCCCTATATCAGTAAGGATAAGACCTTTTCTTTTATCCCGGTGAAATAATTTCAAATTTAGTTCATCTTCCAATATCTTGATCGCCTTGCTGACTGCAGGCTGGGAGATATAAAGTTCATTGGCAGTTTCAGTGATGCTTCCCTTTTCGGCAACCCGGATAAAGATACGAAGATTGTGATTTAACATAATCATATAGTTATCTCCACATTTCAATAACGGTATTTGAGTTATGAACAAGTATAACATACAATAAAAACGTGAACAAGAGATATAGAAAGGAATGAAGAATATGTCAATTATTTTAGGATTTCTGGCAGGTGTTGGTCTGCCTATACAAACAAGTGTAAATACAAGATTAAGAAAAAAAGTGGGTTCACCATATAACGCATCCTTAGTATCATTTGTGGTTGCGTTATTGTTTCTATCCGCATTATTATTGATTACCGGACAGGGGTTACACATACCTTTGGCACAGTTGTTGAATGAGCCTGCATGGATTTGGATTGGCGGTATCTGTGGTCTGGTCTTTCTGACAGGAAATATCTTATTATTTTCAAAATTAGGTGGAGTACAGACAGTTGTACTTCCGGTTCTCGGTCAGATTTTAATGGGCTTGATCATCGACAATTTTGGATTGTTTTATTCACAGAAAACACCGCTGTCTGTATTCCGCATTGCTGGTGCGGTAATGGTAATTTTGGGCGTAGTTTTGGTTTCAATGGCAAAAGAAAATAAAACTGCCAGTGAGAAGCTGCAAAAATCAGAAAGTACCACTTTGTGGATATGGAGAGCATTTGGCATTTTTGCAGGAATGTTAAGTGCCACTCAGATTGCGGTAAACGGTTATCTTGGCAAAGTAGTAGGTTCTCCGATAAAAGCATCTGCTATTTCGTTTACTGTTGGAATTATCTTTCTGGCAATTATATGTATTGTTCTGCATTTTAAAAATGGGAAATCAGAATCATTCAAAAATGAATCGGCTAAAAATCCCTGGTGGATGTGGATCGGTGGAATCCTTGGCGGATTATATATTCTTGCAAATGTCTATTTATCAAGAATTGTAGGAACTGGAATGACAGTCATCATTCTTTTGATTGGTTCTACAACAGGAGGTATTCTGGTCGATCATTTTGGGATGTTTGAATCTCCGAAAAAGCCAATTAACGCCCAGAAAATACTGGGTGTCCTGATTATGATCTTAGGAGCTGCTGCAATTAAACTGCTGTAAAGGAGTCCATTGAAATGCGAAAAAAGAATATTGTAATTGCAGGAGCAGGATCGGGAATGGGAAATCATATCGCAGAAGTGTTTGGCAAACATGGTTTTCAAGTATTTCTACTTGCAAGAAACAGAAAACACCTTACAGAATATGAAGAACAGTTTCGGGATAAGGGAATAGATTGCTTTGGCATTGTTGCTGATATTTCAGAGACAGAATCTGTAAGAAAGGCATTTGCTGATATATTCAGTGAAATAAACTATATTGATGTTCTGGTATGTAATGTAACAATAAGAGAACCAGGACTGCCAACATCATGGACTGATAAAGATTTGCTTGAACATTACAATACGGATGTTCTTGGGGCATTTCGATGTGTAAAAGAGGTACTACCCTCTCAAATCGCACAGGGTATCGGTACAATTCTTTTTACCGGCGGTGGCTTCTCCATACATCCAATGGCAGAATATTCCTGCGTATCCATAGATAAAGCTGCACTTAGAAGTCTTGCCTGCACATTGCATCAGGAATTAAAAGAAAAAGGAATTTTTGTTGGAATTGTAACTATCATGGGTAATGTCGTCCCGGAAACTCACTATGCACCGGAAAAAATAGCAGAAGTGTATTGGAAAATGTATCAGGAACGGAAGGTTTGGGAATATATTTATCAGTGAATCTGAGATTGTAGTTATTGAATAAGCGTTAAATAACGCCTGTATCTTAGCCTAACAAGATACAGGCGTTGTTCTTTCCGGGGTCAACAGTTTTGTCCATTTTTGACGATAATCATATTCTCTCATATTTTTTTACCCATCTTCTATGATTCTGGTTTTCATCTGTATTTCATTATATCTTTTAATCGTATCATCGTCAATTTAATTATATCAGAATAAATAAAAAGAAGCGAAAACCTATCAACCATGATGGTCTTCGCTTCTTTCAATTCATATCATAAAAACATTACTGCTCAAATCTGCCTTTCATCTTCACTTCCTGCTCCCACACAGCCACCTGGCCACGGGCAAACAGGCTGTTGATGTCGAGATTTTCATCCAGTACCAGAAGATCTGCGTCTGCGCCCTCTGCTACACAGCCCTTGACTCCTTCCTGACCAAGGAGCACTGCCGGAGTGCTGGTCAGAAGCTGTAAGGCAGCCTCCAGCGGCATACCCTCTCTTACCAGGATCTGAATGGTGCGGTGCAGATACTTCGGAGATGCGTATGTCAGGCCGATGCACTCGCCCTCCTCGTTGAAGCGTGGCTGGCTTCCGAATGCGTCACTGGATATGGTGACATGATCCAGTTTCACGCCTTCGCGGTGTAAGAGCTCGTAAAGCTTCATGGCATCAGATTCTACTTCTACATCATCGGCACCGGCGGTGCAGTCAATGTAACCGCCGCGGCGTACCAGATCCGCACCGGCATCAATCAGGCCCGGATTACGTAAAATATGGGTCGGTAGCAGGTTCTTGGCCGGAACATCGGAATGATCCAGAACATAGAATACCGGATCCAGTCTTCCCTCTCCGTCACCCATATGCATAGTCACCAGCCCCGGTGTGTTGCTGAGCAGACCGGCTCTGCGGGCTGCGGTAGCCAGGGCGATCAGCTCTTCCCCGCCCGGATTGGAGCTTCTGTGGTCAGATACAGCTACCTTCACACCGATCATAGGCGGAACCAGGATGATATCGCGCTCTACGCTTCCGGTCAGGGTGGTCGGCGGGTAACCGTAGGAGCTGGTCAGTGTATACACGGTCATGCCTTCCTCGGTCAGGGCACGGGCCTTTGCTACCAGATTCTCTACACTGCGGGTTACGCCATCTGTACCCAGAAGGCCAACCACGGTGGTAATACCGTTTTTTAAAAATTCGCTGAGCTGAGACTCCGGTACACGGGATGCCGGTCCCTGCTCTCCACCGCCTCCGGTGATATGCACATGCATGTCAATGTAAGCCGGAACAACGATTTTTCCCTCCAGGTCATAAGTCTCCACTCCCGGGAGTCCCTCATAGCCTTCGATAGAATCCTGCATCAGAAGGATTTTCTCTCCCTCAATGAGGATATCTTTTTTTCCCAATTTCTCTGGTGCGTAAACATTCGCGTTTTTCAGTAACTTGATCATAATGTCTATTCTCCTGCCTTTTCTTTATTCTTCAAAAATTCCACCGGAATCAGGAATCCCGGTGGAACAAGACTTTCGTATTTAGTTCTCCTTTTTCTTCTCATCAGCAAGCTTTGCGATACCGAATCCGGTAAAGCCCCAGATGATTGCAAAGATCCAGCCAGTGTAGCACAGGATTGCCCACGGAAGGTAATCCAGGGTCTCTACACCAAGGGTAGATGCCATATAGGCACCTGCTGCGGACCACGGAATCAGCGGCACCACTACAGTACCGGCATCCTCAAGGGTTCTGGACAGGTTCTTTGCCGCAAGTCCGCGCTCTTTATAAGCGTCACGGAACATCTCTCCAGGAATCAAAATGGAAAGATAAGAGTTACCGGTAGTCAGTGCCATGGTAATGCAGGCTGCCACCGTTGCGGTAATCAGTGCGCCGGTACTCTTTGCCACGCTTAAAATCTTCTGAAGTACAACATCCAGACAGCCGGCCCGGCTCATGATGCCTGCAAAACAGAATGCACAGAATACCAGAAGTGTGGTACTCATAATGCCGTTCATACCACCACGGTTTAACAGCTTGGTAACCGCCTCGGAACAAGTCTCGGTGTCGAAGCCTGCGCGATGGATCATAGATACACTAAAGCCGTTTACCGTTGCCTTTAACACATCACCCATTGCTACATGCTGAATGAAAACACCCTCTATGCCAGCTACAAAGGTGGAAAGAAGCATAACCGGAATGGTTGGCTTCTGAAACAGGGAACCTCCCAGCACGATTAGCACCGGAATGATGAGCAGTAGGTTCCAGCTGTACATGGAAGAAAGCTGGCTCAATAAGGTAGTAACAGTATCAGAGGTGATATCTGCACTTACATCTGCGTTCATACCAACAATGGCATATACCACCAGAGAAACGATGGTTGCCGGAACGGTGGTGTAAAACATATGTCCGATATGCTCATACAGTGTGCTGCCTGCCGCGATCGGAGCCAGGTTCGTGGTATCAGACAGCGGAGACATCTTATCACCGAAGTAGGAACCTGCGATACATGCACCTGCGGTAGCCGGAAGAGACACACCCAGAGCACTTGCAATTCCCATCAGGGCAACACCCATGGTTGCGACAGAACCCCAGGAAGTACCGGTAACAACCGATACAACAGCCTCGATCAGAAATGCTGTAACCAGCATGAATTTCGGGTTTACAATCTGAACACCATAGTAAATCATCATCGGAATGGTACCAGCTGCCATCCAGGTACCAACCATAGCGCCAACGCATACCAGAATCAGAATTGCCGGCATACCTTTTGCAATCTTGGTACAGATCTCATCCATCATCTCATCCCAGGTAACACCCACACGGAACGCGATAAATGCCGCGATTGCTGCTACCATGATCAGGAGCGGCTCCGTGCTGTAGCCGAACACGCCCTTTCCAATGGTAAGGATCAGAAGCATTGCGATGATCGGTGTGATCGATTCCGCAAAGGTGGGCAGACGTTTGGCCCGTTTTTTCTTTTCTTTCATTTGTAATTCCTCCTTTTAGCCTCATTCGCGACAGTTTCACATTTTATCACGGCAGAAGCTTAAAATCCGGACTTATTATATCAGAAAAGGAGAAGGGCCACAACTAAAAGTTTGTACTTTTTTAATTTTCTTTCTCTCGTTCGTTACTGTTCAAGGGTTAGCTGGACTTAAGAAGACCGATGGTGTAAACTGGTAATAGTTAGAGCCATCGGTCTTCTTTATCCAAATATCCTGGACACTCTGTCAAATATATTTGCCGGTTCTTCCCGGCGCATCAAAACAAGCATGCTCATGCATTGACAGAGGTAATCGATGCTTTCGAAACTTCTGAATGTCACGGCCTGCGCCTGTTTCCGCTTATAATTCCGCAAAAGCCTTTCGGCTTCGTTATTCGTGGCAGGTACCCGGAGATCATGCAGGAACAGCAGATGGTTCCGCATGTATTTCTCCATTCTCAGGAATAGATTGTACCCGTCTCTGTAATAATCATTTGCCGGAATGTCCCCGTATTCTCTTCTGGCTGTTTCCAGTACTGCCTGGTATCTTTTTTCAAATCCGGAGATCGTCTTTGGATCCGGCTTATGGGGCAGCTGGATTCCATTTCGGAAATGGATCATTTCCTGTAGCAGTGAACGCATTTCTTTGTTCCAGATACGGTCCGGCTCATTCTCTATGCTGTCTTTCAGGTATCGCAGCACATGGGCAAGACATTCCTGGTGATCTGCTCCATAATTATAAAAAGTAACATCGTGATCGTGCACAAGGATCCCCTGATAATCCTCAGTGACCGTCCCTTTTATCCCTTCATGCCCTTTTTTCTCACGGGCAAAGTACAGGACTTTTCCATCCGGTACTGCACAGACGTATACATGACAGCTTTTTCCGTTTTCTTTCGCATTTGTACAGTCTGTATGCATGACGGGAGAAAGCAGCATATCTGCATATGTGGCCCTGCGTTCAGGCACAGTTTTTAAAGCAAACTCCCTGCTGAGTTTGCTTATCATCCCCTTGGAGATATTCAGTTTCCCGCCTGTCAGATCTGACAGGAATTTCCTGCTCTTGTCAATAGAAACACAGCAGTCATTGTTCAGAAGGAACAGGAATGCCCGGATACTTCCGTCATAATTCACTTCATCCACAACCCCGTCTGGAAATGCAGCATGCACCCGTTCACCTGTCTTTGTGTTGTAGTAAATATCTGCATGATATTCCACCACATTCAGGAGCACCTGGATGCCCATCATCTGTTTTATGATCGTTCTGCCGGTCTTTTTGAAATCACTTTCTTCCAGGACTTTTTCCGGTGCAGGAAGAAGGATAACCGGCTGTGTGGGTTCCTGTTTTTTTCTGCGGTGGCCGGGATGCCCCGGCTGACCGCCCGGTTTCCGTCCTGTTTTTTCCCTGCTGTTTGCGATCTTTTTCCGTTTGATCGACTTAGAGGAAGGAATAGCGGAGTTTTCATAGTCACGATTGATCTGTGCACGCAGTTTCAGGTTTTTCCCCCGTTCTTCTTCCAGTTCAGCAGCTGTTTCATAATACTGCAGACGGATCTCTTTTGCTTTATCCAGTGCATCATCCCGCTGTTTTTCAGCATCCAGTGCACGCTTTTCCATTTTTTTCAGTTCCTGCTCAGCCTTTCTTTTTGCCTGTTCAAGTTCCCTCTGCATATCTTCCAGTACCTGAAACCAATAATTACGGACACGGATCGTTTCTCTATGGGCGGCTGCCAGATCCTGCGTTAATCTCCGGAGCTTCCGTTCATAAGCCATGTATTCTTTTTGGTGAAGTTCCTGAAGATGGATATATCTTTCTCCAGATTCCAGCTCTTTAATTCTGGTCTGTGCTGCTTTCAGCCGGCACAGAAGTGTAATGTAATCATAAGTATCCGGCATGTATGTTCCTCCAGAAGTGTTCGGGTCAGATGTCGCTTATGATATCTGTGATCTTTGAGATATGATCTTCCAGATATTCGATCATTTTTTTCTGTTCCTGGATTAGTCCTTTCTGGATCTCAATCACTCTGAGATATTCGGCAAGAAGCTCATCCTGTTTTCTGATCTCTTCTTTTAAATCAATGTCCATAAGGCAGCCCTCTCTTTCTTATAGAGAAGTATAACAGAAACATGGGAAAAAAGCGAATTTCCAGGAATTGTCCTTTCGTCGATATGACTGTGGATAAGCAGGTATTTTGTATCTTGAAAAATAAGGACTATATGGTAAGGCTATAAAAAAAATGTACTGTGTAAAATAAAATCCGGTGGATAACTCTTCAAAAAAGAAACAGCAGGAAAGACTATAAACATAATTTTTCCTACTGGAACTGGTTATCCACAAAACAAAAAAATAAATTTCATCACTTTTTACAATGGACTATGCATACCCTTGAACAGTAACACTTTCTAATTACAAAGTCCTTTTTCATTTTCTACTTTACAGTTTCCTCTCGAAAATGTACACTATTTATATCGCAATCTGTTTTTCAGAAAATGAAATGTAGCTCAGGAGGCAATGTCATTAAGTTAGTATGACGCATAAAGATCTCTATATCTGAAATGGTATAGGGG
>NZ_QTWS01000051.1 GCF_003461245.1 Blautia sp. AF19-10LB
AGCACATTTTGTTGAAGTTTCTTTATATTTTATTTTATCTAGCACAACAAGTTAATTTATGTATTTATGATAATTTAATTAGATTAGATGTCAAGGAATATTACGGAAGAATATATACACATAATATAGATTTTAATGGACATGGAGAAAGATATCTTTCAAATATGAATTGCGGTGAAACTAATGGTTTACTGATGGGAAATTACATATCATTGTACTTTGCAGAGAGCATATTAAGTAAAATAAGTGTCTCTATAGAAAATATGCTTATGGAGCAGAATATTGATTGTATTTTTTCGTATTTTTCAGATGATTTTTACTTTTTCTGCAATAAAGAAGATAACGATGGAATTATATCAATTTTTGATAAAGTATTAGAGCAGTTTGATTTGGAAAGAAGTGATAAAAAAGAAATATGGACCTATGAGACTTTTAATAACCATAATGTTGTTGCAAGATATTGGAAAAAAGTAGTTGCACATTGCAATACGCATTTTAGCAATGAAAAGACGGATAATAAACTTTGCTTTATTAATCAAATGGTATACCGTATGTCTAAATTAGATGATTACAAATTGAAGAAGGTATTTATTAATAATCTATTTAAAATAAAGTATTTTCGAGAATTGCCATTAGGAAAATTCCAGGTTAAAGAATATGATTATCATCAGCTGTGTTTTTTATTGAAATATTCGCCAGAATCAATGTTATATGCTGCTGACAGATTTGCAGAAATGCAGAATTTTGATAAAAACAAATTAACTCAATTCTTTAAGGTAAGATATAAGGAATGTTTAAGAAATAATTATAATGAGGAACAATTATATTATTTCTATGCAATTTCTGTATTTGGTTTTAATGAAATATTGCAAGAATACAGTGGGGCAGTAGCAAAATCATGTAATCAAATACTAATATCATATTACTTAAAAGATCATTTGTTTAAGGAAGAAGAAATAAATTATTTAAGAACGTGTACACAAGAATCCTATTGGTTGCAGAACTATCATTTAATTTTGTATTCACCAGATTTAATGTCTGATCTTGAGGAAAGTATAGAAAAATATCTTATTCCACAAAAAATAAAGAGAGCTTTATGTACAAAAGTAAGAATGCAAAATCAAAGAATAACATACTTGGAATTTTATAAGGAAAATTTATCACAGAATAAAGCAATTATAAGAGATATTGATATGGTAAAAGCGGAAATCCTTGAATATTTGGAACTGAAAATACAAGAAAGCGAAGAAATGTTTGAATTAGAAGAGGATGAATAATGCAGGGAAGAAGTCATAGTTAGCACTATGGCTTTTTCTTATGAATAAAAGAATACTTCTCGACAATTTGTCGGGAAGTGGAAAGGAGCCAAATTCCAATGAAAATATATCTCCCCCATCTGTTAGTTCCACCATAATTTGCTGATCAGAATCGAAAGGAGGCGTGCAAATTGCAGGAAGAAGTTACACAGAAAACAATCGCATTGTCGGTTAAAACTGCAAGAGTGACTGCCGACGTGTTAAAAAATATGCTGCGGAAGTATCTGTCAGGACAGAAGCAAAAGGGAAAGAATCCTTACAAGGTTGGAAAACAGTCATACAAAGAATTGAAAAGCCAGGGTTCTGGTTTATCCAATATTGAAATCACAGATGGAAATATCAAGTCTTTTGAGCGTGTGGCGAAGAAATACCGCTTAGATTTTGCCTTGAAAAAAGACAGTTCGACCAAGCCACCGACTTACTATGTGTTCTTTAAAGGGCAGGATACAGAAATGATGAATCTGGCATTTAAGAAATATTTGGGTGTACAGATGAATAAAAAGGATAAACCATCTATTATGAAAAAACTTATGCACTTTAAGGATGCTGTGTCTAAAGGAAAGAACAGAGAACGAGCAAGAGAACAGCAGAAAGACAGAGGGCAGAGTTTATGACGGAGAAAAAACAGCAGCATAAGAAGAAAAGAGGAAAAGTTCAGCATATCAGAGGCTCTCCGAAAAAGAGAAAAATATCTGGAAAAGCTTTTTTTTCTTCAGAGAGTATCCCAGGAAAAATGCTTGCGGATGTGAAAAATCTGATTACGGACAAGGCAAGTGAATTGAAGAGGGCAGATCAGAAAAAGCTGTTTTTAGCTAATTTCCCCTATCTGATGTTTGCTTATTTTTTCAATAAGATTGCCTGGCTGTATAGGGTAAACACCGGAGCAACTTCCTGGGATAAATTTATGAATACCATTACTTATTTTGAACTGGCGTTTCAGAATCTCTGGCCAAGTTTGAATCATATAGATTTGTTGTGTGGAATCGCAGGCGGCGTGGTTGTAAAGCTTATTATTATTTACCGCACGAAAAATGCCAGGAAATATCGACTGGGTGTGGAGTATGGTTCTGCCAGATGGGGAACAGAAAAAGATATACGACCATATGCTGATCCTGAATTTGAAAATAATATTATTCTCACAGAAACAGAGAGTCTTACTATGTCAAGCAGACCAAAGAATCCGAAATACGCCAGGAATAAAAACATTCTGGTAATTGGCGGTTCCGGTTCTGGAAAAACCAGATTTTTTGTAAAGCCTAACATTATGCAGATGCACAGCTCTTATGTGATTACTGATCCGAAGGGAACTGTGCTTCTGGAGGTTGGCAGTATGCTGGCAAAAGGCAGTCCGATGACGGATGAGAATGGAAAAATCGTGCGGGACAAAGAGGGAAAAATTATATACGAACCGTATAAAATCAAAGTTTTGAATACAATTAATTTCAAAAAATCCATGCACTATAATCCATTTGTATATATCCGCAGTGAAAAAGATATTCTAAAACTGGTAACAACCATTATTGCTAACACCAAAGGTGAAGGGCAGCAATCGGGTGAGGATTTTTGGGTAAAGGCGGAAAAACTCTATTATTGTGCCCTGATTGGTTATATCTGGTATGAAGGCAGGGAAGAAGAAAAAAATTTTAATACTCTGTTGGAAATGATCAATGCGTCAGAAGCCAGGGAAGATGATGAGAATTTCAAGAATCCAGTGGATCTGATGTTTGATGAACTGGAGCAGAAAGACCCGAACCATTTTGCGGTAAGGCAGTACAAAAAATACAAGCTGGCTGCAGGTAAGACAGCAAAATCTATTCTGATCAGTTGTGGTGCAAGACTCGCACCCTTTGATATTGCGGAACTGCGGGAGCTTATGAGTTATGACGAACTGGAACTGGATCTGGTTGGTGACAGGAAAACTGCATTGTTTGTTATTATTTCAGATACCGATGATACCTTTAATTTTATTGTTTCTATTATGTACACACAGCTTTTTAATCTGCTCTGTGACAGAGCTGATGATGTATATGGAGGCAGACTTCCAATTCATGTGCGGTGTCTCCTGGACGAGTTTGCGAACATCGGACAAATTCCTAAATTCGAAAAACTGATTGCTACGATTAGAAGCCGGGAAATCTCAGCTTCTATTATTTTGCAGTCAAAGTCTCAGCTTAAGGCAATTTATAAGGATAATGCCGATACCATCGAAGGGAACTGTGATACGACCTTATTCCTGGGTGGAAAGGAAAAAACGACATTAAAGGAAATAGCGGAGATTTTGGGAAAAGAAACCATAGATCTTTATAACACATCGGATACGAGAGGCAGTCAGCGGTCTTATGGAATGAACTACCAGAAAACAGGAAAGGAGTTGATGAGCCAAGATGAAATAGCAGTCATGGACGGGGGAAAATGTATTCTGCAGGTGAGAGGTGTCAGACCATTTTTCTCAAATAAATACGATATTTGCAAACATAAAAACTACAAATATCTGTCCGATTATGACAAAAAGAATACCTTTGATATTGAAAAATATCTGAGTACTAATCTGATACTGAAACCAGAGGATGAAGTGGAATTGTATCAGATGTAACTTCTCGACAAATTGTCGGGAAGTGGATCATGGGAGGAAATCATGAATAATTTGGAAAAAAGGAACAGTCGGTATCCATCGACGAAAATGAATATACCGACTGTACGTGTGAGGGATTTTCCAAGTAGAAAATCCTATGCTTAGTGTAGCACAAAAGGCAGGGTTTATATAGTGTTTTCTTCCCTTTCTGGAAAAAATCTAAGAAAGGACTGGAAAATGTAAGTTTTCCAAAGGTACACTTATGGCATTTTTTACAACGGCAATTACGACCTTAAAAACATTGGTTTGTGCGATCGGAGCCGGACTTGCAGCCTGGGGAGTGATCAATCTGCTGGAAGGATATGGAACGGACAATCCGGGTGCAAAGTCACAAGGGATAAAACAGTTCATGGCTAATTAGTTGGAACAAAAAACGAAAGGAAAAGCACAATCCAGACGGTATCAGCGGCAGGCTACAAGAATAAATTGTGATTTCACAAGATTGGTGCTATAATAAGAGAAAAGTTCCTGCCGGGGCAGCCGCCCCGGTGGTATAGATAGAAAGGCAGGAAAACAATATGCACATCAGCTATAAGCCACTCTGGCACACACTGTTAGAGCGTGATATGAGAAAAGAGGATTTAAGGCTTGCCGCTGGTATGACAACAAATATGATTGCCAATATGAGCAAAGAGGGAAAGCACATCAGCATGGATACATTAGCCCGTATCTGCGAAACGCTGAATTGTGAGATTACCGATGTGATTGAGTTAGTACCAGACGAGCCTGCTTCCACAGGAGGTAAGGAACATGAGCGAATTGAAACCAAGAATAACGGAAAACAGAATTGATTATATCCTTGTCGGAGATTATTACATCCCGGACTTGAAACTGCCGGAGGAACACCGCCCTATCGGAAAGTACGGACGGATGCACCGGGAATATTTAAGGGAAGTCCACCCAGCCAGATTGAATACATTGATACTGACCGGGGAATTGTGGACATATCTTGCAGACCTGAACGAACAGGCACAGGAACGGTTAGACACCATCATGGAGCAGATGAAAACTGCCGAGGGCGTAACCGAGGAATTGAAGCGTACCCACCAAATGGAATGGGTGCAGCGTTGCAATAACATTCATAACCGGGCAGAAGAAATTGTTTTGCATGAGATGATTTATTCATAACGGGAGCAATTAAATCGGAGGTATATAAGATGATTGAAATTGTATTTGGTGAAAGTGCCTGTGGAAGTTTGAAAATTGCCCAAACTTACGGCAAGGGAAAGTATAGAGGAAGTGCTGTTTCAATATTTATGAGGCATGAAGACGGGAGTGTTCCATCTTCAGATGAAATGAAAAAAGCACAGCTTCAAGCACAGGAACAAGAACGCATTGCTTGGGAGAATGCTATTCCATTGGGAGGCAAGAGCTGTGATGTTTATTGTTTTGATATGGCTCTTAGTGTGGGAGATATTTCTGATAATGGAATTGGCGAACAGCGGAAAAATGTTTTCAAGAAAATGCTGTCTGTCTGCTTTGTAGAGGATTTAGATTATCAGGTTGAAGAAAAAATACAGAAAATTAAAACTACATTGACCTCAGTGATTGAACGATATGTAGCTGGGGAAGAAATTCGCATTTGGTATAGCTATAATCCAGATGAGCTTTGTGGTATGTATTGGCTTATGAAACAACTTCAACCCTTAAACTGCCAGACAACAATTTATTTGGTTAAGTTACCTACATGGGAATATGGAAAAGAAAATACTATGACATCCAAAATAGCATGGGGCGAGGTCTCTCCTGGCGAATGGGGAAACTATATAACTCTACAAGAGAAAGCTAATCCTGTATTTCTTTCAGCTTGTGCTATGAAATGGAATCAACTTCAAAATGAAAATGCACCTTTGCGTGCAATGTTAAATGGTAAATTGCAAAGCGTTTCAGAAGATATATATGATAGTTTCATTCTTCGTGAAATTGCGGAACAGCCAGAGCAATTCAAAATGGCTATTGTCATAGGTAATGTTTTAGGAAAATATCAACTTGGAATTAGTGATGTATGGATTTCCAATCGCATTGATAAAATGCTTGAAGATGGTGTGTTGGAAATTATACAGGACGCACCAAAGGGAGAAACAAATTATCGCCGAATATTAAGAAAACGAATGAAGTAATAACCACAGCACAAACCGCTGCTACATGGAATCCAACAAACCATGCAACAGCGGTTTTCCTTTACCGTTTTTTCCTCTGGTTGATAGGCGTTCCCGTTTTCTTTGATTTTTGGAGAATCCGAATAAGCCAGCGAAATTCTTCATCTGACAGATTTTTATAGTTGATACCGAGCTGCTTGCAGTAAAGCACTGCCAGTTTTTCCAAACGGCTGCCCTTGAAATTTTCGACCGCTTCCAGATTTTCTTTCAGTTCATTGGCAACAGTGGTCTGGGGCGCACTCTCACTATCCTTTTTATGGGTTTCCCGAATATCCCGGATAATCAGGTTTAGGTCATCCAGAACCATGTGGCTGAAATATTCATCATCACTGATATGGGCGGCTTGCAGCACTTTCAAATGTGGGTCATCTTCGCCAGGGCGATACCGTTCTATGATTTCATGTCGGACAGTATCGACAAGGGTGTTGAGGTTTTGAATCTGCATGGTGGCAATCCCATCCACATAAATCTCAATGTCCGCAAGAAACTTGATAAAGTCCTTATGGGTGGCAAGTTCGCAGAGCAGACGGTTGTTGATCCGACCGCTTTTCAGAAGTGCAACCATTTCATCGTTCAAATGCAGCTCCGTCAGTGGCGTGTTGATCTGCTCCCTGTTCTCTGTCCGGCACAGCAGATAATCGACGGAAACCCCATAGAAGTCTGCCAGCGTGATAAGGTTGCCATGATTGATTTCCTTAAAATCTTCTTTTTCATAACTGCCAAGGGCTGATTTAGAAATACCCGTTAGTTTTGATAGTTCTTCCAGATTTAAGCCTTTGTCCTTGCGGAGTTCCCAAAGGCGTTCCTGTATGCTTGTTGCTCCTTTCATGGGCACACGCTCCTTTCCAACGGTTTCATTGCTGCCGCTTATCTGGATTATATCACACTTTCCGTAATCGTGGAAATTTCTGATTTTTACCCTTAATTCCTACTTTGTGGACATACGGCACAGGGCACAAAAATGTTCTATGATACAGGTAGTTCATCGATGGATTATTCCAATCGAATGACCAGCCTGTGTGGGATATGCTTCCCCGGCGATGTAGCGCCATGAATTTTGGCAGGGATATGGAGGAACCCTGACCAAAACGAGCGTACCAAAGGGAGCGATACGCCGCTGTGAGATTCAGGGGAGGAACGACACCGGGGAGAACTGGCGAACTGACACCGAAATGATACCGAAACACAACAATCTGATAGGGGGACAGTCTACCCTATCGCTGATACTTCGGGAGATTTTAAGCGGCTCTATGGCTGTAATTTTACCGAAAATCGCCCC
This sequence comes from Blautia sp. AF19-10LB, assembly GCF_003461245.1. Classification (GTDB taxonomy): domain Bacteria; phylum Bacillota; class Clostridia; order Lachnospirales; family Lachnospiraceae; genus Blautia_A; species Blautia_A intestinihominis. The sequence goes on from NZ_QTWS01000051.1 coordinate 7,387, forward strand.
GAAACCATACACTAAAACGGGAGGAAGCGCAATATGCCGAGAATGAGCAAAAAGAGGAAGTATGAGCTTTCCTTTTACCTCAATGACCGGGGGCGTGTCACTTACAACGAATTATGCCGGAAATGCCAGCATGGGTGCAAGCAGAGCTTCCGGGCGGTTGTGATTGACTGCCCCTGTTATTTATCCAAACGAGCAAAGAAAAAGGAGGAACACACAGAATGAATTTTGAATTTATGACGATAGACACACCATTGCCGCCCTGTATGCCTTTTCCCAGAGCGTTGACAGGATTTCCAGTCAGCAGCACCGCAAAGGTCATGTACTGCCGGATGCTGGACGCTATGCTCTCCAAAGGGCAGGAGGACGAGAACGGAATCCTCTTTGTCTGCTTCCCTGTCACAGCCATTGCCGCAGTCCTGTCCCGCAGCTCCATGACGGTCAAGCGTTCTCTGAATGAACTGGAAACTGCCGGACTTATCATGCGGGTGCGTCAGGGCATTGGAGAACCAAACCGGATTTATGTGCTGATACCGGGAAAGGAGGACGCTGCCCTTGCCTGATACCTCAAAGCTGGAAAAACTCAATCGGGAGTTGGAAAAAAGCGAAAAGAAACTGCGGAAAGCCATCAATGATGAAAAGGCATTGCAGCACCAGTTGAAACAGCTTACCCGAAAGGAACGGACGCACCGGCTCTGTACCCGTGGCGGTATGCTGGAAAGTTTTCTGCAAGAGCCGGAACGCCTGACAGATGATGATGTCATGCTGTTGTTGAAACTCATTTTTCACAGACAGGACACGCAGGAACTATTGAAAAAACTGCTGGAACGGGAGATGCCGGAACCCCCTTAGTTTACTAAGGGCGCAATTATACACCACCCAGAGGTTGGTGCATTGCGTTCTCCGAAGGCTCCTCGCCGGAGGGCTGTGATTTTCCGCAGTCATGGTCTGCTCCAAATCAAACAGGGGACGCTACGCTTCCCCTGCGCTGGCTGCCGCCAGCTACCCTTTTGTGGACTTGCCATCTGGGGACACCTTGCGTTGCAAGCTGTTCCCAGCCGACAAGTTTCATAAAATATGCTATCTTTTCGATAAGCAATAAAGTATAATGAAGTCAGTAATAAATTTAGAAATTGAGGTAAAGTTATGGCATCCAGCAAAGAATATTTAGAATTTATTTTAGGTCAGTTATCTGACTTGAATGAAATTACCTATCGAGCTATGATGGGCGAATTTGTCATTTATTATTGTGGTAAGATTGTAGGCGGTATCTATGATGATAGATTACTTGTCAAACCAGTAAAATCAGCAATAAGTTATATGCCAACGGTTTCGTATGAGTTACCTTACGAGGGAGCAAAAGAAATGTTGTTGGTAGATGAAGTTGATAATAAAGAGTTTTTGACAGGATTGTTTAATGCTATGTATGAAGAATTGCCTACCCCTAAATCGAAAAAGAAGAAATAATAAAATAATAATTTGAGAGGAAGTATTACTGATGGAAAAGTTTAAGCCGTTTATTATACCTGTGGCATTATTGGTTCTAATTGACCAGATGGTTAAAATAGTAATTTCAAAAGTATTTATGAAATACGAATTTGATATAATAGCCAAAGTTTTAAGATTTAATCCAGAACTAAATACTCGTTTATCTTATGCTGGCAATTTCTTCGAATTATTATCAAGTCCGTTTGTTACCATTTTATTGAATGTGTTTGTTTTGTTCCTCTTTTTATCAGGATATATGCTATATCAGGCAAAAAGAGCACATACAAGTTTTTGGGTAAAAATGATAATGATTTGTGGCATATCGGGATGTTTATGTAGCTTGATTGATAAGGTGTTTTGGGGTGGAAGTTTAGATTTTTTGCAGATACCTACCCTTTTTATTTTTGATTTGAAAGACTGCTATCTTACAGTTGCAGAAGTTATATTTGTTGTTATTGGAATTTTGAATAGCAAAGAAATATCGGTTAAAGAGTATTTACATTTTTGTTGTAACAAATTTAGCTTGTAAACTTCTGGTTTATTATTTCTTATACATCGGGTCAACTTGTCCCGAACTTTCACAACTAAATACCCGCCACCTACAAAGCGGCACACCGAGCAGGAAATCTAAAAAAGATCTCCTGCTTTTTTTCTGCCAAAAATGAGGTGGTAAAACTCCACCCCATCCACCAAGCATAGAAAGGAGGGACACAAAATGCCATGTCCACACAACGAAATTTCTATTGTACAGCGAAGCCAACAGCAGTCTGCGGTTGCCGCCGCTGCCTACCAGAGCGGCGAAAAGCTGTTCTGTGAATACGACCAGGAAGTGAAGCACTACCCGGAAAAGCGTGGTATCGTCCACAATGAAATCCTTCTTCCGGCAAATGCCCCACAGAAATATGCAGACCGCAATACCCTATGGAACGCCGCCGAAGCGGTGGAGAAACAATGGAACTCCCAGCTTGCAAGGCGGTGGGTGCTTACCATCCCCAGAGAGATACCGCCTGACCAGTACGCTGTCCTTGTACGGGAGTTTTGTGAGCAGCAGTTTGTTTCCAAAGGCATGATTGCTGATTTTGCAATCCATGACCCCCATCCGCCGGGACACAATCCCCACGCCCATGTCCTGCTCACTATGAGGGCAATGGACGAACATGGGAAATGGCTTCCCAAGAGCCGCAAGGTTTATGACCTTGACGAGAATGGGGAACGGATCAAACTTCCGTCCGGAAGATGGAAAAGCCACAAGGAGGATACGGTTGACTGGAACGACCAGAAGTATTGTGAAATCTGGCGGCATGAATGGGAGGTCATCCAGAACCGCTATCTGGAAGCCAATGACCGCCCGGAGCGTGTGGACTTGCGTTCCTATGCCAGACAGGGGCTTGATATAGTCCCCACTATCCATGAGGGAGCTGCTGTCCGGCAGATGGAAAAGCGGGGTATCCAGACGAATATCGGAAACCTGAACCGGGAAATCAGAGCTGCCAACAATCTGATGAAGTCCATCCGGCAGCTTATCCAAAACCTCAAAGGCTGGATTACCGAGCTGGGCGAAAAACGGAAAGAGCTGCTTGCACAAAAGGCGGCGGAGGAAGCAACACTTCTTCCCAATCTGCTGATGAAGTATATGGAGATACGAAAGGAAGAACGGAAGGACTGGACAAGGGCTGGACAGAACCGGGGGACTTCACAGGACTTAAAGGCAGTCAGCGAAGCCCTGTCCTATCTCCGGCAAAAGGGGCTTTCCACTGTGGAGGACTTAGAAGCATTTCTGGAATCTTCCGGGAAATCAGCCGCAGATTACCGCAATCAGATGAAGCCAAAGGAAGCCCGCAGCAAAGTGATTGACGGGATTCTTGCCAGCCGGACAGACTGCAAAGAATGTAAGCCCGTCTATGAGAAATACCAGAAGATATTTTTCAAGAAAACAAAGGAGAAATTCAAACAGGAACACCCGGAGGTTGCCCGGTATGAGAAAGCCACCGCCTACCTTGCCAAACACCCGGACGATAAGGATAGTACCCAAAAGGAGCTGCAAGAGGAGCAGGAAACACTTCTCAGCGAAATCGCAGAACTGAAAGTACCGCTGATCGAGGTACAGGAGGATTTGAAGAAGCTGCGGGACATCCGCTACTGGGTACGGAAAGCCACACCCGGCACAGAAGAAAGCAAAGAGCCGCCCAAGAAGCAGTCCCTCAAAGAAGTCTTGCAGGATAAGGCTGACGAGAAAAAACCACAAAGAACCGCCTCGGCACAGACGAAACACAGACAACAGGATATGGAACTTTAACAGGCACTTGCCATTTTCAATCAGAGAATGTCAGGTGCTTTTCTTATTTTCAAGGAGGGATAGATTTGAATGTATTTGAAGCTGTGAAGCAGTCCGTCACAACAAGACAGGCTGCGGAGCATTATGGAATCCATGTAGGTCGGAACGGGATGGCTTGTTGCCCGTTCCATAACGATAAAACCCCAAGCATGAAGCTGGATCGGCGTTACCACTGCTTCGGCTGCGGTACGGACGGGGATGTGATTGATTTTACCGCCGCCCTGTATGGGCTGGGAAAGAAAGAAGCCGCCGTACAACTGGCACAGGACTTTGGAATTTCCTATGAGGACTGGAAACCGTCGGGAAAGGTAAAAAAGCCCAAGCCCCGGCAGAAATCCCCGGAGGAACAGTTTCAGGAAGCAAAGAACCGCTGCTCCCGTATCCTTGCCGATTATCTCCACCTGCTTCGGGCATGGAGAAAGGATTATGTCCCGCACTCCCCGGAGGAAGCCTTTCATCCCCGGTTTGTGGAAGCCTTACAGAAGCAAGCCCAAGTGGAATATCTGCTGGATGTGCTGCTGTTCGGGGAGACAGAGGAAAAAGCGGCTTTGATTACGGACTACGGAAAGGATGTGATACAGCTTGAACAACGAATGGCAGAGTTTGCAGCCGCAGACGCAGCAAGAACTAAAAAACACCATGAACGCCATGCAGCTGCCACAGAGCGTTGAGGAAATCAAGGCGGGGCTGGAAACTACCGAGAAAGGCGGTGTCCGTCAGAGCATACGGAACTGCCTGACCGTATTCCAGCGTGACCCTCTGCTTTCCGGGGCTATCGCATACAACATCCTGACCGACCGCAAGGACATCATAAAGCCCATCGGCTTCCACAGAGAAAGCACCGCCCTGAACGATACGGACATGAAGTATCTGCTTCTTTATCTGGAAGAAACCTATGGGCTTACCAATGAGAAAAAGATTGATAATGCCATCGGGATTGTGGCGAATGAAAACAAGTACCATCCCATCCGGGACTATCTCAATACTCTTGTGTGGGATGGGACAGAGCGAATCCGTTTCTGCCTGCGGCACTTTCTGGGGGCGGACGCAGACGATTACACCTATGAAGCATTGAAGCTGTTCCTGCTGGGTGCAATCTCACGAGCCTTTCAGCCAGGGTGCAAATTTGAAATCATGCTCTGTCTGGTAGGCGGTCAGGGGGCTGGAAAGTCCACCTTCTTCCGTCTGCTGGCAGTCCGGGACGAGTGGTTCTCCGATGATTTGCGGAAGCTGGACGATGACAATGTGTACCGCAAGCTGCAAGGTCACTGGATTATCGAAATGTCGGAAATGATGGCAACCGCAAACGCCAAGAGCATTGAGGAAATCAAGTCGTTTTTAAGCCGGCAGAAAGAGGTTTACAAGATACCTTATGAAACCCACCCGGCAGACCGCCCCCGTCAGTGCGTGTTTGGCGGCACTTCCAATGCCCTTGACTTCCTGCCCCTTGACCGTTCCGGCAACCGCCGCTTTATCCCCGTCATGGTGTACCCGGAGCAAGCCGAGGTTCACATTTTGGAGGACGAAGCTGCTTCCAGAGCCTATATCGAGCAGATGTGGGCAGAAGCGATGGAGATTTACCGAAGCGGCAGGTTCAAGTTGGCTTTCAGCCCCGCCATGCAGCGGTATCTCAAAGAACACCAGCGGGATTTTATGCCGGAGGACACCAAAGCCGGGATGATACAGGCGTATCTTGATAAGTACACCGGGAGCATGGTCTGTTCCAAGCAGCTCTACAAGGAAGCCTTGAACCATGCCTTTGACGAGCCGAAGCAATGGGAAATCCGGGAAATCAACGAGATTATGAACCAGTGCATTTCCGGCTGGCGGTACTTCCCGAACCCAAGAATGTTTTCCGAATATGGCAGACAAAAGGGCTGGGAGCGTGAAAACCCGGCAACGGACTCCGGCAACCCGTCTGAAAAAACGATGGACGGTTTTGTGGAGGTCACAGAACAGATGGAGCTTCCGTTCTGAAAATGGCAGCCCGTTGCACCCCCTGTTGCTATCCCGTTGCCGAGCCGGTTGCCGGGGAAAATCCCGAAACTATCGGCTTTTCTCCCCTATGACAACCAAAACAACAGAAAAATAAAAGAAAAGTATAAATAGTAACCATCGCCAGATTGAGATTGTTTGCAAGGTCTTTTGAAGCCCGTTGCCGGACTTCGTTGCCGACACCCTCTGTCTGGCTATTTTCATGTATGGAGGATAACTGCCTATGGCAAAAAACAAAACAGAGATTCATGTTACAACGGTATTTGACGGGGAACTGGACGCAACCGATGTGTTCGTCAGCCTGATTTCCCAGAAATACGGTAAGACAAATACGAAAGAATATCTTGCTAAAAGGAAAGATATGAGCTATAATGAAGATGAGGTTCAAAAGAGCCAGATACCGTCTGGATTGTGTGGGTAAATGGCTATGATGAACGAAATGGAATACAGAACAATCGGTTCGGCACTTGCCGGAGGGTATCGTGCAGCGGTCTATTGCAGGCTGTCAAAGGACGATGACCTGCAAGGCGAAAGTGCCAGTATCGCAAACCAGCGTGATATGCTGGAAAAATACTGCGAAAAGCAGGGATGGGAGGTTGTGGCAGTCTATCAGGACGATGGCTTCACAGGTCTTAATATGGAGCGTCCTGATTTACAGAGAATGTTGAGAGCCATTGAGCGCAGGCAAATCAACCTTGTCATCACGAAAGACCTCAGCCGACTGGGGCGTAACTATCTGCAAACCGGGCATTTGATTGAGGACTTTTTCCCAAGAAACGGTGTCCGCTATATCGCCATGAATGACGGTATCGACACCCTGCGTGATAACAACGATATTGCCCCGTTCAAGAATATCCTGAACGAGATGTACAGCAAGGATATTTCCAAGAAAGTCCATTCCTCTTATCTTCTGAAAGCGCAGAAAGGACAGTTTACCGGGTGTCTTGCCCCGTTCGGGTATCGGAAAGACCCGGAGGACAAAAACCATCTGCTCATTGACGAGGAAACCGCCCCGATTGTGCGGCTGATTTTCGGATATGCCCTAAACGGTCATGGTCCGAACTATATCCGCAGACGGCTGGAGGAAGAAAAAATCCCCTGCCCCACATGGTGGAACCGGGAACGGGGGCTTCGCAATACCCGCACCAAATGGGAAAAGAAAGACCCGGAAAATGGGCGGTATATGTGGGACTTCTCCGTTATCAAAGACCTTTTGATGAATCCCGTTTACACCGGGGCGATTGCTTCCCAGAAAAAAGACTACCGTTTCAAAATCGGCACGATTGGGGAAAAGAAGCCGGAGGACTGGATTGTGGTGGAGGGACAGCATGAACCGCTGATTGACCGCATGAGCTTTGATATTGTGCAGAACAAGCTGAAATCCCGCCAGCGTCCGGGGCAGACCAATGAAATCAGCCTGTTTGCCGGACTGATAAAATGCGGCGAGTGTGGGAAATCTCTGACGATACGCTACACAAACGCAAAACATCCCCAGCAAATTTATTCCTGCAAGACCTACAATGCCTTTGGAAAGAACCACTGCACCCAGCACCGGATTGATTATGACACCCTTTACAGCCATGTGCTGCGAAAAATCCGGGAATGTGCCAGAGCCGCCCTGATGGACGGGGAAGCGGTTGCCGACCGCCTGACCAATACCTGCGAAGCCGAGCAGCGGAAACAGCGGGAAGCAATGGAACGCTCCCTTACAAGGGACGAGGAACGGATTGAGGTTCTGGACAAAATGGTAATGCGGCTTTATGAGGATATGATTGCAGGGCGTATCAGTGAGCAGAATTTCAACACCATGCTGGAAAAGACACAGACCGAGCAGACGGAGCTTAAAACAAAAGTGTCAGAGGGCAGGAAGCGGCTGTCCGATGAAGTCCAGCTTGCCAATGACGCAAAACAATGGGTGGAAGCCATTCAGGAATACGCCAACATCACAGAGCTGGACGCAGCCACCCTTAACCGCTTAATCAAAGAAATCGTCGTGCATGAGCGCATTGACGAAGATAAAATAAGACACATTTCTATCGAAATTCATTTTAATCTCAAACCCATCCCGGAGGTGGAACAGGTCACTGCCTGACCTGTCCTGCCGGGACGGTTCTCTTAAAAACACCATATAGATTTTTGTACGCCGCCGCCCGCCATCGAGCAGAGTTTTACACCTAATTGGGGATAAAACAGTTGATGGCGGGCGGTGGCATCGTACTGATTGGAATAAACCTGATTCCACAGCTTGCAACTTTGTTTGGATAAATAAATGGGTGGAATAACCGAAAAAATAACAGAGTTCATAAAGGATCTGCTAACAGGCTGGATCACATCAAACCTGGATACCATGTTTACCGATGTAAATACCAAAGTAGAAACGATTGCTGCGGAGGTTGGGAAAACACCCCAAAATTGGAACAGTGGCATTTTTTCCATGATAAAAAATCTGTCGGATAATGTCATTGTCCCCATTGCGGGGATGATTATTACATTTGTACTGTGTTATGAGCTGATTTCCATGATTATGGAAAAAAACAATATGCACGATACGGATACGTTTATGTTTTTCAAATACATTTTCAAGATGTGGGTAGCGGTATATCTTGTTACTCATACTTTTGATATTGCGATGGCAATTTTTGATGTAGCGAATCATGTGGTATCCAATGCTGGCGGTATGATAACCGGTTCCGCATCTATTGATGTTACAGAAGCATTGAAAACGCTTCTTGAAACGCAGATTGAAGATATGGGAATCGGAGAATTACTGGGGCTTGGTCTGGAAACGATGCTGGTCAGTTTATGTCTAAAAATCATATCAGTCCTGATTACCGTCATTTTATATGGACGAATGATAGAAATATATCGCGCGTCCAGAAGCGCCGCTTTTCATCCAAAGGCGGTGTGCGGGCATTTTGGGAA
>NZ_QTWS01000052.1:0-9840 GCF_003461245.1 Blautia sp. AF19-10LB
CTTTGCGCATTTACAGGTTTTCATATAATTTATTTGAAGTAGCACAATAGGTTAAATTAACTGTGGCATACCATTGATAAACATATGCCATGCCTGTCATTTTTCGCACTAAGTTTCCATCCGTGCATTTCAACGATTTCTTTTGAGAGGGCAAGCCCTATTCCGCTGTTTCCGTTTTGTCCCGTATGAAAACGTTCAAACATATGGGAAAAATCCTCTGTGCTAAGTTCTCCTCCATCGTTCCAGATGGAAAGGACTTGATTTTTCCACGATATTTCGATTTGACTACACGCATATTTTACGGAATTAGTTATCAGGTTAGCAACAGCGTGTTCCAGCTTCTCCGGGTCTCCGTTGACATATCCTTCGTCCAGTTCTAACGATACTGAAAGGTTTCGCCTGTTCACAATTCCTTCAAGCGGCATCAAAATATCTTGAACCAGTGATGCCATTTCTATTGGTTCACACTTTAATGGTTCCGTACCGCTTTCCATTTTTGATAAATACAGGATATCCTCAATAAGTTTACTCATACGCTCCGTCTGAGACACTATCATTCTGCCCGCTTGAGAATAATCGGTAATGACTCCCATTTCAATCTCCTCCGCATATCCGCAAATTGCCATAAGCGGGGTTTTTAATTCGTGAGATGTATTTTCAAAAAAGGTCTTCTGAGCTTTGTCATTTTGTTCAAGTTTTTTCCCGAGAAAATATCCAATGGCAGCACCGAGAGCGGCAATGACAAAAGCATCCAGCAAAACACCAAAACTGATTTCTTTTATGAGTTCTGGTTCGCCGGTAACATCCACATAAGCAAGTAATCTCTCATTGCTGTCTTCGTAATACTCTGTTCTGGCTTTCATATAATAAGTTGCTTCGTTAATTTTTGCCCTTTGCATTTCATCAGACGGGTGTGTTTCATACCAGTCAATAAGTTTCTTCTCTTTGGGTGTCAGAATCTGATATATGTCATCCCTGTTTTCTGAATCTGCCCCCATATATACAAGTGAGGCATAATATAAAGAGCCCGTATCATTTTCAGATTCGTAATTCAAATATTCGTCTGAATCCAAAGTAAAAACGTTTTTAATTGCATTCTCAGCTCTCAGCTCTATTTTTTTATTAAAAACTATGTTCAGAATCAGCAGGCTCAAAAGCATGGCTGCCATAACGGCGGAACCTGTAAGTGTGGCAATTTTATAACGTGTCTTATTCATTACAATCCTCCAGTTTATAGCCATAGCCCCAGACAGCACTAATGCGAACTTTGCTGCCTGCGGTCTTCATTTTCTGCCTGACTCTTCTTACTGTCTCATCGACAACTCTGGTTTCTATCTCCGTAGAATCTATTCCCCATACTTTGTCGAGAATTTCATTCCGGGGGATTGCCGTTCCACCATGTTCCATAAGACATCCCAGAAGCGAAAATTCTGTCATAGTCAGACCAATATCATGCTCTTTCACAATGGCATTATGCTTCTCCCATGAAAAACATACATCACCAAAGGAAATATCTGCCTTTACCGGTATATTCATTTCAACTCTTCGGAACAACGCATTTACCCGGACAACAAGAAGTGACGGCGAAAATGGCTTAATCAGATAGTCATCCCCTCCATACATAAATCCCTTCATATGGTCAGACTCTGAATCCTTTGCCGTCAAAATAATAATAGGAACTGATGATATTGTCCTTAGCTTTTTACATATGGAAAGACCGTCTGAACCCGGCATCATAATATCAAGAATAACAAGATCACAGGGCTTCTCCTGAAAAGCAGAAAAGAGTGTATCACCATTCTTGTATGCTGTTACCTCATATCCGGCATTGGATAAAAATTCTGTGAGTATTTCTCGTATATCCTGTTCATCATCTGCCAAATAGATTTTTTTTGCCATATCTTTAATCCCACATGAGGGGAGTCCCTCAGAAATTCTGTGAGATTCCCCATATTATATCTTTCAAAATCAGTATATCTGTATTTTAATTCCACCTGCTTTCGCTTCAAGAGCGATTGCCTGTGCCTCCAAAGCATCAATCTCATCTGAATACTTCGCATAGCGAGAAGCAAATTCCTCTTCAGAGAGGTTATCAGAGCCGTTATAAATATTGTCATAGATTGCATCAATTTTATTGTAAATACTGTTAAGCTGATTGATTTCATCTTCGCTCAAATTTCCATAGTATCCCTCATACCAACCCGCTTTCTTTTCAAGCGTTTCAATCTGTGCGTTCAGTGATGTAATCTCGTCATCATACTTTGCATAGCGGGCTTCGATCTCATCGTCTGAAAGATCATCGTCCGTCCACACTTCCGCATCAATTTCTTCGATTCTTTCATATGCTTTCTGAAGCTGTTCTGCTTCCTCTGCGGTGAGCTTGCCTGTATCGTACAGAGCATTATACCCATCTTCGGAATATTCATATTCCTCGTTGTCAATCCACCCGGCTTTTTTATCAAGCTCCTCAAGGCGATCCATGAGGGTATCGGTTTCATCCTGATACTGATCGTATCTGGCATAGATATCTTCATCAGAAAGACCATCTGCATCTTTCATTACCTCTTTGTCGATAGCGTCAAGTCGGTCATAAATGGAGTTAAACTCTTCAATCTCCTTCTGAGTGAGAGAACCATAATCTACATTTGTTTGTGTTACCTCTGATGTAGTCACTGTCTCCTCCTGTGTCTCCTTCTGGGCAGCCATGACAGGAATACCTGCGGATGTAGTCATTGCTGCTGCAAGTGCTATTACCATTCCTCTTTTGAATAATCTGTTCATCATTTTAGTACCTCCTGATTTTTTATTTACCGGTTGTTCGGTATGGCTAAAGTATAGCTCAGGCAAATGTAAAAATATCCTTAGAACAGTCATGAAAATGTCAAGAAAGTGTAACAGCACAAGATTTCCTATAAACCATATTTACTCTCGCCTCTTAAGGGTTACAATCTTTTTTCAAATACCCTCAATTTTTCTAAATCTGCAATTCCGATTTACCTTCACCTTATTTTACCATAGTGCTTTCTAAAATGCTATTCTAATATATACAAAAGTGTAAAAGAGCGATCTCTTCTCTCACACTCACACATATACCATGTTTTTCAATATAATCTCTTCTGCACTAACTTTTATATTATTCATTAACCCAACCCACTTCATCTGATCCTGTACCTTTAATTCTTCAGTTACACCCTTTTTTCTGCCATCTGTTTCATAAGCATTTCCACCTGTTCTCTGGCTTCCTGATCTGTCTGGTTCAGATGTTCATTCAGTTTTCCAGTCAATAACAGATACTGATACCTTGCTGATCTGTGTTCTTTTAAGAACTGCTTTCGTAACATTCCATATTTTCCATATGTCGGTTCTGCTTCGTTCAAAACCAGATCCGGCAAATAGTGATCTCTCTAGTAGATATGGGGATTACTCCCCATATCTACTAGAGCTTTTAAGGAGGTGGATAATATGCAGGAATCATCTATTTCAGAAAAAATAAAAGAGCTGCGAACTGATCTGAAGATGAATCAGAAAAACTTTTCCGCAGCTATCGGTATACGTCAATCAACTTTATCCAGTTATGAAAATGGTGTGGTTACTCCCTCCAATGATGTGTTATTGACTATTGCTCAGAAATTTCATGTCTCTTTGGACTGGTTATTTGGATTATCTGAAAATAAAGTACAGATTTCTACTCTCAGCGATATTATTTGGGTTTTATTGCAGATGAATGAATCCAATGAACTCCGGTATGAACTGGATATAAATAATAAACTTCCCGGTGATATAGAAACAGAAACGCAGAAATGGTATGCCGGACTTCGCTTTTATGGAAATGATCCGGAACATTCTTTAAACGCAGATATGTGTAATTTTCTTGCTGATCTGCAGGAGAACAGAGAAAGCCTGGAATCTTATTTCACAGGCAGATATGCGAAGGTTTTCATTTTCTTCCCATACCTGCCTGTTTTTAATTTATTCGCTATTCTTTACAGCCTTATTTTAATCTTCTGTTCAACAGAAAAACCCCGGAAACCTTACGGTTCCGGGGTATCTTACGTTTGGACACAATGTACCTTGCGGTACTCAATATATATTAGTCAGTGATTACTCGATGATTGTAGCAACACGTCCTGATCCTACAGTACGTCCACCTTCACGTTTGTGAGGTTCTTAGAATCTCATTATTTTCTGTAATTTTCGTGTCTTTATTGTCCTGTGTTATAGGATTTCTACGCTATATTTCTGTTCTCTTCATTTTTTAGTATCAAAACGGTATCACAGCCAGATTTTCATGAGCTGTCAACTTTCCGGTTGCAGATTCCCACCTTGACTGTTATAATCGAAACATGGGTGCTATCATAACGGTAGGCGGTTAGTCCTTCAGCAGAGGGACTGTGACCCTCTGATTACATAGAAACTCGAAAGAGAATCCACTGGAAAGGAGGGCTAAGCCAATGAGTATTGTGGACTTTATTGCAGTCGTGAGCTTCGGCATCACCTGCTTTTGTGCCGGATACACATTCGGCAAAGATAATAACAAGACACAAAAATAACCGCCCCAGCCTCGCAAACTGAACGGTTATTTTTAATCAATTAAGTATGTGGACTAACCGTCTATCGGTAGCACTCTTTTTCTATAATCATATTAGCACGCATGTGTGAAAATGTCAAAAAATTTCTTCATTCTTGGTTATTAATCTCCTTGATCAACTGTACTGCCTTCTCTGCATCATCGGTTTTCACGAATATATCCACACCATATATTCCAAATCCTGGTGCCCCATGCATTGCAACATTCGCACCTGCTTCCTGCGAAAAAGCTGCTATTCCATTTTGCTTTAACATTTCTACAAGTTGTTCTGTCTCTACTATATTCTGTGCATTATAAATTTTTGTCCATTCTACCTTAGATAGGGAAATTTCCTTTTTCTCCTGAACATTTGACGAATTCTGGTTTCTTTTTCGATTAATAAATGCCAAGAGCCTAAGAATAATAAATGCCACAATAGTAATACCAATCAGAAATCCCAATGCTAATCGTGTTATCTGTTTTTCTGTAGCTCCCATTCTAAATAAACATATACCATAGATGACTGTAAAAATTCCTGCACATATCACACTGGTGAGAAAATCTCGCCATATAGTAGCACTTTTTGGCAAACATTTATCCCATATTCCATTATACACCATAATAGAGGCGTACAGGATTCCTCCTACCAAAGCAGTTGCTGTCTCTCCTAAAACCAAGCGAATATCCACAGTTAATAACATCTGAATAATAATCGCTAACACGCTAATCACAAACATTGATGCAAATGCAAGATTTCCAGCCTTTAATGCTTTTTGTTTCACCCATCCTTCATACACCACAACTTTGTCCAGTGTTTCTTTCATCTCTTTATTCATAGTCTGGCTCCTTTCTCCATCCAGGAGCTCTCTCATCTCAACATCGTAATATTCAGCAAGTTGAACAAGTATACTGAGATCTGGCATATTTATTCCTGTTTCCCATCTGGAAACTGTTCTTGCAGATACCTCAAACTTCTCGGCAAGCTGCTCTTGCGTAAGATTCTTTTCTTTACGACATTGCTTTAAAAAAGCTCCAATCTTTTTTGTGTCCATGTCTCTACCTCTCTTCCACTTACAGCTTACCAATATGTATCAAAATTACCACGACATAAAACGAGAATCCGCTAATTTTCAACCGGACATCGTATGTCTAAAACAAATAAACGGTATTTTCACCCCAAAAGCATTCTATTCCTCTATAAATTAACCTTCTCTTTTATGTCTATCCATAAGTAGCAGAATAAACATAACAAACCATATCACCCATGCAATTAAACAACCGATTCCTATATGCCAAATATCTATAATCATTCCAGCAATAAAAGGAATTGACATAAACATCATTCTCTTCCCATATGCCTTACACATAGCATTTTCATCATATTTTTTTCGTTCTTCTGCTGATTTCATATTATAACCAGACAAGAATTTGGATGCTTGTCCTTTTGACCTATAAAACCATATTCCAAATAAAAGCATAATCACTGCCATTGCAAAGTCAAAAATAATATAAATATAGAACATATAATGCCTTCCTTTCAGTCAATTCCTCAAACCAGAAATTATTACTTTTTGCATAGTGTGTTTTCTAAAATGATAATAACCACGACATCAACTACAATGATTCCCAATGCAATATATACAAAAAATGCAGGCAAAATATTTTCAAGCAAGCCCATAATTAATACAAGAATTGCTATAATAGACATTCCAACTCCCATTGTCCTGCATAACTTCTTTTCATCATATTTTTTCTTTTCTTCTTTTGAAGCTGTATTATATCCAGAAATAAACCAGCTTCCGTGTCCAGAAAGTAAAACTATAGAAAGTACAGCAAATATTACAAAGACAATCCACACTATCCAATCAGAACCTGTTGCTAAATCTGCTAATTTCAATTATAGACCCCTCCCTAAATTCCGTTTTTCTTAATTCTAAAAATCTGAAAGTTGTCTTTTAAGATTTCAATTTCGTTAAATCCTCTAAATACATTTCTGTATAACCACATTCTGGGCAGACTGCAACTCTAACATCATCTATAGTTGTCGCCTTTTGTTTTTCATCTACACGAACAACCATCCCATAGCCACCGCCATTAACTTTAAGTCTTAAATCTAATTTCATACTTGCTCCACACTTTTCACATTTCCTCATTGTTTATACCTCCAAATCCCGAATTTGAGAAAAAGCCCAAAGGACTTTTAATGTCCCTTATGCTTTTCTCTTTTCTTTCGCTGTTTTAGTTCAAACATTCGCTGTTCTTCCGCCTCTTTTTTCTTTCGTTTTTTTTCTTTACGCTCCTGTTTGTTCTGTTCCTGTTGTAATTTCAACGCCTGTTGCGATTTTGTGCCAATGCCAGTTTCCAGCATCTGCTTTTTTGCTGAACGCTGCATCCGTTTCGGATTTCTTTTTATATCCTTTACAATAGCTTCAACAGCCGGACTGAATTTCAAACCGAAATAGTATTTTTGAATATATTCCTGCACTTCATAATCTTTTGGTTCTACGCCAAATGTTACCTTTGCCACAGATAATTTACCATCTTCAATATGCTCAAATATGCCTACCCAAAATGGTTCTTCAAAATATACCGTCAATCTTCCATTTACTCTGTCCATAAAAATCCCTCCTAAAATTTATTGAACAAAGAATGGACAACCCGGAGGGGCAGGTTACTTACCCTATTTATATAGGACGGCCGGGCTACCTACCGGCTCTGGCACATCAAAGATGCACGTTGCGTTTTTATCTTTGTTTTGATAAGTTTCAATTTACCTTCACTTTATTTTACCATAGTGCTTTCTAAAGTTCTATTCTAATATACAAAAATGTAAAAAAGCGATTTTATCCCCCTCGCAATCACACATATATCATGTTTTTCAATACAATTTCTTCTGCACTAGCTTTTATATTATTCATCAGCCTGACCCACTCCATCTGATCCTGTGCCTTTAATTCTTCAGTTACACCCTGTTTTTCTGTCATCTGTTCCATAAGCGTTTCCACCTGTTCTCTAGCTTCCTGATCAGTCTGATTCAGATGTTCATTCAGCTTTCCAATCAATAACAAATACTGATACCTTGCTGATCTGTGTTCTTTTAAGAACTGCTTTCGTAACATTCCATATTTTCCATATGTCGGCTCTTCTTCTCTTAAAACCAGATCCGGCAAATAGTAATCTCCATGCAATGTATAGCTCATTCCATTTTTTTCATCATAAAATTGTTTTTTCATAGTCTAAATCTCCAATCCTTTGTATTTTGTTCTATTTTTCTTACGTTGTTGGTTTTCAATCTGACTCTTTTGAGTCGCCCATTCCAACTGTTTCAGAACGCTTCCCTTTGGCATTTGCTCCATTCGCCGTTTTTCTTCCAGTGTCCTCTGTTCTTTAATATCCTGCTGCACCACATCCTCTACAGTTTCTGATCCCAAAATACGCACCACTCTGTCATATCTGTCCGAAATCTCTTGTAAACGTTGATTATCATTTAATAATTCCCCATTTTCTTTACGCACATCATCTAACTGCGTTTGGATATCATCACATTTCTCCGTAGATTTTTGATATTTGTTTTTCCAGCTTTCTATCGTTTTGTTAAGTTCTACAACCTTTCCAGCTAATGCAGCAATCTGATTCTTCATCTTGATAAACAATGGCTTGATTTTATTTTCTCTGTAAGGTACTGCACGTTCAAATGTTCCTGCCTCCGGTAAAAACGTCTTAATCATTCCATATTCTTTTATTTCTTTACTGGCATTATCCATAATCGGCTGCAGCACATCTCGACGCTCTTCCAGACTTTTTACTTCTTTTTCTGCGTCCTCTGCCCTTTGTTCTGCTTCTTGTTTCTCCCTGATTGCCTGTTCCTTATCGTCTTTTAAAATCTGGATATCTGCTCTGAATTCCGCAATTTGTGCTGTCAGTTCTTCGTTTTCTGCAGTTAGATACTCTTTCTCCTGCTCCAGCTCCTGTACTTCCTTTTTTCGCTCTTTCTTCTTGAAGTTATAAACATCCAAATGTTCCTCATGAGTACCTTTCTGTTCCCATTCAATGCCATGCTGTTTTGCAATCTCTGCCAGGACCTTTTTTTCATGGTTCATCCACTGGTTCAACTCTGTATCATGCTTATTTCCACCTTGAAATCCAAGACTTTTTAATGCCTGTTTCAACGAAACTCTGGTGTCCATTCCTTTTCCTTTCCAATCAGTCACATAAGGAATAAAATCAATATGTAAATGTGGAGTAGACTCATCCTGATGTAGATAACACCCAAATACCCGTAGCGCTGGATTCCGTTTCTGGAAGTCCTTTACATATTCATCCAGCACTTTTACAGCCAGATCTCCTTCTACTGTTCCGACAGCCATATCTTCACGATTTCCAATCTGGAAAATCACTTCGTGGAACAGCTTTTCCTGCTTTCCCTGACGGATTTTTTCATAGTAATTTATAATCTGCCGATCCTTTCTTTTTCCCACATTATACCGTTCTACAGAATCATCAAACAACTCTTTATATACTTCTTTCAGATTTTCATTCTGGTAACGGATATTCAGGTGTACTCTGTCCGGATCTACATTTTCAGCTATAAAATCCCGTCTGTTATGAGCTAGGGAACCAGCTCCAATCATGCCGCTTATTGTCCTTTTTATTGTCATATTCCTTCACCTCCCCTTCTAAAAGCAGTGCCAGATATTGCATATAATCTTTATTTACGCCAGCCATGGCAATTATAAGAAATCTTCGCCGGATACGGCGGTTTTGTTACTTTTGTCAAAAGTAACGCAAAAGCACTTTCGACAGCCGTACCGTCCATCAAAAGTACCCTTGCGCCCTGCCGGGGGCTATCCAATCAAATTATTCCGGTATTCTTGCCTGTACATATTCCAGATCTCCGCAATATGGTGTTCCCACCAGATACCATTCTCTTGCCGGATTCATCTCCATTCTTGTCCGTACCCACTTATCATCAACCAGCACCTCAAGACCTTCTCCACAGTGAAATCCCGTATCAATCCATAAGTCTGATGCCAACAATCCATATCTGTCATTACTGCTGTTATATCCTAATCTTCCCTGTTTCATTGTATCTTTCTCCCTTCTTCACAACTATCAAATTTACAGTAATCTCACATTCCAGCCATAGTTTTCCGTCTGCACCTTACCAACTTTCTCCTTGTTTACTTCTCACAGGGGCGTGACACGCTCCTGTAAAAAGGTAATCAACACGAACTGTTACCATCGAAAGCTCTCTTGCATTCCTTTTCTGTCCA
>NZ_QTWS01000052.1:9850-16088 GCF_003461245.1 Blautia sp. AF19-10LB
CCAGCACCTCAAGACCTTCTCCACAGTGAAATCCCGTATCAATCCATAAGTCTGATGCCAACAATCCATATCTGTCATTACTGCTGTTATATCCTAATCTTCCCTGTTTCATTGTATCTTTCTCCCTTCTTCACAACTATCAAATTTACAGTAATCTCACATTCCAGCCATAGTTTTCCGTCTGCACCTTACCAACTTTCTCCTTGTTTACTTCTCACAGGGGCGTGACACGCTCCTGTAAAAAGGTAATCAACACGAACTGTTACCATCGAAAGCTCTCTTGCATTCCTTTTCTGTCCAGATACTCCTGCCGGAACTTTTCCCGTTCCTCTTCTGTTGGCGCAGTTTTGAATTTACTGTATGCCTCACGATTTACCATTGCATCCAGCTTTTTTTCCAATCCTTTTTTTATATCATCCTCTTCCTGTTTCTGATCCAGTAAATGATATTTTAAAAGTTTTCCAAACAACTCCTCTGGAACCATAACGTTTTTCATTTTCTCACCTTCTTACTTTTCAGATAAGGACGCAACACTGCAATGTCTTTACAGATTGCAACCTTACATTTTAATTCCGCATTTTCTATAAACTCTGCAATGTTGCATCCTTTATTTATTCCGGTTTAACTTTATCCAAATCCCAATACCATGAATTACCAATTCGTCTTGCCTTAATTCCGAGTTCTTTTTTTGCATTTTCCAATGTTCTTTTGGAAATATTCAATTCTTCTGCCATATCAAAAATTTCGCTGCTTTGTACGGAATTTGATATTTCTGCCAGTTCTCTCAACATCTTCTTGGCTTGTTCCAGCTTGTTTATCTTGGGTGCAATTCCTCCAAGCACTTCATCTGCTGTGATTTCATAGTCACCTACCCACTCAAATCCTGTTTCTGTCAGGCGAAATGCTTTGGAATGTCCAAATGCTGCCAGATTATTTTTAATTTGAACCACTGCTCTTAAATCCGGTTCTCCCTCTATTCTTCCTACCAGCAATACGCTTCTGGCTACTGCAAAAAAGTCAATCGAACCCATTCCTCTATATGCAGCTTTGTTTCCACCAGCTTTATTCATGTGTCCAATCAATAAGATTGCACATTTGTATTTTTCTGCCAGTAAGCTCAATTTCTTCGTCATGTCCCTTGCTTCATTTGCCCGGTTCATATCCATTGTTCCACCAAGATATGCCTGGATCGGATCTAAAATAAGCACCTTGGCACCTGTCTGTTTGATGGCAGCTTCCAGTCTTTCATCAATCATGGAAAGTGATTTTTCTGTTTCATCTATAACCATGATTCTTTCACAGACCGCTTCTGCCAGTTCTAATCTGGGTTTTACCGTATCTGCCAGTCCATCTTCTGCTGTCTGATAAATAATATTTACTGGTTCTGTT
The DNA here is from genome assembly GCF_003461245.1 of Blautia sp. AF19-10LB. Classification (GTDB taxonomy): domain Bacteria; phylum Bacillota; class Clostridia; order Lachnospirales; family Lachnospiraceae; genus Blautia_A; species Blautia_A intestinihominis. Next base: position 11,240 of record NZ_QTWS01000052.1, read on the forward strand.
ACCTTCATATCGTTGTCCAATCCTTCTCCTTTAGACAATCTTGCTGCAATATTTAGCACCAACGTAGTTTTTCCATCGCCTGGATCTCCCTGAATAATCGTTAATTTCCCATAAGGAATAAACGGATACCAGAGCCAGTCCACTGTCTGGGACTGGACATCTGACATCTTTATCATTTTCAATTCTGCTTTATTGTCATTTTTCTGTTGCATAAGTTCCTCCATTTTCCAAACTGTTCTCATCAATTGTCTGTTGTTCTCTGGAAGAATCCCTGCTATAATCAACTTGTCTAGGGTTGACATTTGCGGATTCGTCCTCATTTGTCACATTGCTCCGGTTGTTCGTACTTCCGGAGCTTTTTATATTTTCATCATCCAGCATATCTGCCACCACTTTTTGCTGATCTGGATATAAGTGACCATAAGTATTCAATGTAATACGAATGTCTGTATGTCCAAATCTTTCTTTAATCATCAATGGCTGTACACCTTTATTGATCAGAAATGCCGCATGACTGTGACGAATGTCGTGTACTCTTATCTTTTTCACTCCGGTCTTTTGAACCACCTGTTTTAACTTATGCTGTACTGCTTCATGAACCATTGGGAAAATCCGTTCATCTTCAGGTAATTCATACAATTTACCAATATAATCCTGAATCTCTTTTTTGAGAAATTCTGGTATGGAAATTGTGCGGTTAGATTCTTCTGTTTTAGGAGAAGTAATTACATCTTTTCCATGCATACGGTAGTAAGTTTTATTGATATGAAGCAGATTTCTTTCAAAATCAATGTCCGCAGGTGTAATGCTGAGTGCTTCGCCCTCTCTTGCTCCTGTCCAGAATAATAATTCAAACAATACATAATATTTGCTGCCCGGTTCTATTCCGGTCATAAACTGTCGGTATTCTTCAATCGTCCAGAATTTCATTTTCTTTTTTGAAGTCTTTCCCATGCGTTTCACCTTGTCACAGGGATTGTCTGCCAAATTGTAGATATTCTTCGCATGATTGAACAATGCCGTCATCTGATTCTGTATTGTTTTCAGGTAATCATCTGAATATCCTTTTTCAATAATCGTATTCTGCCACTGAATAATTTCTGCAGGTGTAATACTGTTCATTGGTCTGTCCTTAAAATACGGTAACAACTGAGCATTCATCGTATCTCTTTTGTTCTTAATACTTCTATCCTTCAATGACTGAGCCTTGTCTCGGAAGTAAACTTCTACAAACTCTCCCATTGTCATATCCATGTCCGCTTTCGCTGTTCTTTTATACTCCGATTCGAAATTTAACGCTTCTTTCTTGGTACGGAACCCTCTTTTTACTTTTCTCTTTTTGGCTCCTGTCCAGTCCTCGTAATAAAACGAAACATACCAGGTTCCTCTTTCTTCATCTTTGTATGCTGCCATACTTTCTCACCCCCTTACATTACGATCTGGGAATATCCATAAAATTTCTTTTCCCAGAATGCCCTCGGTATTTTGCCTGCAACGGTCACATATCCCTGATCTGCAAGCTCTTTGTTCAATTTACGAAGTAGCTTATAAGCATATCCAAGTGAAATTCCCATGCTTTCAGCCACTTCTTCTGCTGTAATCATATAGTTCTGTCTCTGCATATCATTTCCTCCTTGTCTATAATTATCATTTTCACTGATACTATATCATTTTAAATAATCATTGTCAATAATTTTTATCTGTATGAATGATATTTTTCTATATTGTTGATTTTTATCATTTGTGATATACTGTTCTTAGCTTTTAAGGAGGTGGCTAATATGCAGGAATCATCTATTTCAGAAAAAATAAAAGAGCTACGAACTGATCTGAAGATGAATCAGAAAAACTTTTCCGCAGCTATCGGTATACGTCAATCAACTTTATCCAGTTATGAAAATGGTGTGGTTACTCCCTCCAATGATGTGTTATTGACTATTGCTCAGAAATTTCATGTCTCTTTGGACTGGTTATTTGGATTATCTGAAAATAAAGTACAGATTTCTACTCTCAGCGATATTATTTGGGTTTTGCTGCAGATGAATGAATCCAATGAACTCCGGTATGAACTGGATATAAATAATAAATTTCCCGGTGATATAGAAACAGAAACACAGAAATGGTATGCCGGACTTCGCTTTTATGGAAATGATCCGGAACACTCTTTAAATGCAGATATGTGTAATTTTCTTGCCGATCTGCAGGAGAACAGAGAAAGCCTGGAATCTTATTTCACAGGTAAAGATATGTTTGATATGTGGAAGAAACAGACGTTGGAATACTACACTTCCAAACCTGTCACCCATAAAGAAATTGAAGAACTGAATTTTGAAACACGAATCCGTAAACGAGATGAACTTTTAGCACAGAAATTTTCAAATAACGAACAGAAATAGTATCATAACAGTATCACAGGCATATATGCGAAGATTTTCAGTTTCTTCCCATACCTGCCTGTTTTTAATATATTCGCTATTCTTTACAGCCTTATTTTAAACTTTTTACTCAACAGAAAAACCCCGGAAACCTTACGGTTCCGGGGCAATCTTACGCTTGAACACATGGTATCTATGATACCAATTTATATATTATAATCTGTCAATCAGTGATTACTCGATGATTGTAGCAACACGTCCTGATCCTACAGTACGTCCACCTTCACGATATCAGACCGATGTGTTACGGTGTGCAAATGGTGATTTTCCGTGTGATTCGTGTGGAAAAATCCGGAATTTCCGTTGTGTCCGTGTGGTTTTTGGAGATTTTGTTATCATGGTGTTATCATGATACTTCTACATCCGAATATTTTTCTCCGATTTCTGACGTACAATACTCATATGGGTTACATCGCTTATTCCTAATCACAATACCTTTATCTTCGTCAAGCTTCTTGCAAATTTGTGCAATCCGACGTGATTCCATGTCTATTTCTTCCGCAATATCTCTGGCCTTACAAAACTCTTTTCTTCTATTAAGTTCCAAAATAATATCCAGTTCTTCTTTGCTAACTAGCGGAATTTTATTTGCTTGCTGAAACTGATGTTCAATCTCTTCATCTACTTTTGAATATGTTTCTACTTTTGAATGACAATCCGGACATTGAAATCTTGTAAATTTTAAAAAGGGAATTTCGCTATCATCAAAAATACGTCCACATGCCGGATTGGTACATTTTATCACTTTTGTTTCTCTAATTTGCTCTAAAACTAATGATGTGAAATTAAATATTCTTTCTATAAAATATTTTCTATATATCGTTCCTTGTGCCCTTCCCCATATGATATTATTCTTTTTTGCCAATCCATAATTCAAACAATAGACATTAACTTTTTTCCCATCTCGATTTGATTTTTCCTCATATTTTGTAATAAAATGATTCAATTCTAACGATTCCAAATACTTTTCAGTATTTTGTAGCACATGAAAATGACTACTATATGGAGCTGTTTTTTGGTACAACCTTCCTGTCAATTTGTCTTTTTATTTCTTTCGCTTGGTCCACAATTGCATCTCTTACCTTTTTCAGTTGTGCAATATTACGTTTTTCTTCTATGGAAAGTAAACAATATGTACTAGATCTAAAAAATGCATCTATATTATCTTCATAGTATTTTTCTGATGCATTCTCTATATCCTGTTTTGTAATTTTCTTTCCATATATGATAACGCTCTGATAAAGATAAGCCAACAAATATCCCATAATACGTGGTACATTCATAGATGTTCTGAAAAACATAGTATATACATCTGTCATCGTCATCTTATCATCAAAAAAACTGGTCCATACTCCCCACATAATATTGGAATCTATTTTCCAATAACCTTCTTGTAAAATTATATGGAATATCCATGGATTAGCTGCTCTGAAGTGGCCGGCATTAAAATTGATAAAAAGCGCTGGCGGGAACTTATCGAACTTCAAAAAGAAGAATTCCCAGATACCGCGCAGGAATGGGAGAGGGAGGAATAATCTACTCGTATGGGCAGAACATCCTCCGCAGAAGAAGCGAGTTTGCATACACGATAAGCGAAACGCCAATCATACTCCATACAACCGCCCCTATCATAATAGTTGTCCTGTTCAGCAAAGTCACACACACACACATACCACTCAATCCCAAGACAAAACACTGGAAGTATCCTGCGTGATTGATACTATAAACAAAGCCAAAGCCCGCCGAAATATCGATCAACCATTAATCATCCACTCAGATCGTGGAAGCCAGTATGTTGCAAAAGAATATAAAAAAGCAACCGAAAACATGCAGCGTAGTTATTCAAAGAAAGCATTTCCATGGGATAATGCATGCATTGAATCCTTTCATTCCATTATCAAACGTGAATGGCTCAATCGCTTTAAAATTCGTGATTACAAGCAAGCATACCGGTTGATTTTCGAATATTTGGAAGCTTTTTACAATACGAAACGAATTCACAGCCATTGTGACTTTATGTCGCCTGATGAATTTGAGCGAGTATATGAAAGAAGACATACTAAGGCGGAGCTTCTGGCAGGTTAAAATGGGGAGAAATTTCTCATTTTAACTTGTACTAAATCTTGACATAGCACCACTTAATTTGCACTATCTATGCTAACCGAAACAACAAAGTGCTTGACATTCACAAGTGTTTGCTGTTTACACTTCGGACAGTAGAGTGGAAAGTTCTTTAATTCGGTATCTTCTTGCATTATCGTTCGGGTTTTATTTCCACAGATAGGACATAGAACCCATTTTATAGTTTCCATATTTTTCTCAATCCTTACTTCTAAATATTATCCTACTAAATTTACCTATTGTGCTACTTCAAATAAATTATATGAAAACCTGTAAATGCGCAAAGAATCCCT
>NZ_QTWS01000053.1 GCF_003461245.1 Blautia sp. AF19-10LB
ACGGAGGAAAAGGGCAACCAGAAAGAAACCTTGAAAATCAACACAAGCAAGCTGAAAAAATACTTTCCGAAGAACACAACGCCGAAGCAGATGGAGGAAACCATCATCAAACTTTTGGAGCGTGAGTTGCAGAGGAAACGCAACCGTGACAGCCGCTAATCTTCTTTTTTCGGGAAGTAAATACAGAGAGTTGAGGTATGGAGAATGAGAGAAATCCAGTATGAAATCGTAAAGGAAATCGCAGTATTGTCTACGGGCGACAGTGGCTACACAAAGGAAATCAATCTCATTTCATGGAATGGGAAAGAGCCGAAGTATGACATCCGCAGCTTTTCCCCGAACCGTGAAAAGTGCGGCAAGGGAATCACGCTGAACGCTGATGAAGCGGCGGCACTCCTTAAAGCATTACAGAAAGAATTAAACAGCGAGGATTAATGGTATCTGATTGGCAGGGCGGGGACATTTCCAAACTCTTCCCTGCCCTGTCTGGAAAGGAAGATTTAAGTATGGGCGAGGATAAGAAAGCAGATAAAAAGAGAAAGCGTATCGTGCCAAAAGCACCAGTGCAGATGATAATCAGCCGTGAATATGTCGGCACACAGACCGTTACAGAAGCGTTTGTCCCGATTATCTCCGAGGATATTCGGAAGAAGATTGCCGAGGGCGACACCTTCGACAATGAGGGGCTGTCCGCTTAGAATGTACGCAATGGGACATGAAAACAGATAGGACAGATACGGAGGTTTTACAGTATGGCAGGAATCAAAGAAGAAAAGAAAATCTATTTAGTCGGCATTTATTGCCGCTTATCTAAAGACGATGGTACGGATAACGAGAGTGCGAGCATTGCGACACAGAAATCCATCCTCACGGATTATGTGAAAAAGCAGGGATGGCACATAGCAAAAACGTATGTGGACGATGGTTATTCTGGTACAAATTTCCAAAGACCAAGTTTCCAGAATATGATAAAAGACATTGAAAGCGGTCTGATAAACTGCGTGATTACGAAAGATTTATCCCGTCTGGGGAGAAACTATCTTGATTGTGGGTTATATCTGGAAGTTTTCTTCCCAGAGCATAACGTGAGGTATATAGCGGTCAATGACGGCGTAGATACCTTGAATAAATCTGCTATGGACATCACGCCTTTCCGCAACATTTTAAACGAAATGTATGCCGCTGACATATCTGTTAAGATAAAATCGGCATATCGGGCGAGGTTTCAACAGGGGAAATTCATGGGAACTACCGCCCCTTATGGCTATATCAAAGACCCTGCCGACCACAACCATCTGCTGATAGATGATAAAGTGGCACATGTTGTAAAAGAGATATTCGACCTTGCATTAAAAGGGAATGGAGTTGCCAAAATTTGCAGACATCTTAATAAACAGCATATCCTACGCCCTGCCGCTTATGCGGCGGAGCGTGGCGAAACAGGCTTTGAACGTCATTTTGAGGGGAACGAGGACAAACGCTATATTTGGAGTGGGAACAGCGTGAGGAGCATTTTAAGAAGCCCGATATATGCGGGAAATCTTGTAGGCTACAAACGGATTGCCGCCAATATGAAAAGCAAGAAACGCCCCTCTAAGCTGCCCGAAGAATGGGAAGTGATACCCAATACCCATGAGGGAATAGTCACGCAGGAGGAATTTGATATTGTCCAACAGCTTATTACAAGTCGTAGGCTTCCACAGAACAAGGGAGGATTTGTAAATATTTTTGCAGGCGTTATCAAGTGTGTGGACTGCGGATGTGCTCTGCGGGCAATGAACGTACACAGGAGGAAACGCCCAGAGATTATCGAGTTTGAATAAATCGAGTTGCTTAAAAAAGCCAGTGTTTATGCGGGTTTCAGCGATTTCGATTAGTCTTTTGATAACAAATTGATAACAGTCATAGCAAGTGCCATTATTCTTGTTATCCAGTGGTTTATGGGTAACGGAACAATTAACAGGTGGCTTGCAGACTAAAGTTCGGAGCTTGGCTCTGAACAAATTCCATATTATAAACTAAGCCCTTAGCTGTGGTTAATAACCATAGTTAAGGGCTTTTTTGTCGTTGCCAAAGCATCTGTAGGGAGCTGCCAGTGGCAGGTCCTGTAGGTGCTTATTTATCTTTCAAGTGGTCTTTGAATGCTTCCACGAGAGCGTCACTTAATTCCTGTGATGGAACTTTTGCCCAACGCTGTGTGGTGTCGAACTCTGGATAATGGTAACGCCAGTTATCGTATTCTTCTCTGTTGATTTCTTCGGAAGATAGCTTGTCTGCCTGTTCTTTCCAAGCATACAGCATTTTGAGGAGTTCATATGCTTCTCTGCCTTTGTCCTTGTTGACCTTTAAGCATACCTCTCCGTCTGCTTCACTGACAGTAAGACCGTAAATATCTTCAAGGGTAAACAGAGTGTGCATAAGACCGATATAGCTGTCTATGTCAGGAACATCAAGAGCCTGTGGAGAAACATCAAGCACCTGTGCCAATGCATTTGTAAGGTCTGCTTTCGGTTTGCGTGTACCAGTTTCGTACTGTGCCAAACGCACATCAGCACTCTTTTCTGGAAAACCGATTGCTGTACCGAGATACTTTTGTGTCATACCACGCATTAGTCTGAAAAAATGTATTCTTTCGCTGATAGCCATAATGATACGCTCCTTTTATATTTAGTGAAATAAGTATAGCAGAAATGTTTAGTGGAAGTCAAGAAAAACCGAAACAAAAATGTTTAATATTTTCTTTGCAACCACTTGACAATAGCAAATATGTTTAGTAAAATAAATTACGAATTAAACAAATATGCTTAATGCGACAACTGAATGACCGTCCGAAAAGCCAAACCGCCAAGACCTCGTCGGAGCAAGTTCCGTATCGTTCGCTTGTGTGCAAGCACAAAAGCTCATTCGCTGCACTGCTCCTCCTCTTCCCCAAAAGTCTCCGACTTTTCGGGAACCCCTATACGAGCGAGCGCCTGATGTACTGCGGTGCATTGGGACAGCACAGCGCCTGCCGACAAGCAGGAGTGCCTGTTGGAACTTTAACACGGAGAAAGCGGCAAGCAAAAAATTATTTTAAGAAAGGAAGAAAAAGGATATGGAAAACAGATTTATCCGAGCCGAAGATGTGGCTCAGGAACTAAACGTATCAAAACCTTATGCATATAAACTCATCAGACAATTAAATGAGGAATTGAAAGCAAAGGGCTTTATTACGATTGCAGGGCGTGTAAATCGCCAGTATTTTTACGAAAGGCTCTACGGAGCAGGAAAGGGGGAAATGTAAATGCCGGTATTTAAGAATGAAGATAACGGTACTTGGTATGTGATGGCAAGGTATGTGAACTGGAAAGGGGAACGCAAGCAGAAATGCAAGCGTGGCTTTGCTACCAAACGAGAAGCACAGGAATGGGAAAGAATGTTCAAATTGCAGACTTCTTCAGACCTTGATATGAGTTTTGAAGCCTTTACGGAGCTTTATATCAATGATGTGAAGAACCGTTTGAAGGAAAACACGTGGCTTACCAAAGAGCATATCATACGCACAAAGATACTTCCGTATTTCGGGAAACTGAAAATCAGCGAGATTTCCACAAAGGAGATTATTACTTGGCAGAATGAAATGCTTGCCTATCGTGATGAGAAGAAAAAGCCTTATTCACAGACGTATCTGAAAACGCTGCACAATCAGTTGTCCGCCATTTTCAATCACGCTGTCCGCTACTATGAACTGCGTTCCAATCCTGCGGCAAAGGTGGGAAATATGGGACGTGAGGAACACAAGGAAATGCTGTTCTGGACAAAGGAAGAATACAAGAAATTCTCTTTTGAGATGATGGACAAGCCTGTTTCCTTTTATGCGTTTGAAATGCTTTACTGGTGCGGTATCCGAGAGGGCGAGCTGTTAGCTTTGACTCCGGCAGATTTCAACTTTGATAAGGAAACAGTCACAATCAATAAATCCTATCAGCGTTTGAAAGGGCAGGATGTGATTACTTCTCCGAAAACGAAAAAGAGCAACCGCACGATTAAAATGCCGAAGTTTCTGTGTGAGGAAATGAAAGAATATCTCGGTATGCTTTACGGATTGAAGAAGAAAGACCGTATCTTTACGGTGACGAAAAGCTATCTTCATCACGAGATGGACAGAGGGGCAAAGGCGGCAGGCGTGAAGCGTATCCGCATTCACGATCTCCGTCACAGCCACATTTCACTCTTGATTGATATGGGCTTTTCTGCGGTGGCGATTGCTGACCGAGTTGGTCACGAAAGTATTGATATTACTTATCAGTACGCACACCTCTTTCCGTCAAAGCAGATTGAGATGGCAGAAAAATTAGATGATTTAGGGAAAGGAGATTTTGAAAATGTCAGCTAAGAACAGAGATAACAAAAATCGTTGGAGGAATATCACAGTAGGGTTTCGAGTATCGCCCGAAGAAAACGAACTCATTAACAGAGCTGTAGCTCTATCAGGATTGCCAAAACAGGAGTATTGTTACCGCCGTTGCTTAAATCAGGATGTGGTGGTACAGGGCAATCCGAGAGTGTATAAGGCGTTGAAAACGGAATTTGCCACAGTCCTTGCGGAACTGAAAAGGATTGAAGCAGGAAAAGGTGTGGATGATGAACTGCTGAGTGTAATAGAACTGATTTCCATTATTCTCGGCGGTTTGAAAGGAGAGGATGCGAATGGAGAATAAAAAAGAAATGACTATTCCAAATGTATCTGCGGCAACAGATGCGGAACAGTCACTTTCCAAATGTACTGACAATAGTATAGTCAATCAGGATACGGATTTCAAGGGGTACGAGCAATCTTTTGAAGAAATGCAAAGGGAAATACTCAGACAGTTAGACCCTTCCTATCTGAAAACAGTATCAATGACAACGCTGTATGATACGGTGTTTGAGGTTCAGACACCACTTATCGACGGTCTGCTCCAAAGGGGAACTTACCTTTTCGTAGGTTCCCCGAAAGTGGGAAAGAGCTTTATGATGGCACAGCTTGCCTATCATATCAGCACAGGCACACCGCTTTGGGAGTATAAGGTGCGTAAGGCAACGGTGCTTTATTTTGCCCTTGAAGATGATTACCCACGTTTGCAGAAGCGATTGTTTCAGATGTTCGGTGCAAAGGAGACAGGCAATCTGTATTTCGCAACGGAATGTAAAACGGTCAATGGCGGACTGGAAGAACAGATAAGAGGGTTTATGAGGGAACACCCAGACACAGGCTTGATTATCATAGACACCTTAAAGCGTGTGCGTGAAGCAGGCGGAGCAGATTACAGCTACGCAAGTGATTATGATGTTGTGGCAAGGCTGAAAGCGTTGGCAGACAGTTACAAGGTTTCAATGCTTATTGTTCATCATACACGCAAACAAAAATCGGAAGATATATTCGATATGATTTCAGGCACGAATGGTCTGATGGGTGCGGCAGACGGTGCATTTGTTCTCAGTAAGGACAAGCGTACTTCCAACAATGCCACACTTGATGTTGCTGGCAGAGACCAGCAGGATATGAAAATCCATCTTGTAAGGGACAGCGAGCGATTGGTGTGGAACTTTGCAAAATCGGAAACGGAGATGTGGAAAGAACCGCCCGAACCTCTGCTTGAGAAGATAGCGGATACGCTCTTTTCGGAAAGTGACAGATGGGAAGGAACTGCTTCGGAACTTTGCGAAAGGCTTGCGGTGGATATAAAGCCGAATGTACTTTCTTTAAGGCTCAGTATCAACGCAAGCAGGCTGTTTCGTGATTACGGTATCCGTTATCAGAACAGCCGCACACACGACGGAAGAAAGGTTTCACTTTGGAAAGAAACCGAGCAGACGGCGTGACAAACGGTGTCAAAGGTGTCAATGTTTTTGAGAGCAGCACGCTGTGAAAAACATTGTCACCATCGTCACACTTTGACACCGGATAAAGTTTAGGGGAGTGTGCAGAGAGTGCCTTTTCAAAGGCGGCTCTTTGGTCTCGCCTGCTGGCTCGGTCGGTTCGCAGGCGTGTGTGCCACCGGCACACGCTCACCCCTCGGAGAGCCTTCGGAGAACGCAAAACCTGTTTACAGGTCGCATTTTTGATGGGTGTACCCGTCAAAAGTGCTTTTGCGTTACTTTTGACAAAAGTAACAAAACCTGAGAATGTTGAAATTTACAGATGGGAGATGAAAAAATGCAGAGAACGATAAGTGCAATGGTCGGTAAAGGCTCGGTCAATCACAATAGCCGAAAGTTCCGAGCAGAAAATGTAGACGGAACTCGTACTCATCTCAATATCGACTACTGCAATGAAAATATAAAGACAGTTTATCACGAATTGTTTGATGAAGCATTGGAAAGATACAATGCCAAGCAGATAAGGTCAGACCGAAAGATAAAAGATTATTATGAAAAAATCCGAAGTTCCAAGCAGGAAAAACCGTTCCACGAAATCATTTTACAGGTGGGCGGTAAGGGAAATATGAACGCCGATACGGAAAACGGAGAACTGGCAAAGCAGATTTTAGATGAATACTATCAGGGTTTTCAGGAGCGAAATCCACAGCTTCGGGTGTTCTCGGCTCATCTGCATATGGATGAAGCTACACCACATCTGCACATAGATTTTGTACCTTTTACCACAGGCAGCAAGCGTGGACTTGATACAAGAGTGTCACTAAAGCAGGCTCTTGCAACGCAAGGTTTTAAGGGCGGCAGTCGTGGCGATACGGAGTGGTCGCAATGGATACAGTCCGAAAAAGAACAGCTTGCGGCGGTGATGGAACGTTATGGGATTGAGTGGGAACATTTAGGCACACACGAAAAACATCTTTCTGTTTTGGATTATAAAAAGCAGGAAAGAGAAAAAGAAGTGGCGGCATTAGGTGCGAAAATCGAGCAGAAACAGATTGAATTTGATGTGTTGTCGGAACGAGTATTGAACTATGATAAGGCAAAAGACGAGCTGTCAAATCTTGAAATAGAGCTTGATACTGCACCGAAATATCAGTTGCCAGAACCAGAGAAATTTATGACTGCAAAGGCATATAAAACCAAAATGGCAGAGCCGGTTGTAAGGAAATTGAAGCAACTTGTCAAAACGGTGCTTGCCCGCTGCTTTGAGGGGTGGGACAACTATCATAGGCTGAATACAGCGAATGCACAGTTATACCGCACCAATCAGCGTTTGGAGAAAGTCAATGAAAGATTGACCGAAGAAAACAAAATCCTAAAAGCAGAAAATAAAGATTACAGCCTGCTCCGTAAGGTTTTTGGTCGCAAACAGATAGATGATTTGTTGGAGCAGGCAAGAACAGTTAAAGGTCGCAAGCGTGATAATACACGATCACGATAGACAAAAATCACAGGAGGAAAAGGAAAATGACAAAGACAATTTTTGAAGAAATGGGCGGAACTTATAGACAGGTGGGTGATTATTTATTGCCGAACATCACAGTACCAGCCGAAGAAGAAATAGAGCCGATTGGTTTATGGGGGAAACGACATGCAAGGCATTTAAAGGAACACTATAAAGTGTTATATATGAACCTGCTGACAAGCGGAAAGCTGCATAGTTATCTTGCAGAAGTCGATAAGCAAGCAGAGGATATGTTTCTTCGACTGGTAAAGGAATATGCCGACAGACAAGATGTGACGGAACAATTAAAGAAAGATAATCCCTACGAATGGATTGGAAGAATGAATAATATTCAGGCTTGTGTGAGGGAAGTTGTAGGAACGGAGTTGATTTACACATAAGCGTTTTACGGTATGGTGCTCCTGCGTTTGCTGGAGTGCTGTGGTTGTGGTTGTAAAGAGGTTGTGAAAGATTGAATTTCGTAATGGTTGGATGTATAATTAGGAAGTGAAAATTTTAATTTGCACTTCCATAAGGTGAAATGTATTGACACAAAAAATACAGTATGATAGTATTGCCATTAGAAGAAAGAAAGGCACATTTTGTGTAAGGTGAGGAAATGATTAATAGATAATTTGATTTAAGTAAGACACATATAGTTATTGAGCCTGTAGAGAATAGGTTTGTTTTGTGTACGCTTAAGTTGGATTATCGCAAGAGGCATTTCCTTTGTTTTCCTTTTGGAAAAGAAATAAGGGGCTATTTAGCGAGTCTATTTTTGCGTATGCAAAAAAGACTCGTTTTTGTGTGTTCAAAATAATAATTGGCTCAGACTTCGAAAAGGAGAAACTTTAATGTTGCAGATAAAAAAATTAAATTTAACACATAAAAAAGACCTGAGAATAATTCTTAATGATTTCAACCTTGTGCTAAATGATGGAGATAAGGCAGTTATTATTGGAGAAGAGGGAAATGGGAAATCGACATTAATGAAGTGGATATACAATCCGTCGCTTGTAGAAAACTATATAGAAGCAGATGGGGAAAGGATAATGGGACACGAACGTCTTGGTTATCTTCCGCAGGAGATGCTCGATGAAGATAAGGAAAAAACAATATACGAATATTTTTCTGAAGAGGAAATATTCTGGGAGAAAACGCCTAAAGAATTGTCTGTTATTGCGGGAAAATTTGGAATGAAAAATGATTTTTTCTACAGTAACCAGACAATGGGTAGTCTTTCAGGAGGCGAAAAAGTCAAGACACAACTTATGAGGCTTTTCATTCGCGATGTTTCTGTGCTGTTGTTGGACGAACCTTCCAATGACATCGACATTGCGACGCTTACATTACTGGAAAAAATCATAAATGACTGGAAGCACATTGTGCTTTTTATTTCACACGATGAAACGCTGATAGAGCGTACTGCCAACATGGTGATACATATCGAGCAGATTATACGAAAAACAAAGGCGAGATATACCGTGGCAAAGCTTCCCTATAGACGCTATGTGGAAGAACGGCTTCATAAATTTGAAATCCAAAAACAGCGGGCACTGAGTGACCGTAGGGAGAAAAAGATTCGCGATGAAAAATATCAAAGAGTTATGCAGAGTGTACAAGGTGCATTAAGAAGTTGTACCAGACAAGCACCGTCTGTTGCCAAAAACTTAAAGGACAAAATGCATACGGTTAAGGCAATGGAACGAAGATTTGAAAAAGAAGATGAAAATATGACTCAGATGCCGGAACAGGAAGAAGCAATCTTTGTCAAATTAGGGGATGAAAACTCACACATTCCCGCAGGAAAAACGGTCATAGAATATGAACTTTCAAAGCTTGTGACTCCGGATGGCAAAAGAATTTTAGCAGAAGGAATTCATTTAAAAATAAAAGGTTCAGAAAAAATCTGTATGATAGGAGCCAACGGGGCAGGAAAAACGACTCTTCTAAAAAAGATAGCGGAAGAACTCCTAAATCGGAATGACATTAAAGCAGAATATATGCCTCAAACTTATGAAGACCTGCTGGATTTGGATGTTACACCGGTTGATTACCTTGATAAAACAGGAGATAAAGAAGAGCGTACAAGAATTAGAACATACCTTGGTTCACTTAAATACACACCAGATGAAATGGAGCATCCGATTCGGGAGTTATCAGGCGGACAAAAGGCGAAAGTGCTTCTCTTGAGGATGAGCTTAAGTGGTGCAAATGTTCTTATTCTGGATGAACCGACAAGAAATTTTTCACCATTGTCCGGTCCGGTAATAAGAAAAATGCTCCGAGAATTTCCGGGGGCTGTCATTAGCATTTCTCACGATAGAAAGTATATTGAAGAGGTGTGCGATAAAATATATCAGCTAAATCCTAATGGATTACAGCTAATTGGTGATTGATAACAAAAAGGATGAAAGACTGACAAATTTCAGGCTTTTAGTGAGTTGGAAAGCATACAAAGATTTGAATTTGGAGGATAGATTATGGTACGTACAGAAGATGCATGTGAAATTATAAAATATGCTTTGCAAAACGAAATTAAAGTATATTTAGATGGCGGATGGGGTGTTGATGCACTTCTTAAAAGAGAATCAAGAATACACAATGATATTGATTTGTTTGTTGAACTGAAACATTATCATGATTATATTTATGTGATTAAGCAGCATGGATTTGAGGAAGTAAATACTGATTATACAACGGATGGTCATACTGTCTGGAAAGATGATAAACAAAGAATCATTGATTTACATTGTTTTGAATTTACAGATGACGGAATTGTTTATGAGGGAGATATATTTCCATCAAAAACTTTTTCCGGTATTGGAAAAGTTGGAGATATAACTGTTTCTTGTATTGAACCATTGAGTCAGGTAATGCTTCATTTGGGATATGAACACGATAAAAATGATGTGCATGATGTGATGCTGTTGTGTGAAACATTTCAAATAGCAATACCAGATGAATATAAGGAAAAGTAAAATTTCAGTTTTGTGTTGAATCTCTAAGCAAAATAGCTTATAATTTGACATGCTACATATAGTTATTATCCACAGTTATCGAGTAGGTGTTATCAATGCCGATAACAAAATGATAACATTAGCTCGTATAGGCAGGATAATATGGATATATCAAATAATCAAAAGAACGAGAAACATTACAGAGAATAATTCCTAAACAAAAAGCGTTAGTCTTTGTAGACTGTGTACAGTATTCATGTAATAATTATGCAAGAAACGGAAGAAGCGAGTGTAGTGCCCACAATATAGAAGCAAGGGATTTATTCAATGCCGTTCTTGCCGACATCAACTGTTTTGCGGATATGGCAGTGAATGATGAAAAGGCGGTCAGGGCCATAGAAAAGCGGCTCACGGAAACAGACCAGAGCAGGGCGAAAGCATTAGAGAAAGAACGTAAGAAGCTGAACAAACGCCTTGCGGAACTGGACAGGCTGTTTTCCTCTCTCTACGAGGATAAGGTCATGGAGCGTATTACCGAGCGGAATTTTGAGATGATGTCGGGGAAATACCAGAAAGAGCAGCTTGAAATTGAAGCAAGGCTGAAAGAGGTGACGGAAACTCTTAATGAAAGCTACGAGAAATCACGGGGAATCCGTGACTTCCTCGCCCTTATCCGAAATTATCAAGGCTTAAAAGAACTGGATGCAACAGTTATAAACGCACTCATAGACAAGATACTTGTTTCGGAGCGTGAGAAGATGGCAGACGGAACAGTGAAGCAGGAAATCAAGATTTACTATAAATTCATCGGCTTTGTCGATGAATTACATATCATACCTACAAAACGGTGGGCAGCAATGCCCGCTAAAAATTGTACGGTGTGCGGCGTTGAATATGTCCCGGGCTCTGGTGCATCAAGGTATTGTCCTGCTTGTGCCAAGAAGATACGGAGGGAGAAATCAAACGAGAGCAAACGCAGGAGCAGAGAACAGAAAAGGATAGCATGTATGAACTGTCCGCAAAAAATGACCGACTGACCTTGAACAAAGGCAGGGACGTATTGAACGGCAGGGCAATATGTTCTCAGAGGTGGAGGTTTACCGTTATGTGACCGAGCAGACTTTTGATGCCTATCTCTATCAGTTGGTGGAGAGTAAGCAGAAATTTATCAGCCAGATAATGACGAGCAAAAGCCCTATCCGTTCTGTCGAAGATGTGGACGAGGTTGCCCTGTCCTTTGCGGAGGTTAAAATGCTTGCCACAGGCGATGCCCGTTTTAAGGAAAAGATGGATTTGGATATACAGGTATCAAAGCTCCGAGTGTTAAAGCAGAGTTACCTTTCCGAACATTACGACCTTGAGGACAGGGTGCTGAAATACTATCCAAAGACTATCAAGGAGTATGAGGAACGCATTGCAGGCTATGAAAATGATGCAATTCTTGCCGAGCAGCATAAGCCGCAGGGCGAGGATAAGTTCTGCCCGATGACCCTAAAAGGCGTGACCTACACCGAAAAAGCAGACGCAGGCGAAATGCTCCTTGCAATCTGCAAGGACTATCCGATGTCTGCACCTACCGAAATCGGCAGCTATCGAGGTTTCCAAATGGAGATTTATTATGATACCGTCAACGCCCATTACTGTATGAACCTTTGCGGAAAAGCAAAGCATAAGGTTGATTTAGGTGCTGATGCCCTCGGAAATCTGACCCGAATCGAGAACGAGCTGTCAAAGCTCCCCGTCAGACTGGAAGCAGCTAAGACCAAAAAGGCGGAAACTATCGCACAGCTTGAAACCGCAAAGGAGGAAATCAAGAAGCCTTTTGCCTTTGAAGATGAGCTGAAAGAAAAAACAGAACGGCTGAACGCTCTTAACATTGAGCTGAATCTGAATGAAAAAGATACTTCCGTTATGGATACCGAGCCAGAGCAGGCAGAAGAACAGCCCGAAAGAAAATGTGCAAGTCGAGAGAGATAATGCGGTTTGCATATTTGTATTGCTGATTTCTGGGAAGTATAATAGGTGTAGATTAGTAAATGTCGGAGGTGAAAGGTGTGCTTGATAATTTCAGATTTGAAACCTTTGTTGATGTGCATAGCAACATCTTTGCTGAATATCTAAGCTCCGTTATCGCAAAGCTGCCCAAAGAAAATCCAGAATACCATTTCATAGAGGAAAGGATAGAGAAACTCTACAAGGAGTATCCAAAAGTGATGGAGGCTCTGGATACGGAAAAGCCGAGCGATTTATCCGAGCAGGAGTGTAAGGCTTTGATAGAAGTTTTGGAGCTTCGGAATAGGCTCAGCGATATGCAGCAGGAAGCAATCTATTTCAGAGGGTGCTATGACAGCGTTGGATATCTCAAAAAGGCAGGAATTTTATAACCAAGAACGGCGGCATTGGCGTGGAGCTGATGCCGCTTTTACATAGTTGTCACCGTTGGTAAAAATATACAAGATTTTGTGCTATAATAAAGATGCCTTATAAAGAAAATTTAGAGAAAGGTGATTATATGAATATTTTTATATCATATTCGCATATAGACAAGGAATTTGCCCTTAAACTGTCATCAGCGTTAGAAGCCGATGGCTACGATGTATTTATTGACAACAAAATTCCCATTGGAAACAACATATACAAAGATATTGGCAAAGGAATTGCGAAGGCTGATGCGGTAATTGTTGTGATTTCAAAAAATTCTAATGGAAGCCACTTTGTGGCGAATGAAACTATATCCATGTTGTCATTTTTAGACAAAGGGAGAATACCGTTAGTTATACCTGTAGTTTTAGGAAAGGATACCCCTTTACCAGCAGACCTAAATAGGTTTAATTATATTGTTATTCCATATGAGAGTAAAGAGGACAATAGTAACGATTTGTCAATAGAATATGGTGTGCATGGACAAAAAGTAAGGTTAGACAAGTCATTAGAGAAAGATGCTATTGAAAAAATAAGACTAATTCTTGCGGCACATGATGAGAAAATAAAGCGGGGTGAAGAAGAACGAAGAAAATCCGAGGAAAAAGTAAAGACGGGCTTATCAAAGTACATAGAGGATGTTTTTACTAATTTGAAAGAAAGCGAAAAAAGAAATAAAAAATTTGCCTTCTGGCTATATTTAGTTTCGATTGTTTCTTTGATTGCTACGATTGTCATTGCCGTTATTTTTGTCGCAAATAGAGATTGGCAAACAGAAAATATTGGATATATGATAGCATATGGCGTTACTTGCTTGTTCATTATTATCATATTGATTTCATTATCTAAATTACTATTTACACTTGCTAAGTCCTTTATGGTTGAAGCGATAAGATGCTCAGATAGGATACACGCTATTTCTTTTGGTAAATTCTTTTTGGATGCATATGGAGCAGAAGCATCTCGTGAAGAAGTACTGAAAGCATTTGGTTCTTGGAATATAGATAATGGTAGTACATCGTTTAGAAATCAATCTGGGGAAGATTATGACCCTAAAATAGCTGAGATTATAAATATTTTGAAAAAATAAAACAAGTCCAGTGAAATAATAAGAAACATATTGTGGAGGTGATAAATTGAATACGGCAATATTGGAAGTGCTTATATCAGTTATTTCATCATTTTTAGGAGTAAACTTAAAAGACATAAAGGCAAGCCTAAACAAAGAGAACTTAAAGACATCAGAAGATAATGTAATAAGTGTAAGCATTGATTCTGTTAGCAAGAATCTGCAAGATTCTAAAGAAATTATTGAAAATGCACTACTTGAAATTGAGAAACAAAAAAAGTTGTTTGAACAGATGAAACAGGAAGCAGAAATTAGCCAACAAATAACAACCATGAATCAAGAACAAGTGAATGCCTTAAATACTCTTCTGGAAAACACATTAAATAAGCAGGAAAAAAAGACTTTTCCCAAAACACTTTTATGGAATCTATTTTTCTGTTTACTTAGTGCCATATTAGGATATATATTAGGAAAATTGTTGTAAGGAAAGGAGAGAAAAATGGATAACAGAATTACTATTATATTAGAATTGCTTTCTGCAGGCGTAATAGCATCCTTAGTTGCAGGTATCTTTTCCTTAATTATTGCATTTAAGAATAATAAGCGTTTAGTAGAGCTTGAAAAAAGCAAGCAAAAATTTACTGTAAATCAAGAACGATATAAAGGATTGAGAGAGGCTTATGCCGAATTGCTTAATGTATTACCAGAGGAAAAACTTTTAAGGCATATTATTATAAATTTACCTTCTCAAAAAAATTTTCAAGAAAATGGACTTTCAGAAGCCTATGAAGCAGCAGATATGAATATGAAAATTATGTATTCACATTTTCAAAAGCATGGTTATTTGCTTTCGGATGATGAACAGAAAGAGATTATTAAATTGATTGATGTGATTGACACTATTACAAAAAGTATTATTGATATTAGTTTGGGCTTGCAAGTGTATGATGTTGGGAATGAAGAAAATGAAGATGCTTCGGTAGATAAAGTTCACAAAAAAATTTTGGAAAGAATATTAAAAGTAACCGAGTTTGAAGAAACATATTACAATTTATTTAAAAACAATTTGAGTAAGCTTTCAAAATAAAAAACACAGATTTTAAGTTGCAAGGAGAAGCAATAATGGAGTTAAATGAATTTTTTACTACGGTTATTCTTACAGCAGCAGTATTTGCTGCACTTGTTACATCAATAGCCAATATAATTATTTCGCTGATGAATAATTGGCGACTAAAAAAAATAGAAAAACAAAAGCAAATGAATGAAATTGATAAGTATAGATATAGTAGACTATATGAATTAATATTGAATTGGCATAAATATGATTCTGCCCCAAGAGGGGATACTGCCGAAGAAATAGCTTTTTATAGATTGCTTAATTTGTTTATGGACGATTCTGGGCGTTATGAAATAGCAAAACCTTTGTTAGACAAATGCTATATTGAAGAATTAGAGGTAAAAAAAACAGAAGGCGAAAAATTACTGAATGACTTAGTTGGAGCTGAATTACCAGATGGAACACACTCAGAGGAGTTTCCTGCCATTAAACAAAGGTATTTTGACATTGCAAAAGAGTTTTCAAAAATGTTGAAAACGGTAATCAACTGTCAACTTGAGGAGTTATTATGTAAGAGCAATTAAGACAAATTTGAAAAAGATACTTATTTACATAGCCGAGAGGTTTTCTTAATGGAAAATCCCTCGGCTTTTTCTATTTCAGGAGGTGATTTTATTTGAATGAGAAGTAACCGACCCTATGTGCAGATTGATCCTTCCGTGATTGAGCAGGCACGGCAGATGGACTTGCTTTCCTACTTGCAGAGGTATGAGCCGAGCACCCTAATATAATGGTATCGTAATTTAAGACACTTCAAGAGACATTTCTTAATGAATCTGATATA
>NZ_QTWS01000054.1 GCF_003461245.1 Blautia sp. AF19-10LB
AAAAAGCTTTTGTTTATTTTATCTTAGCATCAATGAATGACCTTTACAAGACACTTTTTCCCCGAGTTGTATCGGGTGTTTTTTAACCTACCCGTTCCACATAGCATACACTGTTTCCCTTACACTCAAATTCCGGACAAAGGGACAGCCATAGTCTTTCCAGATCATTGATATTCATAGCATCCAATTCTGTTTCATCTTCCTCACCATAAATATTTACAAAACCGATCCGATATATGCCATACCCTTTATGTAGGTTTTTTACTACTTTTCTTCCTGCTCTTCGTATATTCATAAGCTCTCTTCTCTCCTCTCTTCTGCTTCCAGCAAAAATGTATTGCAGGTATAGCTTCCGGAAGCACTGACACCAGCGGCCCCTCCAAGGCTGTCCAGATACTGGCTTCCATTTTTTGATGCAGAAATGTACATATAAAAGTTTGTCAAAACATAGTTTTTATTTTCCAGAACATTCTTATAACTGCTGCTAAGTACAAGCCTTGCTCCAAGTTTTTCTGCTTTTTCTTTTACCAGCATAGCAGTTAAATTTACTGCTTTTCGTATTTCCTGTTCGCTAAGTCCGCTTTGATAATAACGTTCCAAAAACAAAACCAGTTCTTCTGCTTTATTTTCATGTGGTTCGCTTTTGACAGTCACATCAACAAACTCAATCGTCTTCCTTTCATCCGCAGCTACAAAAGATCCCTTTGTCAGACGGAGGATTGCACGAAATACAATTTTACCATTGTGTTTGATAAATATAATTTTTTTATTTGCATCAAAACAGGATAACAGACAATCACAATTTGGACCATTCCGATAGGAAATACAGCTGCGCAGCGGTACTTCTCCTATCTGCATGACCGGAAGCAGGCTGTCCTCTTCCCAGATTTCCCATCCACAATCCACGCGCAGCAGTTTTTCTTTCCAGATTTCTTCTGTATCTCTTTTTATTGGAAAAGCAATTTCCCGTCCCAGATCTCCTCCATGGTATTTCAGCTCCATGAATTTTCCTAATAACTCAGCATTTACGATTCTTCGGATTTCTTCCTTCTTTTTCGGCTGCCTGTTCAGAAAGGAAGTCATGATCTCAGCGCCACCTTCATAAATGAATTTCTGGATATTGGATTTATTTTCCGCGACAAAAGCATCCGAAATATTCAATTCTGTCTTTAAATTCTTCCAGGAAGGATCCTGGGCCAGCAGTTTGTCCATCAATGCAGGTAATCCGGAACAGCCATTTAAAAGATTCTGATTATGTAAAAGGAAGTAAACCTGATTATCCCTTGTAAGCTCTTTTAAAAGTTCAGTAAAATCCATTAAAAATATCAGAATCCATATGGCTGTTTCATGCCGAAGATCCAGAATGTTTTTAAAATCCTCCTGCATCCATCTGGAAAGCGACTTTTTTGACAAAGCTTCTGCCAATCGCTCAATCTGATTTTCCTCTAATGCATCTGTCAGGCAGTCTCTTTTTATCAACTCACGGATTACCCGAAGACGATCATCACTTTTGGAGTATGCTAAACGATCATACAGGTCTATATAGACTGCTTTTACATTGTACAGGATTTTCAATTCTTCAAATACACGAGGCTTCGAAAACAGTGATTCTTTACTCTTTCTCCAGGGAACTACCATATATTCACAATCCCTTAAATTTTGCTCGTTTAAAGTATTTAGATTCAGGCATCTTTTATAAACCTCTTCATCCAGAATCAACGAATTCCTGTCAAGGTTTATAAGCCAGTCTCCATTCTTTCGCAAAAGTTCCAGGAAATGTTTCTTCCGTTTCGTAATGGCATACAGGATAAGCTCTGTCTTTTCCAAAGTCAGCTCATAAAGATCTATATCTGGAAGCGGATTTCCATACAGAGTGTTCACATAGGCTGCCTTTCCATTTGAAATCTTTTTAAAATCTGCATCCGGACCTGTCAAAAATCTTATCAGCTTTGGAATGTCTGCATATAATGATTCGTTCCAAAGCCACAAGTGAAGAAAATAGGCCTGCCATTCTTTTGGAATCTGAGTGAGAATCACTTCCAGTCCATTCCGAATTTCTTTTGGATGCCGGCTCAGTTCTTCCAGCTGTTTCTTATTTAAGCTTTCCGTTTCTTTACAAAACTCGGATAAATAATTTACAAGTTCCATCAGATCCTGCTTCAAAAGTAATGTCAATGATTTCTCATCCTTGAGTAGTTCATAAAGAAGCTCCGTTGAAAAAGCCGGATTTATCAAAAGCATGCGTATCTTTATTCCCGCACGGGCAACATCAAACTCACCAATGCAGGTCTCAAGACTTGCTACAAGCTGTTTCTTTAACTCTTCTTCCGGTTCCAGAAAAGCATAATATTTCAGATAAACATATACGATCCGGTCCGGGATTTCCTTATCTGCCAGTACCTTCTCAATCTTTTTATAGGGGAATTCGGACAGTTTTTCATTTCCTGCACATTCTATGACCATTCTGATGCGGTCTGGTTCTAAAATAGAAAAATCCTTTTTGTTCATTTTCCCCAAATAGCTGAGTATTTCCGGATCGTCCATCAAAGAAGAAATCGTCTCCTCATTTAACCCCTCCATCAGACTGGAAAGTTCCTGCTGATTTACCAGTCTGACCGCATTCATACAGGAATCTTCCCCTTTCTTTCCTATCAGTTTCAAGGGAATTGCTGCATTTTTCATTTCCCTGTAAATATTCATGTGCTTTAATATTCTTTCAATCATCATGCTACCTCTGCCCTTTCTATTAATCCGTTAATCTCCGTTAACTCCATGCATTCGTCCTGGTACATATTTTCTGCCAGCTTAAGAAGATACAGAGCTTCCTTTTTTGCCATAGGCTTTTTCGCTGTTCCTGCGAAATCATCTTTTAAATACGAGGAAACGATCTTACAGTAGAGTTTCTTATAGCCATATGAATACCGCCCGTTCTTGTAAAACTCATAAATAGACTGAAGCTCCTTATCCGTTTTCCTGTTTTCCCGTAACATCTGGTTAAACTGCTGTTTGATGTTTTTTTCAGTTTTCCAGCGTTCCATCCGTTTTTTCTGTTCCTTCAGCCATTCTTTCCGTTCCTGATATCTTTTCCGATCCTCTTCTGTCATATATTTCTGATACAGGGTTTCCCTTCGATAAGAATCGCTTATAAATGGGAGAAGCAATTTGGAAAGCTCATATGCTTCTGACTGTTCCATCCAAAGTGCTGTACTTTCCTTTAAAAGTAAGGCCGTCAGGTATTCTGGATAAATATCCGGATATTCATAAAAGAACTTCTTTTCTACCATTGAAAACAGTTCCCGGTGTTCCTCTTTTCCCAGAACTGGCGAAAAAAATTCGCACTCTCTATGTTGGATAGCATAGTATCCCAAGGAGAAAGTTTCCTTTAAAATCCTCCAGGGGCTTAAGAATTCACATCCATCCATTCCAATCTCATTGATCAGAAATTTCAGCATAGGATAGGAATGCTCATTACAAAGACCCTTTATTTCACTTTTTAAATATCCTGCCATAAATTCCCATTTCTTTTCCAAATCTGGATCTTCATTTTTATAATCCTTTACAAACTCTTCCAGATACTTTTTTCCATCCAAAATCCCATGCAGGATCAGCCGGTTGAAAACCACATGTAGTTCCGGCTCACTCTTTTTCCAGAAAACATCCTGGTATCTTTTTCCTGTAAGGTTTTCATAACGTTCCAGATACTTCAACAAACTTTTCGTACTGTATGTTTTGCCTTTCAGAGTATCTGTAACACACGCTTCAAATTCTTCCGAAGAGAGTTCTTTTACCAGAGGATCCCATTTTTCTTCTGTCAGATCAATGTAGTGCCACTCTTCCGGTTCATTACTTCTAAATGGAAACAACGTAAGAAACGTTTTTACATTTTCCACCCTGAACGTTTCATTCATGCATTTTTCCAGCCGTTCTTTACCGTCGATACGGACAGAAAGTTTCCCATATGTTCTTAAAATCCGTGAACAAAGTACATAAGCTTCTTCTGGATATGTCTCTTTTCCGGGCAAAAATGCCTCTAATACATTCAGACCAATTTTTTCTGCTGTCAACCCGGAAAGGCTTATCCGATCGGGTCTCTCTACAAAATACATCAGTACAAAATTTAAAAAAGCGGTCTCTTTGTCGGAATATCCAAACATACGCATACGTTTTTCCAAAACGGCATCCGCATTTTTAGCATTTGTGCCTGTTAACTTTACCAGCAGTTTCAGGATATCCAGATCCTTTTTACGATACCCTTTAAGCTTTGTCATTACTTTGCCTACCATCCACACGAAAAGATTCCATTCAGTAAATACGGATATCTTCCGGTTCTTTGAAAAGCTGTCAGCAAGCCTCTGTTTTATGCCTTCCCACAGTGTTTCATCATCCGGAAGGATGGACATGGCAAACAGCATTTCTTCTGCTCGCTCAAATGGATACGCATGCATGGCCTGTTTCCACCAATTCTTTTCCTTTTCCTCACAGATATAATTGATACTGATCAAAAACAGGTCTTTCTCTCCAAGAATCTGTTTCATCTTTTTCCAAAACAGATCCTTTTGAGTTCCATTGAACATACAGGTCTCCTGCAAAGGCATCATCCTTGCCAGGGCAAGTCCGAGGGCACGGTATGTCTGCTTTGTCAAGGTCAGATGTTCTCCGATGCGCTCCAGGACTTCTCCCGGATAGTGCAGTCCATAAGCGGTTTCCATGTCTACTTTCGGCTTTTCCAGAAACATATCATTTTCTTTTAATTGCATATAAATTTTATATTTTTCCTCATTAGATGACAGCTTATAGATCAGGTTCGTCATCTGCCGGTATAGAGTAATATCAAGCCATTCTTCATAAATCTTCCATTCCATCCAATTTCCTCCTGTTTTCCCATATAAAAAGGGGACTGTTCGCCAGTCCCCCAAAATTGTTCTTATGCTGCCAGGATAATCTTCTTTTTCCGGCTTGAATAAGTGATCGCCATTGTAGAATGTTCCATGCCTCGCTGTTTCTGGTATTGCTTTACATCTGCATAATTTGTAAACGAAAGGATCTTACCATTTTCCTCTAACAAGTTCTCTTCGTTATCTTCCATATTTTCACTCCCGCAGGAAGCCAGCGTCCAGTTTACATGGCAGACATAACAGGACATGCCTGCAAATCCCAGATACTTATGTACATACTCTTCCGCTGCCTCAGCACTCGGAAAATAACGTGCATACTCCAGGGAACGGCAAACGATCCGGTCTTTGTACCATCCGGCAAAATACCGGTTCTTTTTCAGTTCAAGTACATACCCTGTCAGATAAATCTTCTGTAAAGCATTTTCTTCCTCGTCCATCATATCAAGAAGCTGTTCCGCATAGATTTTTTTCCATTTCAATGTGTTCTTCTTTATTCTTTTACGCAGCATTATCTTTTTCCTCCTCAGTTCCCACAATGAGTTTTTCTATCATTCTGTACAAGTTCCGGAAATTTCCAGCCTGTCTGCGGCGTGTCATGCAATCCTGTTCAAATGCCCGGATCACAGCAGAAGTTCTTGCAAACAGTGTGAAGATTTCCTCATCTTTCAGCTGTATGGTAACCTCTTTTTCTTTCCGGTAGCTGTCTTTTTTACAATACTGCCCGCCATTGGCATTATGCATCGCTACACCGGTGCCATTCTGTATCCTGACAACCCACGGATAATTTAAAACTTCTCCTTTGTTGTTGCGAACCTTCCTCTGTATGGAAAATACTGTAACTCTTCCCGTGTTGGAATTTTTATCCTCGCAAAAGATCTTTTGCTGGAAGAATTTAAATTCCTGTACATTATTCCATATACGGGAGTACAGGTATTTTATGATTTCCGGGCTCAGATTTGCATAAACGCTGATGCTGTCTTCTTTGCTGTAGTCAACCATGACAGCGCGGATCCTGGAATAATCGCTGGCAAAGTCTTCGTGAAAATGCCAGAAATCCTTTGGCTCTGCCATCCGCAAAAAGCTATTAAATTCCAGTAACGTATTCTGTGTCTTATGAACACAGATCTGTTTTGATACATCCGTATTCTGTTCTTTTTCTTTCCTGTTTTTCCTGTTCATCCTTACCTCCTGATAAAACGCAGCAATTTCTTTGTCAGAAGAGCCGGAAGCTGTTCAAGATCCGTAATATCCAGAAAAGATTCCTCATAAATTTCCTGAATTGCTTCCTTGTCGCTTCCGATTGCAGCCGCCTGAAAGAATACTTCCTGCTGCAACAGCTTTTTCCGAATCTTCTGAAGGTCCCTTTTTGCCCCTGTGCCTCCATACTGGTTTGCATTAGGTGCACCATCACTGATCACAAACAGCAGTTTCTGCTTTTCCGGTCGTTCTAAAAGCCGGCTGCCAGCATACCACAATGCAGTTCCATCCCGGTTGCTTCCATAAGGCTGCATACCAGCGATCCGGAACCGATCCTTTTCATCCGTTTCAAAATCTGCGCAGCAATGCAGATACACCGTTTCGTCTTTCAGGTTCTCATGCCGGTATCCATCTGTATGATGTCCGCACACCAAAACCGGTATTTCTGATTCCATACAAAAATCATACAGGCAAAGTGCTGCAAGAATGGCATGATCCATCCGTTCCCCACACATGGAAAAAGAATTATCGACCAGCACAGCCACACAGATATCCAGCTTTTTTCCTGGCTGTTGTTTCTTAAATACTGCCCCAGACGGTGCAGCTATGTTTCGAAGATCTACCCGACGTCCAAGAAAAAGCTTATGTTCCGTGCGTTCTTTCTGATTTTTCAATATAGGAAGCAGTTTCAGGCGAAGTCTCTTTTTTACCTGTTTAAGCTGCCCCTCATACTTTTCTGTCTGTAATTTTAAAAAATCTGATATCTCGGTCTTACGGCAAAGTTTTTTCTGTACCAGGTCATGGCCTTCTTCAAACGGTATCTCCATCAATTCCTTTTGAAGATGTTCGAAAATTTCTTTCTGTATCTTCTCGTCAAGCGTCTCTTTCGCCATTTCATAAAGGATTTTTTGCAAGGCATTATCACTGGATGCTTCCGTTTCTGAGGCAGGGATGCCACATTCATTCTGTTTGTCTTCGAAGCCACCAGACTCCCTGACACATTTCGGAAGATTTTCACACAGCTGCTGCAGGAACTTCTGAAGTTCTGCAGTACGCCCGTATTCATGGCCTTCCGTTTCCTGATCCTTTCCGTTTCTTTCTGTTTTGTCTTCTGTTTCCGACCCCTGTTCCGTATCCTCTTTTCTGATCTTATCTTCATTTTGCTCAGTCTGTGCCCCTGTGTTACCCTGCTTTTCTTCCTCCGGTTCTTCTTCGGATTCATTCGGGTTTTCCTTTTGCCCTTCACGCTCTTCCTGTTCTGGCTTTTGCTCTTCATTTTCTGTACTGTTCTTCTCTATTTCATCTATGATTTCCGCAAAATATTTCCAGATCATCAGAAGGATATGGTTGGTGGCAAGATATCTCTCCATGTCATCTGCTGCCTTTCCCGCTTCATCAATGACCGGCATAAGCAGTTTTAGTGTATCAATAAGCTCGTAATCCGCACCATCCCAGGCATTGACCCTTGAAGACAAGGCATACTGTGCACACAGGTTCATAAGAATAGATAACCTGTCTTTCTCCGTTTCCAGCATTTCCCTAAGTGTTGGAAGCCATTCCACATTTCGGTCGCGATTCATAAGGATTCCCCTGCGGATGCTTCCCGGAAAAAGGGCGCACATCTTCTCTTCTATGTACATATCATTCAAAAGATTGCTGAGATAGGATGCTGTCTGCAGAAAGATAGAAAGGATTGCTTTATCTTTTCTTTCAAAGTAGACATTCATTGCATCCAATGCCTCTTTTTCCTGTGCATTTTCCGGTGCTGGCTCCTTTGGATACCAGCTGCCATTTAACATATGCTCGGCATACCTTTTTCTAAGTGCAGAATCCGTATACCGGTAATGTCCGCATTCATGTCCCAGAATCCCGATCAGGCTGTCACTTTTTAATTCCAGTGTCAGAAAACTTGACGTAATCTGGTTTCCAAGATTTACGGCAACTGTTTCTCTCTGATTCCATCCTGCAATCCCTGAATTTTTATCATCGTATAACCGTAATGTAGTCAACTTTCCACCCGTGATTTCATGCCCGATCGAGGTCAAAAGATCACGATACTGCGGCGTATGAAATACTTTTTCCGGTGTCAGTTTTTCTTTCTCTGCACATATCCGTTTCCGGTATAAAGCCTTTTTCATTCGTTTCCTCCATCCGTTTTTAATCCACAGCACAATGAGGAAGAAGAAAGACGCGTTCCATAGTTCCCTGTTCTTCCCTGTCCATGGATGCTTTACTGAGCAGTGCTGTCCATGCTGACCTCCTGAGATCATTGGAAACCATGTAACTTAACACCCAGTTTTCCAATTCCCGGTATCCGCATACGCCATCCGTAATGTCCTGTTCGATCAAATATTCATGGATCTTGCAGACCGTGGCAGCCATAAAGGACAGAAGTTCTTTGTTTTTAAACCCGGTTCTTTTCATTGCCCTTTTTACCATTTCCTCTTCTGTCAGGGCTTCCTTTGGCTGAATCAGATTCATTCGGGAAAGAACTGACTGGTTGAAGTTCTGACAGCCAACATAATCCAGATTGGTGGTCATGATCACAATGGTATCCGGATTTCTCCGTATCTGTTCTCCATTTACCAGATCGGTTACAGCTCCATCGTCAAACAGGGAGTTTAATCTCGTAAGTGTCCCAGGTTTTTCAATCATGGCCGGCTCCTGAATTTCAATCACAGATGGTTCCCTGCATGCCTTTACGATTTCTGACTCTTTTAATAAGAAGTCTTTTTCATTTTTCGACTTTTCATAGCCTTTTTCATAAACTGCTTTCAGGATCTCCTGAAAAGCTTTTTCCCGGCTGATCCCCTCTTCATAAATGCCATTTACCGTTGCAAGAGCTGAAGCCGGATCCATTTCAATGTCTTCCAGACGTGGCAATTCCATTTCCAGATGTGCTGTTCCGCCCATATTTGGCACGGTGGTCGCTAAAAGTTCCAGTTCATCCGTTCCAGGTCCACAGGTGAACACATAATATGGAAGCCCTAAGATCTGGGCGATCATTCTGGCATCCGTTGTCTTTCCAGTACCGGCATCGCCTGTCATCATAAACAGCCTTGCCGGTGTCTTATCCACCATCTGCAGGATTTCTTCAGCTTCCTTACTTACCAGATAGTCTTCCGGAAGCGAAGGGATCCTTTCTTTTGTCCTTTCATTTACATCCCATCTGCCAGAGTAGATCTGTTTTAATTCAAAAAGTGTTCTTTTTGTCTTCTCATTTACAGGCAAAAGCACATGAAACTGTCCATAGATTTCATCGTTTGGTGCATATACCCCGGCCGCAATTTTATATTCCGGAAGCACATCCTCCAGTTCCTCTGCACGGAACTGGCTCTTTTCCAGCGGGACCGCCTGCTGCGGATTTGCTATTACTTCGCAGTACATGGCATCGCAGCAGATAAATGCCGCCCTCAGTGCAGCTTCCGTGTCTTCCCATTCCTTTTTTTCCTGTTCTTCAAGTATGTAGAAATTTTTTTGGAACTCTTCGTTAAATAAAGGATTATCCGGGACCAGATTGGCATAAGCTAAAAGGGCCAGGTACTGCTCGCCTGTGTTTTTGCCCTCCCGGATTCCCGGAAGCTTCTCGTTTCTTTCTTCTGTCTTTAAAATCCCACTGAAACGTCCGTTTTTCGAATTATAAGTCATTACATACTTTCCCTGATTTCCAGGATATTCCATGCAGAAATAATTTATGGTATCCCTGCCCCTTTGTATACCGGCAGCACCAGAGTCTTTTTCTTTCCGGATCTGAATCAGTGTCAGAAGTGCATGTAACGTAGGCCCATGAAGGCGGGAGACTTTTCCCTGCTTCCTGATATTTCGCATGGAACAATCCGCTTCATCATAGCTGATCCGTTTTTTCCCTGCTTTTTCCAACATCATCCGAAATGGGTCCGGAATGGGTTCTTTCATAATCCATGGTGCATAAAAACAAAGATCTGGCATTTTGTTCCCTCCTCTTTCATTATGTGATTTTCTGCATACGAAGGAAAGAAACAGGCAGAGCATTGGATTTTTCCAACGTCTGCCTGTCATTCATTCTTTATGCGCTCTTTTCCTGTTCCAGGATTGCTTCATATATTTTTCGGATACGGTACCCAAACATGGTGTTTCGCCGGCTGATGTAATCCGTCCGGATAGCCTGTGCGATTGCACGTTTGCTTCCCACAATTATAAACCTTTCTCTGGCTCTTGTTACTGCCGTATAGAAAATGTTTCTGCGAAGCATCCACCGGAAACATGGAAGCATTGGAAGGATTGCCATCGGATATTCACTGCCCTGAGCCTTATGTACCGTAATCGCATATGCTAGTGTCAGCGGCCAATAATCTTCCTCCTGATATTCCATGACCCGGCCATCCCCAAAATCTACACGCATGACCATTTTTTGATCTTTCCGAAAAATCCCTATGACTTCTCCAATGTCGCCATTTGCTACTTCATCGTTGTTTTTTGTCTGCATGACCCGGTCACCTTCCCGGTAAGTATTCCTGCCATTTGTGATTTCCGGATAACCGAAACGCTTTGGATTCGCAATGTCACGCAATACCAGATTCAATGCATCCGTACCTGCTTCCGTATCTTTTCGAAGCGGTGACATCACCTGCACTTCTTCCAGAGAACCGTTTCTCTGCAGTACTTCTTTCCGATAGATCTTCTGTATCTTTTGCGAAGCCTTCTCCGGTGTGGAAGCCGGAATAAACTGAAAGGTATCATCAAACACCAGATCCAGCTGATTCTTATTGATCTTAATGGCATTCTGGCTGATGGTGGAATTCCCTTCCTGTCGGAAACATTCATCTAAGACAGTTACCGGAAATACGCCGGAATCAATGATCTCCTGAAATACTTTTCCAGGCCCTACGGATTCGATCTGATCTTTATCTCCCACCAGAACCAGTCTGGCACCGGATTTAATACTGGAAAACAGTTTATCCGCCAGATACATATCGACCATGCTGAACTCATCTGCTATGATCAGGTCATCTGGAATTGGCTGCTCGTTCTTCCATTCTTCCTCTCCAGCTTCTCCGGTAAGCCCTATGGATTTATGGATCGTCAGTGCTGGATACTCTGTACATTCCCGCATTCGCCTTCTGGCGATGCCTGTAGGTGCACATAAAAGGATCACCGCATTTTTATCCAATGCTTCCTGTACAGCAATGATGAAACGGATCACCGTAGTCTTTCCTCTGCCGGGTCCTCCTG
Organism: Blautia sp. AF19-10LB; assembly: GCF_003461245.1. Taxonomy (GTDB): domain Bacteria; phylum Bacillota; class Clostridia; order Lachnospirales; family Lachnospiraceae; genus Blautia_A; species Blautia_A intestinihominis. The sequence goes on from NZ_QTWS01000054.1 coordinate 11,304, forward strand.
TAATGATGGATACCGGGTTTTCAAAGACATTTTTTACTGCCACCTGCTGTTTCGCATTCAAAATAATATCCTGTTCTTTCTGGATCTTTCTTAAAATACGGTCAACATTTACAACCATTCCCGTCTGCATATGGAGTCTGACTAATGCGGCAGCAGCTCCCAGTTCGGCCTGGAAGCTTTTGCGTGTATAAAACCCTCCATCATGGCAGACCAGGCTTCCATCTGTATGAATCATATCATTGCCTGTATCCCGGATTGCCCGTTCAGAGACCGGTGAAACATCTTTGTTGTGATTTAAAAGTTTTTCGACACGTTCTATAATGTCCTCTCTTTTTAAATACAAATGTCCTTCGCCTTCTGCTTCTGACATAATATGCAAAATAGCAGCCTTAATACGAAGGGGATCATCTGCACGGAAATGTTTTGCCTTTACTGCAATCTGGTCAACAGTCAGAAATCCAAATCCATGAACCTCACAGAGCCGGAAAGGCTCCTCCTTCACGATCATAAATGCAGCAGGGCCAAATTTCTCCTGTATTTTTGAAACTTTTGCAGGAGTCACCCCAAAAGGGGACAAATACATCATCAGTTCCCGGATGGAACTGCTTTTTTGATATCCTTCCAGAATATCATCTAAGCGTTTCTGCGTAATTCCTTTTACCTGAAGAAGTTTCTCCGGGCTGTCATTAAAAACATTCAGTGTGTCTTCCCCAAACATTTCTACGATGCGGGCTGCCATTGCCGGTCCAATCCCTTTGATCAGGGATGACGACAAATAAGTCCGAATACCTTCTTTTGTGGTTGGCATGGTTACTGAAAAATTGCTCACACTATACTGCATTCCATATTTTGTGGGTTTCCAGTCTCCCGTCAGTTCCACATCCAGGCCTTCGTTTGTCGGAAGTTCGGTTCCAAATGCCTGAAATATTCCATAATTTCCATTCTTTTGTTTTTTTACTTCCTCCGGTAAATCTTCATTGGTCATGTAGGAAGCTACCGTATATCCACTTCCTGCATTATAATAGATCTGCCGGATGGCTTTACAGCAAATGCTCATATTCCAGCTCCTCTCTACCATGAGATCCAGAGATAATTATTGCATCCCATACTGGTGATGAAACCATCCTTCTTTAGTTTTTCCCGGATCACCTCTGTCTGTCCAAAAGGATAACCTTTTAAAATTCCAATCCTTCGATATTTCCTTTTTCCAATGGAAATACTGCAGATTCCTTCCCTGTTTACTGAAAAACGGTTTCGATTTTCAGATTCCAGAGTTTTCCGAATCGCCTGGATCCGCTCAAAGCCTTCATTTTCGTACCATATGGCAGCCTGTGCCCTGCATCTTGCCTGCTTCTCCTGATTATCGAAATTTACCGTTTCCGATCCCTTCTCATGATTTTTCGGTAAATCCTCGGTCTTTTCAGCATCTGCATGTACTTTACGGGCATCTGCATGGTTCTTTTGCTGTTTGTTGTCATCATCATTCTCATTCGTTTCCTCCTTGTCCTTTTTCATAATAAATTTTTCATAGAAAAACAGTCCTGCTGCAACCGGAATGACCAGTGAAAGGGACTGTATGATCACTGCCAGAAATACCGGCCATAAAAATGGTGATACTAACAGACCAAAAATTCCAGTTATCACGCACAGCTGTTTATGTGCAGACAACCATTTGTTCATTTTCTCCATCATAAGCATATCCTCCTATGATTTGCTCAGTCAAAATCCAGTTTTTCATCATCTGTTTCCATGTACCGGTCATCAATATCCTGACTACGCTCCCGGCTTCTTGCCGAAGTTCCTCTGGATCTTGTCCCGCCAGAATTTGATCTCCGTCTGTCATCCGATGTATCTGTCCTGGTATTGCTTCTGTATCTTCCACCTTCACGTTCTCTGTCATAGTCGCGGTCCTCCACTTCTGCTTCTCTTCCACTTCTGGTGCTTCTGGAAGCTGAACGCTGGTTTTCTGCACGGTCAGGACGGTTTCGATTAGAAGATGCCCTCGTTTCTCTTTCCGGTTCTTCCCGCTCGTCATTTCCAGATTCTAAAGCTTTCTTACTTTCTGCAAAAGAAATCTCTTCTATCATAAGCCGCATGCCATAGACATTTTCACCAGCCCGATTCTTGTAGTTGTCATTCTGCATACGACCTTCTACCAGAATCTTGATACCCTTAAACAGATATTTTTCCGCGAACTCTGCTTTTCTGCCAAAAGCCGTACAGCTGAAGAAATCTGCTTCCGGATCTCCTCTTCGTACAAATTTCCGGTCTACCGCCAAGCGAAAGTTTGCGATTGCAAGTTCACCATTCTCTGTCTGTGTGTAGCGTAAATCAGGATCTTTTACTACTCGTCCCATCATGATTGATTTATTCATAGTTGTCCTCCCATAGCTTTATAAGGTTTTCCAGTTTCATTCCAGATGCTCCCGCATACATTTGACTAATGCTCCCATACCATTTTTTCGAATCTCGCGGGCAGCAGAGTCAGCCGTACATAAATTTTTCGCCATCTCCAGTGATTCTTCTCCCGGATGTGTTGCAAACAATACCGGTATCAGATAAAACAGAGATTTTTTGACCAGCATATCATATGCCATCTTAAAAGATTCAGGTGAAGTTTCTTTTCCATCTGGATTACATACAATCTGCCATACTCCTGGATATTCGATAATCCATTCAAGAAGGTGCACAACCTCCTTTTCCATCTTTTTTCGTTTCATAACGCCCTCCTTGCATTTTGAGTTTCCTTGTGTTTTTTATGATCCTCCTTTCCGTATTTGCTGATCTGTACTTGTTGTCTGCCATATTTTTGCAACAAAAAAAGGCCATTTAGAAATTTTCATTCTAAATGACCTTATTTATTACAAAGGCAGGAGGCTTTTGGCTCCTTAATGTTTTACTCCCGGTCAGACCCGGAACCAGCGTTTCTTATCTGTGTTTACAGATACAAATACAAATCTCACAATCATATTAACACAAGATATTGTTGGCGTCAATCGCACTTTTACTATATTTTGTATTTTCGATTTTCAAAGATTTAATCAACTTCTCTTATTACTTATGGAAATATAATTTTACCATTTTTATTTATACGAATCTTAAATGTACCACCAAACATTTTATTGTTATTTTTTTATCTCTACAGTAAAAATATCCAATTGCGGTATCTCATCCCTCTCTTCGATTAAATTATTCTTTTGTCATCTGATTTTAATTTCTATTTTTCCTTCCACTGAGCTATATAAATCCAGAGGATCTTCATCACTTTCATAAACACGTCCTTCGCCTTCTCCGTAAGTATCCTCTATTCCAGTTTCATATTTTTTATATGTTGTGCTGTTTTTTTCTTCTTTATTTACATATAATTCTAATGTCACCGTTTTAGCATCTGGCGAAATTCCTTTGTATTTTGTATTATTTCTGCTTTCTTCAAACACAGTCTCTGTGTCACCATAATTTGTCATTCTATAAAGCCCCTGATTTCCTTTATCGTCGGTTCCTATTAAATAATAATCTTCATATTCTTTATTATCCAAATTTCCATAAATTGTACTTGCCAAAT
>NZ_QTWS01000055.1 GCF_003461245.1 Blautia sp. AF19-10LB
AAAGGCGGTATCCCGCCAGATTTCAGATGCTCTGGTAACTTGTTGCCGAGTAGTTCACTGGATAAAAGCGTTGAAGACTTCTATAATAAATATAGTATGTTTTGGACTTAAGAAATCTTATTCAGCTTCCAGACCTACATGCAGCACTGTAGCGACTGGAAGCTTTTTTTAATACAGGAAGGAAAAGAATGGAAATTTTTACATCTCTTGCAGCAACTCACCTGGAGGATCCTGAGCGGCTCAAAGGTTATCTCAGCAAGATCATGGTCTCCAGCAATCATCTCCTTTCCCTGATCAATGATGTGCTTGATATGAGCCGCATTGAGAGTGGCAAAGTCAAAATAGAAGAAAATGAATGCAGTATTCCTGTAGTGATGCATGATCTCCGAAATATCCTTCAGTCAGACATCAAGGCGAAGCGATTGGATTTCTTTATTGATACAGTCGATGTAGTACTGATGGATGTCCAGATGCCGGAAATGGACGGCTACGAAGCAACAAGACGGATCCGAAAACTGGAAAATCAGGAGATCGCATCGAAGCCGATCATAGCCATGACAGCCAATGCCTTTGAAGAGGACGTACAGGAGGCACTTAAGGCAGGAATGAATGACCATATGGCCAAACCGATACGGATTGAAACACTCTATGCACTGATGAGAAAATATTTGTAAAATATTACATTGACTAAACAAAAATTCAGTGATATGATAAAGAAAAAAGTACGGGAGGAATTCATCATGAAAACACTTGAAACTAAAAACGCACCAGCAGCAATCGGACCATATTCACAGGCAAAAATGGTAGGAAACTTCGTGTTCGCATCAGGTCAGATCCCGGTAGACCCGGCTACAGGCGAAGTTGCAGGCGACAAGATCGAGACTCAGGCAGAGCAGTCCTGCAAGAACGTTGGAGCAATCCTCGAAGAAGCTGGTCTTACATTTGACAACGTTGTAAAGACAACATGCTTCCTTGCTGACATGGCAGATTTCGCTGCATTCAATGCAGTTTATGAGAAATACTTCACAAGCAAACCGGCTCGTTCCTGTGTTGCTGTAAAACAGCTTCCGAAGAACGTTCTGTGCGAAGTAGAAGCAATCGCAGTAGCAGAATAAATCATAAGAAATACAGCACAAGAAGGGGATGTTTCGACACCCCCTTTTTGCGTTGCAGGAGAATAAAATGAAAGACCATCATGTGAAATTAACGGAAACAGACCGTGAGATCCTGAAATCCTACAGCACGATGCTGGAAGGGCTGTCCATGTATCTTGGGGAAGGGTACGAACTGGTGCTTCACAGTCTGGAGGATTACTCAAGCTCTGCGGTCAAAGTAATTCATGGGCTTCACACAGGAAGAACAGAAGGCGCGCCTCTCACAGACCTTGCACTTGATCTTCTGGAAGAGATGCAGAAGGAAGATGCAGATAGCCGCGGGATTACGTATTTTACTCACAATAAGAAGGGGGAACCGCTGAAATCCGTGACGATTCCTGTCCGCGGAGAAAAAGACCGCATCATCGGACTGCTCTGCATCAATTTTTATCTGAACACACCATTCTCAGAATATATCAGCAACTTCGTGGCATGCGGCTTGAAACCACAGGAGCAGTACGAAAACCGCAAAGAGAATTTTTCCTCCAGCAGCGTGGAACTTCTGGAAGACATGGTAGAGGAGATCCGACGCGAGGTCATTGAGGACAAAGACATCCCGACCTCCAACCGAAACAAGGAGATCATCCAGAGACTTTATCAGAAAGGCGTCTACAACATGAAAGATGCGGTAGTCAGGACCGCGGAAATCCTTGGAATCAGCAAGAATACGGTGTATCTGCATTTGAGGAATCTGGAGCAGGAATAGAACAGGAGGCAGCATGGCAAAGAAGAAATTTTATGCAGTAAGACAGGGAAGAAAGACCGGGATGTTCCTTACCTGGGACGAGTGTAAGAAGCAGGTGATGGGGTATCCGGGCGCGATATATAAGAGTTTTGGGACGGAAGCGGAAGCGAAGGAGTATCTGGGGATTAGGCAGGAGGCAGGTATATCTGGTGCTTCTGGTTCTGGTGTGGGAAGTGTGGTGGCTGCAAATGGGATGCAGGCAGACAGTAATGCAGCAGACGCAGTAGAAATCTACGTTGACGGAAGTTACCACGCAGGCACGAAAGAATTTTCTTACGGAATGGTCGTTCTGATCGATGGAAGAGAAGAAAAGTTTTCACAGAAAATGTCCGACCCGGAGCTGGCACAGATGCGAAACGTGGCTGGTGAGATCAAAGGAAGCGAGGCGGCGATGCAGTACGCTCTGGATCACAAAATTCCCTCTATTATCATCTACCACGATTATCAGGGGATTGCGAGCTGGTGCAACGGCGACTGGAAGGCAAATAAAGCCGGGACGATCGCGTATCGCGATTTCTACCAGAAAGCGAAAAAGAGTGTTCATATTGAATTCCGCAAGGTTAAGGGACATTCTAATGATAAATATAATGATATGGTGGATGAACTTGCAAAAGAAGCACTTGGAATCCATTGACAAAATCCGTCAAAAAGCCTTATACTATCACTGACTCTGGCATGACCAGAGCAGAACTTTTTGAGGAGGATATTATTATGAAAAACAACAGCAGTATCAAAACCGTAGTTGCTGTCGGAATCGGCGCAGCATTGTTCTTTGTACTCGGACGTTTTGTTGCAATACCGAGCCCGGTACCAAATACAAACATCAGCCTTCAGTATGCAGTACTTGCACTTCTGGCTGCTATGTACGGACCGGTTGCAGGCGGACTGATCGGTTTCATCGGTCACGCTCTGATCGATCTTTCCTGGGGTGGAAGCCCGTGGTGGAGCTGGGTTATCACATCTGCATTTGTCGGTGTGGTCATCGGATTATTTGCCAAGAAACTCAACGTTCAGGACGGCGAGTTCGGTAAAGGCAAAGTTGTAGTATTTGTAGTTTCCAACGTGATCGCACACGTGATCGGCTGGGTAGTTGTAGCTCCTGTTCTTGACATCCTGATCTATGCAGAACCGGCAAACAAAGTTTTTGCACAGGGTGTGTTCGCAGCAGTTTCCAACAGCATTACCGGCGTGATCGTAGGTGGACTTCTTGTTCTGGCATATACCAAGACCATTGCAAAAAAAGGTTCTCTGGATATGGAATAAGATGGTTGCTTAAAAGTAATAAAGCCTTCTCATATGGCTGTTCTGGCTTGTGAAAAGGCTTTTTCTATTGCATTTGTTATTTATTGTGAGTATTAAATTTGAGGTGTTTAAATGACTGAAAAAAAATCCCCTGTTATTTCATTCAAAGATTTTTCATTCCAGTACCGGGCGCAGAAAAAGCCCACACTGACCGGAATCAATCTAGATATTTATCCGGGCGAAAAGGTGCTGATTGCTGGCCCATCGGGAAGTGGTAAGAGTACACTCGCTGGTTGCGTGAATGGTCTGAATCCTTTTTCCAATCCAGGCGAGTGCAAAGGTACGCTGACAGTAGATGGCGTAGATGCACCGCACAGCAGTATTTTTGAACTGTCTGCACATGTAGGAACTGTTCTGCAGGACCCGGATGGTCAGTTTATTGGTCTGACTGTCGGCGAGGACATTGCGTTTGCACTGGAAAACAGTTGTACACCTCAGGATGAAATGCATGAAATTACGAGACATGCCGCAGAATTGGTAGGAATCGAGAGTCATCTGGATTATGCACCGCATGAACTGTCTGGCGGACAGAAACAGAGAGTCAGTCTTGCAGGAGTCATGGTGGATCAGGTAAAAATCCTTCTGTTTGATGAGCCTCTGGCAAATCTCGATCCGGCCGCCGGTAAACAGGCAATCGAGCTGATCGATGAGATCCAGAAAAAAACAGACACGACGGTTCTGATCATTGAGCATCGTCTGGAAGATGTCCTCTGGAGAAATGTTGACCGTATCGTACTGGTGAACGAGGGAAAAATCCTCGCGGACATGACGCCGGATGAACTTCTTTCTACAAGTCTGCTTGCAGATAACGGAATCCGTGAGCCGCTTTATGTGACTGCCATGCGTTACGCAGGAATTGATATTACAAAAGAGAAGAAACCTGCACACGTAGATTCTGTTGTGCTGGACGATATAGACCGTAAGAAACTTCAGGATTGGTTCGAGGCACAGCCGATTCAGGAAGATGCAGGAGAACGCGAAAAACTCCTGGAAGTCCGCAACTTAAGCTTCGGTTATACGAAAGACCATCAGACACTGCGAAATGTAAGCCTGTCGATCGATAAAGGTGAGATGGTCAGCATTGTGGGACGAAACGGTGCAGGAAAATCAACATTTTCCAAGCTGGTCTGCGGATTTGAAGACCCGGATTCCGGAGAGATTTCCTTCCACGGAAAAGATCTGTTGAAAGAAAATATCCGTCATCGTGCGAAATACATTGGATATGTCATGCAGAATCCAAACCAGATGATCTCCAAGACAATGATCTATGACGAGGTAGCACTGAGCCTTCAGAAATCTGGAATGGCAGAGGCGGAAGTTCACCAGAAAGTAGAAGATACGCTCAAAATCTGCGGGCTTTATCCATTCCGAAACTGGCCGGTATCGGCATTGAGTTTCGGTCAGAAAAAGCGTGTGACGATCGCAAGTGTACTTGTGCAGGATCCGGAACTGATCATCCTGGATGAGCCGACTGCAGGACAGGATTTCAAGCATTATACAGAGATCATGGAGTTTTTGCGTAAGCTCAATGAGCGTGGAGTGACGGTTGTTATGATCACGCATGATATGCATCTGATGCTGGAATATACACCAAGGGCGCTTGTGTTTTCAGATGGACAGATGATCGCAGATCGCAGAGCTTCTGAAGTACTCTGTGATCCGGAACTGATCGAGCGTGCCGCGCTGAAAGAGACAAGTCTCTTTACACTGGCAAACCACTGCGAGATCACACCGCCGGAGGTATTTGTAGAAAGATTTATCGGAGAAGACAGGGAGGTGAGAAGCCATGGCCGCTAAGACTGTATTAAACTATCTGGACCGCGACAGCGTAGTACACAAGATGACAGGAACTACCAAGCTGGCATTTTTCCTGCTGTTTACGTTCGCAAGCATGATCACTTATAATATCTGGGTGCTGCTGGGGCTTTTTGCAGTCAGTCTTGCAGCGTTTAAGCTCAGCAAGATCAAATACCGCGAAGTGCGGTTTATGATGATCTTTATGCTTGTTTTTTTGCTTTTGAATAATGTGTTTATTTTCCTGTTCGACCCGAATCAGGGAACGAATCTGTATGGAACGAGACATGTGCTTTGTCATTTGTTCTGGAGATATGATGTGACCGCGGAGCAGATGTTTTATATGCTGAATATCTCTCTGAAATATTTCGTGGCATTGCCGGTAGCGATTCTGTTTATTTCTGCGACAAACCCGAGTGAGTTTGCGGCGAGCCTGAACAGCATCGGAATTTCCTATAAAGTAGGATGTTCTGTGGCGATCGCGCTTCGTTATATCCCGGATATCCAGAGAGATTATCACAGTATCAGCCAGGCACAGCAGGCAAGAGGAGTGGAGCTTGGAAAGAATGAGCATTTCTTCTCCAGGTTGAAGAACTCTGTCAATATTTTGTTGCCACTGATACTGACAAGTCTGAATCGCATTGATACAATTTCCAATGCGATGGAGTTGCGTGGTTTTGGAAAAAATAGGAAACGGACCTGGTATACCAGGAGGCCGTTTGCAAGACGTGATTTTATTGCCCTGGGGCTGGGCGTGGTGCTGTTGATTGTAAGTTTTACTGTAACTATTAAGTTTGGACGGTTTTATAATCCTTTCATATAGTAAGAGTACTAACTTTGCTGGGAATGGAAACTTAAGGTAGTTGGATGGGTGTTGGATTTACTGGGAAAACGGAAATTAAGGGTATTGGGATGACTGGTAGAAGAGTAAGTATATATTGGACCAAGAGAAATTTAGGTGGAAAATGGCCTGTAGAAGAGTAAGGTGTCTGGGAGTCCATAGAGCGACCGAAAATAGATGGTTTGAATTGCAATCATTTCTACTCAGGTCAATACAAGCTTTAAAATTAGATGCTCCAGCCCCTGGAATCTTGATTTACGACCAATAAACCAATAGTATGCTAAAATGGCAGGACATCTTCTCCATATAAAAGAGAAGAATCCTGCCATTCTTACATATTGCGATATCATTCATACGAAAGTCTCCTGACCTGAAACACCAAGAGAATTTTTCAAAGGGTACTACATAAGAAAAAATTCCCGTCAAACACCCAGCCCAGGGGTGGCGAGGGGACGGGCGACGTCCCTTCGCGATTTTCTTACATTCCAAATGTAAAACAAATCCCCCAGGGTACACACCCTGAAAAAACCAAATGTCAATGAAATTAACAGGTCAAAGGGCAGTCCCCTTTAATTACTGAATTGCAGCCTTCTTAACCTGCACCAGTGCCTTCGCCACCGCCGGAATAGAAATCACAATTACAGTAATAATAGCTTCTGCAACCAGATAGCTATAATTATACACAATAGGATAAACCGCAGTCAGAGATTTCGGGAAATTCTCCGGCATATAACTCATCCAATACAGATATCCCCCAAGTGCATGAAACGCACCCCTTGCGATAACCGCCGCAATATACCCCTTAAGCAGCCCATGGCTCTGCTTTGCAAAAAATCCCGCAACGCCAAGTGCAGCAAACGCAAGAATATAATCACAGCAAACCTGGAAGAAGGAAAGTACATATGGCTCCTGGATAAACCGCAGGATTCCATAAGCAAGACCGACAGTAATACCGGTTCCAATACCATACCAGTTAGCAACCAGTACAATGAACAGCATACTGCAAAGAGTAACACTTCCACCCCACGGCAGAGTAAAAATCTTCAGATAAGAAGTAACAAAAGCAAGCGCCATTGCCACAGCACAGAACACAAGCTGCCTTGTAGTAAGCTTCTGTTTCTCTGAATGCTTGCCTGCAAAATAGATCGCAGCCAGAAACAGAACGATTCCGGCGATGATCGCGATGGCATATCCGGCTGTAGTCAGCCCGCCGTCACTTGTAACCATAAAGTTAAACATAAAATAAGACCTCCCTCGTCTTCGATTGAAAACAAAGGAGATCATAAATCTCATCTAACGCATCCCTACGCTGGCATTATCCAAATCAGGTTATGGGTCGAAGTTGAAAACTTCCTCTCAGCCTGTCATACAAGCTCCCCTGTTATCAATCCGTATGTAAATTAAAAATCATCTGAATCTCCAGATATGCTCATTATAAACAAATGAAAGGGCAACGTCAAGTTTCAAAAATTTTCCACTTTTTTAAAAAGTTACTATCTGTAAACTCACCCTTTTCAATGGTAGAATTCTATCATCAGATAAAACAAACGGCCGTAACAAAAAACAACTATTTTGCATGTATCAGGGAGGAAAAATAATATGAAACGTAAAGTGGTAGCAGCGGGAATGGCAGCGATGATGACATTTTCAGTGATGGCAGGAACAGGCGCAACGATCGTAAAAGCAGATGACGAAGTGACCTTAAAGGTCTTCTCAAACCTTCCGGACCGTAAAAACGGACAGGGACTTGTAGAGCAGATGATTATATGGAAGAAAATCCAAATGTCACCATCGAAGTAGAAGCACTCGATGAGGAAGCCTACAAGACAAAATTCAAAGCCTATTCCATGGAAGGCATGCCGGATGTTGTAAGCATCTGGGGACAGCCGGCTTTCCTTGACGAAGTTCTTGACGCAGGAGTTCTTGCGGAACTGAATCAGGATGATTACAAAGACTACGGATTCATTTCCGGTTCCCTTGACGGATTTATAAAAGACGGAAAACTTTATGGACTTCCAAGAAACACAGACGTAGCAGGATTCTACTACAATCAGAAAATGTTCGAAGACAACGGCTGGGAAGCATCCATGGCACTGAATGAAGATATCCCGGAGGAAATCCGTACAAATATCCGCGTATTTACCATGCTGGTGATTGACGGCGGCAAGGGAACAGCAACTGACATTGCTGCATGGAACGGCGGCGGATATGCAGTTTCTGCTGATTCCGAAGTCAAAGAAGAAGCTGTAAAATTCCTCAATTACATGTACCAGCCAGACAAACTTTCCAAATATGGATGGGAAAACGGTGTAGGAATGTCTGCACAGGATCAGAGCGCATACATGACCGGAGATGAAACAGAACTCCAGATGCAGTTTGTAGACGCAGTCAACAATGCAACAAGCGTATCCGGTACCCCGATCAACGACTGTGGACCGTCTGCATTCAAGACAAGCATTGAAAGCGAGATCCAGAGCGTATCAAACAGAAGCATCAGCCTCGTACTTCCGGGACTTTTGTTATTCTTTTTTGCAATCCTCGCACCGATCTGTCTGAGTGTGTACTACGGATTTACGGAATATTCCGGAATGGGAACAGCGACCTTCATCGGAATGGAAAACTACAAAAAACTGATGACCGACAATGTAATCTGGTCCGTACTGATAGTACTGATCTGGCACGGCTTTGGATGGGGCATGCTGATCTATTACACAGGGTTCAAAAACATCGACCCGGTTCTCTATGAAGCAGCAACGATCGACGGAGCAGACCAGAAAACGACTTTCCTCAAGATCACACTTCCACTGATGAAACCGGTCATTCAGGTAAACGTGACCATGGCAGTCATCTCCGCATTAAAACAGATGGAGACAGTCTATCTTCTCACAAACGGCGGACCTGGAAACAGCACACAGTTTGCGGCAAACTATCTGTATCAGCAGGCATTCAGATCTTTCCGCTGGTATGGCTGGTTGATTTTTCACTCGCAAGCAGCACGGAAATGTTTACAAGCGGACTTCTCATCATCCCGCAGAAGATCCAGTGGGGAAATTATGTCAAAGCATTTGTAGACGGACACTTCCTATTATATTTCAAGACCATTGCGATCTATCCGGAAAACGGCATCCGCCCGTATCTTCGCTGTATGGACGGAAGCACCTATATCAATGACCTGGATGTGGTGCGGAGTACGGATATTTATGGGGAAACCCTGGCAAGCAAAAATGGCATGGTGTGGAAAAGTGTTCCGAAAGGCAACGGCGATACGTATCTTACCAATCGTTCTGATAAGATCGTGCTCTATCGTGAGATTTTTGATCTGACGCAGAAAAAAACGCTGGGCTATATCGCAATCGGTGTCAGCCAGGAATATTTCCAGAATCTGTGCCAGAATATCACCAAAAATGAAAAAGAGAGCGTCCTCATCCTGGACAAAAACGGCGGAGAGCTTGTCAAGACGGGAACTCTTCCGGAGAAACTGGAAGATTATCTGACGGGCGAAGATTTTATCCAGCAGAATTATAAAGAACGTGAGAAACATTTTACTTACGGAGATCATGAAGTGATCTGCACACAGACGGACAAAAACTCCAGTATTGTCTGCAAAGTCGTCCCGGCATATGGTCTGCAGATGCAGGTGCAGGATATCGCCTATATGCCGTTGATCTTGCTGATCGGTATGCTGATCGGACTGATGCCGCTTTTGATGATCATTTCAAATCTGGTGACCAAGCCGCTGCGCAGGCTGTGCGAAGCGATCAATGAATTTTCTACCGGTGATTTTGAGCAGCAGGTAGAGGTCATGACACACGATGAAGTAGGAGAAGTGGCGGAATGTTTTAACAAGACCACCGGAGAGCGAAATCACGGCGGCAAGCTGAAACCGGAATACCGCAAACGCTGGGCAGAATATATCTGCCGATATATCGAAGAATACAGGAACAGAGGCTATCACGTCGCCAAACTGACGATGCAGAACGAGCCAAAAGCAGTTCAGACCTGGGATTCCTGCATTTATACAGCAGAAGAGCAGAAAGAATTTCTCCGGGATTATCTCTGGCCGTCACTTAAAGCACACGGCCTGGATGACATCGGGATTTATCTGTGGGATCACAACAAAGAGCGTGTTTTTGAATGGGCAGAGACGATCATTGATACAGAGACGACCAGTATGATCCGTGGAATGGCATTTTACTGGTACAGTGGAGATCATTTCGAAGCACTGCGCATGATCCGTGAGAAGTACCCGGACAAGCAGCTCCTTCTCTCAGAAGCCTGCATTGAATACAGCAAGTTTTCTGCAGACGATTATCTGAACAATGCACAGAAATATGCCTACGACATGATGGGAAATCTCAACGAAGGGATGAACACCTTCCTCGACTGGAACCTGATCCTGAACGAAGAGGGCGGTCCGAACCATGTAGGAAACTTCTGTGATGCGCCATACCTCTTTGACCGTGACAGTAAAGAACTTAAAGAAAGCAATATCCTCGGCTATCTCTGGCATTTCACCCATTTCCTTGAGCCGGGAGCAGTCCGAATCGGCGTGAGCAGATACACCGACAAACTTGAAGTAACAGCCTTCGAAAAAGATGACAAGATCACTTTCGTCATCTTGAACCGGACCGATGAAGAACTCACAGCACATATCCGCCTCGGAGAATACTGTACAGAGATTACTGTTCAGCCGAAGTCCATCGGGTCCGGCGTGATGACGGAGTGGAAATAAATTAATAGTTGACATTTCGATAACTATGGCATATGCTAATAATAGCTAAGAAGTGAGGATAAACTTCCATAAGGCAAAACGAAAACCCCCAGAGTTGCCGCTCTGGGGGTTTTCTTGCTCGTTAACGGTGAGCTGTTCCGTTTAGGCTGTTGCTGCCTATCGTCTTCCGCTCAGCCATTTGCATATGTAGTAGCTAACTACGTTTGCTAACACGGAGACAAGAAATGAGGATAAAAATTCTTCCATAAGATTCACCTCCTTCCTGCTGGAGGGTCGGCAGCATTTATAGTATAACACAAATAAGAACAAAATGGGCGTAAAATATAAAATGTTTAGTACTGAAATATCAAAATGTAATCTTTAACGTTTTCAAGTTTTTTGACTTTAAACCCCAAAAGCACTTGTGTTTACAGGTTACTATGAGCTATACTGAAATGGTATCTGTCCGGAGCCTTATGTTTCGGGCGTATGTGAAAATTGGGAGAGGGTTTAAATTATGATTGTTACTTTAATTGAGAAAATTTACAGCTTTCTGTGGGGAAATCTGGTGCAGATTCCGCTGCCGGGAGGCAGTTCACTTGGAATTTCACTGTTGATCATCCTGCTGATTCCTACAGGAATCTATTTTACGATCAGGACACGTTTCCTGCCGATCCGTCTGTTTCCGGATATGGTAAGTGCGCTGGTTGAGAAGAAGAAGGACAAAAACAGCCTGTCATCGTTCCAGACACTGGTCGTATCGACAGCGACCAGAGTTGGTATGGGAAATCTGGTCGGCGTGGTTGCGGCGATATCAGCCGGAGGAGCCGGGGCAGTGTTCTGGATGTGGATCACAGCACTGATCGGTTCGTCTACTGCCTTTATCGAGGCGACACTGGCACAGCTCTACAAAGAAAAAGACCCGCTGTATGGCGGTTACCGGGGCGGTCCGGCATACTATATCCATGCATACATAGAAGAAAAACAGCGCAAAAAGAGAAAGAAAGTCGTGCTCTCTGTATTATTTGCAATCTCCGGTCTGATCTGCTGGTGTGGTATCAGCCAGGTTATCAGCAATTCTGTTGTTTCTTCCTTTAAGAATGCATTTTCTATTCCGCCGATCTATACGACGGTTGTACTGGTTGTAGTTGCTGCAGTGATCGTGCTTCGTAAGAATGCGACAGTCAAAGTGCTTGATATGGTCGTGCCGGTAATGGCAGTGTGCTATTTTGCAATCACAATTTTAATTATTATGATGAACATTGGAAGCCTTCCGGGAGTTTTTGCAAGGATCTTTCAGGAAGCATTTGGACTTCGTCAGGCGGCAGCCGGCGGTTTCGGCGCAGTACTGATGAATGGAATCAAGAGAGGTCTGTTTTCCAACGAGGCAGGTTCCGGCTCTGCACCGTGTGCGGCAGCAGCGGCAGAATGTGATCAGCCGGTTAAGGCAGGACTTGTACAGGCACTTGGTGTTTTTGTAGATACGATCGTGATCTGCAGCTGTACTGCAATGATCATGCTCCTCGCACCGGAAGAAAAAGTCGCAGGACTTTCCGGAATGGATCTTCTGCAGACGGCAATGGAACATCATCTCGGAAGATTCGGCGTGATCTTCATTGCAGCGACACTGTTCCTGTTTAGTTTTTCCACCTTCCTTGGAATCCTGTTTTATGCGAGAAGCAATGTGGCCTATCTTTTTGGAGATAACTGGGCATCCCAGACTGCATACAAAGTTCTTGCACTTATTATGCTGTTCATCGGCGGTCTTGCGGCCTATACTTTTGTATGGGACCTTGGCGATGTGGGAATCGGCCTTATGACAGTCTTCAACATCATCATCCTGTACCCGCAGGGCGAAAAAGCATTGCGAGAGCTCAAAAAATACGAAGAAAGCAAAAAAGCAAAATAAATCAAAAGTCTTCCGGAACAAAAATTCTGGAAGACTTTTTTTATAAAAAACAAATTTGCAAAACTCTGGAGTATACTGAAAGTATAAACAACAGAACATACTTCTGAAGGAGGAAACATGATGGAAAATTTAAAGACAATGTGGAAAAAGACAGCGTGTGCAATTATGATTGTGGCAGTATTGGTCACTGGAATCCTGACACCGGCACAGACGACACAGGCGGCAGTTTACAGTTGGATGAGGACTGCAAAAACAATGTATCTTAACAGGACGATCAACGGAACGGCAAGAAATAATGTAAAACCGACGCTGATGGATCCATATGACTGTTATGACGATTATTTTTATGTGAAAATTCCGGCAAGAATGGAACTATATCTTTCCATTTCTGTAGAGGGAACTTCTCCGTTTGATTTTATCAGAGTTTATAATAACAGTGGAAATGAAATCGGTTCTGTGTACAGTGGATGGTCTTATAACAGAAGCTCAAATAGATGTTATATCAAGATAAAAATGAATTTAAACGGCGGTTCTTATTATATCCGTCAGGCAGATATTTATAGATCCAACAGCGAAAAACACCGCTATTCCGTACGGCTTACCGGTCAGTTTGCAAATGCAGTTTCCTTCAGCGGACTCAGAAAGGCTTACTCCGGAGCCGCGAAATTAACATGGAGACGATTCAGTGGTGTAGATGGCTATGAAATCTTCCGGAGCACTTCTGCCCGTGGCACTTACAGACGAATTGCAACCGTCGGAAGAGGAACTACTTCCTGCACAAACCGCGGACTCAGAAGAAACGCCAGATACTACTACAGAATCCGTGGCTACAAAAACATAAACGGAACAAGAGTATACACAAAAACTTCTGCAACAAGATCTGTCAGAGTATAGCAAAATAATAAAATATCTGTATATCCCAGGCATCCGGCTTTTCGAAACCGGGTGCCTGATTTTGAGTTCACCTGCTTAATGCGACATCCCATTGGTTTTTGCACAGAAAAATAGTATAATTTTTTCAGCAAAACTTAAAGGGGAAGAAGGAGCATATATGGCGTCGACATTCGAAAAAATGATACAGGATTTCAGCAAAAAAGACACAACGAAACTTCTTGAATAACTGCGCGCCGCATTCTCGTTACTTCTAGTGATGAGTTAGGCGCGCAAATTTTTTACAA
>NZ_QTWS01000056.1 GCF_003461245.1 Blautia sp. AF19-10LB
GACCTGCTTTCTTCTGAAAACAAATACAAGAATCAGGAGATATAAGAAATAAATTTTTGTTGTTATATTTTGCGCAGATACGCACAATCCTACGCTTTCATCTCGGTAATTGAATTGCCGAGGATTCCCGCTTATTGTCCTAAACCTAACTTCAGGTCAAGAGTTTTTTTGAAATTCACAAAAATTTACAGCAGCCTGATCTACCGCCGCCATTTTCTCTAGTGTACTGTCCGGAAGCTCCACATTTCCTACACCACGCTCTGTGCTGTAAGTACAGTTTTCAAAATTCACGCTGAAACCGTTTGTGCAGGAGCAGTCTCCCAGGATTCCTCCCATACTTGGTTTCCAGTATTCCGCTTTTGCTTTCTGGAATTCTTCTTCTGTCACACCATCACCTTTCTGTGGCTCTTCATAACTCAGCGAGCCAGTATTGGTACAATTGCTGATCATAACGAGGGCGTCTTTTTTGTTGATCTCACTTTTGGAGGGCTTATCAGCATCAACCGATAACAGTACGGATTCCCCTATTCTGCCAACAATTCCTCCTCCCATAACAGACAGAGTGAACAAAGAAGCATCTTCTTTTTCTCCCTCATCATTTTCTGTTTTCAGATCTGCTTCTCCCATGACCCACTGTTTCGTGAATGAAATATTTCCACTGTTTTCGCATCCGTCGATTTCTGTTTTGGTAAGCATAAAACCATCAACTGCAAGAATGCCGCCCATATAACCATTCGTAGTCGGAGAAGAAAGATTTCCGCTATTCTTACAGTTCCTGATTGCAAAAGATGTATTTGCATTTTCCTCAGTCTTATAATAAGCCGTAAAACATGCAATTCCACCTGCCTCTACTTCACTGCTGATGTCTCCTGTATTTTCACAGTTTTCAAGTTCCAGATTCCAGTCATTTCCCATATTTGTTGTATAACAGAGAATACCTGCTGCATTTTGTCCGAATGAAACAATCTTTCCATGATTGACGCAGTCAGACAGAACCACATTTCCTTTCTGCATTGCCAGATGATGAACGATCCCGGCACCTTCTCCTTCTGTAAAGTCTACTTCATTCGTACATCCCGAGACAGTAAGTGTACTGTCTGTTTTTATACATGCATCTGCTGCAATGCCAGCATAATAATGATTTGTCGAAAAAACTTTTCCTACATTTTTGCAATTTTCAATCGTAACGGTATATCTCGGATCTGACAGATACACAGAACCTGTGATTCCTCCTGTATTGGCATTATCAGATATAACAGTTCCATTATTTATACAGTCACTGAGAATCCCATCCTCTCCCATGACCACCACGGAAAAATCTCCCGTAATTCCGCCTGCTGATAATGAGGTTCCTTCTGAGTCCTCTTCATTCACCTTAGCTTCAACCGTTCCCTCGTTTACACAGCCTGTGATCCTGGCAGAATTCGAACCTGCAATTCCTCCCAATGCATGGGCGGAAGCACTTCCTTTTTCTGCTTCTATGTTTCCTTTATTCACGCAATTCACAATCCCTGCAAAATCTTCTGCTTTTTCATCCCTGTCACTTTCCACAGCAGATACTGCTGATGAAAAATCTCCTGTAATTCCACCCAGGTAAGCCAGCCCGCTTTGCCCGTTCTTCAAATCTTTTACTGCTTTTACAGTTCCATCAAACTCACATCCACTGATCGTGCCAGACGCACTTCCGGTAATTCCTCCGTAATATCCATCATATCCAATCACAGTCCCATTTACTGTGCAGTTCAGAATCTGTGTTTTAGCTGCATTTCCGGCAATTCCTCCCGCTTTGGAAGCATCCCCTGATACTTTAATATATACATCTGTCAGATTCAGATTTTTTATCGTAGCACAATATACATCTGCGAATAAACCACTATGATCTGATGAAGCATCTGCGTTGTCTTCCTGAAGATCTTTATTCTGATACAGACCACTGATCGTATGTCCGTTTCCGTCAAATACACCAGTAAACGTCGCTTCTGCTCCGATCGATCTCCAGTCATACTCCGGTCGCTCTGTGCCCCAGTTTTCATAATCAGAAGCATCATTAAGACTGATATCTGCTGTCAGGATATAATTTTGAGTACGATATTCCGTACTTCTATTTTCCGGATCCGAAAGGAGTTCTGCCAAATACTGCAGTTCCTCCGCAGAACTGATCTCATAAGGTGAGTTCTCAGTTCCATCTCCACCTGCAAATGCCCTGGCAGCCTCTCTGTATACCGACTCCCCGACATCTCTGTGCTGATGTTCGTACGGCTGTACGATACTTTCTTCTTCCTGGACTTCATCATCCGCTTTGACAAAATTTCCCGTCATAATGCCCAGCATACTGACACCAAGTGCCATAAATAAAAACTTCTTTTTCATCCTCGCTCTCCCCTGCATGAATTTTTTATTCCTGTAATTTTATCATAACATATAGTAACGAAAATCTGTTGTTTTACTGAGTTTTTTATAGCAAAAACACAGGGAGACTGCAATCTCCCGATTCTCAGTCTCCCTGTCGATCATTTTATTTATTCAGATATCTGCAGACAGCTTCTTTCATTTTCTGGATATCCAGCGGTTTCACCAGGTGTGCATTCATACCTGCTTCCATACACTTCTTCTCATCCTCATCAAAGGCATTTGCAGTCATGGCAATGATCGGGATGGTTCCGGCATCTTCACGGTCAAGTGCGTGGATCGCTTTTGTTGCGGAGAGTCCATCCATCTCTGGCATCATGATATCCATAAGAATCGCATCAAAAGTGCCCGGTTTATTTCTGGAAAAAATGTCTACTGCCTGCTGTCCGTCATTTACAATGGTTGTGATGGCTCCTTCATCTTCCAATAATGTCCTTGCGATCTCAGCATTCAGTTCATTATCCTCTGCCAGCAGGAGATGCAGACCGGCAATATTTACTTCGCCGTCCATTTCTGCCGGAATTTCCTCTGGCTTCTCTGCGATCTCAAACGGCAGTGTAATAACAAATGTAGATCCTTCGCCCTCTTTGCTTATCACCACAATTGTTCCGTTCATCCTGTCGATGATTTTTTTCACAATAGACATTCCAAGTCCGGTGCCGCTGTAAACCGTTCTCGCATCAGAATGTTCCTGCACAAAAGGCTCAAAAATATGTTTCAGAAACTCCTCACTCATTCCAATGCCTGTATCTGAAATTGTCCAGCGATACGTGACTATACCATTTTTTTCACCTAGGCATTTCAGTGTTGTTGTTACTTTTCCATGTGGTTTATTATATTTAATACAGTTCCCATAGATATTCAGGAATATCTGCCGGATATGCAGCGGGCTTCCGTAGACATAAGAAACGGGAAGTTCCTGTTTCCCGATCTCAAATGCGATCCCGGCTTCCGCGGTACGGCCGCTGATAATCGTTCCAACTTCTCTGGATATCTCACCAAGATCTATCGGCTCATGTGAAATTTCAATATTTTCATCTTCCAGTTTGCTCATCTGCAGGACATCATTGATCAGCGAAAGCAGATGGTCCGCGGACACCAGCATCTTATCCTGATTTGTTTTGACAAGCTCCCTGTCGTCCATATGCGTCTCATTTATTTTGATCAGCCCGATGATTCCATTCAAAGGAGTTCTGATATCGTGACTCATCCTTGACAGGAAACTGCTCTTGGCTGCATTTGCTTTTTGTGCCTGAAAAACAGCTTCTCTGAGTTCAAGGTTTTTGCTTTCAAGGTTCTTTGTATATTCCTTCTGCAGCCTCATCTGCTCTTTCTGATGCCCCTGCAGCATACGCCATCTCAGCGCATGCATAAATCCCACGATCACCAGATAGATGAACACTGTATACAGCATATTCCTCGGTGTCTTTGCAAAGATCTTATCCGCCGACATATATGCGTAGACATAATAATCGCGTCCTTTTTCCATCAGACCATAGTCTGGTATCATCTGATAGTCTGTACGCACAAGCTGCTTTTCCACGGCACTTTCATTGATGCACTTGAGTTCCTGTATATCCTCTGTCTTCGCACCGATCAATCCCTTGTCATTCGATGCAACGATCTGATTATTTTCGCTTATAACAATCGTTCCATTGTGTTCCAGACTGTAGCCGGTAAGAAGCGAATTGATCGAATGGTTAAAAATACTCGTATATCTCTCAGGCGTATGATAATATACCAGAACGATACCAGGCTTATCCTGTCTGCCGTTCGCTGCTATATCAATATAGGAACCATCTTCGCATTCCATTCTCACAGAATATGTTTTTTCATGAAAATCCACTACATCCAGCAGAACATCCTGATCAGTCTGGCTCAGGATTTCCTCTGCCTGTACTTCATCCGAGCAGTATTTTTCCTGAACCTGTCCATTCTCATCCAGAATCAGGACTCCTGTGAGGTAACTTATCGTACAATAATTTTCCAGCAGTTCTTCTGTTATATCTGATGTTTTTTCTTCCTGCTGGATCTGCTGGCTCAGCACTTCCACACTTTGGATCATTCGCATCAGACTCTTGGATTCTGATGCGATATCGAGTTTCATATTATTGTTGTACTGTTCTTTTATGTAGGTAACCATATCAGAAAGCCGGGTTTCTGCCGATGACAGATCTGCCTTGACAGTAATCACCAAAACAACAAAAAACAATAAAAGCCCCACCAGGATTTCTGCAAGAATAAAGTTGTTCCTGTCCAAATTATGTTGTTTATTCTTCATCCGCATCCTCCAGATATCTGTCTGCACCTGGCAGATACTCGCTGACAATGTCCTCTATTGTTCCATCTTTACGCATTTCTTTGATCGCCTGGGATAATTGTTCATCGATTCCACGGTCATCATCCAGATCAAAAGCCACTCCAAGATTTACATTAAGCAGCGGCTCTTCCAGAATCCTGTATTCCATATCAAAATCTTCGGAAAACTGTACTATAGACGTATCATGTGCTGCAATTGCATCAACATATCCTTTACTCAAAAATGTAAACAGAACATCTCTGTTCTTTACGGATATTATTTTTCTTAATTCTGGAAGTCCCGCTTCATGACTGCGAAACAGATCTTCTGGTTTCGTAGTTGACTGGACAGCAACCGTTTTGCCCTCCAGATCATTCAGCGTATAAATATCACTGTCGATATTGACTGCAACAACCTGCTTGCTTTTCATGTACGGACCGGCCCATTTGTACTCTGTTTCTCTCCCGTCCATAGTAAAACTGCTCCAGACGCAGTCAATAGAGCCGTCCTTCAATAGTTTCTTCTTGACTTCCCAGTTGATAAATGTAAAATCTGCCTGATATCCTATCCGGTCAAAAGCTTCCCTTGCAAGTTCTACATCTATTCCGGTCATATTTCCATCCACATCCATGTAACTGAACGGTGTGTAGTCATCACATCCAACCATGATATGTGGACGATCATCTTCGGCTCCTGTCTGCTCTGAAGCAGTTTTGGTCTGACATCCGCTCATTATAACTGCCGCGGCAGCTATAATGCCTCCAACCAAAAATATTTTTCTTTTATTTTTTTGCATATTTCAGTAAAATCCTCTTGTACACTGTTGCTGGATACTAATCATATAATATTATAATATATTTTAGCATTTACTTCTACAAAAAAATCTCTGCCAGGCTGTCATACCCGTCAGAGATTTTTTATTACGCTGATTTTTGTTCCTTACGATTCAGATAAATAAAGAATCCTACATTCAAAATGATTCCTGTTACTGTTGCGACCGGTGCTGCCAGTCCGATCTTTGTCAGGCTTGCATTTGGCTGGATACTCATAAAATATGCCAGCGGCAGACGCACCAGAAGTGTCTGAATCAGACCCTGGGCCATAACCCAGACTGTTTTGTTGTTTCCATTGAAATAACCGACCATACTGAACATGATCGCTGTCACGATCGTTTCCGGTGCAAATCCTTTCAGATAATCATATCCATTCCGGATAACAGCTGCATCGATTGAGAAAAATCCTGCCAGCATATCTCCCTTAAACATAACAAGAAGGAACACCAGGCAGCCGACAGCCAGTCCTACGCCGATTCCTGTAAACATGGACTGTTTTGCACGTTTTGTCTTGCCCGCCCCTACATTCTGGGAAACGAAAGACGCCATGGACTGCATCAGCGCACTTGGTACCAGCATCGCAAAGTTTACGATCTTGCAGGCAACGCCGTAACCGGAAGAAGCCTCCAGTCCGAGTCGATTGACAAACGCACAGAGTGCCAGAAAAGAAACCTGGGTCAGAAATTCCTGAAGCGCCAATGGAAGACCGATCTTGAGGAATTTTTTGCACTGTGGATTCAGGCAGAAATCTTTCTTTGTGATCTTAAATGGAAGATCTTTTTTTATCAGAAGGATGACCGCAAACACAACGCTGAGTGCCTGTGCAGTCACCGTTGCAATTGCCGCACCTGCTGCATCCATGTGAAGTCCTGCGACCAATACCAGGTCACCGATCACGTTAACGATACATGCTACCAGAACAAACAGAAGTGGTGAATTACTGTCTCCCAGTCCACGGAAGATTGCGGACAAAAGGTTATAAGCTACAATAAAAAAGATACCACTTCCACAGATCCGTACATAACTGGATGTCAGGTCAACGGCTTCCACTGGTGCCTGCATCAGCACGGAAATCGGACGTGCAAAACATACCATTACAACAAAAAGTCCAATGGAGATCATGGTAAACACAATTGCAGCTCCACCAATGACTGCACCGATTCGTTCTGGTCTCTTTTCGCCTAAGTACCGGGCGATCAGAACTGTAATACCCATTGCAAACTGGATTACTACGAAAGTAACCAGATTGAGCACCTGGCTTCCTGTTGAAACTGCAGAAAGTCCGGATGTTGAACCAAATCTTCCTACTACCAGAAGGTCAACAGCACCATACGCCGCCTGCAGGATCAATGCGCCAAGAACGGGCATCATAAAGGCGACCAGTTTTTTCAAAATACTTCCCTGCGTAAAATCTGCTTTATCATTTGTCATAATGAGTCCTCCTCTCGCACATGATCTGGTAAAATTTCTCGATGGTACGGATCATACAGTCTGCATCTTCTTCTGAAATATCGCTCAGATCCGCAGACAGCTCGCCGAAGTAATGTTCATCATACTTATGAAAAAGCTTCCATCCTTCTTCTGTGACGGATATGTAAGTGACACGTCCATCATCCGGGGATGCGATCTTGCTGAGATAGCCTTTTTTCTCCATCTCCTTAACCGTTCTGGTCACTCCCGGGCGCGGAATGTTCAGCTCATCACTGATATCAGATACTTTTACATGAACATCCCGTTTCTCCAGCGACTGGATCACATCCAGATACTGAATATAAGACGGCATCACACCCTGAGGCAGCGGCGGTAGCATCTCCCTGATCCGCTTCGCCTGATAACATGCATCAAGCATCTCCTTGATCTTCTTATTGGTCATGTTGCATTCTCCCTATATAGTTATCTTTGTTAATTACCTTTGATAATTATATAGGGATTTGAGGATTTGTCAAGAACTATTGGGCAAAAATTTTTCAGAACTATAGCAAAAAAATATCGCTTTACCATCACTTAGACAGCAAAACGATATTTCCTTACTTACATCTTTTGATTCGGTTTGTTTCCATTTTTAGCTCTGTTGATATGATACGGTGTTTCTACATTACTTCTGTCCCTGAATTTCTAACAGCTTCCTGAGACGCTTAACTTCCTCTTCATTTCCGTAAATGGATTCCACCATTTCTTCAGAAACCTTTCTGAATTCTGAAAGGTCTTCCGCAGACTGTATCTTGTTAATCTTGTTCTGAGTCGCTTTATACTCCTGCCAGATCACACACATATAGCGAAATTTTTAAAAGCTACCGGCACTACATTCGGTTCCCCATTCGCGCATGTTGCCAGATCCCACATACCATTTTTTAATACCTTGATCACAGATTCATTTAACATTGCATATACCTCTAGATTTCTTTCTATGATAATTTACCTGATGTATTCATGTTAACGAATCTGCTTTTGATTTGGAAGATATTAGCAAATTTATAAGTTGCTATTAAATTTCATAGCATTTAACTCATATTCCACTTTTCGATAATGCAGCTATGCTGTTTTGTTTTCTTATCATAATCAATTCCTGCCAGAAGCAGATTTCCATGATAATCTTTTAGTGCCTCTATATATTGCTTGTCCTTAATCTGCTGAATTGCACCTTCTGCACTTTTGTTCCATTTCAATTCGATTACAACAGCTGGTTTATCCATATGGATCTCTCTGGGTATGAAACAGATATCTGCAAATCCTTTACCACCCGGCAATTCTCTGATTACTGTATAATATTCTCTTGCAAAATAGAATGCCAGGTTAATTGTACAGCTCAATGAATTTTCATCATTATAGGTTAATATCGAAACCTCTTTATGTGCCTGTTCGATTCCCTTTGCTACTTTTTCGGAATCCATTTGCCACAGTGCTTCCAGTAATTCTCTGGATGTCTGTACGGAACGAATCACTTCCGTCCAGTCCATCGTGCTGATTGCATTCACATATTCCTGGGATACTTCCCTGTTCGGGATTTCTACAGTTTCCTTTTCATTATCATAAGTCAGATATCCCAGGTGAACCAGTAATGTCAGCACATCATCTTTTGTCGCAAAAGTTGTCATATCGTTACTGAATGTTCCTGTATTGATTCTTATATTACTTCCCGCCAGCATCTGAACAATTGCATCTTTTAACCCATCCATATTCATTTGAATGTATACTTTCAGAGCTTCGTAAGTCTCTGTCTGATTCCAGTATGTTCCGAACTTTCTCTTCTGCATTGCTTCTACTACAGATTTGGGGCTATACATGGAATAAACTTTTCTAGTCCCACCTTCATGCGAAATCAGATGATAGCCATTATACCATGCTCTCGCCTCTTCAAAGTTCATTTCGTATTTTTCACATAATTTCTGAACTTCTGTCTCTGTAAATCCAAAATATTCTGCAAGATTTCCCGGATCTGTCATTGAATACTCTGTAAACATATTAAGAGCTGAATGTGAGCCATATTTTTTTATTGGAAGAATCCCTGTCATATAGGCCAACGCAACATACTCTTTGTCTTTAAGCCAGAATCTAAGAAAATCAAGATATTTTTTCTGTGCCTCCTGGTCCTGCTGATATTCACGAAACAGGCAGTCCCACTCATCAATCAAAATCACAAATGGATGCTTCGTGTAACTATAGACATCCTTCATAACCTGAACCAGATTTTTTTCATCACGAAATCGAACTTGCCCATATTGCTCTTTCAGATCAAAAATCAGATATTCATTCAGCATTTTCAGCATATGCTCAATATCATTTGTTGCACTGAGAAATTCCTGCATATTGATTTTCAGAACATCATATTGATTCAAATGTTTTTCATAATCTTTGGTACTTTTGATCTTCAGACTCTGAAACAATTCTTTTGTATTAACACTTCTGTCATAATAAGCAGCCAGCATATCCACACCCATAGATTTTCCAAATCTTCTTGGTCTGCTTACACACATATATCTCTGAAGTGTCCGCACACAGTGGTTTGTTTTTTCTATCAAGCCGCTCTTATCAACAAAAATCTGTGATCTCAATGCCATCTCAAAAAGACCGCTTCCAGGGT
Organism: Blautia sp. AF19-10LB; assembly: GCF_003461245.1. Taxonomy (GTDB): domain Bacteria; phylum Bacillota; class Clostridia; order Lachnospirales; family Lachnospiraceae; genus Blautia_A; species Blautia_A intestinihominis. The sequence goes on from NZ_QTWS01000056.1 coordinate 9,623, forward strand.
TCAAATAACTACCCATTCTTTCACTCCTCCCTCTCTCCCGGTACAGCTTCTTTTCCGAACATTGCCAGTGCCTGGTTTACTTTGTCCAGACGCACAGTCTCTTTTCCCTGCTCCAGTTCTCTCACAAATCTGAGTCCCAGACCGGAACGCATCGCAAACTCTTCCTGTGTCAAACCTGCCTTTTTTCTTTCTTCTTTTATATACTTTCCAATTCTGTTCATATTAATCATGATAATCCCGAGCGGGTATAAATTCAAGCTTTAATAGCAAAAATAATCCCGAACAGGTATAATTTTATGTATTTCTTATAAACTATCCCCGTTCGGGTATAATACAATGTTATTTACTTTACACACTCCATGATTATTTCTTCACACTTATCATATCCAAGCTGCGAACTGTTCAGGCACAGTGTATAATTACTGGCTTTTCCCCATCTCTGGTCTGTATAAAAGTTGTAATTTGTCATACGTCTTTTGTCTGTATCTGTCATCATCTTTACAGCATCCTGCTCACTGACATTATACAGCTGGCAGATCCTTTTCATTTTTTCCGGCATATTTCCATGTATAAAAACATTCAGCACATCATCCCGGTCTTTTAAAATGAAATCTGCATTTCTTCCAATGATCACACATGGCTCTTTCTCTGCCAGTTCCAAAATAACTTTTCTCTGTACCTCATATACCATATCTTCTACAGATTTTCCGGTAATATCACGTCCGGCAAGTGCATATGCCAAAATCCCCTTTTTCGGGGACAGCTCTGCACTTTCCTGAATATAATCTGGTGACAGACCGGACTCTTCTGCAATCTGATTGATGATATCTTTATCATAATAGGCAATCCCTAATTTCTTTGCTACCTCCTCACCAATAAAACGTCCACCGCTCCCGAATTCTCTGCTGATCGTAATGATTCTTTTTGCCATCTCTCTTCCTCCTTACTTGAGAACGTTTACTTTATTTTTTCTGATCCTCTTTAAAAATACATATCCTACCAGGCATGAAATTGCTTCTGTGATCGGAAATGCCCACCAGATCAGTGCAACGCCCATCTGACCGTTTCTGACAAATATAGAAAAAATTCCTGCCAGCGGTAAGATAATCACAAACTGTCTCAAAAGAGAAATGATCAGTGATTCTATACCACCATCCAGAGCCTGGTAGATTCCCTGATAAGCAACATTGATTCCTGCAAACAAAAAGCTGATGGAAATCACTCTCATTGCACTGATAAAATACGCTCTCGACTGTCCTGCGTTAAACAGTGTGGCAAATGAAGCAGGGAAAATCTCTGTGACCGCAATGCCCAGAATCATTAATACGATCGTATAAATAAGCCCATATCTGATTCCATCCTGGATTCTTTTTTTGCTTCGCATTCCATAAGCGAACGCAATGATCGGGATCCCCATCTGGATCATTAGCTTATTCACTGGCATATCTTTCATCTTGTTACTTTCTGCCATTTTGTTTCAACTCCTCCTTTTTCTGCACAAAAAAATGTAGCTCTGTCATATAAGCTGGACTTACGCTGACAGGCTACACACTTTTTCATGGCAAATATAAAATTGTAAAATAAAAAACGAGTGGCAGGTAAACTGGATTTACGCTTACTTGCTACTCGTTTGTGATTATTATATTTCCTGTTTTTCCAAAAGTCAAACAGATTTTTTTCTGGATTTCTCTTACGCTTCCTGTCTGCCTTTGTTGATATACTCAATGATTGTTTCACAAACTTCCTCTTTCGGTTTTCCAAGAGCTACTCCAAGTTCCATGTATAACAGGTTTTCTGCTATCTGAAAATATCTTGCATCTGTTGTTGTACATTTTTTCCCTTGTGCAAGTCTTTTCTTTTTCCGCTGATAAATCATTTTTATAATAGAAATTAATGCTTCCGGATCATTTGATTTTACTGTTGCTTTGTATTTTTGTTCCCGCATTTTTTCATTATCAATCCATGCTGTTGGAATTTCCGGGATCCGTTCAATCAACTTCCATGCTTCTTCTTTTGTCAGGCATAGCTTTAATATCGCATCTGAATTTGAAACAGGAACATAAAGTTTCCCTTTTTCATCTTCTATAGATTTCATCAGATAATATAATTTGTTCTCTTTTTTGCCAGTCAGATCCAGAGATACAATGTCTTCTATTTTACACACACCTGTAACTGACTTACTGACGAAATCTCCAATCTCATATTTCACAAAATTCTCTCCTTACTATCCAAACAATTCCTACTCTGTAAATGTATAACGCACAAAAGATCCCTGATTATCACCTGTTACGATCACAATGTCTCCTTCTCCGTTACGCACAGATTCCAGGACAGGAAATCTTCCATTCTCTTTTACATATGCTTCCGGGCTGGCTGCCTCGGCCTCGATCAAAGTTTTTTTGCTGTATTTCTCTCCTCCACAGGGATTTATTTCTTCGATAAAAATTTCATATTCATGCATATAAGATTCCTCCTCTGGATTATTTTAAAAAAACAGACAACATACGTGTCATTTATCTTACACAAATACGCTGCCTGCTGTTATTTTTATTATAAAACTATTTTTATTTTATTTCAAAAGTGATTTTGAACAAAAAATATATGCCGTTTTTTAGTCATTATTACTATTGAATAATCCTTCCAGAGTTTCTTTCTCTTCCTGCAGTACTTTCAGTACATACCTGTCAAAATGTCTTGCGTCCTGTGTTGTAGAGCCGAATTCGTAAGTTTCCTGACCGTAATCTATAACATCAAAACCTGGTGTCGCTTTGCTGGCTCCTTTGATTCTGTAGGAAGCAGCATCTGCCAGAGTAAAATTGACCTCTCCATCTTCATAAGATGCCCAGCTGCTGATATCTGTTCCTGTTGCTTCCGTGGCAGCTCCATTTTGTGTCTGGGTCTGCGCCTCTGCTTTCGTTGCTTCTGCTGCTCCTTCTACATATTTTCCATACATTTCGTCAATATAAAGTGCCAGCGATTCTCCGAAAATCTCAGACGGAACGTGTCCACCATCCCACTGCCATTCGAGTTCTGCATCTGTTCCACTGTTAAGCCATGCAATCTGCATATTCATAGATGCAAACAGCGACATATCGCCTTCGGACGCACCCATTACTATTCTGGTCCATGTCGGACTTTCTGTATCTTCGGCTCCAATATAGTTGATTGGATTATATAAATCTACAATATTATTTCCATATTTGTCGCCGTCCTCAATGGATTCGATATCGCTTTCATAAGACTCCAGCATTTCTTCATAACTACTGTAATTTGGCAATATTCAAAGTACTCTCAATCGTACTCTGATCCGTTTTAGTCTCCTGCGCCGCACTTACATTTCCAGCTCCATAAACTGTATTTCCCATGAGCATTGTTACTGCTGATATTACTGCGGTTATCTGCTTTCTTTTCATATATTTAATGTCCTCTCTCGAATATTACGATCATTACTTTTTTACGGACACGATTATATGAAAAAAACCTTAGACTTCCCGTGACATGCTCCCACCACTTAAATCTTTGATTTTGAAGTGGGGGCTTCTTGCTCAATGG
>NZ_QTWS01000057.1:0-7871 GCF_003461245.1 Blautia sp. AF19-10LB
AGCTAATGACTGAAGGTTTTCGCCATACTGTACGGCTGCTTTTACGTCAGAAGGGAAAGCACCTCTGCGTGTATCTCCATACAGCATACAGATTGGAAGTTCCAGTGCCTGATGCTCCGTTACATTGACTGTAACAACCGCATCAATAACATGGCGTTTCTCTGCAATGCATGCAGTGCCCTTGCATATCTGATAATGTGGGCATCCTTCACATGCGGAAGGCATATGTTTGACTATTTTATCCGAAGCTGTTATTACCGCTAAATGTGTCCCCTGATGTCCGTTCTGTCCACCAGCCTTTTTACAGGATGCTTTTCGCAGACTCTTTGGGGCAGGCTTTTTGAAACCATCACTTGAAGGTGGTTTGGAACTGTTTTTGGAGTTCTTATTAAGCTGTTCCTTTAGTTCCTGTATCGTCTGATTGAGCTGAGCGATTAACTGTGTTTGCGCATTGATTGTAGCATTCAGGGAATCTACAGTCGATGTTAATGAATTAACCTGTTGTAATAACTTCTTATTCATTTCATCTTTTGTCAATCAGCCCACCTTCTTCCGTTAAAATTTGATACTTCTATTTTAACGGAAAATGGGGTAAAAAGCGAATCGTAAGATTTTTGCATACTGTCAAAATGACGGTGGATAACCAGAAAAAATCAGAGATTAAATGCTGATAACACCCGGATAAAATCCACAAAAATGCTGTTATCTGGGTAAAACTAAGGAGTTATGTTTCAGAAATCCACAAACCCAAAGCACTTGGCAACCAAACTGAAAAATTATCCACATTTTACACTAAAACGATGACGAAACAGAAATTTTATTTTCTCTGTTTTGCCGAAAAATCAAGATGTACTTAATGGGGTACTGAATAGTTACGCTGCTTTCATATTTTTAAATACGGACATAACCAGTAGATGGACCTGCACCAACTTTTGCGATATACCCACTCTTAACCAGATTCGTCAAAGTCCTTTCCACGGTAATTTTGCTTATATCAGGACAAAGTTCCATGATTTCTTTCTTTGTAATTTTGCCAACCTTGTTATCAATAACCGCTTTAATTCTATCAGGCTTAGAAAGACCCCGATGCTTCAAATGCTCTACACGGCTTTCGAATTCATTGTATGCTTTCAACATGATACCCAGATAATATTTAACAAAAGGCTCATAGCTGTTTTCTCCCTCATGCCAGCCAGTAGAACTTGCTTGAAGGGCTTCATAATATGTTTCCTTTGTCTTTTCAATCAACATTTCCATACTGACATATTTTCCAACGATGTATCCCGCCTTATAAAAAAGCAATAAAGTGAGCAAACGGCTCATCCTACCATTTCCGTCATTGAAAGGATGGATGCACAGAAAGTCCAGAATGAACATGGGAATCAAAACCAGTTTATCAATGCGGTCAGCTTCCCATGCTTCAAGGAAGCGAGCGCAAAGTTCTTCCATCGCTTCAGCAGTCTGAAATGCGGGAACTGGAATAAAACGTGCCTTCTGATAACCCTCGGCATCTGTTTCTGCAATTACATTATCGGAATTCTTATAACTTCCACCAGCAGCCCCCTGTGAATAGGAGTACAGATCTCGATGTAACTGCAAAATAATGTTCGGTCTTGGGTTGATATATTCATAACCTTCGTGAATTGTGGAAAGTACTTCACGATAACCAGCAATTTCCTGCTCAGATCGGTTGCGGGGTTCTGCTTTTTGACTTACCAATTCTTCCAAACGCTTATCGCTTGTAAATATACCTTCGATTCGGTTGGATGCTCCCGTACTCTGAATCAATGCAACTTCTAAGAGTGTTTTCAATTCATCTACATTGGCTTCGAGAAATAATTCCTGTTTGCCTTTATGTTCATGGATACTGCTAACCATCTGAACAATTTCAGGTGTTAACAACTTCGCAGGACTTACAATAAAATCAAAGTCTCTCATAGGAATCTCCTTCATTTCAGATTTATCTCCATCATTCTATCATCAAATGATGGAGATCTCAATAGATTTGATGGAGATAGAATATCCATATACACAATAAATATCCTCATTTCATCCATATATTATATCGTTTTGTGAATCGTTTTTTCACTAAAATTACACTATTCTTTCACTATTTTTCATTACTCCATCGTTTTCGCCAACGAATTGAGCAACGCCCGCCTCTCTGGATTCAGATTCTTTTTCTCATAAAATGCTTCTTTAAAAAGCTCTGCATTTTTCCTTTGGTCATCATCCGGAATATGAGAGTACGCATCCGTAACCATATTGACCTGTGCATGGCCGGAATCACCCTGTACTGCTTTGATATCAGATAATGGTACACACAAGCACGGAAAATACTTTATGCAAAATCTTCCACAGTAAAATCTATAAATGATCCGCAAAGGCAAAGGAAACCGACAGTTTACCATGTTTGGAATTATGGCAGTTCTTTTAGGAAGTGGAGATGCATTCCATCTGGTTCCCCGTGCAGCAGCGCTTTGTACAACTGGACTTGGGAACTTTACTGTACAGATGGGGTTAGGAAAGTGGATTACCTCTATCACTATGACTATCCTAAAATCATCCCCGCCTCAGAATTTGCAGCAAGTTGTTGCAAATTTTTTATATCCTTTTATTTTACAGAAGTACTTATTTTTAACTTTTTTCCTTCAGATTTTTATATTGCAAAAATCATATCACCATCTGCAGTATATCCTCTATATGTTCTGCATAATAATCAGCCCCATTCAGTTCCCCTTTCTCACCATATCCATACAGGCATCCTATGAAAGGGCTTTTGCAGGACCTGGCACATTCCAGATCCTGTCTTCTGTCTCCGACTACCAGATAAGGGCCACTATATTCCCGGATGATTTCCTGCACAATTTCTGTCTTTGGACGGAATCTGTATGATTCACAGTCATAAAAACGGTCAAACCATCGTTCCATCCCAAATTCCTTCCAGTGTGCCTCACGATATGAAGCTTTACAGTTACTTAAGATCACAAGGTGATATCCCCGGTTCTTCAAAGCTGTTAGCATCTCCTCTGCTCCCGGATACCACACTGCCTTATGTTTCCTGATCTGTCTTACCATCAGATCTCCTACCATCCTGCTTGCCTGCTCTTTATAGCTCTGATCCAGTTCCGGCAAAAATGTATTCCACATCTCCTTACTGTTAAGTCCCAGCCAGCCGGCAATTTCCACCGAGCCTATCTCCCGTTCTTCGGTAACCTTCTGTTCTGTCAGCCACTGATAGGTTTCACGAAATGCCGGTTCATAGATTCCAAGGGTATGATGGATCGTTCCATCATAATCGAATATGATCGTTTTTGTCATCATTTATTTTCCTGTCTTTTAGAGCTGCTTCATCAGATTGACCATCTCAATCGCAGATAATGCACAATCATAGCCTTTATTTCCCGCTTTGCTTCCTGCACGCGCAATAGCCTGCTCGATATTTTCAGTCGTGATCACTCCGAATAAAACCGGGATTCCTGTTGCAAGTTCAACCTGTGCGATTCCCTTGGCAGATTCATTACACACCAGATCATAATGTGAAGTATCTCCACGGATGACAGCTCCAACGCAGATAATTGCATCATATTTTCCTGACTGTGCCATCTTCTGTGCTGTAATCGGAATCTCAAATGCTCCCGGTACCCATGCTGCAGTAATGTTCTCTTCTTCTACTCCATGTCTTACCAGTCCGTCGACTGCCCCTCCCAATAATTTATTCACAATAATTTCATTGAATCTCGCTGCCACGATACCAACCTTCATTCCCTCCGGTGCTACTACTTTTCCTTCTACTAAATTGATCTGTCTCATTTTTTCTTCCTCCTGATATTTGCTGTTTTTTATAAATTTATTTCTTTAAAAATATGACCCATCTTTTCCTGCTTCGTCTTCATATACTTCCAGTCATACTTTTGTGCCGGAATCTCCAGAGGTACTCTCTCATTGATCTTCAGTCCGAATTCGCCAAGTCCATAGACTTTATCCGGATTATTTGTCAGTAATCTTAATGATTTCACACCAAGGTCTGACAGTATCTGTGCCCCGACCCAGTACTCTCTGAGATCCGGCGCAAACCCTAACTTCACATTAGCCTCCACAGTATCGTATCCCTGCTCCTGAAGCGCATATGCTTTGATCTTATTGATCAGTCCGATTCCTCGGCCTTCTTGTCTCATATACAGAATGATTCCTCGGCCTTCTGCTTCTACCTGGCGCATCGCTGTCTGCAGCTGCAGGCCACAGTCACATCTGAGCGATCCGAATGCATCCCCTGTCAGACACTCCGAATGTACCCGGCAAAGCACATCCTCACCATCTCCCAGATCACCTTTTACCAGTGCCAGATGATGCTCTCCTGTAATATCATTGATATAACCATACATTTTAAAATCACCGTACTGCGTTGGGAGGTTTGCAACGGCTTCCTCCTTTACATGCTTTTCATGTATTCTTATATAATCCTGCAGATCACGGATCGTAATAAATGTAAGGTTATGCTCTTTTGCCATTTCCCATAGCTGTGATGTACGCATCATAGTTCCATCTTCTTTCATAACTTCACAGCACACGCCGCATTCTTTCAGTCCGGCAAGTCTCATAAGATCTGTTGTTGCCTCTGTATGGCCATTTCGTACCAAAACCCCGCCTTTTCTGGAAATAAGCGGAAACACATGTCCCGGTCTTCTGAAATCCTCCGGTTTTGACTGATCATCCACACACTTCATGATAGTATAGGAGCGCTCTTCCGCAGAGATACCTGTGGTTGTATCTGCGTGATCTACTGCCACGGTAAATGCTGTACTGTGATTGTCCGTGTTCTCCGCAACCATCGGCGGAAAGTTCAATCTCGCCGCAATTTCTGCAATCATCGGTGTACAGATAAGACCCTTTGCATAGGTCGCCATGAAATTAATATTTTCCCTGGTCGCAAACTCTGCCGCACATATCAGATCTCCCTCATTTTCTCTGTCCGGATCATCTGTGACCAGAACTATTTTTCCTTCCTTAAGATCCCTAAGTGCTTCTTCAATTGTGTTGTACTGATAATTTTGTGACATAGTGTATATCCTCCTGTTCTAAAACCCGAATTCTTCAAGAAACTCCATCGTAATTCCGGATTCTTTTTTCTCTTCTTCGTTTTTTCTGATGCCAAGCAGTTTTTCTACGTATTTTCCGATCACATCATTTTCCAGATTAACCAGATCCCCCGGCACCTTTTCCAAAAGAGTGGTTTCTTCTCCTGTATGTGGAATGACCGACACCTGAAAACCAGCTTCATCAACCCTTGCAACTGTCAGGCTGATCCCATCAATACAGACGGATCCTTTTTCCACGATCAGATGCAAAATCTGTGGCGATGTCTCAATTGATACCCAGATGGCATTTTCTTCCCGGAGCATGGAACGTATCACGCCAGTCCCATCAATATGGCCGCTTACTATGTGTCCCCCGAACCTGCCGTCTGCAGCCATTGCACGTTCCAGGTTTACCTGGCTTCCGGCCTTGCAGCTGCCAAGACTGCTTCTTCTGATCGTCTCTGCCATCACATCGGCAGTAAATCCGTCCGGCTGAATCGACGTAACTGTCAGACACACACCATTCACAGCGATACTGTCACCGATCCTTGTCCCTTCCAGGACTTTCCGGGCTTTCACTGCCAGGATCCCTGATTCCCCTGTCAGCTGTATATAACGGACTTTTCCTTTCTCTTCTACGATTCCTGTAAACATGATTCCTCCTGTTTTTTATCACACACCTGACATTTTATCCGGATATCCTCACCGATCTGGCAGATATCTGTATATTTCAGTTCCACTGCTTCAGACGGCAGTTCAACTCCAATGCCCTCTACCGGTGTCTTCCCAGCCACACCGCCAAACAGCTTTGGTGCCACAAAAGCCTGTACTTCCTTTACAATTCCAGCTCGCAGTGCACTGTCATTTAACGTACCTCCTCCCTCCAGGAGGATGCTGTCAATGCCTCTGTTTCCAAGATCTGCCATCAGCTTCTTAAGGTCTATCTGATTCTTTTCATCGGGACAGTAAATGGTTTCAACTCCCATGGTATGTAATATTTTTATTTTCTCTTCTGCATTTTTCTGTTCTGCATAAGCCACGATCGTCCGGTACTTTTCCGCACTTTTTACAATCTGACTGCCCGGCGGGATCCTGAGCTTACTGTCACACACAATCCTGACAGGACTTTTCCAGCCTTCTACCCGGACGTTTAACATCGGATCATCTGCAAGCACAGTTCCAATACCAGCCATGATTCCCATGTACTGATGCCGCATATGCTGTACTTCTTTTCGTGCAGATTCTCCGGTGATCCATTTTGATGCTCCTGTTTTCGTTGCGATCTTCCCATCCAGTGTCATGGCATACTTCATTACCACATAAGGAGTCTTCGTAGTAATATAATGGAAAAACACCGGGTTCAGCTGATCACATTCTTCTCTCATAAAATCTTCAACTACTGTTACACCGGCTTCCCTTAACATCTGTACACCTTTTCCTGCCACTTTCGGATTCGGATCTCTGGAACCGATCACCACTTTTCTGATCTTCTGTTCAATGATCGCTTCCGTACATGGAGGTGTTTTACCATGATGACAGCAAGGCTCCAACGTGACATAAATCACCGCACCTTCTGCTGATTCTGTAAGAGAAGCAATTGCATTACGTTCCGCGTGAAGTTCTCCATACTTTTTATGATAGCCTTCCCCGATGATCTTTCCGTCTTTTACGATCACTGCCCCTACCATAGGATTGGGATTCGTCCAGCCTTCTCCTTTTTTGGCCAGTTGAATAGCCCGAAGCATATATTCCTGATCCGTCATTTCTATTCCTTCTTTCTTATTCCTGTTCTTTGCCTGGGCTACGCCGAGGCTTTTAAACATGTGCAATCGGATTCACAGACAAGTGAATGGTATAGTTATTTCGAAAACGATGTACCAGATACAAAAAAAGCCTGCTGAAATATCTGCAGGGTGGAATTGATCTGTTACATATGATTGATAAATGAATGTCTGATTTTCCTATATAAAAAGCTCTGAAATGGATCACCATCTCAGAGCTCTGATACTACATTCATTCATACAAAAAATCAACTGTACTATCATCTTCTTCCATCCAGACTGTACTGTCGGCCCCGGAATCTCACCGGATCATGCCTCTCGGCTCGCGGGCTTTACCGCCGGTAGGGAATCTCACCCTGCCCTGAAGATATCTTTTTGTTTATTTTAATACTTTATCTGTTATTTGTAAAGCAGAATTTTTATTTTACTTAGTTTACTGGTTTGGAAATGAAAGTTCCCGGATGAGCAATTTTCATATAATTTCTCAGTTCCAATGCCAATACTCTTAACCGTTCAATCGCTATCTCAACGATTTTTCATCTGGATCCATCTGATCCACTTTTTCTGCCATAGGCATCCTCCTTCTTCCTGAAATAAAAAAATCCGCCCAGATTAGAACCTAATCTAATCTGAACGGAATACTCATTCAGGCTTGATATTTTCCAAGCAGAAATAGTTTTAATCATTACCCTTTTGTTAGCTACAAGAATTTACAACCTTTTACACCAGTTGCATTATAGCTTTTCATTCCTGTTAGCAGAAATGCTCATTTTTTGATTTGCTGTTAGCAGAAAAACAATAAAAAAAACGGCAATGATTTTTCTCTCATTACCGCTTAAAATAGAACGTTCCCTATAGGAATCGAACCTACAATAGAGTCTTAGGAGAGCTCCAACCTATTGTCAAGCTGAGGTAAGGTAAACCTCAACGGCATAGAAAATGCGGTAGTTCTTTTAAGTTATCCTGAAAAAGCATTTGGTAATCCCAAAGCACTGCGTGCATTCATCAGTAC
>NZ_QTWS01000057.1:7881-11666 GCF_003461245.1 Blautia sp. AF19-10LB
TAATCCCAAAGCACTGCGTGCATTCATCAGTACAAATGTAGCTTTATCCACACAGGAGATCCTTTTTTGTTATGTGTATCGATGGTCAATTGAAATATTTTTCCGCCAGTGTAAGGATAAAATGGCACTGGACGGCTATCAGCTGCGTTCTGCACAGGGGATCAAAAGGTATTGGCTGCTTATGTCACTGGCACATTTCATGCGTATAGCAGGAACTGGTGAGTTCTGCTCTTTCGAGACCGGATATCACAAGATCTGCGGCATTGTTCAGTTGGAAAAGTATCGATATCTTTTCCAATGTGCAAAGGAAAGCAATGATTTTGACTCATTTATAAAATTAGCAGGGTAGTTTTGTGCAATTTTTCAAATTTACTCATTTATAGTAGATTACATTGAATTTTCCGTTTCGTTCTCTTATTGATGCCATATTATTGCATGCTCCTTTCCAAATCTCTTTGTTCCATCCAGTCTTCAAATTCATCCCGACGGATCCTAACTCGACTGCCAACTTTTATTACCGTGAACTTTCCTTTATCCGCCCACTTGTTGATCATGCTTCTGCTGACCTTTGCCAGATAGGAAGCTTCATCAAAAGTAAGATACTTTATATTTCCATTGCTTCCTCGTATTCCGGTTTGTGATAATTTCTTCCGCCGGAAATTAGCCAGGGCAATATTTTGTTCCTGTGCAAGTTCTTCATAATCATTCGATGGGTCCAGCTTGTAACGGTCCTGACCTTCCAGAAATTTTTGAAAACTCTCTTTTGTGATCCTTTTCTTTTCTGCAATCACAATGAATTCAAAAAAATGACTATACTTTGGATTATCAAGAATTGTATATACTGCGCTCCTGGTTGTTCCAAGCAGCTGTGCCATCTCAGGCATCGTAATAGTTGCCGCTTCCAGAAGAGCATCTTTCTCTCTGTCTTCCTTTATCCGATACCGGGACTGGCTTTTATACCAGTTCTGAAAAAATTCTTTTGGTATTCGTTTCCAGTAATCGACAATAACCGTTTCCATTTGATTTTTTTGAGCAAATCATAAACAAGATAATCGTCAACCCCCAATAAATCCGCGACTTCCTTAACAGAATAGGACCAGGATTTCAATTCTTTCCGGCAATCTCTTTTGATTCAAAAACATTTTTATGCACCAGCCAATATCGATCTGTCTTTTTTAATCCCAGCAGCTTTCCCATTTCCGGCACTGTCATCCAGGTTCTCTTTTGTGTTGGACGCCGTTTGTAAGGACTTTCTTCTGATATCTTTAAAATGATTTCTTCCACATCGTCCATTTCGGGAACTTCTTTTTGTTTCATAATTGCTGTTGCCATTTATTCTTCACATCCTGTCTTTTTAGTGTTAGTGTTTTTTTCTTATATCATATCTCAAATCCAGAAAAAAATTTAGGATGTCGATGCAGACAATATCTGCCTGATCAACACCCTGTTTTTTACTGTTCCAAGTTATCGAGCCAATCATCGAAACTCTTCTTAGAGATGCGATACTTTCCGCCATCCAACTGAATCCACCGGAATTCCTTTTTCTTCAAAAGGTTATAAATAGTAGGTCTGCTGACTCCTAAGATTTCCTGTAACTCCTGAACTGTATAACATCTTTTCTCTGACATTTCTTTATCCTCTTTTCTTTGAAATATGAAAGAAAAATTATCCCTTCATATAACGAAACGCTCAGAGGCTATTTTACAGTGGTCAAAAGCAAATTTTTTTACTTTTTTTCTTACGAGTTTTCTTGCGAGTTTTTTTAATGCCACTCGTAATAAACTCGTAACATTAGATTTCTGCATTTATCCTGAAATTAAGTAAAAGAAAAAGAGCATATGGAATTGAATCCATACACTCTATGATTACTGGAACTTTATTTCATTTTAATTCAACAAACTTTTGTTTATCTCGTTCTTAAGTTCATCTTTATTCTCGTATGTTCTCACTATCGGAATCGTACTCTGTCTGTTCTACATAATCTGCGGAACAGTCTCGTTTGTACGGATAAAAAAATAAACTGAGCCACGGCTGTTCCAACATGAAATCAGCCGTGGCCTTATTTATATCATTTCACTCTTTTTTGAAATAGAACAACACCACAGCAACAACTCAAATCGACTTAAAATTCCAGACTATTCGCATTCAGCAAGAAATACTTCATTCCCATGATGACAAAACCTTCATCATTTCTCCAAGGCTTTTTGCTGCCATTTACAATGACGATCTTCTTGAAAGAGTCCGGGATATTACGCAGAGAATTGAACTCCTGCGTCTGTTTTTCTTCCGAAGTCATGTCATATGCAACCTGGATATAGTATCTCTGGTTTCCTTGATTCACCACAAAGTCAACCTCCAACTGCTTACGAACACGTTTGCCCTCTTTATCCTTATCGAAGATATCCACGACACCCACATCAACATTGTAGCCACGGATCAGCAGCTCGTTATAAACAATGTTCTCCATAATATGAGTAGGCTCCTGCTGTCTGAAATTCAGACGTGCATTTCTCAGTCCCAGATCAGTAAAGTAGTATTTCAGATTTGCACCGATATACTTTCTGCCCTTAATATCGTATCGGCTTGCCTTGGAAATCAAAAAGGCATCTGTCAAATGGTCGATATGCTTGGAGATGGTTTTATTAGCATAAGTCATCTGGCGCTCACTGGCAAATGTATTGGCAATCTTTGAAGGGTTGGTCGGTGCGCCAATTGCAGATGCAAGCACATCAACCAGAATCCCAATCTCATCCACGTTCTGAATCTTATTTCTTTCAATAACATCCTTCAGATAGACATTTGCAAAGATGTTCTTCAGATAGTCCGCTTTCTGTCGTTCGCTCTGGAAACTTACGATCTGCGGCAATCCTCCGTAGATCATGTAGTCATCCCAGGCATCATCATAATCGCCGTCATAGACAGAATAAAACTCTGCAAAGGAGAGAGGGTAGATTCTAATCTCATCACCTCTGCCACGGAATTCGGTCACAATGTCGCTGGACAGGAACTTGGAATTACTTCCGGTGACATACACATCAATATTGCTCATGCGGAGCAGGCTGTTCAGCACTTCCTCAAATCGTGGCATGAACTGCACTTCATCTAAAAGGAGATAATACTTCCCGTCGTCTTTCATGGCATCCTTGATGTACTTGAAGCATACCTTGGGATCTCTTAATTCTTCGTTCTCAATACCATCCAATGCAATTTCAATAATATGATCAACATCAACGCCGTTCTCCAGTAAGTATCTCTTAAAGATGATAAACAGCAAAAAGGATTTGCCACATCTACGAATGCCGGTAATCACCTTTATCATTCCATTATCTTTTCGCTCGATCAGCTGCTGTAGGTAAGCGTCTCTTTTAATCTCCATCATTACGCTCCCCCTTTCCGTGCATCTGCACACTTTTTAGTAATGAGATTCTATCACAGAACGACCTGAATTTCAATATGTATTCCCATTTTATGTGCATCTACACACTTTTATGTAATGTTGATAAATATATTTTCAGATTTTTTTGATTGCAGGGGTGTCTATAATCGATTACTCCAATCGTTATTATAGGTAGACAACAAAAAGAAGATGGTTCCGATGTTTCATTAAATATGTTCGTTAGTCTTTTACGCAAAGGATTCTATCTCCTCTGCGCCCTAATGCTTTTCGGATTCAGTTCAACAGTCGAGTAGACTAAGACCTCTCAATCTTAACCCCTCACAGATCCATACGTGCGGCTTTCCCGCATACGGCTCCTCATAGTAACATTCGCTTCAATATAAACAAT
>NZ_QTWS01000058.1 GCF_003461245.1 Blautia sp. AF19-10LB
CAATTCATCTCACTACCTGCAGAGGTAGGAGAATTCTTGTTATATATTATGTTAAAAAAGAATTTAGAAGGAATCAGCCAAAAAGTCTTAACCGACAGTCTCCGTTCTATGGAAGAAGACGGGATCGTCACCAGAACCGTATACCCAGAAGTACCTCCACGGGTAGAATACGCATTAAGCGAACTCGGAGAGTCCATGCGGCCTATCATCAAATCTATGGAAGAATGGGAAATTTCATATAAAAATATGCAGTAGACTTGTTGAACAGTCACGGAAATTAGAATCGTCTAGATTTTTATAATTCTGTTAATCTCATTTAAACTTACTTATATTAAAGTCATCTACATCATCCAGCCCAATAGACCTGAACAGCACTTATCCTTATTACAGGCATCCACAACTACAAAAATACCGCCAGATGAAATATCTCCACTATGTGTAGACTATTTCACTGGCGGTATTTTCATCATCAATAAAGGAATTCTTTATTTTCTTACACCGCTTAACACCTTCGCGATCATGCAAGTAGCTCTACTTCAGTTTCTTCTTCAGTTCCTGGATCAGTTCAAAGTAATCTCTGTGTTTCATCTCCGGGAAAGCTTTGATGATTCGACCCTGGCCAAATACAGTATGGTTTGTGATGGAACTGGACAGTTCATCAAACTGTGCCTGAAGCTCTGATTTTTTCATGCGAAGCATTTCAATAGATTTTTCCTTCTGGGCGGCTGTTGCCTCAAGGAGTTCTGCTTTTGCAAGTGCAGCCTGTACCTTACCTTCACCGACCTTCTGTGCAGTGTCGATCGTGGTCGTTGCCAGAGTATTACTGAGTTTGTCGCTTACGATCCTCAGATCTGAGCTGACTTTATCCAGCTTGGTAAGTTTCTTGTTCAGACCACGGATAACTGCTACCGTCACAATGAAGTCTGTCAGATACACTGCATATAAAACAGCTATTACGATCCACTCCCAGGTTGCCGGGGTATGGGATGCCTGACTTTCTACATATTTCTGAAAAACCTTTACTACCATAACGATTGCAAGTCCCCAGATCAGCGAAAACTCCAGACAGATATATCCGTGGAAATTGAACGGCTTATCTGAATAGTCCCACCATCTCGCATGAAAACATACATCCAGCAGCCAGCCGGCGATCAGCTCCACTGCCGTTGCAAGGATAATTCCAAACAGAAAGATCATTGCATCATTCATCTGATGTCCGCCACTCTGGATCGTATTGAGCATGGCAAACACAGAAAGCACTCCGAATCCATACACAGGGCATACCGGTCCGTTCAAAAATCCCCGGTTTATAACCTTTCCAAGTGCTACCGCATGAAAAATAACTTCAACAACCCAGCCGCCAAAAGAATAAACCAGAAAATACAGGCATATCTGAAAATATGTCATTCCAAAAATCATGACTCTCTCCCCCTAAAAATCACTTCTTTCACCTGTCTGTTAATTCACTGTTATCAGATGTGGAAAAATTTCTGAATTGCTTTATAATCTCCAAGAACCAGAAGCGTACTGTCAGCTTCAAGAACTGTATCTACAGAAATTGTCACACTGACTTCTCTTTCTTTTTTTACTGCAAGAATATTTATATTATATCTTCTTCGAATATCCAGTTCTCCAACAGATCTTCCAATCCATTCATCTGGGATTGCTACTTCAAAGATCGCATGAGACGCATCTACTTCCATATAGTCAAGGATATGATCATCCGCATAACGGATAGATGCCCATTTTGCCACCTGTTTTTCAGGATAAACGACTCTGTCTGCACCATTCCGTAAAAGGAATTTTTCCTGTACGTCACGCTCTGCCCGGGAAATTACCAGATTTGCTCCCAGTTCTTTTAATAATGATGTTGTCTCAAGCGAATTCTGAAAACTGCCTCCAATGGTAACAAAGCAGATATCAAAATTTCCTATTCCCAGTGATTCCAGGAAACTGGCATCTGTACTGTCTCCAATCTGGGCATTGGTAACAAAAGGAAGGATTCTGTTGACTCGCTCCTCATTGATATCCACTGCCATGATTTCGTGTCCCATTTCATTCAGCTGCATTGCAATATGTTTTCCAAATCGTCCAAGACCAATAAGTAAAATATTCTTCATGCTCTCTCTCCTTTATCCAACTGTTATTTTTTCCAATGGCATTTTTGCATTTGTATTTCTTCTGGACACTACCGCATAGATCAGGGTCAGTCCTCCTACACGTCCCAGATACATAAGCACGATCAGTATCAGTCGTGACAGGATATGAAGCCCCGGTGTGATTCCCAGAGTAAGTCCTACGGTTCCTACTGCTGAAGCAGCCTCATACAGACAAAGCTGCAATGAAAGCCCTTCATAAACACTGATGGTTATTCCTCCAAAGAAAAACAATACAAAGTACAGCATTGCTATCGTTGCGGCATTTTTTATTACCTGACTGTCGAATCTTCTTCCAAAAGCCCCCGCATCCTCACGACTTCGAAATGTCGCAAACGCATTCAAAAGCAGGACTGCCACTGTCGTTGTTTTCATGCCACCTGCTGTAGAACTTGGTGATCCTCCCATTAGCATAAGAAGTATCATGATCGCCTGTCCCACCTCAGTCATCGATGACAGATCTGCGGTATTAAAACCAGCCGTTCTTGTCGTTACAGACTGAAAAAGCGATAACAGCGTCCGTTTCCCAATCGATACCTGTCCAAAGTCACAGACAAAAAAGAAGATCGCCGGGACAAAAATCAGGATTGCGGTCGTTAACAGAATAATCTTGCTCTGCATACGATAACGTTTAAATCGGAGTTTATTCGTATAAACATCATCCCATGTAAGAAAACCAATGCCACCAATGATAATCAGAAGCATAATCACTATATTTAACCAGAAATTTCCGGCATAACCACTCAGTGATACAAAAGTGTTATCTGCGGTACCAAGTATATCAAATCCCGCATTACAAAAGGCCGATATGGAATGAAAAATCGACATCCATATACCTTTTATTCCAAAATCACGGCAAAATATCGGAAGAAGCAAAACCGCACCAATTCCTTCGATCAGAAACGTTCCTCTCAGAATAAACTTTGTCAGGCGGACAATACCACCGACTTTTGGTGCTGAGATGGCATCCTGCATGGTACTTCGCTGCATCAGTGATATCTTTCGTCCTGACAGCATAAACACCGAAACGGCAACCGTTACAACTCCCAGGCCGCCTGTCTGTATAAGCAGCAATATCACTGCCTGTCCAAAACCTGACCAGTAGCTTCCTGTGTCCTGCACAACAAGACCCGTCACACATACAGCAGAAGTTGAAGTAAAAAGTGCCTGATCAAATGGCGTTACAACTCTCTCCGCAGATGAGACGGGTAACATAAGCAGGAGTGATCCCAAAAGAATCACTCCTGCAAAACCTAAAATAATCATCTGAAAGGATGTCAGATGTTTTCTTTTATGTTTTTCTGGCATAACTAATCTCCTCTTTTTTGATTTTAATAGTATTATATACCAAAAAAGAAGTTATACAAGCTTAATATTGATTATCATCTGATATTAAGCCCATATAAAAATTTCATTTTCTTTTTGTCCCACACTGAATTGCCTGTGTCGGACAGATCTTTTTACATCTTCCACAGCGAATACATTCTAAGCTGTTCGGGTTTTCCACCGGATTTACTTCCATCTGACATGCTTTTGCACATTTTCCACAGTGAACGCATTTTTCTGCATCCACTCGATAACGGAAAACAGAAACTTTATTAAATACAGAATAAAAAGCACCCAACGGACAGATATATTTACAGAACGGCCGATAAATGATAATGGAGAGTATGATTGTGATCACCAGGATCGTATTCTTCCACACATAGAGCCATCCCACTGCACTGCGCATGGATTTATTCAAAAGCACCAGTGGAAGCCCGCCTTCCAGCGTACCTGCCGGACAGATCAGCTTACAGAAATAAGGGGAGCCCTGCCCCATAATATCCACCACAAATAATGGCATCAAAACTACAAACACCAGAAGAATCACATATTTCAGTTTACGAAGCAGCTTATCTCCCCTGAATGTCCGAATCTTTTTGGGAAAAGGAATCTTATTCAAAAGATCCTGGATCAGTCCAAACGGACAGAGGAATCCACAGACAAGTCTTCCCAGCAGAGCTCCGATAAAAATCAGAAATCCAACTATATAATATGCCATTTTGAAATTCCAGCTACCGATCACTGCCTGAAAGGAACCAATAGGACAGGCACCTGTGGCCCCGGGGCAGGAATAGCAGTTCAGCCCCGGAACACATACATTTTTCAATTTTCCGGTATAAATCTTTCCAGTCACAAATCCGGAAACATGACTGTTTGTAAGCGCCGCCCACAAGGCCTGAATCCCATGGCGCGGCCACTCATTAATTTTCATTTTTTTGTTATCCAATTCCAATACACTCCATACAGATATTAATTGCCTTTGTAAAGACTACATCCACTTCGCCCCGGTAAATTCCAAATATCATCAAGAGGATTCCCAGAATCGCCAGCGCAGGACCTATCCACTTTGAATCTGTTATTTTTTTCATCATTTTTCTTATCTTTCTGTCAAAATCGCTTTATTATTTAGAAATGTTCTTGAGTTCTTTTTCTACGATTTCTTTCCATTCGTCCAGTGTATGGCTTCCTGAATAGGTTTCTCCTACAATATTTCCTTCTTTGTCAACAAAGAATGTTTCCGGGAAAGCAGAGATACCATTTAAACGTCCATTCATCATTGTTGAATCCGGGACCAGGAACGGATAGGAGGCTTTTGTCTTTTCCTGAAGAACACCGGCTTTTTTCACTGTATCCTCATTCTGTTTGGCATCATCACTCACTGTATCAAGAACGACACCGACAACTCCAACACCTTTTTCCTTCATCTCTTCATAGAGTTTTTCCAGCTCCGGAATCTCATTTACACATGGAGAACACCAGGTAGTAAAAACATTCACAAGTGTAAGATCATAATCGCTGAATACTTTTTCTGTATAATCTTTTCCATCAACGCCTTTTGTCTCAAACTTGCCTACAGTTGTAGAATCACCTTCATTGCTTGTCTCCTGTGGCTGGTCAAATGCGGAAAGCTTCTGGAATGGTGTCATCTCTGTGAGTGTCACATCAATTTCTTCCACTTCTTTTTTCAGGGATTCATCTGCATCTTTATTAGTGCTCAGATAATATTTATACTTTCCATCACTGCTGCTTCCGATTTCTTTGTGTTCTGTGCAGCCTGTGATCTTATCCAGTTCTTTCTCAGAATCTTCGTCATAGATTCCAATCGCTCCAACTTTTGCAAGACTATTGTACCAGTCATCATATGCTGTTCCCATCTTGTCAACCTCTGCCTCTTTCTGCTCCTCGGTCATTTCGCTCCAGCTTATATATGCATATTTAATTGCATCTGCATTGTCATTCCATACTTCATTTGTGATCATCGCAATGGTCTGCGCTTTTATCTGTTTAAGCAGTTCCTCCGGAAGTTTCATGTTAAGTCCAAGGAATGGATACTCATAAGAATCCTGTGCCTGCACAGTTGTCTCAGATGGTTTAAAAGTACCCTGTATAAAATCAGACGGAATTGCATCCCCTTCTGCAGCAGCTGCATCACCATCAACTACCATTCCGGCTTGGTCTGCCGGAACCGCCATTGCTTCTGTACTTTCTGCTGCCATTACTGATACACTTCCAAATGTAGATACTCCCAATACTGCTGCTGCCATAAGTGCTGTTATTTTTTTCATTCTGAATTTCATGATATTTATATCTCCCTTCATATTTGTCCTGTAATTTATAAATCGTTTTGTGTTTTTATTATACACGCTTTGATTACTGTAACCGTATTATATCATCCTGTCTATAAAATCTCTGTTAAGAAATCAAAAAAATCAAAATTTCTTTTTATTCCTGTATTTTTTACGGGAATTTTATATGGAACATGATATGATAATATCAGAGTTTCACTATAAGCATTTTAACCCCGACATCATATTTGACAAAGGAGATTTCTTATGCACATATTAGTGATAGAAGACGAAGAACAGCTCTGCTGCTCGATTGCAGAGGGACTTCGCCTGAATGGATACGAAACAGATACCTGTTTTGATGGAGATGAGGGACTGGAATTGTGCCTGACCGAAAATTATGATCTGATTCTTCTGGATCTGAATCTTCCCGGCATAGATGGTCTGGAAATCCTGCGGCAGTTCCGGGAAATAAACTCCTTCACACCTGTTCTGATCCTTTCCGCCAGAGGACAGATCCAGGACAAAGTAGAAGGACTTGATCTTGGAGCAAATGACTATCTGACAAAGCCTTTTCACTTCGAGGAACTGGAAGCCCGGATCCGCAGCCTGACACGGCGAAAATTTATTCAGGAAAATATCTGCCTGAAATGCGGACGTATCACCTTTGATACCCGTACAAGAAAAGCCAGCATCAACAACGAAGAACTTTCTCTCACCCGGAAGGAAACCGCACTGCTGGAATATTTTATGCTTCACCAGAATCGTATCATCGGCCCGGAAGAACTGATCGAACATATCTGGGACGGAAGCGTCAACAGCTTCAGCAACTCCATACGTGTCCATATTTCTGCCCTTCGCAAAAAGCTGCGCACGGCTCTTGGCAATGATCCGATCCAGAATAGGATCGGACAGGGCTATATTCTGACGGAGGATCTGAAATGAAAGAAAATCATACAATAAAAAATCCACTGAAGAAACGCTCCCTGCAGTGGCGGCTGACTTTGCTCATCACTCTGCTTGTAACCGTCACCTGCATTCTGATGTATTTTTTCATCAGTAATTCCGCTGTCACCGGAATGGAAAATCTTGAAAGCTACATCGTACAGATTAATAAAACTGACTCCACACCAATCACTTTCAATGTAGATCCATCCATATTGTTTCCGGATCTTTCCAATCAGGTGCAGGCGACCAAAGACTTATTTCGCATCAGAAGCATGATCGCTACCGGCATTATTATTCTTCTAAGCAGTATTGGAACTTATTTTATCAGCCGCCGTGCACTGACTCCTTTGCATGACCTCAGTACAAAAATTGGTAAAATACAGGCGCAGAATCTTTCAGAATCTCTGGAAATACCAGACAGTAATGACGAAATTTCCCAGTTGACTGCTTCTTTTAATAAAATGCTCTCTCGTCTGGATGATGCATTCACTGCACAGAAGCAGTTTTCTGCCAGTGCCGCACATGAGCTTCGGACTCCGCTTGCCGTCATGCAGACAAATCTGGAAGTTTTTGCCCGCAAAAAGACACCTTCCACAGAAGAATACCAGGAGATTTTCTCCTTGATTCAGGAACAGACCGGGCGTCTTTCTCATCTGGCAGAGATTCTTCTCGATATGACCGGTATTCAGACGGTTGAACGCTCTGAGACAATTTCGCTGGCAGAGCTTACAGAGGAAGTTTTCTGTGATCTGGCTTCAGTGGCTGAGCAGAAGCAAATTGAATTGATCCAAAGAGATGGCGACTGTACTGTTACCGGAAGTTATCTTCTTCTCTACCGTGCTGTGTATAATCTCGTGGAAAATGCTATCAAATATAACCATCCTTCAGGAAAAGTAACTGTAACTCTCCATCCAGGAAAAGTCATTCTGGATGCCTCTTCACAGCCTCATCCGGCAGACTGTGCTTTCATTGAAATCTCTGACACCGGCATTGGAATTTCTCCTGAATATCAGGAAAAAATCTTCGCCCCGTTTTTCCGCGTAGACAAATCCCGAAGCCGTGCCATGGGTGGTGCCGGTCTTGGACTCGCCCTCGTAACCGAAATTGCCAGACAGCATGGCGGACAGGTAAAAGTGCTCGAAAGCAATGAGAAAGGCAGCACGATCGCACTCATGCTGCCTCTATAAGAGCAGAGCCACCGGGGACGATATTAAAGCCACTGAAGACGGAGTTGAATACCATCAACCTCCGTCCCCGGTAGTTTTTGTCCCCAGTGGTTTTAAAGGCTTAATGAAGTCAGTATTGTATTGATCGTAACAATACCATCCAGCTGAAAATCGCTATTCTGAATTACAGCTGCAATATCTTCCAATGTTTCTGCCCCATCACTGTACGCCCAGACAACGGAAACTGCCGGTGAATTTTCTATCCCGGAAGTATCTCCGGCAATATAAAGTACGCCTTGATCTGTGTCTTCCTGTGTCAATTCATACGTACTCCAATCACTGGGAAGATACAGCTGAAATCCATCCTGAAATGGAACCCACGTTCCACTATACGATGCTTTTGTCTCATCAAAAACAATATCACTTCCATCTGCATGCTCTTCTGTACTGTTTCCCGCAGCTCCAACAATACTTCCAACCGTTCCACCGGAAATGATACTATTTGCTAAAGAAGGTTCCTGCTGTACAGCATCATCGGCTGCCTGTTGAATATCCTCCAGCGTTTTTTCTGCGCCTCCTGTCACGGAACGCTCACTGTCCACATGATTTGCGTAATCACTGTCACCTCCGGCAAGATAAGCCATACTTCCAGCCACCTGTTCCAGCATATCTCCTGTGTAATATCCCAGCGACTCTATCTCTTTTGTTCCAAACATATAGGTTCTATCATTTTCACTGAAAAAAAGTCTTCTGTCACGTACTACATATCCGCTCGTAGTATACGTGTAACCAATTTTTGTAAATATACGTCCTTCCAGTTCTACTGTATCCATGTCTTCTGATACTTGCAGATCACTGTAGTTTTCCGCCATATACTTTGTAAATTCATTCACAAAGTTAACAGACGCTGCATCATATTTTCCAATGATCACATAAGGAATAGACTCATCTGCCATCGCGTAAATATAAACAAATCCATCATCCTGGCGAATCGCAGTATAATCAGAAACCTGGACAGAAATCCCTATATCATCCAATGCTATAACATCTCCCTGAGGCATCTGTTCTGACTCTGACTGTACAACCGTATTTTCTTCAACTGCCATACTTCCCACCATTGCAGCATATACTGGAAGGGCACTTCCTGCCACCAGACCTGCTGTTACAAAAAACGTAACTACTTTTTTGCCTATGCGCGCTGTTTTTTTCATGCTCCTGTTCCTCCTTTCAATTTGGATAAAGCTGTGTGGTTCCGGCCGGTTGGTCCGTACCATTAGATACATAAACATTTCCAAGATCATCTGCGTACACATAATCATAAGAAGTCGGTATTTTTACATGCTCTCCATCCGGCAATGTATAATCGTTCTGTGAATAGATATAATCCGTAAAACGTTCTGCATCGTAAGTAGAATCGTTCCCTATCGATGCACTGACACTGTCCTGACAGTAATCTCCGATCTGTGACATACTGGAACTGCCACTGTACTGCATGATCTGCGTTCTTGCATCTATAAAGGCCTGCACAAACTGATCTGTCATTGCTGTATTCAAAACAAACTGCTCAAAATCCGCGTAACTGTTTTCATATTCATTTTCCGGCGTCAACATAAAAAATGTAAATGGCGATTCCCATGCGACAAAAGCAGTATGTGCAGTTGTATAGATCATATCTGCTGTCGAAGAAAGCTGTACTCCATTTGTTGTCGTCAATATCGTAAACCGAAACGGTATCTGATCCAAGGTAAGTCCATAAGTCCTCTCCGCCATTCCACTATAACTTCCATCTACCTGAAATCCACTTCCCTGTACCAGTTGCTGATTTTGCTGATAGTTTAAATTAGCCGATTCATCCAACATTTTCTGCTGACTCGGTGTAATCTCTGCCTGACTGAGTAATTCTGCCTGATTCCCATCCAGAATATTTTCTGTCATATAATCACAGTATTCTTCTGCCTTCATAAAATGTAACATTGGCACCATTGTCTGTGCATCAAACCAACCATCCTGGTGCTGGTTATAAGATACACCTCCCATTGAATAATCCAGCATATGCTCATAAGACACTGGTGAATAAAAGCCAAATATCGTGTTCTGATCCGCACTCATTGCAGTCAGATAAACCTGTGCCGGAGCAGAAGCGCTCTGCCACTTTCCACACCATGTCACATCCCCACTTACTGTATAATCTATCGGTACATAACCTCTGGCTGCGGTTTTCCTCGTTGAACTGTCCTGTATAGTCTGCACTTTATATGAGCGTCCTCCATTATTTCCCAGTGCCCATATATCTTGCGGACCAGTCATACTAACCGCAAAACTTCCTGCAACAGCTGCCATTATAAACGCTTCTCTTTTTTTCCGTTTCATATTCCTCTCCTTTTTCTCTACATCTTCCCGTCCTGAATCGGCAAAGTCATATTTTCCAGTGCATATCTGAGTTTCGGATGATGTATAACAAAATGGATAGCCGGTGCTCTGTTTTTGGATACCATGCACCATTTTCCTTCAAAGCAGGTAATTTGAATATTGCGAAAACCTTTCATCTGCGTCACATGGACTGTATAGTTTTTGTGATTTTCTGCATATGCCTCTGCTTCTCTTATTCCGGAAAGATATTCGTCATATGAAAGCTGGATATCTTTTTCCAGGAAACACTCTGCAAGAGAAAGCACCAATGGATATTTCTCATATTCTTCCGAAATGATTTCTGAAATCTCATCTTCCACGGTACTATGACTCAGGATCATTTCCAGTCTTTCTTTTTGCTTTGTATAACATTCCAGAACTATCTTCCGCTCATTTCCACAAATTGCATTGCGCTTCAGGATCTTCTCCAAAAGTTGTTCCGACATCGTTCCCAATGATGGAGCTGCCAGTACTCTCCGCCGATGCCCTTCCTTATGCATATCTTCATCCAGAAAAATATTTAACTTATTTCTTCGTTCCTTTCTGTAAATATCCATCAGTGAACTGGCTTTTTTCAGAAGGAATTCCATATTTTTTTTGCTGACTGCTACTTCCTCTTTACGACTGGTCAGATAATAATGTGCCAGACTTCTTTTTCCATTTCGTATCTTGGACAGATAAGATGGATCATAATGCATAAAAGCAGCTATTTTTGAGATATTAATGTCCAGCTCAGTCAGCAGCAAATTTACTTTTTGATTGTCAAAATGCAACTCCTTTTGGCCCGTCATCAGACTTTTACGTAATTTCTCAAATACCTGTTCTGCATTAAAATCCTGAATCATTTTGGTCTCTGCTATCTTTATGATTCCATCAGATAGTTTTTTGAGATACTCGCTGTCAGCAGAAGGCATCCTCTCTCCTTTACGATATCTGCTGATAACAGTCTCTGAAATCCCACTACTGACAGCCAGTTCTTTACCTGTGCATTGAATTTGTTTTATATACTCGTTCAGACATTCTTTAAAACTCACGCTCGCTTCACCTCATTTCTGTATATAAATCTTTAATACTATTATAAAAGATTTTCAAAAAATGCACAAAAAAATTACCACATCTGTCCAAGACAAATATGGTAATTTTTTCGATTTCATATTATCCAATGCGTCGTAAAACCCCTTGCTTTAGCTCTTAACTTGACCCATAAGTAATCATAGATATTTATATGTTCCCA
>NZ_QTWS01000059.1 GCF_003461245.1 Blautia sp. AF19-10LB
CTCAATGGATGCGAATGTGAGCCATATTTAACAGCAGACCACAAGGTTCTCCTTGAGTTTGCAGATGACATTATTTTTGGTCTGAAAGCAATCCTCAAGACAACAGGTGCCGGGAAGGGTATCATTGTCATCGAGGATAACAAGCAGGATGCCATCGAATTAATGCAGGAAAAAGTTGCCGACATCGGAAACATGGAAGTTTTTGTTGCAAGAACCAAATACCCACAGGGTGCTGAAAAAACTCTCATCAAGCGCGTTATGGGCAGAAAGGTTCCGAGCGGCGGTCTCCCGGCAGATGTTGGCGTTATCGTAGATAATATCAGTACCGTAAAGGCAATCTCTGATGCGATCCAGAAAGGTATGCCGCTGATCGAGCGTGTTACAACAATCACAGGCGAGAAGATCAAGAATCCTGGCAACTTTATCATCAAGATCGGTACAAGCGTAAGAGATCTGATCGATTATTGTGGTGGATTTACAGATGATGACGTACTGGTTAAGATGGGCGGACCAATGATGGGATTCCCTCTGAATACACTGGATGTACCAATGATGAAGGGATCCAACGGTATCATCGCTATTGATACAGATGAGACAAAAGAGCAGCCATGTATCAAATGTGGACGCTGCGTAGACGTATGTCCGATGGAACTTTCTCCTCTGTATTTCGTAAAATATGCCAAAGAAGAGAACTGGCAGGGCATGAAAGACATGAGCGTTATGGATTGTGTTGAATGTAGATGCTGTCAGTACATCTGTTCTTCCAAGATTCCGATCATTAACAGTATCAAAGCCGGAAAAAATGCAGTAAGGGGGATGAAGTGATATGTTGATTACCCAGTTAAAAGCAAAAGAAACGATCACATCACTGGCAGCCGGAAAAAAGGTTTTTATCATTAACTGCCACGGATGTAAAGAAGTTCGTTTTCCGGAAAAAGAAGCTGTTGAACTTCAGAAGGAACTTGCCGCTGAAGGAAATGTAACAGGGATCATGACAACTGATTATATCTGTAATCCGGAAAATATGGAATTACGTCTTAAGAAACATATGAGCAAGATCCAGGAAGCAGATCTGGTTCTGGTATTCTCCTGCGGTGTTGGTGTGCAGACCGTTGCGGAATATCTGGATGACAAGATGGTCTGTGCAGCCTGTGATACATACCCGGTACCTGGTTTCCAGGGTGTGACACCATTAGAGTACAAATGTGACCAGTGTGGTGAATGCTACCTGAATCTGACAGGTGGAATCTGCCCGATCACAGCATGTTCCAAGAGTCTTGTCAACGGCCAGTGCGGCGGTTCCAAGAACGGAAAATGCGAAGTAGACAGTGAGATGGAATGTGGATGGGAACGCATCTACAGACGCCTGAAAGAGATCGGACGCCTTGACGCACTGAAATGCCCGACACAGATTCATAATTTTGCGACAGATGATGAAGTAAAATAATCAGAAGCCTGATAAATTATAATTTATAATGATTGGAGCAATGTACAATGAAAATGAAAGAATTATTCGACCGTGGTGAATTTGTAGTTTCAGCAGAAGTAGGACCGCCGAAAGGAATCCATGTAGATGAACTGGTAGAGGAAGCCAAAACATATCTCAAAGGTGTTCATGCAGTTAACGTAACAGATAACCAGTCTTCTGTTATGCGTCTTGGCTCTCTTGCAATGTGTAAAGTACTTAAGGATGCAGGAATGGACCCGATCTTCCAGCTTGCATGTCGTGACAGAAACCGTATCGCTCTGGAGTCTGATCTCTTAAGTGCTGCAATGTTCGGTATTGAGAACATTCTCTGCCTGACAGGCGACCATACAAAGATGGGCGATCATCCGCAGGCAAAACCGGTATTCGACCTTGACTCTGTATCTCTTCTTCACACAGTGAAGCTCCTGGAGTCTGGTGTAGACCTTGGTGGAAATGAACTGGTTGGTGAGCCGCCGAAGTTCTCCAAGGGTGCAGTTGTATCTCCGTGTAGCGATTCCGTTGATGCACAGCTTGCCAAGATGGAAAGAAAAGTTGCAGCAGGTGCAGATTACTTCCAGACACAGGCTGTATTTGAGCCGGAGAAATTCATCAAATTCATGGAAAAAGCAAAACAGTTCGGCAAACCGGTACAGGTTGGTATCATCATTCCGAAGTCTGTTGGAATGGTAAGATTCATGAACAATAACGTTGCCGGCATTCATGTTCCGGATGAAATGATCGAAGAACTGAAAGCAGACAAAGAAAAGACAAAAGCAGGTATCACAGGTGTTGAGATCGCTGCACGTATCATCAAAGAGTGCAAGCCATACTGTCAGGGTGTACATATCATGGCACTTGGCTGGGAATCCAAGATTCCGGAGCTTCTGAAACTGGCTGAGATCTAAAAGATAAAAACGTGGTCAGTGTGATCACGAATTATGAAAGAGAGTTGTTCGAATTTCGGATGCATAGTTTGTACCGGAGGTTGGGCAACTCTTTTTATGTAATAGGAAATTACTCCGTAATGTTCCTGTAACTACTGTTATAAAAAATGCACAAACATAAAGTTTTATTTTTGTTCATTAATTTAACACAAAATCATTGACTATATGTGGAAATTGCGTTAATATAATTAATGCAAGGAGACGGAAATAAAGAATATAACAAAAAAACCAGTAAATAATAGGCGGTTTAAGTTCATTGAAAAAACTAACGGAGGAAGCTATGAGAAGAGGAATGAACAGCATGGAAATGCAGAAAAACAATCGTATCCTTGTTTTGAAAACTCTTCAGGAAAAAGGCATGATGACCAGAGCAGAACTGGCAGTTGAGTTGAATCTGCAAAAAGCAACAATCACAAACATTATCAATGAGTTTTATGAAATGGGAATTGTTGAAGTTAATGGTGAAAGTGCTGCCGGACGAAGAGGTGAAAAGCTAATTTTAAAACTGGACGATGTTTTTACAATGTCTATAGGGATCACCCGTAAGGATTACCAACTTGCGATTTTTGACTTTAGTGGAAATATACTGAAACATAACCGCTGTTATTTCAAAAGAGAAAATGATTTTGCAGGAGTTGTGGAAAACCTTAAAGCCGATGCACTAAAGATGGTAGAGGAATATGGGAATGATCGTATTCTTGGAATCTGTCTGGCAGTTCCGGGACTGTTTATTAACAGACCCGAGCGAAATGAAGAGATTTTTATGGTTTCTGAATTTGAAGAATTAAGCCAGATAAGTGTCAAGGCAGAACTGGAGAAAGCACTGGGAAGAAAAGTTCTGATAAAGCATGATGCAAAGTTATCTGCATTTGCAGAATGGAGATGTGCAGAAGAAATCAAAGGTGAAGAGAGAGCCAGCCTGGTAGTTGTACGATCCAGAGGTTTTGGTATTGGTACCGGATGTGTGGTTAATGGAAATATTATGAATGGACATCTGGGACTCGCCGGTGAGGCCGGATACATGGGTATTAATTATAACCAGGTAAAAGGCGGAAGAGAAGGAACCTTTGAATACTGTGCCGGATCAGAAAGTGTGACGCGATATGTAAAGGAGAGACTGTTTGAATTTCCAGACAGTGTTTTGGATGAAAACTGTACATATATGGAAGTTTTTGATGCATACCGAAAAGGCGATGAACTGGCAACCTGGGCAGTACACAAAGTTGCCTGGATGTTGGGATATGGAATTGCAAATATTATATATCTGATCAATCCGGACTGTATTATCATAGGACCGGATTACCCGAATACAGAAGATTTTGTGAAAAAAGTTCGGGAATCTATCAGAAATTTTGTTCCGTCATTTGTAGAAGAAAACGCTTCTATACGTTATTCCAAAATCAGTCAGGACTCTTTTTTGTTAGGTGGTTTTTATTATACATTCGAAAGTCTTTGTAAAAAAGATAACATTTTTGAACTTATTCGAAGTGCAAAAGAAGCATAGAGCAAAAAGCCTGTAAACAGGTAATGAACAAGTACTGATCATCTGATTATAAATCCGGGGGTCGTATGGTGGAATCCGGAGTTCACTAGGAAAATTCGGGTAAATTATGATCAGAAGATAAAATAAACGAGAATATGTGTAAAAAAGGAGAAGGATCACATGAAGAAAAGAAACATTATAATCGCAATGGTACTTGCAATGGCAATGACAACAGTTGGGGGAGCAACAGTATTCGCAGCAGATGAAAAAGCAGAAGGCAATGATTACACAATCGCATACGTTCCGACAACCATGAACAACCCATTCTGGACTGCTATGATGGGCGGTATCAAAGAAGAGATGGAAGCAAAAGGAATGGACGTTGACAAACAGCTTGTTACAGTTGATGCAAACAGTGATCAGGCAACAATGAACAACTATGTTAACGATTTAATTGCTCAGCAGGTTGATGCAATTATTCTTGCACCTATGGATTGTACAGCAGTTACAGAAGCATTAACAGCCTGTGAAGAAGCAGGAATTCCGGTTATCAATGTAGATACAGCAGTAGATGCTACAGACAAAGTAGTTAGTATTATTGCTTCTGATAACTACAAAGCTGGTGTAGAGTGCGCAGAAGATATGATGAGCAAACTGGATAAAGGTGCTAAGATCGCTGTAATGAATCAGCCATCAGGAACAGCTTGTGTTCAGCGTGAAAAAGGTTTCCTTGATACGGCTGGTGATTATTTTGAAATCGTATCTACAACAGATACAGAAGGTGATACAGCAAAAACAATGACAGCAGCAGAAGATGTTTTAACAGCAGATGATGATCTTGCAGGATTCTTCTGTATCAATGATATGGGAGCTCTCGGATGTGTACAGGCAGCTCAGGCAGCAGGAAAAGAAGATCTTTTAATTTATGGTGTTGATGGTAACCCGGACTTCATGGGATATGTTGCTGATGGTTCCGCTACTGCATCTGCAGCTCAGCAGCCATCTGTAATCGGACAGAAAGCACTGGATGCTGCTATCGATACTCTGGATGGTAAAGAAGTAGAACATGATCAGGTTGTAGACGTAGTGCTGATCAACAAAGATAACATTGCTGATTTTGATGTAACTGACTGGCAGTAATTTTTAGTCCGTTATTGCCCTGTAATATCGGAAGGGTGAAATGAAATACAGACTGCCAGAGACAAAAATCTCTGGCAGTTTTTCAGAGGAGCACAAATATGCAAAAAGAACTTTTACGCATGGAAAACATAGTAAAAACCTTTCCTGGTGTTAAAGCATTGAATAATGCGGCAATTACAGTTCATGCCGGAGAGGTTATGGGATTTATGGGTGAGAATGGAGCCGGTAAATCTACATTAATGAATGTTCTGGGTGGTGTTTTTCCGGCAGATTCAGGAGAAATATATATAGAAGGAAAAAAAGTAGAAATTAATTCCATTCATGAATCACAGGCTCTTGGAGTAGCATTTATCCATCAGGAGCTTGCATTGGAACCATATCTTACGATAGCAGAGAATATTTTTCTTGGCAGAGAAATAAAAAACTCTCTTGGGCTGGTTAGTAAGGACAAAATGGCAGAGGCAGCAAAACCGTTTCTTGAGAGGGTTGGTTTGACAGTAGATCCCAATGAATATGTGGGAAGACTTTCTATTGGACAGCAGCAGATGGTGGAAATCGCGAAATCATTTTCACTGAATGCAAAAATTTTGATTTTGGATGAACCGACATCTTCTCTTTCTGAAAAAGAAGTAGATGTGTTATTTGATACAGTAAGAGATCTCAAGAAGCAGGGCATGGGAATTATTTTCATTACCCATAAGATGGCAGAAGTATTCCAGCTCTGTGATGCAGTCACAATCATGCGTGACGGAGAATTTATGGGATCTCGTCAGTCTTCGGAATGTACGGACAGTGAACTGATCTCATTGATGGTAGGTCGTGATCTGGGAAATTATTATGTACGTACATACAATGAACCTGGAAAAGTTATGATGGAAGTTAAGAATATCAATGCAGGAAAAAGAGCAGTAGACTGCAGCTTCCAGGTAAGAAGCGGAGAAATTCTGGGATTTTATGGACTGGTAGGAGCAGGACGGTCGGAGCTTATGAAAGCGATTATGGGTCTTGATCCGATGGATTCAGGAGAGATTTTCCTGAATGGTGAAAAGATAAAAGAACATAATCCGATGCATATGCAGAAACATGGTATTGCACTTGTTCCGGAAAACCGAAAAACGGAAGGTCTGTTACTGAATAGTTCCATTAAGTTTAACATGACGCTTGCAGTACTGGATAAATTTATTAAAAAACTGGTAGTAAATACCAAAACAGAAGATGAAATTACAGATGATGGAATTGAGAAACTTCATATAAAAACTCCTTCATCCCTTGTAAACTGTTCTACGCTTTCCGGTGGAAACCAGCAAAAGGTATTACTTGCAAAATGGCTGGCTACTAATCCGAAAATCTTGATTCTGGACGAGCCGACAAGAGGTATTGATGTAGGTGCAAAAGCAGAAATTTATACGATCATCAATAATCTGGCAAAACAGGGGCTGGCAATTATTCTGATTTCATCAGAGATGCCGGAAGTAATGAATATGAGCGATCGTATGATAATTATGCGAGAAGGTCATATCATGGGCGAGTTGAGACATGATGAGTATGAGCAGGAACGGATTTTGAAGTATGCTATGGGGGTATCCAACAATGAATAAAAAGAAATCACAAAGTTATGTAGGCAGAGCCGTAAAGGATTACTTTACGCAAAACTGGGGAATCTTATTAGGATTACTGATTCTCTGTGTAATATTTTCTGTTTTTGGTAATAACTTCCTGACACAGAAAAATATTTTGAATCTTTTAAGAACATGTGCAACAAACTGTTTTCTGGCCATTGGTGTTCAGATGGCAATCATTCTTGCAGGTATTGATCTGACGGGTGGTGCACTTGCAGCATTGAGTGGTGTTATGACGGTTGCAGCTTTTCAGTGGTGGGGATTTCCGGTACAGATTGCTGTGATCCTGGGAGTCGCAATTGGTGCAGTGATTGGTCTCTTGAATGGTGTCATCATCGCTTACACAGGAATTCATCCGTTTGTTGTAACACTTGCAATGCAGTCTTTCTGTCGTGGTACAGCATATCTTGTAGCAAATGGCTCACCGGTAACCGCTTACGGTAATGCCGGATTTGCAAAAATCGGACAGGGTTCTCTTGGACCTGTACCACTTCCGGTTGTATATATGATCATATTCCTGGTCCTGGATTACTTTTTCCTGAATAAAACCCAGACAGGACGTCATATTTATGCAGTTGGAGGTAATGAAGTATCTGCACGTTTCTCTGGTATTAATGTAAAGAAAATCAAAATTCTCGTATGGACGATCAGTGGAACTCTGGCAGGCTTCTGTGGAGTAGTTCTGGCATCCAGACTGGCATCAGGACAGCCATCTACAGGTGAAGGATATGAAACAGATGCCATCGCAGCAGCAGTACTCGGAGGAACTTCATTCTTTGGAGGAACTGGTTCCGTAGGCGGACTTTTAATTGGTGTACTGATCATCGGATTAATCTCTAATGGATTAAACCTGATGCATGTAAACTCTTACTGGCAGTATGTATTAAAGGGAATCATCATCATTGCAGCAGTTTATGTAGATATGGTAAAACAGAAAAAACAGAACGCAGCAAAATAAAATTCGTAAAGGAGTTAAATAAATGGACAGCAAGAAGAAAAAAGAATTGGAATTATGGGCTGCAAGAATTAGAAAAACAGCATTACAGACAATCCAGACTGCAGGTTCCGGACATATCGGAGGTTCTTTCTCCATCTGTGATATTTTGTCAGTACTGTATTTTGACAAAATGAATGTAGATCCGGACAATCAGAACAAAGCAGATCGTGACAGAATGGTGCTCTCAAAAGGACACTGTTCACCGGCTATGTATGCAACACTGGCACTGAAAGGATTTTTCCCAGTTGAACATCTCGCTACTTTCCGTACTTTGGAAAGTGATCTTTCAGGACACGTTGAGATTCACGTACCAGGTGTAGATATGTCAGCAGGATCTCTTGGACAGGGACTGTCAACTGCTCTGGGAATGGCAATGTATGCAAAGGCAAATAAAGTTGGAAATCGTGTATTCTGTATCATGGGAGATGGAGAAATTCAGGAAGGTCAGGTATGGGAAGCTGCAATGTGTGCAGGATTTTACAAAACAGATAATCTGATCGCATTTGTAGATAACAATAATCTTCAGTTGGATGGATCGCTGGAAGAAGTTATGTCTCCATATCCAATCGGTGATAAATTTAAGGCATTTGGATGGAATGTGATCGAGATTGACGGACATGATGTAGAGCAGATTGCAGATGCAGTGGAATTGGCTTCAGTGGTTACCGGAAAACCGACTGTAATTGTTGCACATACTGTTAAAGGAAAAGGCGTTTCCTTATTCGAAGATAATGTTGATTTCCACGGTGGACAGCCAAAACCGGAACAGTGGCCTGAATGCTTTGCTGAACTGGATGCTAGACTTGCGGAACTGGAGGGTTGATAAATGGGAGAGAATATTTCAACAAGAGTAGCTTATGGACGTGCATTAGCTGAATTTGGAGCAGATGAAAATATTTATGTGTTTGATGCGGATTTAAAGAAATGTACGATGACACTTTATTTTTCAGAAAAGTACCCGGAACGTTTTTATAACATTGGTATTGCAGAAGCGAATATGGTGGATGTTGCAGCTGGCTTTGCAACCTGTGGAGCAACAGCACTGGTACATACATTTGCTATTTTTGCAGCAGGACGTGTGTATGATCAGGTAAGAAATAATGTATGCTATCCGGGATTAAATGTGAAGGTAGTAGGAAGCCATGCCGGACTGACAGTAGGTGAAGACGGAGCAACACATCAGAGTCTGGAAGATATCAGTCTGATGCGTACAATCCCGGGAATGACAGTTATCGTTCCGTGTGATGCAAATGAAACCCGTCTGGCTACAAAAGCAATGCTGGATTTCCAGGGGCCATGTTACTTCCGTACAGGACGTCCGGCAGTAGAATGTGTTACAGATACGATTGAGGATTATTCATTTGAAATCGGCAAAGGCGTGCAGCTGAAAGACGGAAAAGATGTTACGATCATCGCCTGTGGTCTGATGGTACAGGAAGCATTAAAAGCACACAAAATTCTGGAAGATGAAGGAATCAGTGCAAGAGTTATTGATATGCATACGATTAAACCAATCGACCGTGAGATTATTTTGAAGGCAGCAGAAGAAACAGGAGCAATTGTTACGGCTGAAGAACATAATGTGATTGGCGGTCTTGGCGCAGCTGTAGCAGAAGTTCTGGTACAGAATGAGAGTGTTCCGACAGAATTTGTTGGTGTTCAGGATACATTTGGTCATTCTGCATCTCCTGCAACTCTGTTAAAACATTATGGTCTGACTCCGGAAAATATTGCTGCAAAGGCGAAAAAAGCAATCTCCAGAAAATAAATCAAGGAAAGAAATGGTTGAATATATGGCAGAAAGTTATGTAATAGGAGTAGACTTCGGAAGTGATTCTGTTCGTGCACTTGTCGTAAACACAGAAACAGGCGAAAATATTGGACAGGGTGTCGCGTATTATTCCAGATGGAAAGCAGGACTTTATCAGCATCCGGAGCTGAGTATTTTTCGCCAGCATCCATTAGATTACCTCGAGTCTCTGGAAGAGTGTATCAAAAAAGCACTGACAGATATTACAGAAAAACAAAAAAATCATATCATAGGGATTGGAGTAGATACTACGGGATCTACTCCGGTTCCGGTAGACAAAGACGGTACACCTCTGGCATTGTTGGATGAATTCTCTGAAAATGAAAATGCCATGTTCTTTCTCTGGAAGGATCATGCAGCAGCCGCTGAGGCAGACGAAATAAACCGATTATTCAGAAATAACAGTGAGAATGATTATACTAAATATCAGGGAGATTATAGCGCAGAATGGTATTGGGCTAAAATACTTTATGCAGTAAGAAATGATGCTTCTGTCCGTGAAGCTGCCTATACCTGGGAAGAGCATTGTGATTGGATCACTGGTGTTCTCTGTGGAGAAACGCGACCGGACAAAATATATCATAGTGCCTGTGCTGCCGGTCATAAGGCATTATGGCACAGCGAATGGGATGGATTGCCGGCGGCAAGTGTTCTGGAAAAGCTGAATCCGTATCTTGTTCTGGTAAGGGAAAGATATGGAAAAGCACCTCAGCCATCCACAGAAAAGGTCGGAACGCTTTCAAAGGAATGGGCAGAAAAGCTTGGATTAAAGGAGAGCATTGTAATTTCAGGAAGCTCATTTGATGCTCATGCAGGTGCAGTAGGGGCTGGAATTGCAGAGAAAACTTTCGTGTGTACAATGGGAACCTCCTGTGTAGATATGTTTGTTGAAAAAGCAGAAAATCTCAAAGGTAAAAATATTCAGAGCTACTGCGGGCAGGCTGAGAACTCAATTTTGCCGGGGTATGTAGGAGTGGAGACAGGACAGGCTGCTTTTGGTGATATTTTTGCATGGTTCAAACGTCTTTTGGAATGGCCGTTAAATCAGCTTTCACAAATCAGAGAATCCGATATTTCAGAAGAACTATATATAAAAGTCAAGGATCAGATTCTTCTTATGCTACAGGAAGAAGCAGAAAGACTTCCAGATGAACCATTTCCTGTTGCACTGGACTGGTTTAATGGGAGACGATATCCGAATACGGATGATGCCCAGAAGTCAGCAATAGTTGGTTTATCATTGGGAATGGATGCTCCTTATTTATACAGAAGTCTGGTGTTTGGAGCGGTGTGCGGTTTGTATCGACTGATAGAAGGCTTTGAAAAACAGCAGATTAACATTGAAAAAATCATTGCAGTGGGTGGCATTTCAAAGAAATCTCCATATGTGATGCAGATGTTATCAGATTTAAGCAACCGTGAGATATGTATTCTGGACAGTGACCAGACATGTGCACAGGGAGCTGCCATGTATGCGGCAGTAGCAGCAGGAATTTATGAGAATCTGGAAACTGCGGCAGGTTATATGGCGGCAAAGTGTATTAAAACTTATAAACCAAATTCTGAAAAGAAAGAATGGTACAGAAAACATTATCAGGAGTATTTGAATTTAGCAGAAGCTGTTAATACTTTGAATGTTTTTGAATAAGACTGTTATGAATAACAATAAAAGACTCCTTCGGGCAATGTCATTAAGTTAGTATGACGCATAAAGATCTCTATATCTAAAATGGTATAGGGGTCTTTTTATTTTTCGAAAACAGTTGACATTTATATTAATGTGTGC
>NZ_QTWS01000006.1:0-6974 GCF_003461245.1 Blautia sp. AF19-10LB
GGTTGTCCGGATGAGCCGGAATCCCAGAGAGCATATCCCATCAAGAAATATAAAAATGGGTCAAGTTAAGGCTTTAGCTGTGGGGAGTGTCAAGCCATAATATAAAAGAATGTATTCTAATAAAAGTTAATTTACAAGGAGTTATAACAAATGCAGTTACAAAACGGAAGACCAGAAAATACAGATGGCAGACTCGACAAAGAGATCCGCGTATATGATTTTTTAGATAAACTTGGAGTAGAGTATCAGAGAGTAGATCACGAGGCAGCCATGACAATGGAGGCCTGCGAGGCAATCGACCGTGTCCTTGGTGATGACACAGCGATCTGCAAAAACCTTTTTCTGTGCAACCGCCAGGAAACAGACTTCTATCTGCTCCTGATGCCGGGTGACAAACCTTTTAAGACCAAGAATCTCTCCGCACAGATCGGTTCTGCCAGATTGTCCTTCGCCAAACCGGAATATATGGAAAAATATCTAGACATCACACCCGGGTCTGTCAGTGTCCTTGGTCTTATGAACGACCATGAGAAAAAAGTCCAGCTTCTGATCGACGAAGATGTACTCAAAGATCCATATTTCGGATGTCACCCATGTATCAACACATCCAGCCTGAAATTCTCAACAAAGGATTTCACAGACAAGATCATCCCTGCTCTCGATCACCCTCCGATCACGGTGAAGCTTCCTCTTCCGGAAGAACAGGCTTAATCTTTCAAAAACTATTACCTGGAGATCTTATCATGAAAAAACAATTGAATTATTCAAAACTGTTACTGGAAACAGTGATTCTGACTATTGCCGTGGCGATCATCGCCGCAGCGGTATATTTTTTCCTGGTTCCAAGCCATACTTCTGTCAGCAGCATTTCCGGTCTTGGAATCGTTTTGTCCAACTTTGTGCCGCTTCCGCTTTCTGCGATCACGATGATCCTGAATGTGGTACTGCTGATCATCGGTTTTTTTACCTGCGGTAAAGAGTTTGGTGTAAAGACTGTTTATACCAGCATCATGCTTCCTCTGTTTCTTGGTCTGTTCGAAAAGATTTTTCCTGATTTCGGTTCCATGACCAACAGTCAGGAGCTGGATGTTCTCTGCTATATCCTGGTCGTCAGCGTAGGACTGAGCATTCTTTTTAACAGAAATGCATCCTCCGGCGGTCTGGACATCGTTGCAAAGATCATGAACAAATATCTGCATATGGAACTTGGCAAGGCCATGTCACTTTCAGGCATGTGCGTTGCACTTTCTGCCGCACTTGTTTATGACAAGAAGACTGTCGTTTTGAGTATCCTTGGAACTTATTTCAACGGAATCGTTCTGGATCATTTTATCTTTGACCATAACATTAAACGACGTGTGTGCATCATCACGAAGAAGGAAGAAGAGCTCCGAAACTTCATTATCCATGAATTACATAGTGGAGCTACTGTTTATGAGGCATACGGTGCTTACAATATGCAGAAACGAAATGAGATCATCACCATCGTAGATAAGACGGAGTATCAGAAGCTGATGAACTTCATCAACAAAGAAGATCCACTTGCATTTATCACGGTATATAATGTGTCTAATATGCGTTATCAGCCAAAAGTATAAAAGTTGGGGCGAGACCAATGGTCTCGCCCCCGTTTTTTACATTGAAATCCATCCAAATGCATTCGCTACGGAACTGATCAGAATGATCGCCGCAAAGATCGGACAGAGATACTGAATCATAAAATTGAAAATATTTTTTCTTCGGAAAGTACTTTCTTCAAGAAGAACTTCTTTCTCGATTCGTTTTACACCAATAACCCTGGATACCAGAAGGCAGGTAGCAATTGCTGCGATCGGCATCATTACGGAGTTGGTCAGGAAATCAAAGAAATCAAGGAACTGCATTCCAATAATCTTTACAAATCCCAGTGGTCCATATCCCAGAGAAGAAAGGCTTCCGAGAATTATCATGATGACTCCGACAAGAACGGTTGATTTCCTGCGGCTCCATTTCAGCTCATCCTGGAAAGTAGAAACTGCACTCTCTGTCAGAGCAATAGAGCTTGTCAGTGCTGCACAGAGTACCAGGACAAAGAACAGGATTCCTACCAGTGTTCCGAATCCCATGCTTGCAAATACTTTCGGAATCGTGATGAACATCAGCGCCGGACCAGCCTGCAGTGTGTCCGGATCGCCGCCGGAGAAAGCAAAAACTGCCGGAATGATCATCAGACCTGCCATCATTGCAATCGCCGTGTCAAAGATTTCTACATTTGTTGTAGAGCCTTCGATAGACACGTCTTTCTTCATATAAGAACCGAATGTTACCAGGATACCCATTGCAATTGACAGAGAATAGAACATCTGTCCCATCGCTGCAACAACTGTCATCCAGGAAAAGTTCTTAATGTTCGGTACAAGGAAGTACTTCACGCCTTCCAGTGCGCCTGGTCTTGTCACAGAATAAATTACGATAATGACTGACAAAAAGACCAGGATCGGCATCATAAACTTGGAAACTCGTTCCACACCGTTCTGCACGCCTGCATAAATGATCATCAGGGTAAGCAGGGTAAAAAACAGAAAACAGACTTCTGTGGAAACTCCATCAGATATAAATGTAGAAAAGTAATCGTCTGTAGCAAGTCCCTGACTGTTTCCTTTGATATACTCCACCAGATATTTGATCACCCATCCACCGATCACAGAATAATACGGTACGATCAGAACCGGAATGATCGCATTGATCCATCCACCAAATGACAGCCATTTGGATTTACCAAATTTTGCAAAAGCTCCTACAGGGCTTTTCTTTGTCATACGTCCGAGTGCTGTCTCCGCTACGATCATCGTGTAACCAAACGTCAGTGCCAGGATGATGTAAACCAGTAAAAAAATGCCGCCGCCATACTTCGCTGCAAGGTATGGAAATCTCCATATATTTCCAAGACCTACCGAAGCACCGGCCGCAGACAGTACAAACCCGATCTTGCCCGAGAATGTACTTCTCTCATGCTTATGCTTGTCCATAATTTTTCCTCTCCCAATTTTCTTAATCTACACTCTTCTGATGATATCACGCTTTTGCATCATAAGCAAATGATATATCGTAAAAAGGGATGCAGAAGCTATTTTTATGCTTCTGCATCCCGATTTTTGTAAAAATCCGTAAGTTTTCTTTATTTAACTCTCTTTAATTCATATTCTCTGGTTCCAAGTCCGACCTTTTCTGCCTGATCCAGAGTTGCCTTCCATTCGATGTTTGGATTGGAATCTTTGAAATGATCGTGATGACAATGCCATCCAGGTTCTGCCAGATGTTCTCCGAGCTGGCTGTTCTCGATCGGTGTTGCTTTGAGGCAGGCATCTGCACATGCCTGATCCAGAGCGACCGGATCAAAGCTTGCAAACATTCCGATATCCGGAAGGATCGGTGCATCGTTCTCTCCATGACAGTCACAGTTCGGGCTGATATCCTGAACCAGCGCGATATGGAAATGTGGGCGTCCGTGACAGACTGCCTGTGCATATTCTGCCATCTTGCGGTCAAGAAGTTCATTTGCACTGCTGTTCGGATTGTATACAGCATCAAAACTGCAGGCTCCGATACAGCGTCCACAGCCCTTGCATTTATCATAATCGATCACGGCTTTTTTGTTTACATAAGTAATTGCGTCACTTCCGCATTCTTTTGCACAGCGGCGGCAGCCACGACAGACGTCTTCATTGATTGCCGGTTTTCCACTTGCATGCTGCTGCATTTTTCCCGCGCGGCTTCCACAGCCCATGCCAATATTCTTGAGTGCACCGCCAAATCCAGTTGCCTCATGACCTTTGAAATGGCTCAGGCTGATAAAAATATCTGCATCCATGATCGCATGTCCAATCAGCGCAGTCTTACAGTACTCTCCATTTACAACCGGAACTTCTACTTCATCTGTTCCACGCAGTCCATCTCCAATGATGATCTGACAGCCTGTTGTGATCGTGTTAAAACCATTCAGATTTGCACAATCCAGATGTTCCAGGGCATTCTTTCTGCTTCCCGGATACAGTGTATTACAGTCCGTCAGAAACGGCATACCACCCTGCTCCTTACACAAATCTGCAACTGCTTTTGCATAATTTGGGCGAAGAAAAGCCATGTTTCCCAATTCACCAAAATGCATTTTGATCGCTACAAATTTTCCATCCATATCAATGTCCTTGATACCGGCTGCGATACAGAGCTTCCTCAGCTTATCAAGCTGGCTTGTTCCTACCGGACATCGAAAATCTGTAAAATAAACAGTAGATTTCTCCATTTTGAATCCCTCCTGAAAATGATTTGTCTTTACAAAAGAATAGCACTTCAAGTATACTTGAAGTCAAGGAGGAATTCACATGCAAACTTATACAATCCGTGAAATATCTGAACTTTTTTCACTTCCGGCTTCTACACTGCGTTATTACGAAAGTGAAGGCTTACTCCCCAATGTAGAAAAGTCTTCTTCCGGTCAGCGGATCTACACAGAAGAGCATATTGAACGTCTCAACTGCATCAACTGTTTTAAACGTACCGGTATGACAATTCCACAGCTTCGGAAATTTTTTGAATATGAGACGGACGAAGCTCAGCACATTGATGCCATCATCCGTCTTCTGGAAGACCAGGAAAAACAGGTAGATGAGAAACTCAGGCAGCTTCAGAAAGACTCTGCACATGTTCATCACAAAGTAAAACATTACAAAGCGATCAAACATGCACTGGAAAACGATCTGCCGCTGCCTGTGTGGGAAGACGAGTGAATTTTTTTACTTTACACCGGCTTACAGGTGCATCCGATACCAAGTCCATCCGGTCCAATGTGACATGAAAGACCGAAAGAGAGTTTGTCGCACATGACTTCCATTCCCGGGAAACTTTCTTTGATCTGGTTTACCCATTCTTCTGTTGCTTCGTCAGTACTGCTTGAGGCTGCCATCAGATATACTTTTCCGGCAGCGTATTCTTCACGGAAATTGGTTTCCAGTTCATGTTTCATCGCATCGATCATGACTTTGCGGGACTTCTTCATACCGCGGCATTTCTGGTAGGTATCGAGGGTTCCTGTGCTGAAGTGCATGACTGGTTTGATGTTCAGGACATCTGCTGCCAGGGCTGTCATGGAGCTGACTCTTCCACCTTTTTTGAGGTATTCCAGAGTGCTGAGGCCAATGTAAATAGTCATTTTTTCTCTGGTCTCTTCGAGGATTTTCTTGATTTCGGCTGCGCTGTAACCTTTTTCTGCCATTTCTACTGCATCAAGGACGGAACGATGCATTGGTGTTGCTACACGACCATTGTCTACGACAAATACTTTGCCGGCAAATGCATCTTCATTTGCCATTGCCTGTGCAGCCATACAGGAGCCGCTTAATGCACTGCTGAGCGGGATATAGACGATTTCTTCATATTCTTTCAGCATTTCTTTCCACATATCCAGTACTTCTACTGGTGACGGCTGAGATGTGGACACATCTACACCCTTTCGAAGCATGTCATAAAATTCATCTCTGGAAAGATCTACGCCTTCACGATATACTTTTTCTCCGATGTAAAACGGCATCGGAAGCACCTTGATTCCAAGTCTTTCTGCTTCTTCGTTCAAAATTCCACTGTGACTGTCTGTCATGATTCCTGTTTTCTTCATATTATCTTCTTCCTTCATATTCTGTCTTTTAACCTGTATTTCTATAACGTCTTAATGATCGGCATTACGTAATTGATCATCTCTTCCGGAGTTTCTTTTAACCCATCTATAAGCCATCGTCTGGAAACTCCATCCAATATGCAAAGTTTTACGACCCATCCGTATTTCTCGGACATATCCGAATCTTCTGATTCGATCGCTTTACGTTTTTCGTGAATCTTTTCTCCGAGACGTTTTGTAAAAAGATCCATGTTCAGTCCACGAATTGCCCACATCTCTTTGTAATTCAGTGATATCTGATAAAAATAATTAAACAGATATTCCCGCAGTTTTCGTTCATCTGTTGTATCCAGCAGCGGCAGGAATTCTATATTCAGTTTTTCTGCAGTTGCATCTGCGATACTGTCCAGCACTTCCGAAATAGAAGCGAAATTCCTGTAAAAAGAAACCCTCGCAACCTTCGCTTCCTGTACAATATCTGTTACAGTAATGTCCAGATAGGATTTCTGTGTCATAAGACGGAGAAGTGCCTGTTCTATTTCACTTTTTACAGAATGATTTTCTTTCTTGTTCATATCCTGTCCTTCTCTGAGCTTGTCAGCATGGTTATGTTGAATAGTTATATTTCGATTCATATATGTTACATTTTGTTTCACCAAAGAACTGTATTGTATCACCAGAAAATACATCTGTCAAGAAATGAAAAAAGTCAGGAAAATTTCATGTTCGAATTTTCCCTGACCTCTAAAGTTCTGCTTATTTTGTG
Organism: Blautia sp. AF19-10LB; assembly: GCF_003461245.1. Classification (GTDB taxonomy): domain Bacteria; phylum Bacillota; class Clostridia; order Lachnospirales; family Lachnospiraceae; genus Blautia_A; species Blautia_A intestinihominis. The sequence goes on from NZ_QTWS01000006.1 coordinate 6,417, forward strand.
AATTAAAAACTCTATCCTCACATGACTGAAGTCACGTGCTTCCAGACGCTTTAGGCGTCAGACTAAATATCGGCAGATACGCCTGTAACTTAGGTGCACAATTACGTGCATTTTCCATGCCGGATACGGCAGGTTCCCACATAACAGGTAGTCCGCTGTATATCTGCCTGCATTTATGCTGCTCTTAAGTTCATTTCTGAACTGAGTTTTCTCAGATCTGCATAAACACATGAGGTTCTACGCTTTACTGCAGGGACTTTTGCCTCCAGCAAAGACCTTTCCGTTACCGGAAGGGGTTTTAAAAGTTCTCTGATAAAGTATCTTGCTCCAATATTGTACGATGCTGATAAGTCACAATTATATCGTTTTCCTGTCTGGAATACACACAGGCTGTGGTTTCCCGGATCACGGATAACTGTTCCGGTTCCATCATACGCAAGCCTGCTGGTATTCCATGCACAGATCCTCGATATCCGCATTCTGTTTCTGTGTGCCTGATGTTCACAGCGTTTCTGGATATCCCGTTTTCTCCACAGATGCAGTTTCTGTTTCTTTTTC
>NZ_QTWS01000006.1:6984-147265 GCF_003461245.1 Blautia sp. AF19-10LB
TATCCCGTTTTCTCCACAGATGCAGTTTCTGTTTCTTTTTCCCGGATATCTTTCCTTTTATCTCCAGGTATTCGAAGACAATTATATCTGCATGGTTCTCTTTTGCATATTTTGTAACTGCTCCTGCAATCTTCCTGCCCAGTTCTATATTCAGGCGTTTTGCATAAGCCCATCTGCTCTTTGCCTGTACAGATCCATGTTCTCTCTGGAATCTCCGTATCCGTCCCAGCACACGGTACATCCGGTCTTTTTCACTGTGGAAGTTGATAAACTTTCTTCCCAGGACAGTTCCATCCGACCGCATAATGGTACAGACTGCATCGGTATTGATTCCCAGATCCACACTGCAGATGATCTGTTCTTTGGCTGGTATTTTCGCAAGTATCACATCTTCTGTATAAGAAAAACGCAGAAAATATTTCCTGTGCCTTTTCTCCAGTGTCGGGGCAGATGCCTTTTTCCCGGACCAGTTCTTTCTCAGATACTCCATGTCGGTATGACTCAACCGTACATGGAACCACTTCCAGTCATGTCCATCATATAATTTCAGATAAGCAGCGTCCTTCCCGCCTTCATCCTCCCGGTACATCACATCACGGTAAAAAACCGGCATAGCATGGTTCTCATATACAAGTCTCGGTTTTCCTTCTAACCGGTCTGTTTTCTCCCACAAACCCAGTCGGGTTTTGTAAGAAGACACACTTCCCAGGGCATTCTGGATAGATGCCCTTCTCAGATAGGAGGGCATCTTTGGAAATCGAATATCAAAATCAAAACGAGCCTGATTCTTTTTCGTTGTATGTATCAGGTGTTCTGCTTCATTGAAACGTTTCTTTGTTCCCGGGATCCTTTCCAGCTCTTCCCATACCTGTGCATAGACCTCTGTCAGATAGCTGACTGCAGCCCTGTAAACATCCAGTGTCTGACGAATCGGGATATTCTGTTTTCGTAATTCTACGCCATAGCTGGATATTATCTTCACAGTTGCTTCCTGCCTTTCTGACTTGTACTGGCATAAATAAGTCCTATTTGTTCCTTCCTATTCTATTATAACTCTTTTTAGGTCCAATAAAACTCCCTTTTATGTTTTTTTGTAAAAAATTTGCGCGCCTAACTCATCACTGGAAGTAACGAGAATGCGGCGCGCAGTTATTCAACAGTTCAACATGTACCTGCTCATTTTAGAATTGGATAAAAAAAACAGATAAGTGCTGTCACTCACCTGTCTTTGACACAATCACTCTTCATCGACAAAAATCCCCACAGCTTTCACCGCGGGGACTGAAATGTGTCTTTCTGAATTTTCTACTCATACAGAATATAAAATCTACTTTATTACCTCATCGGGTCCATCGTTCCAATTTTTCTGACATATGCTCTGGCAATACTCGTGACAGATTATCGGTCAAAGTACTCATGCTGCTCTCAATTTTACTTATCTGTTTCTCTAAAGAAGCTATCTTTTGATAGATGGAGTTGATTTCGTTTTTCTTTTTGTCAATTGAATTCTGGGCGTTGTCGCGTTCAGTTTTTGCCTGTTTCAGTGTCTCATCACTTACTGTTCCTATAAATCTTCCAATAAGTAACTCTATAATTAGACCAATAATTCCAGCAGGAACAGCAGCTAATAACCAAATACCAGATATTGCAATAGCAAACAGTATTATCCCCCCAAACACAATTATCACCAAAACACACTTCAGTATATCTCCTATACTCAATGTTCCCCAAACCTTGACCCAGTCAGACATACCGCCAAAAAATTCTCCAACCGCAGCCCATCGTCCACCAAATCCATATCTATAGACTATATACAAAAACAAAGATATTGTAATAATCCATGCTATAGTAGTTAGTATCTTGTCTGCCTTGGCATCTTTGTCTATCAGTTTAGTACGTTCTTCTATAGTCCCATGCAATGTATTTATTTCATCTTGCTCTTTTGAAATTTCATCCTTCATAAATGCCACAGAACTTCTTAAGCTGCTCAGTTTTTTCTGAATAACTTCCTCTGCATTTTTTCTTGTTGCGTCTTTTTTGGCTTGCAGCTGCGTCTGACGATACTTTTTTTTCAGATCCTGTATCTTTTTCCGATTTTCGTTATTGAGTTTTTCTATTTCCTTTTCAGTATTGCGGGATATTTTCCAGTTTTTTGCCAGCTTCGCAGAAATCTTGGACAGTGTTCTATGCTGTACATAATCCATTGTTCTGCCATGCCCGCATTCTGTACAGATTTCTGCTGTATCTTTATTTTCCTTTTCACAACGTATACATTTCCACATGTGCCTTTACTCCTTCGTTTCTCTTGCCGAATGCTGTATCATTTACAGACAATTATACATGCACAACAACATTACTTCAATATGTCCCTTCGCATTTTCCAATATCCGCTTCCTGCATCGAGAAAAGAATCCAATAGCTAAATCGATGCTGATTTTCCAGAAACCTTGTGAGTATGAGCATTTTAAATCGGTCATTATTTCAAGAAATGATCAATATCAACTTTTGTAAATGATCGTATGATTGGATAGTCTGTTTCATGTTCCGGTTCCTGTTCCTGCGTGTACCAGATGCCGCGCAGACCACTGTTGCATGCACCTTCCACATCTTTCTTATAATTATCACCGATGAATGCACACTCAACTGCCTGTACGCCGGCTTTTTCCACGCAGATCTCAAAAAGGTGTGGATGTGGTTTCTCAACGCCGGCCTCTTCGCTGCTGACCATAAAATCAATATATGGTGCAGCACCGAGGGATTCCAGTTTCTTATACTGGATATAGGCAGTCATGTCGGTTCCTGTTCCGGTGCGGACACCGCGTTTTTTGAGTTCTTTGAGGAAATCAATCACTCCAGGGACCGGCTGTGACTGACGGATCAGGGTGTCCCAATATGCATGATACATATTGCGGGCATGTGGAAAGACTGGTTTTTCCCAGAGTTCAAGCATCCCCTGCGTGCGGAGCAGGCGGTTATGGATCGCTGCTACATCGCCGCCGATCCTGTCGATCATGATCTGTCCGGCTTTTTTGTAGCATGCAAGAGTTTCTTCCGCTGACTTTCCAAACGCACTCTCACAGTAGTCGGTGAGGGCTTTCATTCCATAAATGTGGTTTTTGTCATAACTGTACAAAGTATTATCAATGTCAAAGATCACTGCTTTTATGGAAGGTCTGGCACCTGGAGTGCTTCCTTCTGGCGAATCCGTTACTTTTGGTGTCTGGATCAGATCCTCAAATTCGATCTGGAGACCGACTGTGATCTTGCACAGAACACCAATAGATGGATTTGCCTGACCTCTTTCGATCTGTGCCAGCATACTCTTGCTGACTCCTGTCCTTTCAGCCATCTGATCGAGGCTCATGCCTCTGTACTGACGGAATCTCTTTAAATTTACTGCTACATTATTTGATAAATAGTCCATGATCGTCATCTCTTTCTCTTGTGTGGTATCTGCGGATCATCCATTTCCGCTACAGGTTTCTTCCTTTATCTTACCTTATTCTTCTGATTTTGACTATACAAAAAATGCCGGCATGTGTCTGTTTCGGGCAGACATATGCCGACATTTGCTTTATTCTTACTATGAAATCTTACTCTAAGATATGCTCTCTTCCCATGGATATAATCATTCTGACATGGTCATCTGCCAGGGAATAAAAGATGGATTTTCCCTCTCTTCGGTTCTTTACGAGCTTGTTCTGCTTAAGGATGCGAAGCTGATGGGACACTGCGGACTGGGTCATATTCAGGACTTTTGCCAGATCGCAGACACAGACTTCGGATTCAAACAAGACAAATAGAATACGGATACGGGTAGAGTCTGCAAAAACCTTGAAGAGATCTGCCAGATCATAAAGTTCTTCTTCATCCGGCATGGTCTCATTCACGATCTTAAGCAGATCTTCGTGGATTTCCTGGCATTCGCAGGTTATTTCTTCTTTCTCTTCTGCCATAAACAGTCTCTCTTTCTTATAATTTCTTTTTACAGACGTTTTACAAAAAGGGTACGGATCGCATTCAGGACTGCAAGCACCATGACTCCGACATCTGCAAAGATCGCTACCCACATGTTTGCAATACCAACTGCACCCAGGATCAGGCAGATCACTTTGATACCGATCGCAAAATAAATATTCTCATATACGATACGCATACATTTCTTTGCGATACGGATCGCCTTGACGATCTTCATCGGGTCGTCATCCATCAGGACCACATCGGCTGCCTCGATCGCAGCGTCGGAACCCATAGCTCCCATTGCGATACCGATATCTGCTCTGGAAAGTACCGGTGCATCGTTGATCCCGTCACCAACGAAAGCGAGTTTCTCTTTTTCTGATTTCTTTGCGAGAAGTTCTTCTACTTTGCTTACTTTGTCAGCCGGAAGGAGTTCGCTGTATACACGGTCAACGCCAAGTTCACCTGCAACCTGCTGTGCAACTCTGTCAATATCACCTGTCAGCATGACGGTTTCTTTGATACCGTTTTTCTTAAGGTTTGCGATCGCATCTTTGGAAGTCGGTTTCGGAACATCGGAGATCAGGATGTGGCCTGCATAAGCTCCGTCGATCGCCACGTGGATGACGGTTCCTACCTGATGACACTCTACTGCTTCTACGCCGATGCGCTTCATCAGCTTAACATTTCCGACTGCAACCGGAGTTCCGTCTACTTTTGCTGTAACACCGTTGCCGCTGATCTCCTCTACATCTGTCACGCGGTTCTGATTGATCTCTTTGCCGTAGGCAGTTTTGAGGCTGCGACTGATCGGATGTGAGGAAAAGCTTTCTGCAAGTGCTGCGTACTCGAGGATTTTGGACTGTTCCATGGTGTTGTGATGGACACCTGCTACTTCGAATACACCCTTGGTCAGAGTACCGGTCTTGTCAAATACGACGTATTTTGTCTCGGACAGAGTCTCCAGATAGTTGGAGCCTTTGACCAGGACACCTGCGTTGCTGGCCCCGCCGATTCCGGCAAAGAAACTCAGCGGGATACTGATCACAAGTGCACACGGGCAGCTGATTACAAGGAAGGTCAGTGCACGGTAGATCCACTGGCTCCACATTGCAGGATTGTGAAGGATCACAAGGTTTACAATCGGCGGCAGGACTGCAAGTGCGAGCGCACCGTAGCAGACTGCCGGGGTATAATAGCGGGCAAATTTGGAGATAAAGTTTTCGGATCTGGATTTACGGGAACTGGATTCCTCGATCAGTTCCAGGATCTTGGAAACGGTAGATTCATCAAATTCTTTGGTTGTTCTGATCTTGAGCACGCCTGTCATGTTGATGCAGCCGCTGATGATCTCATCACCTGGTTTTGCACTTCGCGGAAGACTTTCACCTGTCAGTGCACTGGTATTGAGGGTTGTGGTTCCTTCTACGATCACACCGTCGAGCGGGACTTTTTCACCTGGCTGTACGACGATGATGGAACCGATCTCAACTTCATCCGGGTCAACTTTTTCCAGTTTACCATCGTTTTCGATATTGGCGTAGTCCGGGCGGATATCCATCAGTTCGGTGATGTTGCGGCGGCTCTTGCCGACCGCATAGCTCTGGAAAAGCTCGCCGATCTGGTAGAACAGCATAACGGCTGTGCCTTCTTTGTAATCCTTCAGAAGGATTGCTCCGATAGTTGCTACTGCCATCAGGAAGTTCTCGTCAAATACCTGTTTGTTACGGATTCCCTTGAATGCTTTGATCAGGATATCATAGCCGATCACAAGATATGGGATCATGTAAAGTGCAAATTCCAGATAGCCGTCAACTGAAAGCACGGACAGTACTGCGATCAGTACGAAAGCTATGATGATGCGGGTCAGCATTTTTTTCTGCTTTTTGTTCATGTTCTCTCCTCCTTCACCCATTTGATAAAGATGCCCTGCCGCATCCGCAGCAGAGCATTCTCATTGTTCTTATAAGTAGATCTCGCAGTCATCTTCAACTTTCTTGCAGTTCTTGAGGACTTCTTTCATAACGCTGTCCGGATCCTGGCCTTCTTCGAATTCTACTTTCATTTTGAGCATCATGAAGTTTACGCTTGCATCCTTAACACCTGCTGTGTTCTTGGCAGCTTCTTCCATTTTGTTTGCACAGTTTGCGCAGTCAACTTCGATTTTGTAAGATTTCTTCATAGTGGTGATCTCCTTTTTCTTCATAGATGTTTTATTCACGTTTTCATATGAACACTTATTCATATGTTTGATTGTATTATACCATCTTGTATAGAAATGTCAATATGTTTTCGCAAAAAAAGAAACCACCGGGAACGGAATTTTATTCCGTTCCCAATGATTTCCTGGTTTTCTCAATCTTTTACAAATACTGCGACTGCTTCCGTCCACACGGTTTCGCAGAACTGGTCTACACAACAGGCTTTCTCAAGACGGTAGCCTGCCTGAAGAAAGGCTTCGAGGTCTCTGGCGAGGCTGGTAGCTTTGCAGGAGACGTAGACGATGCGGTTTACACCGTAGGAAAGGATCTTCGGCAGTGCTTTCGGGTGGATTCCGTCGCGCGGCGGATCAAGAACGATCACGTCCGGTTTCTCGGTCAGGTCATCGAGGACCTTAAGAACGTCACCGGCGATAAATCTGCAGTTATCAAGACCGTTGAGTTTCGCATTCTCTCTCGCTGCTTCCACGGCATCTTCCACGATCTCGACACCGATCACTTCTTTTGCCACCGGCGCGAGGAGCTGGGCGATCGTTCCGGTTCCGCTGTACAGGTCAAAAACTTCCATTCCACTGGTATTCTGGATGTAGTCTCTGACAACGTTATAAAGAACTTCGGCTGCCAGTGAGTTCGGCTGGAAGAAAGAAAATGTACTGATGCGGAATTTCAGCCCAAGCAGTGTCTCATAGAAATAGTCCTGTCCGTAAAGAATCCTTGTCTCATCGCTCTTGACCACGTCAGAAAGTGAATCGTTGATAATGTGCATGATCCCGACGATCCTTCCTTCCAGCGGCAGTGCCAGAAGCTGTTCTTTGAGTGGTTCCAGATCGTATTCTTCCTGGCTGGTAGTGACAAGATGTACCAGGATCTCGCCGGAGGTCACGCCACGTCTCAGCATCAGATGGCGGAGATAGCCCACATGCTGGAGTTTACGATAATAGGAAGCACCTTTTTCCTGAAAAAATGTGCGTACACAGGTCAGAATATCTGTCATATCCTTATGGACCAGTCTGCAGTCATCCGTGTTTAAGATGTCATAAGTGCTGCCCTTCTTGTGCAGACCGAGAGAAAGCGGTCCGTCCTTGTATTCATCACCAAAGGAAAATTCCATCTTGTTGCGGTACCCAAATTCGATCGGGCTTCCGTGGATTCCTTCCCATTCAAAATCAGCCTTACCTTCTGCGTCTGTCTGTCCGCCCTGGATGAGTGCATCTTCCAGAAGCTCACGGATCTGTCTGTCCTTCATCTCAAGCTGATTCTCGTAGGACATTGTCTGGTACATGCATCCGCCGCATGCAGGAAAGTTGCTGCATACCGGCTCTCTTGTCTCAAGCGGGGATTTCTCCAGAACTTCCATGATGCGTCCCTGCGCCCTGCCGGAGCGTTTCTTCTGGATCATGAACCGTACATTCTGACCCGGGATTCCGTTCTTGATCAGGACTTTCTGATCATCCACCTGGACATAGCCTTTGTTTGGAAAGTCTACTTTTTCTATAATGCCTTCGTAAATTTCACCTTTTTTCATTTCACTTATTCCTTATCTTACTTTTATATTTACAGTAAAACAGCCCCGGTTATCTGCCGGAGCTGCTCAAAATCCAAGTTACTGTTCACCGTAGCCTGCTTACTCTTCTTCGTCCTCGAAATAATCATCAAAGTCGTCGTCGAAATCTTCTTCAAAATCCTCCAGATAATCTGGTGTGAAGAAGCGGTAAACTGCAAATGCGATACCTGCTACTGCTGCAACTGCACCGATGATTGCCAGCACCCAGAGAACTGTGTTTTTCTCTTTTTCTTCTTCTTTCTTGTTCAGGGTAGAGAGTAATTCCTCGATTTTGGCATTCATGTTTAAATTATTCAGATTCATTGTACGCACCATCCTCTCGCTCGATGTCAATTTTTATAGAACATAGTATATCACTATTCTGAAATTTTTACCATATGTTCTATAAAAAAGTTACTTCAAAAATCCGCGAAAAATTCTCATCCTTTCTCCAGAAAAGGTGCACTGCCTATCTTACTGCCTATCTGAACCTTTGTCTCCACACCTTCCTGTGAATTCGTCAGCAGATCCTGATCTGGAACCACGCATCCTTTCTGCGTCATATAAATGATCGTTGACCCGCCAAATGCGAAGTTCCCTTTCTCCTGACCGCGGTCCACATGGTCACATACCGGGTGGTTTTCAATCTTTCCGACCATCAATGCACCAACTTCCATCATCAGGAGCGTTCCGAAATGCTCGGACTTCATAAGTGAATACTCCCGCGTATTTTCCTTATAAATAGAATATACATCATTCGCGGCCGGATTCACTGTATGCAGAACCCCCGGTATCCTCCTTCTCACCGATTCCCTGCCACTGTCGACATAGATATAACGATGATAATCATCCACACTGAGTCGGAACACCCACAGATATCCACCTGCAAACCGCCTCGCAAGTGCTTCACTCCGAAGAAGGCTTCCTGCCGTATATCGTGTATGCTTGATCGTAACTTCTGTCTGCTCACTGACCGGATAAACACTCAGCCGACAGTCACATGGGCTGATAAAATGTGTCTCGTCCATATCTATCTCGCGAGCACCCTTTCTGAGTTTCCTTGTAAAAAAGTCATTATAAGAACGATATCTCCGCGGCTCATAATCCTTCATATTGATTCCGGCTTTTCTGATAAAAGGATCGATTGCCAGAGTAGAGATCCCGGAATCCAGAAACCTGCCGCCAAGTTTCGAAACTGACGGTGACACCAGCGGCTTCAGCAGACATCTCCCCGCTGCACTTCCATAAAGCTTCTCCAGGAATTTATCCTGACCGGTGCTTTCCTCCCATTTATGCCCCTGACGGTCTGCCGTGTATCGCATGGCTCAGGCTCCTTTCAGTTTTTGTATTCTGTAAAGATTATATTTTGCCCACCATCCTTCTTTGTAGAGAAGGATAAAAAGAACTGCCACAGCCACAACTGCTACCAGTATGACCAACTCGCGGTTTGTCGGCTTGCGGAAACGGAAATCCAGGATAAAAAGGAAGCCCACCAGAAGCATTGCAAAATGGAGGCATCCGAGAAAATAACGGAATCCCGGGAAAAACACCGAAACCATAAACAGAAGCGGCATGATCACAGACATGGATGTGATCGGAAGTCCCTGATAATATTTACGGTTCTCGCTTGTCTCGCTCTGTCTCTTTTCTTCCATTACGTTAAAATATGCCAGCCTGATCACGCCTGCCACACCATAAAAAGCAAGGATCATCAGACTGTAGATCTTGCACATTCCAAGCTGGTATCCCAGAATGATCGGAAAAATGCCAAAACAGACAATATCGCAGAGGGAATCGATCTGAATCCCAAAAGCCTTCTCATCATCTGTCCGGTTCTTTTTTGTCCGGGCGATCTTGCCGTCAAACATATCACATAATCCTGAAAATGCAAGGCAGAACACTGCCAGCGGCAATTTCCCATCTATTGCAAAAAACATGCCCATGATCGAAGAGATCAGGCTTATGTACGTTACCACTACTGTATAATCATAAAATCCAATCATTCATACTACCCCTGTTTTTCATTTGTTTTCTGACCTATCGTCAGCTGCGCTATTACTGTAAAAAACGCACTGATAAAGAGTTCCCCATAGTATCCCAGTCCCCTGCTCAGTACCATTCCAGGAAGCAGAAGGCTTCCAAAAACAGGCACAAAAATATTCAGGAACAGTGTCTCGCTGATTCCCATTCCTCCCGGAAGGGGTAGCATGTCAACAGAAACAGAAATCACCGCCTGCAGAAACAGGACCGTCCAGAATCCCGTTCCACTGAGCGAAAAAGCCCGGTACACAAACCAGGTGACCGCAAACAGAGCCATTCTCTGTGCAAACGTGATCAGGATCACATGAAAGATCACCCGCGGATGAGTTCTTAAATACGCAGCAGTTTCTCTGTAAGTATCCATAGAATCTTCCAGCTTCTTAAGTCTGCTGTGTTTTTTGCGGACAATATGCAGTTTCTCCAGGATCTTAAGACCCTTTACCAGAAAGTTTCTGGCAAGATCCGGATGAAACACTAGCACTGTCATGAACGTAACACAAAAAATATTCAACGCCAGTCCCAGATAAAAGATCGGCAGGATCCCGGTCAGATAGCGATGCAGAAAACCTCTGCCAAAGACCGCGATCCCGACTCCGATCGCCACCAGCACAAACTTGTAAGTGATCGTAACGATCATCAGGATCACTGTTGCCACTGGGATTGAAATCTTTTCTTTCTTCATATAGTAGATCTGCATCGGCTGTCCGCCGCTTGCAGACGGCGTGATACAGCTGAAGAAAAAACCTACCGATGAAAACAGAAAACAGACTCTTTTCCTGAGATGGATCCCATAGGAACGCATCATATACCAGATGATGATCGATTCACCCCATATAAAAAAAGCTACCAGTGCCACTCCCGGCAGAAGCCAGATCTTGTCTGCGCTCTGAATCGCATCCATGACTGCCCCCAAGTCCTCTCCATGAAAGACACCATAGATCGTCAGCCCAAATACTACGACCAGAAATATCGTATTAAAAATTATCTTTTTTGTTTTGTTCATACGCAGCTTACCCTTCTGTAATCTTCAGGATCTTTTTCTCGATCCTGCTGCCAAGTTTCTCATAGATCCTGTACAGTTGTGTCTTCCTTCCGATAAAGAAACACAGTTCTGCCAGAAGAATACCGCCTGCCACATCAACGATCACATGCTGCTTCGTCAGAAGTGTCGATGCAAATACAAGGACTGCGATCACCATGGATACTCTCTGATACCATACCGGAATCTCTTTTCTTCCGCGAATGCCAAGATAGCAGAACCAGCTCACAAGACAGTGGATAGACGGGAACAGGTTATCTGCCGCATCTATGGAATACAGCCAGAGTGCTGCCTGGTTCCATAAGCCACCGTCTGTGATCAATGGTCGTGTATTTGTTGTGGGGTATGCAAGAAAAAAGCCAAGGCAGATACATCTTGATATAAAATCCCCTGTAAAAAACTGGTACACACTGCGTCGCTCCTGCCTGGCAATCAGAATATAATTGACAGCCCAGAAAAGATAGCAGCCGAAATAGATCACAAGAAACTGCGGGACAAAAGGAAGGCTTCTGTCCACGCCGGTCTCGATATTGTGGTGATACCATCCGCCTGCGATCATTCTGGAGCCGGAATAAACAAGACAATTAAATACAAAAGAAAAAATAAGTGGAAAGACTCCATAAGCCGGGAGTATCCTGGTGATACCTTTCATAACTTTCTTCATTATATACTCCCTTCATCTTGCTCATGTAAACAGTATATCATCCTCGGACCGGGTAAGCAACCAAAGTCCGAAAACATTAAGAATTCTTAAGAAAAAGGTCAGATTTTCTTCAACTTTGCAAATCCTGCAAACATTTTTTTGACTCCGACCTTGTCAAAATCTACGGTTACTTCATAATCTCTGCCGCCTTCTACGATATCCCTGACGATACCAACGCCAAATTTGATATGACGGACGGTGTCTCCTACGCCGTAATCCAGTGATGCCGCCTTGGTGACTTTGAAGTTCTGTGCTTCAAACGGTTTCGCGCGGAAGGTCTGACGCATCTGCATGTAGCTGTTCTTAGGGGATGGTGTCTCCTGCATGGACGGCTTATGTTCCTGAATGGTCGTTCCAAGCTCTACCAGCTCCCTCGGAATCTCACGGACAAATCTGGATACTTTGTTGTACTGTGTCTCTCCGCGGACCAGGCGCTGGCGGGCACTGGTCAAGGTCAGTTCTTTCATTGCTCTTGTGATCCCCACATAGCAGAGCCTGCGCTCCTCCTCCATATCTGTAGGATCATCTGAGAAGATACACATGCTGCTCGGGAACATTCCATCCTCCATGCCTGCAAGGTAAACATACGGGAATTCCAGTCCCTTGGCACTGTGCAGAGTCATGAGCAGAACGTAATCCTGATCCGGATCTACTGTATCAATATCTGCGATCAATGCGATCTCCTCCAGGAATCCGGAAAGTGTTGCTTCTCTGCCCTCTGCCTTCATTGCTTCCTCATAGGAAACAGTCTTGGAGATCAGCTCGTCGATGTTCTCGATCCTTGCTCTGGATTCCTCTGTATCCTCTGCTTTGAGTTCATCCACGTATCCGGTGAGGCCGATCACTTCTTCCAGGATCTCTGTAACGCTGTATGCCTGTGCCTTGCTCTTGAGTGACTGGATAAAGGTAACAAATCCCTCAATCTTGTTCAGGCTCCTTCCGATGGATGGAACTTCCTCTGCCACTCTCAGAGCATCATAAAAGCTCACATTCATGTAATCCGCATAATCCTGCACACGTCCTACAGTCGTTGCACCGATTCCTCGTTTCGGTACATTCAGGATACGTCTGACTGCCAGATCGTCTGCGGAGTTATCGATCGTCTTGAGATAGCAGAGCAGATCCTTGATCTCTTTACGCGCGTAGAAGTTGATCCCTCCTACGATCTTGTATGGGATATTTGCCTTCAGGCACTTCTCTTCAAACAGACGGGACTGTACATTGGTTCTGTAGAGGATCGCACACTCTCTGTAATCTGCCAGATGTTCTCTCTTTTTCTTTGCAATATCTCCGATCACGTATTCTGCTTCCTCGAATCCATTCATAAACTGGCGGAAGTGAAGTTTCTCTCCCTCTGGATTCTCTGTCCAGAGACGTTTCTCCTTACGTGCTGCATTGTTGGCGATCACCTCATTCGCCGCATTCAGGATGTTCTTGGTGGAACGGTAGTTCTGCTCCAGGCGGATCACTTTCGCATCCGGGAAAACCCGCTCGAATCCAAGGATGTTGCCAATGTTGGCTCCGCGGAATTTGTAGATGGACTGGTCATCATCACCTACTACGCATAAATTCCCGTATCTCGCCGCAAGAAGGCTCACGAACTTAAACTGTACGGTGTTGGTATCCTGATACTCATCCACCATGATATAGCGGAATTTCTCCTGATAGGACTCCAGGACATCCCCGCAGTTCTGAAAAAGCTCTACGGTCTTGACCAGCAGATCGTCAAAATCCAGGGCATTGTTGCTCTTGAGTGCAGCCTGGTATTCGCGGTAGACCTGGGCTACTTTTTTCTGGTTAAAATCTCCTCCTGCATTCATCTCCATCTCATCCGGTGTGATCATCTCGTCCTTGGCATGGGAGATCTGTGCAAGAAGAGACCTCTCCTTGTATTTCTTGGTGTCGATATTTAATTTGCGGCAGATCTCCTTCATCAGAGTCTTCTGGTCATCGCTGTCATAAATGGTGAAACGATTGTCATATCCAAGCCTGTCAATATAGCGGCGCAGGATGCGGACGCAGGTAGAGTGGAAGGTCGCAACCCAGACGCTCATTCCATCCGCTCCTGTCAGCTTATCCACACGCTCTCGCATCTCCTGTGCTGCCTTGTTGGTAAAGGTGATCGCAAGGATGTTGAATGGATTCACGCCCTTGTCAGCGATCAGGTGGGCGATCCTGTGTGTCAGCACTCTCGTCTTGCCGGAACCTGCTCCTGCAAGGATCAGAAGAGGCCCCTCTGTATGAAAAACAGCCTCCTGCTGAGGCGGATTCAGTGTGTCATATATACTCATTTAAAAATTTCTCCTGTTTCTGTTAAACGTTCATAAGTTATCTGTGTCGAACTGATGTTTTACGGTCTTTTTCTATTATACATGAAAGTCCCGGGAGGGTAAAGGAAATTCCTTCGACAAGGATAAGATTCCCACATTGCCAGCTTTTCGCCATATAATGCAAAAACAGAGAAACCAGTCTGCCCGGTCTCTCTGTCCTGTAAAACTTAATATGCAGTTCGTTTATTTCGCTGTGATGTGGTAATTCCAGCTCTGGTATTCTTTCTTTGCCTCTTCCAGAAGAATACCGCCGTGCATAAGCGCACCGCCCGGATATTCCACTCCATTTACCAGATACATCTGATTTTCTTTAAGTCCGCGGAGTCTGATCCTTACTCCCGGGTCGTTTGCACGTACTCTGGATGCCACGACACTTACAAGCGCTTCGTTTCCGTCTTCACTTACAAACTCCCATGCCGCGTAAGGGCCTTCCTCCATCGCATTGGTCAGTCTGTAATAATCTCCAAAGTGGATCACATCATAATATTTCTTAAATTCCTCGATCTGACCACGGATCTGCGTTTTTTCTTCTTCTGAAAGTTTCGCCGGGTCCAGCTCATATCCGAAGGTTCCTGCCATCGCTACGGCTGCTCTTGTCTCAAACGGTACGAAACGTCCTGTCTGATGGTTCGGGCAGGCGGATACATGAGATCCCACTGCGCTGACCGGATAAGCAAATGAAGTTCCATACTGGATCTTCAGACGCTCGATCGTATCGGTGTCATCGCTGCACCAGATCTGAGAAGTATAATGGAGCATTCCGGCATCAAATCTTCCGCCGCCTCCGCTGCAGCCTTCGATCAGCATATCCGGATATCTCTTTCCGAGTCTGTCCAGAAATTCATACAGACCAAGAACATAACGGTGCGGAACCTCTCCCTGGCGGTCTGCCGGAAGTGCTGCACAGTAAATATCACTGATGCTTCTGTTAAAATCCCATTTCAGATAATCGACATCCGCTTTGTCCAGGACCTTGGTCATCTCATCAAAGATATGATTTCTGACATCTTCTCTGGAAAAATCAAGCACAAGCTGGTTACGTCCACGGTTCGGTCTTCTGCCCGGCACGGTAAACGCCCAGTCCGGATGTGCACGGTAGAGGTCACTGTCCTCTGATACACATTCCGGCTCGTACCAGATACCGAATTTCATTCCAAGACCATGGATGCGCTCTGCCAGCTCGCTTAACGTGCAACCTAATTTCTTCTCGTTTACCTGCCAGTCTCCAAGACCGCTGTTATCATCATCTCGTTTTCCGAACCAGCCATCGTCCATGACGAACAGTTCCACACCGCAGGAAGCTGCTTCTTTCGCCATCTCGAGGAGTTTTTCACCGGTGAAATCGAAATAGGTTCCTTCCCAGTTGTTGATGAGGACCGGTCTGCGTTCCAGTTTGAACCTGCCTCTGCATACATGCTCACGGACTGCCTTGTGGTAGCAGTTTGACATTTTTTCGAAGCCCTCTGCGCTGTATACCATCATGACTTCCGGTGCATGGAAAATCTCGCCTTCTCTCAGAAGGAACTCAAAATTTTCCGGATGGATCCCCATGATCAGTCTGGTCTGGTCAAACTGGTCTTTTTCTGCTGCTGCGAGGAAGTTTCCGCTGTACAGAAACGAAAATCCATAACACTCTCCTGAAGTTTCTGTCGCATTTTTATCTGCCAGCATTACAAATGGGTTGTACTGATGGCTGGATGCACCGCGAAGACTTCCGACAGACTGCACGCCGTGGTGGATCGGAGTTCTGGAAAGCTGTCTCTCCATCTCATGTTTTCCATAAAAAGTCATCCAGTCCCAGTCTCCATACGGCTGGTCCAGGCAGAGGGACATCACACGCTCAAGCTGAACCGGTGCCTGACCGTGGTTTTCCACGCTGACACTTCTTGTGATGACATCCAGGTCTTTCACAACTCCATAGTACAGTTTTACTCTGACATCCTGCACATCATCACGAAGAGTGATCACGAGAGTCTCTGCCTCGTTTTCGTCTGCATACATTGCCGGAAGTCCCGGAATGGAATATTTTCCCTTGATGATCTCATAGCCTTCATAGCGAAGTCCCAGAGTTCTTGTTCCATTATCATAGCGGATATCGAGTGCACTCTCACGATAGTCTCCGCTTCCAAAAGAAGAATATTCCTGCGGCAGAGTATCTGTGGAGTATGTCCTGTCCCCTGCTGCCTCGTCCGGATTTCCGGAAAAACCGTGATCTCTTCTCTGGATCAGATAGGAGTAATCACAAATGTCTGTTTTTCTTCCATAGTAGGTGTGAAGCAGGATTCCTTTGTCGTCCGCTTTCATCTGGTACATGCTGTTCTTTGTGCACAGGGTGAACAGTCTGTTTTCTTTGTCAAATACGATTGCCATAGATGTCTTCTCCTTTTGATAAGTTCATGATTAAGTTTATTTTACCGCTCCATTGACAACACCGTTAAGTATCTGCTTCTGGCATACCAGATAGAAAATCACAATTGGTATCAGTGCCAGCAGGTAGGATGCAAAGGCGAGGTTATAATTTGTTCCAAACTGTGTCTGGAAATTCAACTGTGCAAGCGGAAGTGTGTTTTTACCGGTTCCGGACATCATGACGAGTGGGGTCATAACATCATTCCATGTTCCAAGTGCAGTTAAAACTGCCACTGTCGCATGCATTGGCTTCATGATCGGGAAAACAATACTCCAATAGGTCTTCCATGTACTTGCACCGTCTACTTTTGCAGCTTCTTCCAGTGCCATCGGAATATTTTTGAGATAACCGGAATACAGAAGAAGATTCATTGGCATATAGAATACCACATAAAGCACGATCACACCAACCCTGTTTCCGATTCCCATCTGAGAAGTCTGTTTTACAAGCGGCATCATCAGGATCGCGAATGGAACGAACATACCGCTCACGATATAAAGATAAGAAAATTTATAAAATTTGCTGTTTGCCATGTTTCTTCCGATCGCATATCCGGCAATAGAATGAATCAGAATGGCAAGTACCACTGTCACAATTGTGATCAGCAGAGAGTTTCCAAGAGAATTCCAGAAATCTGTGACTTTCATTGCTTCTGTAAAATTCGAAAAGCTCCAGGAGGACGGCAGGGAAAGTGCTCCTGCAATATCATTTGTCATCTCGGACGGCTTTTTGAATGCAATGATCACTGCCATATATAATGGAAAAAAGATCGTGATACATCCAAGGATCAAAAGGATTGTAACCGGCCAGTTGGTTTTGCCTGGCATCTGACTGTTCTTTTTCATTATAACTGTTCCTCCTTTTTATTCATAAATGTAAGCTGGAATACAGAAATTGCAACAATGACTACGAAGAAAAGTACTGCATTCGCACTCTGGAAACCAAACTGTCCTCCATCCATTCCGTTTCTGTAAATAAGATAGGAAATAGACTCTGTACTCTGTGCCGGACCACCCTTTGTCAAAGACATGATCTGGTCGAATACCATGAGGAAGTTTTTCATGCAGAGAACCATATTTATGGTAAAAAAAGGAATGATCAGCGGAAAAGTAAGGTTTTTGAACTTGCTCCATCCGGTTGCACCGTCGATCGCGCCTGCCTCATAAACATCCTCCGGAACGGTCTGCAGACCTGAGATATAGATGATCGTGTTCATGGCGATTGCCTGCCATGCTGCAACAATTACGATTGCAAACCATGCTGACTTTGTGCTCGCAAGCATACTGCTTTTGAGAAATCCAATTCCCAGGTTTTCTCCGATTGTCGGGAGAATATATGTGAAAATAAAACTGAAAATATAGCCTACAACAAGTCCTCCGAGAACATTCGGGATAAAATAGATTCCACGGAGTGCACTTTTTGCACGGATCTTGCTGTTCAGACCAAGTGCAAGGATCAGACTTATCACATTGACAATGATCGTTGCCACGATTGCAAATTTAAACGTAAACAGATAAGATTTTCCTACGCGTGCATCCTGAAAGAGGTCAATATAGTTTCTGAGTCCTACCCATTCGTAACTTCCATATCCCTTGAAGTTCGTAAAGCTGTAGATGAAGCCTTTGATCAGCGGCAGTGTATTAAAGGCAAAAAACAGGATGAGCACCGGAATGGTGATCAGCATAAATGTACGTTTTCTTTCATTTCCTTTCATGATTCATTTCCTCCCTCTCCATGTTCTTCCTCATACTTCTGGACTTTTCGTATCAGGTCACGGTTGTAGCGTATCCAGTCTTTATCGAATTTCGCAAGGAAGCTGTCTGCGTCACCATCCATAAGATAGGTCTGGATCATTGCATCTACGGCCATTTCTGACGGATAATGGTGATCCTGGTAGTCTGTCATTTTGTCGTTTTCGATGTATTCTTTCACGCCGTCAAGCATGGACGGAAGTTCAAAGTCACCTTCCTTGCATGGAACTGCATTCTGCTCGTCCAGGTAAATCTGAATATTTTCATCCTCAAGCATAAATCGCAGAACTTCATAAGCGGCTTCTTTATTTTTGCAGTCCTTCATAACCGAAAATTGAAGGTCTACACCAGAATTCAGCACCTGTTCGTCTGCATTGTCATTTGCCGGAAATACGAAGGAATCAATCTGCATATCCGGATTCACAGACAGAATCTGCGGAACTGCGTAACTTCCGATACAGTACATTGCAGATTCCCCTCTTGCAAAAGCAGTGCAGGCATCGTTGTAGCTGAATGCATATGGATCATTCTGTGCATATGGAAGCAGCTGGATGATCTTGTCGGCAAGCTCTCTGTATTCTTCTGAAAAAGTTGTCGTTCCTTTGTTGACCTGCTGGCAGACATCTGCCGGTGAGAGGTCACACGCCATGGCATTCCACGGTGCAAGACAGGTCCATGTATCCTTAAAACCAAAGTACAAAGGAAGCTGTCCTGAAGCCTGGATTGTATCCAGAAGTTCTATGAATTCATCCCAGGTTGTCGGGATCTCCCAGCCATTTTCTTCGAACATTTCTTTGTTATAAAGAATTCCTGCTGCATTTGCCACATACGGGACTGCGTAAGTACCATCTTCCGGAATAAATTCCAGGTTTTTATCGATATCTAAGTAGGACTGTTTGATGTCTTTCAGACCATCAAAATCTGAAATATCCACCAGCATATCAGAATCCAGGAAATTGGAATAGTTCACATCTCCACCAATTCCAATGATATCCGGCTGATCTTCCTTGATAAATCTTGTCTTGAGGATTGTCATTGCCTCATTCGGTGATTCAATCGTCAGTTCGATGTCATCATGGGTTTCGTTAAATTTCTCTTCCATCTTTTCGAAGGCTTTGACTGCCTCCGGTTTGTACTGAACCATTTCTATCTTTGTTTTGCCGTCAGAAGTTTTTGAGGAATCTCCACATCCGGCAAGAGCAAGTCCTGCTCCCATAAGAACGGTTCCTGCAAGAATTAATTTTTTCTTCATTGCACTTCTCTCCCTTCCTGTTTTTTCTTTTATTACTACGGCCATAGTATTTTGGATCCTGAACGGATTTCCATCACTCTTCATCTAAAATAATATCATCTGGACTTCTTTCCGTAAATATTCTCATGACAGCACTTTTATACCTTTATTCGTTTTTTAAAGAATAAAGTTGAAGTATAGACTCATTATGGTATATAATATAGAAAAACATGCAAATTTCGTGTATTACTAACAATTTTAATTGATATTTTTTAGTAATATTAACCAGCTTCTATGTTTTATGGAGGATAAAATATGGATAAAGTCTTGTTTCATATGTTTTCAGATGACCGTTTTATGGATCTTACACTCTACCAGTATGGATATGAACAGTGTCTTCCACTACACTCCTACGGTCCTTTTGTACGAAACCATTTCCTGTTCCATTATGTTATTTCAGGTAAAGGAACACTCCTGGTTGATGATGAAAATTCCCAGTCTACGGAATACCAGCTTCAGGGCGGAATGGGATTCCTGATTGAGCCCGATTGTGTAAATACTTATTTTGCCGACCGCAAAGACCCATGGGAATATGCCTGGATCGAATTCAGCGGACTCCGGGCAAAGGAGATTCTGGAGGGCTCCGGTCTTTCTTCTGACTCTCCGGTCTATCTTCCACGCACACCACAGGATGGGGAGCGGCTCAAAAATGAGATTCTGTATCTTGCCACACACGCTCAGGAATCTTCCTATCATCTGATCGGGCATCTTTATCTTATCATGGATGCACTGGTCAGCGGATCGTCTTCCAGGCGGCACACCCAGGGAGGCAAACGTGCACAGTTTTACACGAACGAAGCTGTGACCTTCATCGCCCAGAATTATTCCCGTGCGATCACGGTCGAGGACATGGCTCGCCGCTGCAATCTGGATCGGAGTTATTTTGGCAAGGTTTTCCGTGATGTCCTCGGACAGTCTCCACAGGAATTTCTCATCCAGTACCGTATGGAAAAAGCTGCCGAACTTCTCAAGATCACAGATCTTTCTGTGGGCGAGATCAGCAGGCAGGTCGGCTATCCCAACCAACTCCATTTTTCCAGAGCTTTCAAGAATTTTTATGGAATCTCACCCCGTACTTACCGCCAAAATAACAAATTCCTTTAGAAAAATGTTTACAAGTAGTATTTAAAACTATATAATAAGGGGCATAAGAGAGAGGAAAGTGGTATTTATGTCAACAAATAATGAGGCGATGATCAGACATATTCTGGACTGGGTTTCCGGAATTGGATATATTAAACCCGAGGATATTCCGAATATTGATCTTTATATGGATCAGGTAACGACTTTCATGGAAGAGCAGCTTGCACATTCCAAGCGATATCAGGAAGACAAGATTCTCACCAAGACCATGATCAATAACTATGCCAAGAATAATCTTCTTCCGTCACCGGTGAAGAAGCGTTATTCCAAAGAGCATCTGCTGGTTCTGATCTTTATTTACTACTTCAAGAACATTCTTTCTATCAATGATATTCAGACTCTTCTGAATCCGATCACGGATAAATATTTTAAATCTCAGGAGAAGCTGGATCTGACTTCTATCTATGAGGAAGTTTTCAGCATGGAGAAAGAACAGATTGAAGTTCTCAAGAAGGAGCTTCTGAAGAATTATCAGACTGCTCAGAATACGTTTACGGATGCTCCGGAGGATGAGCAGGATTTCCTGAAATTATTCTCTTTCATCTGCCTGCTCAGTTTTGATGTCTACATGAAAAAAACGATCATCGAGCAGATGATCGACAGTCTTCGAGAAAATGACCCAAAGAAAAAGAAATGATTTCACTCAAATAAAAAGAGGTTCCCGCCGCAGTGTGACGGGAACCTCTTTTGTTATTTAGTATAAATAATTCTTGTTTACATAGCCGGATTTGTTCAGTTTCGGTGCATATACATACCAGTAGGTGCTGTCGCTGGTATCCTGTACCTGCACGGTGTCTCCGCTGTAAAGCTCTCCGATCTCATTGCTGTCATCGTATGCCTTGGCGGTACGAAGTGCAAGATATCCTTTGCTTACACTGACGGTCTTGGTTACTACAGAAGGAGTGCTGCTGCCTGCGCCTACGAGATAGTTGCGGTTTACGTAGCCGGATTTGTTAAGCTTCGGAGAATATACATACCAGTAGGTACTGTCGCTTGAATCCTGTACCTGTACGGTATCTCCGCTGTAAAGTTCTCCGATCTCGTTCTTATCATCGTATGCCTTGGCGGTACGAAGCGCGAGGTATCCTTTGCTTACGCTGACGGTATAGCTGGCTCCGCCTGTGTTTGCTGTTCCACCGCCAACCAGATAGTTGCGGTTTACATAGCCGGATTTGTTAAGCTTCGGGGAATATACGTACCAGTAGGTGCTGTCGCTGCTATCCTGTACCTGTACAGTATCTCCGCTGTAAAGCTCTCCGATTTCATTCTTATCATCGTATGCCTTGGCTGTACGAAGTGCGAGATATCCCTTGCTTACACTGACTGTGTAATTGCTTCCTCCTGTGCTGCTTCCGCCGCCAACCAGATAATTGCGGTTTACATAGCCGGATTTATTCAGTTTTGCAGAATATACATACCAGTAAGTGCTGTCGCTGGTATCTGTAACTTCTACGGTATCTCCTGTGTAAAGCTCTCCGATCTCATTCTTATCATCGTATGCCTTGGCGGTACGCAGTGCAAGATATCCCTTGCTTACGCTGACTGTGTACATGGTTCCTGCAAGGCTTTCCCTTGCTGTTAATGGCAGGGATAAAGTGAAAACAAGTACAAAAAGTGCTGTCCATTTTAAAAATGTTGATTTTTCTTTCATAGTGATGCCCTCCTTTGGGAATATTATTTTTTACAATTCTCTCAGGAATTGTAAGAATCATAGATCTGTCTACTCAGAGATGCGATCGTACTCTGAGCTGCCCCCGGCTGTGGAACATTCTCTGACATAAATACAATGATCAGGTCATTCAGGTCATTGTAGATGATTCCTGCATCATTCTCGACATCCGAAAGTTCTCCTGTCTTGTTTGCAACGCTGACGCCTGACGGCATCTGTGCCGGGATCTTGTTTCTCCTGCTCTGTGCTGCAAGTAATGCAAATTCTGCCTGTGCGTGTGCATCAGACTGCTGATTTCCATCGTAAACTTCCTTGAGGAAGTGTCCGCAATCTGAAACAGAGGTATAATTGTCATCGTACTGATTGCTTGCGAGGAGAAGTCTTCCCATATGTGTGCTGGAATATCCCTTATCACTGCAGAAATTATTAACTACATTCATTCCTGCACTGCTGTCTCCGCCTCCCAGATAACTTACCAGTGTGTTTGCCGCATCATTATCACTGACTGTTATCATGGAATTCAGGTTGGAATCTACGCTGGACTGTCCATACTGTCCCACAATACTGTCATAATTCTCATAAACAGCTCCCATGATATAAAGCTTGATCAGACTTGCTGCCTGCATTCTGGCATCCTGGATGGCTCCTTCGGTATTTTTCTCCAGGTCACATACATATACGGACCAGGTTCCATTTCCTGACGGAAGTGCAAGACTTGACAAAACGCTCTGAAGTTTCTCATCAGTCCCGGCTGTCTCTGATGATGCAGAACTTCCAAATACGCTTCCTCCCTCTGACTCTGACGGCGGTGACAGGGTTCCCTGTCCCTCCTGTACTGTAGCTGTTTCATCCGGTGCCGGTTCCGGATGATGATCGGATTCCTCCGTTGTCTGTGTCTCTGCTGTGGCTTCTGCCGCATAACACGGCTGCACCATCAGACATGCTGTAATCAAACTGCTTACTGCGATTCTGGTTAAAGTCTTATTTTTCATTTTCTCTCTTCCTTATTTTCAGATACTTTTATTATAAGTTTTTTGTATAACAGTTGCAAGAAATTTGTTACCATTTACGGTAACTTATACCTTACTTCGTATCTTGCCAAAATACTGATTATAGCTTATCATAAAAGCGGCAGTTTTTGAAAATCAATTCTGCTCTCTGTATATATTTATTATAGCAGAGTGTTTCGCAAATTTGTAATTTTTATATACAAAAAACAGTTTTCAGGAGGTACTTTATGAAAAAATTTTTGACAGCACTGCTGCTTGGCAGCCTGATCTTTGTTTCACCGGCAGTCGTTTCGGCTTCTTCGGAAACCACCTATGAAAGTGAGGAAGGACAGGCCATGATCAAACCGCCGTCTTCTTCTGAACAGTCATCTGAAACAGAGGATGAAACGACAGATGAAACTGACGCGCAGGAAGAAGAGGGTACTATCAGTTCTTCTGATTCCTCATCTGGCATGGACTGGTCTGCTGCCAACACCGAAAACAGCAAAACTTCCAATCAGGGAAATTTCACAGTCTGTGTGGATGCCGGGCATCAGGGATCCTGGGTGGATATGAGCGCACAGGAACCAATGGCTCCTGGATCTTCCCAGACGAAAAACAAAGCTACGACAGGAACCAGCGGAAATTTTTCCAAAGTTCCAGAATATGAAGTGAATCTGGAAGTTTCTCTTGTACTCCAGAAAGAGCTGATCTCACGTGGGTATAATGTTGTTATGACCCGTGAGGATAACGACACGGCTATCAGCAACAAGGAACGCGCGGAACTTGCTACGGAAAAAGGTGCTGATATCACGGTGCGTATCCATGCAAATGGCGATAACAGTTCTACTTCTTCCGGTGCGCTTACGATGGCTCCTACTTCTTCCAATCAGTATCTGGATCAGGATATCATTGAGAAAAGTAATACGCTTGCAAGCTGTATCATCAATCATTACTGTGATGCGACCGGGCTTGGAAATCTTGGGGTGATCTCTTCTGATAATATGACAGGAACCAACTGGAGTACTGTTCCTGTTGCGATCCTTGAGATGGGATTTATGAGTAATCAGAATGATGATCTGTATATCACCAATTCTGCAAATCATGAGACGATGGCGAAGGCAGTCGCGGATGGTATTGATGAGTATTTCAATATTGTTGCACCGGATACGGTTGCGATCGGGAAGCATCTTTCTGCACTTACAGATAAGATTGAAAAAGATTATGTGGATGTGCAGGAAAAGAAGGGTGAAAGCTGGGCTGTTTCTGTGATGGATCTTTCTACGCAGGCGTATAGTACGGTGAATGCGGAGAAGGCGATGAAGTCTGCGAGTGTTATTAAGGCGTTTATTATGGCGGCGGTTTATGATAAGATGGTTTATCCGGATGGAGCGGATACGGCTTCTGAGGAGTATGAGAAGACGTTGAAGCCGCTGCTTACGAAGATGATCACGGTTAGTGATAATGATGCGGCAAATGAGCTGGTGAGACAGCTTGGAAATGAGGATTTTGCTGCGGGGGCGGCTGTGGTTAATGAATTTTGTCAGGAGAGGGAGTATACCAGTACTCATCTTGGGAGGGAGTTCCTTGCGAATGAACCGACGGATGATAATTATGTGAGTGCTTCGGATTGTTGTCGGCTTTTGTCGGATATTTATAATGGAACGCTCGTTAATGAGAAGGCGGATTCCGATATGCTGGAATTGCTGAAGGGGCAGACTGTGAAGACGAAGATCCCGGTTGGGGTGCCGGATGGGGTTGAGACGGCGAATAAGACGGGGGAGCTTTCTGACGCAAAGCTGGGAGTGGTTGAAAACGATATTGCTATTGTTTTCGATGCCACGCACCCTTATGTGATTGCGGTGCTTTCCAATGATGTTAAAAGTAATGCGGATGCGCAAAATACTATTGCGAAGATTTCTAAAGATGTTTATGAGTTTATGACTTCGCAGAAGTGAAAAACCCCTGAGGGGGGAAAGTATCTCGGAGTCTGCGAAGGCCGAAGTTCCCCCCTCAGACTCCCCCCTTCTTGGCCACGCGGCTTTAGACTGGGGACGGGCGTGCCTGCGGCGTCGCCCTGGGTGTTGGGGAAATTATTGAGAAGAAAAACGGAGCCGTAGGGATCTTCGATCCTGCGGGCTCCGTTTTTTATTTATTCTTCTGTTTTATTTTCTTTGGCTTTCATTCTTTCGAAGACCATTTCGTAGCCGTCGTTTCCGTAGTTAAGGGAACGGTTTACTCGGCTGATGGTTGCGGTTGAGGCCCCGGTCTTTTCGGAGATGTCCAGATATGTGCGCTTGTCAGTTAACATTTTAGCTACCTCAAAACGCTGTGAAAGAGAAAGAAGTTCGTTGATCGTGCATACATCTTCGAAGAAGGTATAGCATTCTTCTTTATTCTTCAAACAAAGGATTGCCTCAAAAAGATGGTCAACCTCTTCCGTCCTGATTTTTTTACCCATTTTCCTGCTCCTTTAGCTTACATTCTGTTATATTTCACATATTAGTATTTTAACACTTTAACTTGTGATAAGCAAGGGATTTTGTGATTTTCGTAACAAAACGGTGTGGATAGTTGAATTTCCTTTGAAAAGCAGGTATACTGGGAACAAATGTACGAATTTTTCAGATTGGAGTATTGTTATGGATTTATTTGAATATGCCAAATCTAAGACTCTGGACCGGGAGTCGCCTCTGGCTTCCAGGCTTCGTCCTACTACTCTGGATGAGGTTGTCGGGCAGGAGCATATTGTGGGGAAGGATAAATTGTTATATCGTGCGATCAAGGCGGATAAGCTGACTTCTGTTATTTTTTATGGGCCTCCGGGGACTGGTAAGACGACGCTTGCTAAGGTGATCGCGAATACGACCCGTGCCAATTTTACTCAGATCAATGCTACGGTTGCGGGCAAGAAGGATATGGAGCAGGTCGTAAAGGAAGCGCAGGAACAGCTTGGTATGTATGGTAAGAAGACCATTCTGTTCATCGACGAGATCCATCGTTTTAATAAAGGACAGCAGGATTATCTTCTTCCGTTTGTGGAGGATGGAACGATCATATTGATCGGTGCAACGACGGAGAATCCTTATTTTGAGGTCAACGGTGCTCTTCTCTCCCGTTCTATTATTTTTGAGCTCAGGGCTCTGAGTCAGGAGAATATCCGCACGCTGATCCTGCGTGCAGTCAATGACTGTGATAAGGGAATGGGGAATTATGGTGCTGTGATCGATGACGACGCGCTTGAATTTCTTTCTGATATGGCCGGCGGTGATGCGCGGAGTGCACTGAATGCCGTGGAGCTCGGGATCCTGACAACTCCAAAGAGTGATGACGGTTATATCCATCTGACGCTTGATGTCGCTTCTGAATGCATCCAGAAGCGTGTGGTCCAGTATGATAAGCAGGGGGATAATCATTATGATATCATTTCTGCTTTTATCAAAAGTATGCGTGGCTCCGATCCGGATGCGGCTGTCTATTATCTTGCCAAGATGCTTTACGCAGGGGAGGATATCAAGTTTATTGCGCGCAGGATCATGATCCTTGCCTCTGAGGACATCGGAAATGCAGATCCGCAAGCACTCTGTGTGGCTGTTGCTGCTGCCCAGGCAGTTGAGCGTGTCGGCATGCCAGAAGCACAGATCATTCTTTCACAGGCAGTCACCTATATGGCATGTGCACCAAAGAGCAATGCCGCTGTAAACGCGATCTTTTCTGCCATGGACTCTGTCAAAAAGACCAGGACTACGGTTCCTGTTCATCTGCAGGATGCACATTATGGCGGGCATGAGAAGCTTGGTAAAGGGATCGGATATAAATATGCGCATGATTATCCAAATCATTATGTGAATCAGCAGTATCTGCCATCGGAGATCGAGGGCGAGAAGTTCTATGAACCAGGGGATCTTGGATATGAGAAAACTCTCAACGAATATATGAAACATATAAAGGGTGAAGCTTAACGGCTCCACCCTCTTATTTTATGAGATCAACTCTCCCATCAACATTTCATATATATCCTGTGACTTCGCTGCCCAGCTCCGACAGATCTCCTGGGCGGCTTCTTTGTTCGGTGCAGCCATGCTCAGATCCATGATCGTAGAGGAATCCTTCTCTATGATCTGGCAGCGGACGGCATATCCGCCCTGCGGGGTCGTATAATAGTCAGCCGGGGTCAGGATCCGCTCCTGTACTTTGCAGCCACGACTTTCCAGATATTCCTTGACTTCATTCTTGATATCCTGTGAGATATCTTTTTCGAAGTAGGAAAGCGTCTTGCGTCCTTCTTCCGTCAGTTCATAGTAAGAACTGTTCGTGATCGTCCTTTTGTGGAGAAGTTCTGTCTCTGTCAGCTCTGACAGTACTTTCTGCAGCTGGAAATAATCGGTATATTCCCGGTCCAGGATAAACTCTGAAATCTGTGAATTTGTCAGTGCCTGTGTCGCGTGCTTCGCCATATATAATACGATCAGCTTATACGTTGTAAATGGATCTGCCATTTGAGTCACCTCTTTCTTATTCTGACAGGGTGTGAAACTGCTTATTACTGTTCACTCCATTCACAGTAACTTGGTCAAAATTATACTGCTTCCCCTGCCAACTGTCACATACCTTCATCTGATGATGCAGAAGATTCAGGACTTCTCTCTT
The DNA here is from genome assembly GCF_003461245.1 of Blautia sp. AF19-10LB. Taxonomy (GTDB): domain Bacteria; phylum Bacillota; class Clostridia; order Lachnospirales; family Lachnospiraceae; genus Blautia_A; species Blautia_A intestinihominis. Next base: position 34,722 of record NZ_QTWS01000006.1, read on the forward strand.
CCTGCCTGTCCATAGCGGAGCAAGTAAAAGTTCCTTCGGTCCGTCTCCTGTCATCCTGTGTATGACGATCTCCGGATCCAGATGCTCGATGCACCGGATCAGCAGATTCAGATATTCTTCTCTTTCGTATACGTGGAATTTGCCCTCCAGATATTCCTGTGCAAGATCGGTGCCCTTAAGCACATGGAGAAGCTGAAGTTTGATTCCCTGTATGTCTCTGTGGTTCAAATATTCCATGGTAGCGAGAATGTCCTCCTCGGATTCCCCCGGAAGCCCCAGGATCGTGTGAACGATCACTTCGATCCCACGTTCCCGAAGATTTCTCACCGCTGTCTCAAATACCGAAAGAGGATATCCTCTCCGGATATATGCGGCCGTCCGCTCGTGGATCGTCTGAAGCCCAAGTTCGATCCATACCGGCTTGATCTGGTTCAGTTCCGTAAGAAGATCCAGAATATCTTCTCCCAGACAGTCCGGTCTTGTCCCGATTGACAGTGCCACCACAGATGGATGATGAATCGCTTCTGTAAAAATCTTCCTGAGATATTCCACCGGGGCATAGGTATTGGTATATGCCTGAAAATAAGCAATATATTTATGGATCGGGCGTTTCGCGGACAAAACAGCGATCTGGCTGTCGATCTGCTCTGTAATCGTCAGTGCCGCATCTGCCGCAAAATCACCGCTTCCGCCCTCACTGCAGAAAATACAGCCTCGGCTTCCGAGTTTCCCGTCACGGTTCGGACAGGACATACCGCCGTTCAGCGTCACCTTGTATACCTTTTCGCCAAAGGTCTCTCTCAGCATATAGTCAAGTGAATGGTACGGTTTACCATTCCAGTTTCTCATTCTGCCTTTCCTCCGTCCTCTGCGCCTTCCGGAATATAATTCTCAAAGATCTTTACCAGGAAAAATGAGTTGCAGTATGCAACCACTGCCCCGCCGATCACAAGACAGATCAGTGCGATCGTCGCCTGCATCCTGAATGTCGGTGCAAAAGATACCAGAATGATCGGACATGCACAGACTGCTGCCATCAGGACCGTATACGGAAGATGACGAACAGACATCAGCACCGCATTGATGAACGTATTTCTGGTAGAATTATAAAATTTCGCCAGAACTGGATAAATATACAGGAATACCATCACATACAGAACGCTGAATGCAAGGAAAATGATATTCATGATCTGTCCAAGCGGCTGTCCCATCTGCTTTACGATTCTCATATCCACATAAAGGATCACTGCCAGCACAAGCATGATCAGGTTGATCACCGTTGCCTGTTTGAAATTCTGTTTGAAAGATTTAAAAAAGCTCTTGATTATGTAGGACTCTTCGTTCTTTACCATCTTCATGGTCACATAAAACATCGCTGTGATCGATGCCCCCGCTGTCACGATCGGGATGCAGCAGATCAGACATAGGATATTCAAAATAAATAAATCTGCGACCTTTCCCATAAATGTAAAAAACTTATTATCCATACTGAAAAATCTGTCCATTTTTTACTCCTTTTTCTGCTGAATTGATAAACTCATTATATATCAGTATAACGAAATTGAGCAGAAAAAGCAATGACAAACCTGTTACTGTGAACGGAGTGAACAGTAACACAAACCTTTCACGATATGGTCATGGTACGATCAGTTCATCTACTGTCACAAACTCATAACCTTTTTCTTTCAGCCGGTCGATAATGAGAAGGGCTGCCTCCACGCTGGTCTGATATTCGTCGTGCATAAGGATGATCGAACCGTCCTCCGGTTCTTCTCCTGCTGCCTTGAGGATCGCATCCACATTCTGGCTTTTCCAGTCAAGTGTGTCAATATCCCAGAATACGGGCAGCATCTCGACGCAGAGCTCCATGTTTTTCTTCCAGGCTCCATAAGGAGGACGCATGTATTCCGGATACTTTCCTGTCGCCTCATAGATCTCATTGTTTGTTTTGAGTATCTCCTGCCGGGCTGTAGTCTCCGGGATCTTGTTGAGCTGTACGTGATTATACGTATGATTTCCCAGAAGATGTCCTTCCGCCTGCATCCTCTGCACCAGTTCCTGATTCTCCTTCACATTTTTGCCCAGAAGAAAAAAAGTTGCCCGGACATTTCTCTCTTTCAGTCCATCCAGAAGAAGCGGTGTATATTTCGGACTTGGACCGTCATCGAAGGTCAGTGCTACTTCAGGATGTGCCTGGCTCTGCTCCATAAGTTCCTGTTCCATCAGCCGGAGCATCCCCTCTCCTGCAACAAGCCTGGCTGCCTTATTTCCGATCGTCTGTACAGCCTCCGGTTCTTTTCCTGCAGACCAGACAGTTCCCATGAGCAATAGAAGTACAACAACTATCCCTGAAAAAAATTTTCTCATATCTACCCTGCCTGCCCTGTACTCCCTTCAATATATGCATGAAAGCATAAAAAAAGAACGGGGACAGTGTTTTAAAAACACCGCCCCCAACTGGCTTTTATTTTCCAAGCATGATCTTTAACTGTGCTTCGATCGCATCAACGCATTTCTCAAATCCGAGTTTGCCGCTGTTCAGGCAAAGGTCGTAATTTGTCGCATCGTTCCAGACACCGCCTGCAAATTTATGGTAGTAGTCCTGTTTGCGCTTGTCATCCTTGAGAAGGAATTTCTCCACATCTTCTCTTGATCCGGAGATCTTCTCAGAAGCCTGCTCTACACGGAACTCCCATGGTGCATGGATGAATACACGCAAGGTATTCGGACGATCCTTGAATACATAGTTTACACAGCGTCCTACGATCACGTAGGATTCTTTTTCTGCAAGGTCGTTGACTACTTTAGCCTGGTAGTTAAAAAGATTCTCATCGGAGATGAAATCCTTGCTGCCTGGCTGGTGCAGGTCTCCCTTGTAGATGCTGTCCTTGCTGCCAAAAAGAGAAGTCTTGACTTTATCTCCCGCTTCTACTTTGCCGAAAAGTTTTACGTCAATTCCACTCTCATCAGATGCCATCTGAATGATCTGCTTGTCATAGAAAGAAATCCCCAGACGCTCTGCTAGCATTTTGCCGACGGTACGTCCGCCGCTTCCATACTGTCTTGCAATTGTGATTACAACCTGATCCATTATTGATTCCTCCTTATTCTCCCAGATATGCTTTCTGGACAGATTCATCATGAAGCAGATCATCTGCTTTGCCTTCCAGAGTAATGCTTCCTGTCTCAAGGACATACGCTCTGTCAGCGATAGAAAGGGCTTTCTTTGCGTTCTGCTCAACGAGGAGAACGGTTGTGCCGCTTTCACTTACTTCTTTGATAATATCAAAGATTTCATTTACAAAGATCGGGGAAAGCCCCATAGACGGCTCATCCATCAGGATGATGCTCGGTTTACTCATCAGAGCACGTCCCATTGCAAGCATCTGCTGCTCACCACCGGAAAGTGTACCGGCACGCTGTCCTGTACGTTCTTTCAGACGCGGGAATCTCTTGTAAACCATCTCGAGGCTCTGTGCGATCTCGTTTTTGTCTTTTCTTGTGTAAGCACCCATCAGAAGATTTTCGTATACAGACATGTCTGAAAATACACGTCTTCCTTCCGGTACATGTGCCATACCCATCTCGACGATCTTGTGTGCAGGTGTCTTTGTGAGGTCTTTGCCGCCAAACATGATACTTCCTGCTTTTGCCGGGATGATTCCGGTCAGTGTCTGCAGTGTGGTTGTCTTACCGGCACCGTTCGCGCCGATCAGTGCGATAACTTCTCCCTGTTCTACATGAAAGGAAATTCCCTTCAATGCCTGGATAACACCATAATAAACCTGGAGATCTTTTACTTCCAACATTGACATTTGATTTTCCTCCTTATTCTCCCAGATATGCAGTGACTACTGCCGGATCTTTCAGAACCTTCAGAGTCTCGCCCTGTGCAAGCACCTGTCCGAAGTTCAGTACGGTTACTTCTTCACAGATACCGCCGACCAGTTTCATATCATGCTCGATCAGAAGAGTGGTCATATCAAAATGTTTCTGTACGAAACGGATGGTATCCATCAGTTCCTGTGTTTCATTCGGGTTCATACCTGCAGCCGGCTCATCCAGAAGAAGAAGCTTCGGATCGGTTGCCAGTGCTCTGGCGATCTCGAGTTTACGCTGTTTACCATATGGAAGGTTTCCTGCAAGGGTATCTGCTTCTTTGTCGAGGTCGAATACCTTGAGGATCTCCATTGCTTTTTCATTCATTTCTTTTTCTACTTTGTGATATTTCGGAAGTCTTAAGATTCCGGTCAGGGTAGAATAAGAATGATGATTGTGAAGTCCGACCTTGACGTTGTCAAGAACCGGCATATCCTTGAACAGACGGATGTTCTGGAATGTTCGCGCGATACCTGCTTTGTTGATCTCGATCGTGCTCTTACCTGTGATATCCTGTCCGTCCAGTTTGATGATACCCTCGGTCGGTTTGTATACACCTGTTAGAAGGTTGAAGATTGTTGTTTTGCCGGCACCGTTCGGTCCGATCAGTCCGTAGAGCTGACCTTTTTCGATTGATACATTGAATCCGTCAACTGCGCGAAGACCGCCGAACTGGATAGCCAGATGATTTACTTCCAACATTGCCATGGTTAAGCTGCCTCCTTTTTGTTCTTAGTGCCTTTGATCTTTTCCATTACGCGTGCTCTCCAGTTTCTTGCTGCCGGTGCCCAGTTAAAGAGCATCATAACGATCAGGACGATCGCATAGATGAGCATACGATAGTTTGCAAATCCACGGAGAAGTTCCGGAAGTGCATAGAGGATGATCGCTGCGATCATGGAACCTCTCAGGTTTCCGATTCCACCAAGTACGACATATACCAGGATCAGGATAGACATGTTGTAGTCAAATCCGGATACCTTTAACATGGAAAGGTTGTGTGCATAGAGAACACCTGCAACACCTGCGAGGGCTGCGGAGATCGTGAATGCAAGAAGTTTGAACTTGGTAACATCGATACCTACGGATTCTGCTGCGATACGGTTATCTCTGGTTGCCATGATAGCACGTCCGCTTCTGGAGTTTACAAGGTTCTGTACGATGAACAGTGTAAGAAGAACCAGAAAGATTCCGATCGGGAAAAAGTAATGTTTGACATCTTTGTAAAGAGCACCTGTTCCGGAGATACCAAGCGCACCTTTGAGGATCTGTTTGCCGCCTGCTTCCAGTTTGAGACTTGCGGCACTTGTTGCTACGTGAAGTCCTTTTTCGTCAAAACCGATATACAGGATGTTGATCAGGTTCTTGATGATCTCACCGAATGCCAGGGTTACGATCGCAAGGTAGTCACCACGAAGTCGAAGTACCGGGATACCGATAATCACACCAAACACGGCTGCTACTGCTGCGCCGATCAGGATCGCCAGGATAAATCTCGGAACCTGCGGGATATCGCTTGCGATATGTGAAAATAATGCACTGGAATACGCGCCGACACACATGAATCCTGCATGACCAAGGCTCAGCTCACCGGAAAAACCTACTACCAGGTTCAGGGAGATCGCTGCGATCACATAAACACACAGCGGAACCAGAAGACCTGTAAGAAGTCTGGACAGATGTCCTGTACCGGAAAGGATCTGTACGATCACAAAAAGTGCGATCACGATCCCATAGTTGATCATATTGTTTTTTACTGTTTTGTTCATTGTTTTCTTCATTCTGACCACCCCTTATACTTTCTCCTGGATGTTCTTGCCGAACAGTCCGGTAGGTTTTACAAGAAGCACTACGATCAGGACGCCGAAACAGATAGCATCTGCAACCTGCGAAGAAATATATGCTTTACCAAAGATCTCGATCACGCCAAGGAGGATTCCTCCGACCATGGCTCCCGGAATGGATCCGATACCACCGAATACGGCTGCAACGAAAGCTTTAATACCAGGCATTGCTCCTGTATATGGAGTCAGTGTCGGGTAAGTCTGGCAGAGAAGAAGTCCTGCGATCGCTGCAAGTCCGGAACCGATCGCAAATGTCATGGAGATTGTCGCATTGACATTGACACCCATGAGCTGTGCGGCGTCGCGGTCCTCAGATACTGCCTGCATCGCACGTCCCGGTTTTGTCTTCTGAACAAAAAGCATCAGACCGACCATGATCACGATACAGGTAAGGATCGTTACAATAGTTATTCCTTTGATCACAAGCTGTCCGTCAAATAAAGACACGGACGGCACATCGATAACAGTTACGAAACTCTTGGCATCTGCTCCGAAGATCAAAAGTGCCAGGTTCTGAAGCAGATAGCTGACACCGATCGCGGTGATCAGTACTGCAAGGTTGGAAGACGCCTTACGAAGCGGGCTGTATGCGACTTTCTCGATCACCATACCAAGAACGGTACAGAAGATTACAGAAAGTACGATAGCCAGCACCGGAGACATGCCTCCTTTGGTAACAGCGGTAAGAATCACAAATGCACCGACCATGATGACATCACCATGAGCGAAGTTCAGCATTTTTGCAATACCATACACCATTGTGTACCCCAGGGCAATGATCGCATAGATACTGCCCAGGCTGATTCCATCTTTTAAGTATGATAAAAAGCTCATAATGCACCTCTTTAAATTATTAACTGATTGGCTTATTAGTGCAAGAAAGGGGGGGACAGTCCTGTGATAACAGGCAACCGTCCCCCGTCCTCTGAATATAGTATCTTATTAGTCCATTTCTACGTAAGCGCCGTCCTGGATCTCGAAAGCTTTTGGCTCTTTGTCACATTCGCCATCTTCTGTCCATTTTGCTTTACCTGTAAGTCCGTCAAGTTCTACACTGAGCATTGCCTCAGACATAGCTGCACTGATGTCTGCATTTTCCATATCCGGTGTGATCTCTGCTGCATCTGCTGCTGCTTTCATAGCATAGAGTACATCGTATGTATCTGCTGCGAACTGGTTCGGAACTTCATCTTTGTTTGCAGCTTCATATGCTTTAACAAATGCCTGAGATTTTTCATCTTCTGCTGTTGCAGAGAATGGTGTCAGAAGCATAACGCCTTCTGCGAGGGATGTATCGAAGTTTTCTACTCCAAGGATACCGTCCATACCGTCTACACCGAATTTCTTAACGTCGTCCATACCAGCGTCATGTGCCTGCTGAAGGATCAGTGCGTTGTCTGCATAGTAGTTAGGAAGGAACAGAAGCTCTGCGCCGCTGTCTTTGATCTTCTTGAGCTGTACAGAGAAGTCTGTGTTGCTGTCTGCTGTGTATGCTTCGTCAGCTACAACTTCAAGACCGTTCTCGTCTGCTGCTGCAACGAATGCATCGTTGATACCGGAGTTGTAGTCTGCGGATGAATCATAGAGAATAGCTACCTTTGTAGCAAGTGCATGCTCTCCGATGTACTGTGCGGATTTGGTTCCCTGTGCCGGGTCTGTGAAACACATACGGAATTCATTGGATCCGGATGTGATGCTGTCTACTGCTGTTGCTGATGGTGTGAACAGGAATGTATCCTCTGCTGCCTCTGCACCTACAGCGATACAGGAACCGGATGTAACGGTACCACAAAGCATCTGCATTCCTTTGTCCAGAAGGTCGTTGTATGCGTTTACAGCCTTCTCCGGGTCAGCCTGGTCATCACCAGCGTCAAGGATCTCTACGTTGTATCCGTTGAATCCGCCGTTAGCATTGATCTCTTCTGCTGCAACCTGTGCTGCATGGTATACACCAAGACCATACTGTGCGTTGTCACCTGTCATCGGTCCGATAACACCGATCTTGAAAGTCTCGTCGTCTGCTGCAAATGCAGATACAGGCATCATTGTTGCTGTCATTGCTACTGCTGCTGTTAAACTAAGTGCTTTCTTCCATGTTTTCATAATAAAGCTCCTCCTTTAATCTTTAGCCCGCGCACTTTCATTCGCTAAAGCTTTAATGTTTTTGATTATAGCATTGGCTATAGCTGATTGCAAGGGAAAATTTTAGATTTATTTAAGAATTTGTTTATTTAACAAGGATATGTGTCCTTGTATCGCGGACATTCTATTCAAATCTGACTGTCATATTCTCCGGAATATGATAAAACTCCTTGAATTTTTCGTTCCAGATCTCATCTATCGGTTCCGTATATCCTGTATAATCACTGAATGGCATGACCGGAAGTGTCAGTTCCTCTGCATTCTGTTCGACTGCCTCTTCGATCAGCTCTGCTCTGTAATCACTGTACTTCCCTATTATCATAAAAATTCTCACATAAAATACGGCTGAAATACAAACTGTTACTGCAAGGATCAGTGCCGGATAAAAAACCTGTATTTCTCCTCTGTTTTTCAAAAAATATTGAAGAATTTTTGCTGTCGTCAGCACTTCAAATACATAAGAAATATAAAAGCATCTCGGACCGATCGGATCTGCCGCAATAAGCGGTGCTGCAAAAGCCAGAGATCCGAGATATGTAATACAGATCGAAATTCGTTCTTCTTTTTCTGTAAACATCCAGATACACAGAAGCACATTTATAAAAAACAGCATGGAAAGAAGTGCCATAATCCCTCTGTCCACCGCCTGGTTTCCATCAAATGTCCACTCTGGACAAATTCTGTGAAAAATACTGTACACACTGTACCCCCAGAAAACGACCAGCATCTCTGCTGCTGCAAAACTTTGTTTTCTTTTTTTCAGGATCAGAGCAGTCAGCAAAACTGCAAGTATCACTGTCAGTACCCAGTTATTCAGAACCAGGTTTGTCCATATCCTGACAACAAACCTCTGGAGCAGTACTCCTGCACTCATATCAATGCTTTTATAGGTTTTTCCATTATGCACTGCCGCACTGGAATATGCCGAATTAGAAAACATGACCACCGCCCCCAGAATTGCGGACCACAGATAATTCACTTCTATCAAATAAATCTTTCTGTATCTGACACCAGTGTAAATCATCATCCATACTGCATATGCAACAACAATGATCGTTATATTTTCGCTGAATAGCTGGACACATATTCCCAGTGGGATGACTGCCAAAGTTTGAAACCATGAGTATTTTTCCACTTTATTTCTGTAAAGCTCATCTGTCCATATAAAATAGACCAGAAACAATGGCACCGGAACTTCGTAATTAACAAAAGCAGCCGGCCATCCATAGCTCTGCCCATACAGGGAAGCCGGGACAGCGAGTAACAATAAGATGAGGCTCAGAAGAAGAATCGGGTCTGACTTATCTTTTTCTGAAAAAGTTTTTCTTCGCACACTCATTTCCATCAGCCATACGATCAGCACCATACATACGGATATTACAAGTGTTTTTGCCACTTCTGACCTTGTGATCAGCAATGCCAGAATATTTCCCAGATATCTTCCATTATATCCTGAAAAGCCTCTCTTCATCAGTTCCACTCTCTGAGGAAGTCCCCACTTCCACTCATCAAGGCAGTATGGGACTTTATATCCCAAATATACAAACAACATAAAAAATGCAGCATAAATAAAATATCTTACCCTGTTATCTTTGATCTTCATCTTCTCTCTCCCTGAAACTGCCGCAAAAAAAGACCGCAGTTATAAACTCTGCGGTCTTTTCAGGCATATTAACTTATGCTACTGCTTTCTTAGCGATTTCAGCAAGTGCTGCGAATCCCTCTGCATCGTTTACAGCGAGCTCTGCAAGCATTTTTCTATTGATGTCAACGTTTGCTACTTTGAGTCCGTGCATCATTTTGCTGTAGGAAAGTCCGTTCATTCTGGCTGCTGCGTTGATACGAGCGATCCAGAGCTGTCTGAACTGACGTTTTTTCTGTTTACGTCCTGCATAAGAGCTTGCAAGTGCTCTCATAACAGACTGTTTTGCTACTCTATACTGTTTGGAACGAGCTCCTCTGTAGCCCTTTGCCAGTTTTAATGTACGGTTATGTCTTTTTTTTGCGTTTAATCCGCCTTTAATTCTTGCCATTTCTTATATTTCCTCCTGTTTGTCTTCTGATATCGTCCGCTGCCTGTTAATTATAAATATGGCAGAGCTTTCTTAATATTCTTCAGGTTTGTAGAATCAACAACAGTAGCTTTTCTCAGGTTTCTCTTTCTCTTCTGAGATTTCTTTGTTAAGATATGGCTCTTATAAGCTTTATTTCTCATGATCTTTCCAGTTCCGGTCTTTTTGAAACGTTTTGCTGCTGCTCTACAAGTTTTAATCTTAGGCATTGTTATTTCCTCCTTGATTCGTGGTTCTGTTTTTTATTTCACATTACCAGGTTCATGCACCAATGGCACAGTGTTCTGATAACTGCTTAACGCTTTTCGCTGAGAAACATGGTCATGCTTCTTCCTTCGATCTTAGGCGCTTTCTCTACGGTTGCAACGTCTGCGAGAAGTTCTGCAAAATCGTCGAGCACGTGTCTGCTGCTTGCCATGTGCGCCATCTCTCTTCCTCTGAAACGAAGTGTAACCTTTACGCGGTCACCTTTGGAGAGGAACTTTCTTGCTGCATTGACCTTGGTCTTTAAGTCATTTGTATCAATGTTTGGTGAAAGACGTACTTCCTTGATGTCGATCGTCTTCTGTTTCTTCTTAGCTTCTTTTTCCTTACGGGAGAGCTCATAACGGTATTTACCGTAATCGATGATCTTGCACACCGGTGGTTTCGCCTGTGGTGCGATCTTTACAAGGTCAAGTCCTGCTTCCTGTGCCTTCGCCATTGCTTCTCTGGCTGACACGATTCCGAGCTGTGCTCCGTCCGGTCCGATCAGACGCACCTCTCTGTCTCTGATCTGTTCGTTAATCATTAAATTGCTAATTGTAGTACACCTCCATACCTGTGAATAAATGATATGCCTGACTCTCAGTCACCCTTCAAAAAATAAAGAGCATGGACAGAATCCACACTCTATTATACCCAGTGATGCATGAGCAAAATGCCATGCAATATCCAGAATCCAGGAAGATTCTGCTATCTATCTCTGCATATAAACCTGAGACACAATCTCTGTGCTGAGGTGAGAGTGAAACTCTGCTTTGTTTTCTTTACGTACTTTAACAATATACTATTCCTTCCTGAGAAAGTCAAGAAGTTTTTTTGTATATTTTAATTTTTTTTGCGAATACTAGAATACGGACATACGTCCCGCAAAAAAATCAATCATGGAGGAACGAACTATGACAATTCTCAAATGTTCTGCAACCAAATGTATGTACAACGAAAACGAACTCTGTTCCAGAGGTGATATCGAGATTACCGGTGCAGGTGCACGCAATGCAGATGAAACAAACTGCGGAAGTTTCCGTGAACGCAGTGCTTCCGGTGCTGCCATGAACAGCGAAGCTCACCACTGCGGCTGCGAAAAGATCAACATCGACTGCAAAGCCCAGGAATGTACCTACAACGAACACTGCAAATGTACCGCCTCCGCTATTGATGTCTCCGGATGCAGCACAGAAGGATGCAACGAGACAAAATGCAGTACCTTCTCCTGCAAATGCTGATTTCTCTTAACTGCCCTCATTCCTAAAAACAAAACAAGACGCTGTGGAAACACAGCGTCTTTTGTATGTTCTGATTCTTATCTGTTTCTGAGGAAATCCGGGATCTGGATGTCCTTCTTCTGAACAGTGCTTGTCGGCACCTTGGTATTGAATGACGGAGCTGACTGCATGTTCGGCAGGTTGAAGCTTGGCATGCTCATTGTCGGCTGTGACTGGGCAGTTGTTGTTGATGCTGCTGCAGGTTTGCGGACACTGAACGGTGATGCACTGCTCCTGTTTCCAAACGGTGTGGATTTTGCTTCCAGATCGGAAAGTCCTGTTGCGATCACTGTGATTCTTGCGTAATCTGCAACGGAGTCATCGTACATAGCACCAAAGATGATATTGGAATCCTCTCCTGTGAGCTCCTGTACGTAGCTTGCTGCGTCGTTTGCATCCATGAGAGAGATATCTCCGGAAATATTGATGATCACATGAGTTGCACCCTTGATGGTTGTCTCCAGAAGCGGGGAGGATACCGCCTGCTGTACTGCCTCCATCGCTTTGTCGTCTCCTCTTGCTTCTCCGATTCCGATATGAGCGATTCCCTTGTCTCTCATAACAGTCTGAACATCTGCGAAGTCCAGGTTGATAAGAGCCGGGAGGTTGATCAGGTCTGTGATGCCCTGTACTGCCTGCTGGAGAACTTCATCTGCTTTGCGGAGAGCTTCCGGCATGGTTGTACGGCGATCTACGATCTCTAACAGCTTGTCATTCGGAATGACAATCAGTGTGTCAACAGCTTTCTTCAGATTTTCGATTCCGGACAGAGCATTGTTCATACGTGTTTTTGCTTCGAAACGGAAAGGCTTCGTAACAACGCCGACGGTCAGGATTCCCATTTCCTTGGCTGCTGCTGCGATGACCGGTGCTGCACCTGTACCAGTGCCGCCGCCCATACCACAGGTAACAAATACCATGTCTGCGCCTTCCATTAACTGTTTAACTTCTTCTATGCTCTCCTCAGCAGCCTTCTGGCCAACTTCCGGCTGTGCGCCGGCGCCAAGGCCCTTCGTAATCTTTTCACCAATCTGAAGTACTGTTGGAGCTTTGCAAAGTGTCAGGGCCTGTTTATCAGTATTTACACCAACAAACTCTACTCCTCCGATAGCCTCTTCCACCATTCTGTTTACTGCATTATTTCCAGCTCCGCCTACGCCGATTACAATAATCTTGGCTGAAGACTCGGCCTCATTTGACATAATCTCTAACAATGTACTTCCTCCTTTTATCTTCCTGATATTGTCATATCAAGCTACATATAGATATATCATATATTTTTTTCTTGAATTAATCAACTACTATTTTTGTTTTTTTATACTTTTTTCACGATTCTTCGCCATCAAAGAGTTATCCTTCTTCATCGTAATAGCCCTCTTCTTCGTCCGAATAATCGCTCTCAGAGTCGTATTCCTGGTCACTTTCGGTGCTTTCATCGTAAGAATCTTCCTCCCCGGAAGTGTCTGATGTGTTTTCTGTATCATCAGATGTATTCGGATTTGCTCCTACATAATTTCCATCGGCATCGTATTCACCGACTCCGTCAAATCCTCCTGATTCGTTATAACCGCCGATCCAGTCTCCAAAACTGTCCAGAAGTTCCTGTGTCGGTGCAGGGCCGACATAATTCAGATCAGCATCATACTCACCACTGCCGGTATAGTCGCCTTCTTCATCGTAGCCGCCTACCCATCTCTCAGTTGCAGTGTCCAGTGCTGTTGCCGGTTTTGGTCCTACATAATCGCCATTTTCATCATATTCGCCATCGCCGGTATAGTCACCATTCTCGTCGTAGCCGCCATTCCAGTTCTCGGCTGTGATCTCCACTTCCTCTGCCTCAAATGTCACAGTCTTTGAATTACGGGAAATATTTTCCATGTGCAGAATCCCCTTCTGTCCCTCAAGCTGTGGAAGAATGGCGATTGCCCTGGTCATTTTGTCCTCCAGATATTCATCCTTTCCAAGCTGTACAGTGATATCGCCATACAGAAGGCTGATTTCATAGCTGTCATCAAACATAATATGATCCGGAACCATATCATTCTTGGCAAAGATCGTAGAAAGGGCAACTGCTGTATTCAGAACCGTCTCCTTGATGGGAAGTTTCTCCTCCATCACGACCTTCTTCGGCTGGATGCCGTCAAAAAAGGCAACTTTCGTATCTCTTGTCTTGCTGCCCTCCACAAAATATCCATTACTGTCAAAGTAAACATAGCTGTCCAGATAAGGAATGCATCCTACAACGCTTTTTTCTTTGACGCTGATGATCAGTTTGTTCCTGCCGGAACGTCTGACATTAAAACTCTCAATATACGGAAGTTCTTCTGCCGCATTCTTGGAATAAAACAGCGGTGCAAGAATGGCATTGGATGTCATTGAGCCTTTAAGGATTTTTTCTTTCAGTTCATCCTCTGTATAATGGTCATTTCCTATAACTTCTACTGTTTTTACTTGAAAAAAAGTAAAGAAAAAAACAGCGGCAGCCAAAACCACAACAGCCACACTGCCTATAACCAGTTTTCGTGTACTAATATTGCTGGATGTCTTCATATATCGTAGTTCCTGTATCCTTCTTGATTTTGCCGCCAAGCCTTGAAATATCCTGGCTTATATCCTCGTAACCCCGGTGGATAAATGAATATCCTTCTACAATGGACTCACCCTTTGCCGCAAGTGCCGCAATTACAAGTGCCGCTCCCCCTCGGAGTTCCTGTGCACGTACCTTGGTGCCTTTAAGGCAAAAACTTCCGCGGATCCATGCTTTCTTCCCCTGTATCTTTATCTCTGCACCCATCCGGTTAAGTTCTTCTGCTATTTTGAAACGGTCTTCAAAAACAGATTCCTGTATGCAGCTCTCTCCCGGAATCGTCGCAAACACTGCCATCAGAGGCGACTGCAGATCTGTAGGAAATCCCGGATATACAGCGGTCTCTGTCAGAGGGACAGGAAAACGCACCCGGCGGCTGTCCGCTACTAGTTTACCACTGTTCCATTCATATTGTCCACCCATTTTGCGATATACTTCGAGGAAAGCTGTAAGCTCTCCCTCCGGAGGATTCTCAATCTCAATCTTTCCTCTGGTGGCTGCGGAAGCACACAGATAGGTTCCTGCCACGATCCGGTCAGGTGGAACCTGCATATCTCCGCCCTTCACCGGTGCGCCGCCTTCAACCAGGATTTTTTCTGTTCCTTCTCCCTGGATCTTTATTCCCATTCTTTTCAGGAATCTGCAGAGCCAGATAATTTCGGGCTCTTTTGCACAGTTATGGATTCTTGTTTTTCCCTCTGCCGAAGCAGCGGTCAGAACCGCCTGTTCTGTCGCGCCCACACTACTCCCTGCAAAAAAGATCTCGCAGCCTTTCAGCTTCCGGCATTCTGCTTCCAGAAACTCTTTCTTTTCTTCTATACATACACCGAATTCCCGCAACGCATACAGATGAAGATCCACCGGTCTTTTTCCAATCACACAGCCGCCGGGATACCCCATGGATGCCTTCCCATATCTTCCAAGCAATACACCCAGAAGTATGACTGAAGACCTCATTTTTTCTGTGTAAATCCCTGATATCTCCATTTTATCCGCTTTTGTGCAGTCCAGGTAAAGGTCATGTTCCTGCCACCAGGTATCTGCACCAAGTGCACAGAGGATTTCTTCCATGCAGAATACATCTGCGATTTTCGGACAGTTTCTGAGTATACTGACCCCCGGATAAAGAAGTGCCGCCGCCATCATTGGAAGGGCAGCGTTTTTGGAACCCTGGATACGGATGGTTCCATGGAGGGGTGTTCCCCCTGCTATGTGAATTTTATCCAATCGGTTCACTCCCAAAGGGCATCTTACTTTTATTATATGTCAAAAACTTTTTTCTGTGATTCTCTGTTCTGTCCACAAAATCCACACAATACAAAAGCCAGATCTGAACTTTTTGTTCAAATCTGACTTTCCTGTTTCTTCTATATTATATAGTGTTGTGAAAAATCCCAAAAATCAAAGAGCCTTTACGTATTCTTTGAACATATCTCCTCGCTGCTCATAATTGTCAAACTGTCCCCAGCTTGCACATGCAGGTGAAAGAAGGACTGCATCTCCTGCTTCCGCTTTCTGTGCACAGAACTCTACTGCTTCCTTGAGGTCCTCGCAGAGAACAATGTTCGGGCATACGCCAAGACGCTCTGCCGCTTCTTTGATCTTCTCTCTTGTCTGTCCGATCAGTACAAGATAACGCACTTTGCCGTCAAAAGCATTCAGCCATTCATCGTAGCTGGAGCCTTTGTCATAACCGCCGCCGATCAGAAGGGTCGGACGGTTCATCGCCTGGATGCCCTTGATCGCAGCATCCGGGTTGGTTCCCTTGGAATCGTTGTAATAAGCGACACCATTTTTCTCTGTGACATATTCAATTCTGTGTTCTACTGCTGTAAACTCACAGATGCTCTTACGGATACTCTCTACAGACACGCCTGCATAGTATGCCATTGCAACTGCTGCCATCACATTCTCAAAGTTATGCTGTCCCAGAAGTTTCAGTTCTCCTGTATGTACGAACGGAATCTCCGCTTCTGCGGTCTTGAGTACGATCAGATCTCCGTCCAGATAAATTCCCTCGTCAAGTTTCCTTACGCTTGAGAAATAAACAGTCTTCGGAACGATATGCTGGCCAAATTCGCGAAGTACCGGATCCTCATAATTCAGGACACAGTAGTTCTCTGGTTTCTGGTTTTTGACGATAAGTTCCTTGACGCGGATATATTCCTCCATTGTATGGTGACGGTTCAGATGGTCCTCTGTGATGTTGAGGATCGCACTGACCTGTGGTGCAAATTCTTCGATCGTCTCCAGCTGGAAACTGCTGATCTCCGCTACTGTTGTGGAATTCTCTTTCATTTCCAGTGCTTTGGAAGTGTATGGAGTTCCAATGTTTCCCACTACAAAGACAGAGTCCTCTGCATCACTCATGATCTTGCCAAGAAGGGCTGTTGTGGTTGTTTTGCCATTTGTTCCGGTGATTGCGAGTACCCTTCCCTTGCTGGTACGGTAAGCCAGTTCTACTTCTCCCCATACCGGAAGTCCCATCTCATAAAATTTCTTCACGATCGGAATATCTGTCGGTACTCCCGGGCTCAGTATAACCAGATCAAGACTTTCCAGAACTTCCTTAGGAAGCTCACCGGCATAAACAGAGGCATCCTCTGCGTGAGATACTTTCGTCAGAACCGCATCCTTGTCTGTTTTTTCGTTTCCGTCAAAAAGGATCACATGAGCTCCTGTCTCTTCCAGAAGATCTGCAGCTCCGATGCCGCTTTTGCCTGTTCCAAAGACAAGTACTCTTTTTCCCTGTAAATTCATTTTTGTTTCCTCCTGCAAACTGTCGTTATGCGGATCACAGAGCGAGAAGTGCAATCAGACACATAACTGCTGTTATGATAGAAAATACGGCTACAACTCTTGTTTCTGACCATCCACATAATTCAAAATGATGGTGGATCGGTGCCATCTTAAAAATACGTTTTCCATGTGTTTTCTTGAAGTAAGTTACCTGGATGATAACGGACAGTACCTCTACCAGATAGATCAGTCCTACCAGAAGGATAAACAATGGCATCTGCATCATGTATGCAGCTCCTGCAACAAATCCTCCGAGTGCCAGAGATCCTGTATCTCCCATGAACACCTTCGCCGGATATACATTGAACAGTAAAAATCCCATCAGTCCACCCACAACTGCACAGGTGATCGGCTCAATTCCACTCTTTGTTCCGATAGAAACAACAGTAAAGAATACTGCAACGATCAGTGTCACGCTGGATGCCAGTCCGTCCAGACCGTCGGTAAAGTTTACACCGTTTACCGTTCCGATCACGGCAAAGAAAAGTACCGGGATCGCCAGCCATCCGATATTCAGATAATGATCGGTCCAGAACGGAATACGCATTGACAGGTTTACGTCTGTATAGTTTACAAGGTAATAAGTAAACACTGCGGTTACGACCACCTGCAGAGAAAATTTCTGCCATGGAAGAAGACCGTCAGAACGTCTCAGAACTACCTTGAGGTAGTCATCCAGAAATCCGATGATACCAAATCCCAGTGTCAGAAACACTACCGGGATCACCTTCGGGTAATCTTTTACGTAGAACAGGGATGTTACAACAGTAGCTATCAGAAAAATGATACCTCCCATGGTAGGGGTACCCGCTTTCTTCAGGTGCGACTGCACACCTTCCACACGTTCTGTCTGTCCCATCTTGAGTTTTCTCAGAAACGGGATGATGATCGGTCCCAAGATCACACTGATCACAAAGGAGATCAGTACAGGGATTACAACTTGATAATTCATCCTCACACCTCTTATCATTCTTTTGTTTTTTGTCATGTTTGATTATAAGGCTTTTTGGCGTATTTCGCAACCCTATGTTACGCTTCACTCTTCCTGATTCCTTCCATTTATCCCCATATATGGAAGAACGTTTTCAAAGATCGTCCGCACGACCGGCGCTGCGATCGTTCCGCCATAGTAAATGCCTTTGGGGTCGTGGATAATACACAGTGCCAGTACCTGGGGATTCTCAGCAGGTGCAAATCCAAGAAAAGAGGAGATATAACGGTTTGCACTTCTCGGAAGTGTCTGTGAAGTCGCTGTCTTTCCCCCGATCGTATAACCTTCGATCGCAGCATTTTTGCCAGATCCCTGCGAGACAACTTTTTCCAGAATATAACGGATTTTCTCGGAAGTTTCTTCCGAAAGGACCCCTGTCTTTACCGGATATTCCAGTTCCTGAATGACTTCTCCGTTTTCATCTTCCACCGCTACTCCAAAATGCGGCGTAATTCTTCTCCCACCGTTTATCAGGGAACTTACTGTCGTTGCAAGCTGGATCGGTGTGATCTGAAAAGACTGCCCGAACGAAACAGTTGCCAGTTCTACATTTCCCATATTTTTTGCCTGATGCATGATCGTACCTGCCTCTCCCGGAAGGTCAATACCCGTTTTTTCCAGAAGTCCAAATTTTCGGAAATATTTATAATATTTTTCCACGCCGAGCCGCAACCCTACTTCAATAAATACCGGATTACAGGAATTCTGCGCTCCTTCAACAAAATTCTGGGAGCCATGTCCTCTTCTGTTTGCACAGTGAATTCTCCTGTCATCTACCAGTTTGTAGCCCGGACAGTAAAAACGGTCTTCCATGCTCACAACTCCCTCTTCAAGTCCCGCCGCCATCGTTATGATCTTGAAAGTTGACCCCGGTTCATAAGTATCATTCAGACAGGGATTTCTCCACATCTGATTCAGAAGTTCCTGCTTCTTCTCGGAACTTAACCCTGAGGTATCCACTTCTGTATTCAGGGTAAACGGCTGGTTTAGGTCGAATTCCGGTACATTCACACAGGCATAGATTTCTCCATTCTGGGGATTCATAAGAAGAATGGACACTCTCTCCGCTTCTTTCTCTTCCATAACTTTCTTTGCCGCCTGCTGGACATATTCCTGAATGCTGATATCCAGGCTGGTACGAAGTGTGTTGCCTGCTTCTGGTTCTTCCCGGCTTTCTCCGATTCCATCCAGTTCGATTCCTCTGGCATCCGTCGTTGTGAGAATTTTTCCTGCTTCACCGCTCAAAATCTCTTCATATTGAACCTCAAGTCCGATGATCCCCTGGTTGTCTGCCCCTGTGAATCCCAGAACTTTGGAAGCAAGTGAGTGATATGGATAATATCTTTTGTAGTCTTCATCCACTTTCACACCGGAAAGTCCTGTCTTTCGAATCTCATCTCCCACAGCTTTGTCGACATTTGTCTTTATTCTTTCTATAGAAGATACTTTTTCTACTTTTTTTCGGATGCTTTCTTCTGACAGTTCCAGTTTCTGCGACAACAAAGAAATGATTTTCTCCGGTTCTTTTATCTGGCTATGGATAACAGATACCGTACAGACCGTTTTATTCGAGGCAAGAACTTTTCCTCTGGCGTCCAGGATTTTTCCCCTTGCCGCCTTGATGGAACGTTCTCTCTCATGGAGATCCTGTGCTTTCTGGTAATAATAATCCGACCGAAACCCCATCAGATACACAAGCCGTCCTGCCAGCCCAAGCATCATTGCTGCACATAAAAGAAAAACGGTCCAGACTTTGCGTTTATGAAAAGTCCTGTTTTTTTTCATAAAAAAATCCCTCCGGAGGCTGTCATATCATTATATGTCCAGCCCCCGAAGGGAATCACTGCGCTTTAATCCAGTCCTGCTTCTTCGTTGGTAAGTCCTTCGCTCTCCATGTCGTTGTCCTGCATGGTATCTTCCTCATTGTCTTCCGGCGGTCCCGGAACATTCTCATCGGAAATTGCTTCCTTGAGAGTATTATCCGTCTGTTCAGAACTGCTCGCAATAGTAGTAGTTCCCAGATTCTGTGACTTCACATACTGTCCGTTCTCATCTGTAACATATTCTCCGTTGTCCTGAAGGAGATAACCACTCTCATCGATCCTGTTGCCATCCAGATCTACAAGGTTTCCATTTCCATCTGTGAGATTTCCACTTGCATCCACGCTGCTTCCGGATACGTCCACAAGATTTCCTTTGAATCCCTCCCAGAGTTCTGTCTTCGGAATAGTACCGTCCTCGGATTCATCCGGTGTAACATTCAGATACGGAAGAAGTTCTGACAGAATTCCCTGTGCAATGTACTGAGGATATTTACTGTCTGCCTGTTCCTCTGCATTCGGCTCATCGACAACTACATACAGAAGCACCTGCGGATCATCAACCGGTGCAAAAGTAATAAAAGAAACGATATACTTCTTGTTTCCTCGTGGAAGTTTCTCCGCTGTACCGGTCTTACCGCCTGAGCTGTATCCCTGCACCTTCGATGTACGGCTGGTACCTTCCTGTACACTGGCCTGCATGTAGGATCTGATATTTGCCGAAATATCAGAAGAGATTGTCTGCTTGAGAAGCACAGGGTCAATTGTTCTGACCGTTCCACCGCTGCTGTCCTTGATTGCAGTCACAAGATGCGGCTGATAATAATATCCACCATTGATAACAGAACACATCGCACTGATCTCCTGAAGCATCGTACAGGTAAATCCCTGTCCGAATGCAGAGCAGGCAAGCTCTGTCTCTCCCATGGTATCAGTTGTATGGATAACACCGGAACCCTCATTCGGAAGATCAATTCCTGTTCGTGAACCGAAATTAAACAGTGTCTGAGCCTTAAGGAAAGATTCTGTTCCCATTCGCGCTGCAATCTGCATCATGGCATCATTACAGGAGTTCGCTATAACTTCACGGAGCGTTTCTGTTCCATGTGCATCCGGCCACACCGCACATTTAATGTAGGTATCACCATTTGCGCCAAATGTCTCTCCACCGTCGCAGTTGAACGTATCGTTTACTGTGATCTTGCCTTTCTCAAGGGCTCCCGACATTACAATCGGCTTTACAACTGATCCCGGTTCAAATGCATCTGTTACACAGAAATTGCTCCACATGGCATTGAGAGCTTCTACTGTCTTCTTATCGCTCTTTTTTAGCTCGGCAATTTCTTCTTCAGAATATACCTGAGACATATCCCTCGGATTGTTCAGATCATATCTGTCACCGCCATCCATGGCAATGATCTCTCCCGTTGATGGTTTCATCGCAATTACACCGATGTTCTTGGCTCCCATGCTTGACTTGAAACCATTGACATATTTCTCTACGATCTGCTGTGCGCCTACATCCAGAGAAGTTTCGATACTTTCACCGGAAACAGGCTCCATGATCGTCTGTTCAGCATCTGAATCATTGTTGATATATCCGTATTTACGCCCATCTGTTCCCATCAGGGTACTGTTATAATATCCCTCCAGACCGACATCGGCTGTTTCTCTTGAAAGCGTAAATCCAATCGTATCACAGGCAAGGGCATTAAAAGGATAAACTCTCAGATAATCCTCCTCAAACCAGATTCCCTGTACATTGGAACGCTCTTCCAGTTCTTTTTCTGAAAGGCCGCTGTCCTCATCTGGATCTGCATATTCCTCGAACGCCTTCTTTTCGTCCATGGTTACTTCTTTTTTGAGGACCTGGTACTGACTGGAGCTTGTAGCAGGATCCGTAAGTCTCTTGCGGATATCATCCTCGTCAAGTCCCAGAACTTCTACCAGTGCATTCACGGTTGCATCTACGTAATCATGATCCTCATCATTGACTTCTTTGCAGTCCATGATCACTGTATAAACCTTCTGGCTTGTGGCAAGGATATTTCCGTTTCGATCGTAAATATCGCCTCTCTTTGCCGGAAGCACACTGCTCTGATATGTCTGCTGTGCCTGCAGAAGCACCCGCTTTTTGTACTTGGTTCCGCTGGTGGCATTAATATAGGTAACTCTGCCTAACAAACAAACTAAAGCTAGTATTACTACTGCAAATAGTCCTACTAGCTTCAATTCCATCGTATGATAAATTTTTCTTTGAGGTTTTCTGGTTTTCCTCGGTCTGGTATTGCTCAAATTCTCACCTCTTGCTTTCAGGAACATCCTGATACTGTCTCACATAACTGCTGCTTGGTACACTGTAGGTTCTTTTCTGCGTGTCAGAAGGATAAGTCATTCCCAAACGCCCAATGGCAATCTTCTTAATCTGGTTCAGATCTGTCTCTGAAGTCACCTGACTCTCATAAGCATCGTTTTCTTCCTTGAGCTGTGACCATTCTGTTTCGAGACTTGCAACATTCTTAATCTTGCCTGTCAGTTCAGCCTTAAGCTGAAGATAATTGACACAGCAGAACAGTACTGCCACACTCATGACTGCCAGAAATGCAACAAATCCGCGCCCCATACTCATCGCAGCCCTCTCTCTGGTACGCTGACGCTGTGGATTTACCTTTGGCTTGCCAGCTGACACTGTCCGTGTCTCAATTCTGTTATTTCCCTGAGAAGGCTTACGGGAAGCCGCCGATCTGCGTGCCGGTACTTCCTGCAGTCTCCTCACTGTATTTCCATCTACATACATTCCTCGGGCATTTCTTGCATTTACCTTGCTTTTTCGGTTTGTAACTGCCCTGTTTGTCCTCTCCATTTACGCCTGTTCAACTCCCTGTATTGGTTTCAGTCTGAAAATCTTCGCTCAAAAATCCTTAGTTTTGCACTTTTTGATCTGGGGTTTTCTTCCTGCTCGGCTGTACCTGGAAGAATCGGCTTTCTGGTGATAACTTTTCCTTTGGATTTTTTGCCGCATACACATACCGGGAAATCGGACGGACATGTACATGGATTTTCATTTTTGCGGAAGATCGTCTTGACAATACGATCCTCCAGAGAATGGAATGTGATAATACAGATTCTGCCTCCGTCATCGAGAAGGTCGATCATTCCATCCAGTGACTCCCGCAGAACATCCAGTTCTCTGTTCAGTTCGATCCGGATTGCCTGAAAAGTCCGCTTCGCCGGATGTCCTCCGGTTGCCTGAATCTTCATCGGGATAGACTGGCGAATGATCTCGGTCAGTTCTCCGGTCGTGCGGAGCGGTGCCTGCTGTCTGGCAGCCACAATGTGTTTCGCTATATTCTTTGCAAATTTATCTTCACCGTAATCACGAATGATACGGTACAATTCTCTCTCTTCGTAACCATTGACAATATCAGCGGCGGTACGGCTCTGTCTCTGATCCATTCTCATATCCAGAGGTGCATCTACCCTGTAGGTAAAGCCCCGTTCCTCATTATCCAGCTGATAAGATGAAACTCCCAGGTCAAGAACAATTCCATTGACTTTCTGAATTCCCAGGTTATGCACTTCATTAGCCATGTAACAATAATTGCTGCGAATGATCGTCACTCTGTCCTCATAGGCAGCCAGCCTTTCACTCGCAGCAACTATTGCATCTTGGTCCTGATCTATGCCAATAAATCTCCCCTTGGCAGAAAGTCTGCGGCATACTTCACTTGCATGCCCTGCTCCTCCCAGCGTTCCATCCACGTAGATTCCTTCTGGCTTAATATTCAAGCCGTCAATGGTTTCTTCCAGTAATACAGATTTGTGTTTAAATTCCATATCCGTCTCCTGTTGGATTTCTTTCCGGCGAATGCTCAAATGATGATACCCATATCCTGCATACTTTCTGCAATACTATCCATATCATCATAATTGCAGTTCTCGCTCCACTTTTCTTTGCTCCAGATCTCGATCCGGTCCAGGTTTCCTGTGAGTACCACTTCTTTCTCCAGACCGGCAAACTCCCTCAGTGTCTGAGGTACAAGAATTCTCCCCTGCCTGTCCAGTTCACAGTTTGTGGCACCTGCTACAAAGAAACGTGTGAAGGTTCGCGCATTTTTATTTGTAAGTGGTAAGGCTCTGAGTTTTGTTTCAAATGCTTCCCATGCATCCATAGGGTAAATTGAAAGACAACCATCCAAACCTTTTGTCAGGATGAACTCTTCTCCCAGGAGTTCTCTGAACCTGGCGGGAATAATCAGGCGCCCCTTCGCGTCTATTATATGATTGTATTCTCCCATGAACATAAAACTCACCTGCTCTCAAAATACACGATTCTCCCCTTCGTGCATTTCAGGTGGAGCTGTCAGGTCTGCCACATTCCCTCCATTCCCCACCACTATTCACCACTTTCTACCACTTATGAAATTATTCTAACCCATTTACTGTTAAATTACAAGTGGGAATCTGAGTTTTTTTGGTGCAGATAAGGCTCTTTTCTGCCCTGAAAAAAGGGAAGATTTTCCCACTTCCCGTAGAAAAATCTTCCCTTTAAATTCTGTTATTTTATCTCGTCTTCTGTTTGTCCGGAATCTGAAATCGGTTTCGGTAATTCGTCTGATTTTTCTGTAATATCTGGCTCTGTTTCAGACGTTGACTCTCCTGTTTCTGAAAAAATCCCCCGAAATTCATCACTGACATCCTCAAAACTCTGCATATTCTGATAACCGCGTGACGACTTTTCTTCGGATGCATACCGTTCCTCCATCCTGCGTTTCTGAAACTTCTCACGTTTCTTTGAAAGAATACGGCGAACTGTTGCAACAATACTGAAAATCACAAAAATGCCAAGTAAAATCGGAATAAGAACAGGGAGATGCGTACCTGGGATATATGGTCTGCCCGACCGAAGCCATTCAATTCCCGCATTTCCCAGAGCATACCCTGCCAGATATCTCATGAAAATCTCACCCTGAAATTTCTTGCGCTTCGTATAGGCAAGAAGAATAACCAGAAGAAGCAGACACCACAGGCTCTCATAAAACCAGAGAGGATGTACCTGAACCCAGGAAACATCTCCGGCTTTGACCAGATGTTTCTGCATCTCTGATGTCAGTTCCATGCTCCCGACTGTCTCTACCGGAATCTGCATCGCAAAAATGCTGTCCGTAGATGTTCCGATAAATTCTCTGCTAAAAAAATTCCCCCAGGTTCCGATCATCTGACTGGATACCAGGCCGATACTGAGCGTATCTGCCATCCTTCCAAATGACAGTTTCCTGATTTTGCAGAAAACAGCCAGAGCAATCACCCCGCCTGCAAATCCGCCATAAAAGGATAATCCACCTGTACGCAGATCCCAGAGAGCACGTGTCGGTTCATCTGCAAAAAGTTTCCAGTTCAGTGCTATATAGCATGCTCTGGCACAGATTACGCCGAACACTACTCCTGGAATCAGTGCTTCCAGATAAAGATTCTGATCCTGATTCTGTCGTTTTGCCTGTAATACAACGACAGTAAGTCCAAGAAGCATTCCTGCCATCACAAGGATTCCATATATCGTGAGCTCAAATCCAAAAACCGAAACAGTTTTACCCACATATCCAAGGTCAATGCCCAGATGTGGAAAACGAATCGACATATTCATAAAACACCTTCATTATACGTTAAATCTGAACAGAATTACATCTCCATCCTGAACAATATATTCTTTTCCTTCCATGCGGACAAGTCCCTTTTCTCTTGCACCTGCATAAGAACCGCAGTCGAGAAGATCTTTGTAATTAACAACCTCTGCCTTGATAAATCCACGCTCAAAGTCTGTGTGGATCTTACCTGCTGCCTGTGGAGCCTTGGTTCCGATCTTGATCGTCCATGCACGTGTCTCATCCTCTCCTGATGTAAGGAAACTCATGAGTCCCAGGAGGCTGTAACTTGCTCTTACCAGTTTCTCAAGACCAGATTCCTTAAGTCCCAGATCCTCGAGGAACATTTTTTTCTCATCGTCATCGAGCTCGGAGATTTCTTCTTCGATCTCTGCACAGATCACGAATACTTCGCTCTTCTGCTCGGCTGCATATTTACGTACAGCCTGTACATGCTCGTTAGATGCTCCATCATCCGCAAGATCATCCTCG
This sequence comes from Blautia sp. AF19-10LB, assembly GCF_003461245.1. Classification (GTDB taxonomy): domain Bacteria; phylum Bacillota; class Clostridia; order Lachnospirales; family Lachnospiraceae; genus Blautia_A; species Blautia_A intestinihominis. Next base: position 60,516 of record NZ_QTWS01000006.1, read on the forward strand.
CTTACGTTTGCAGCGTAGACCACCGGTTTCCAGGTGAGGAGATTATAAGTTCCCATCCATGCTTCCTCATCCTCAGATTCCAGTTCCATTGTGATTGCCATCTGTCCATCCTCAAGATGTGCTTTGACTTTCTGGAGGAAATCAAGTTCTTTGGCAGCTTCTTTGTCCATACGTGCTGTCTTGGTGACTTTGGCAATTCTTCTCTCAAGGATCTCGATATCAGAGAAGATCAGCTCAAGGTTGATGGTCTCGATATCTCTGAGCGGATCGATGCTTCCATCTACGTGGATGACGTTCGGATCCTCAAAGCAGCGTACTACGTGAACGATCGCATCTACTTCACGGATGTTTGCAAGGAACTGGTTTCCAAGTCCCTCACCTTTGGATGCGCCCTTTACAAGACCTGCGATATCAACGAATTCAATGACTGCCGGAGTTACTTTCTTGGAGTGATAAAAATCTCCCAGAAGTTTCAGTCTCTCATCCGGTACAGTAACAACGCCCACATTCGGGTCGATGGTACAGAAAGGATAGTTTGCTGATTCTGCACCTGCTTTTGTCAGTGAGTTAAATAATGTACTCTTACCTACGTTCGGTAATCCAACGATTCCAAGTTTCATTGCTCTATTTCTCCATTCCGTTATTTATTTGATTGCATTTTTCTGCTTAATTTTAGCACACGTGTCATAAAAAGTCTATCGTTTAGTCTCTTGACATGATCATGAGAAGTTTTCCTGTTTCAAAGGTGACTTCTGCTTCAGGATCTGAGATCTCATTGCTGACAGTCAGACCGCTGTCCTCAACTTTGAGAGTATAGCTGTTCAGAGGATATTTGAAGCCTTTCAGAGTCAGTCCTGTAACCTCTCCTTCGATCGGGAAGAAAGAGACATATTTCCCGAACTGCTCTTCTTTCTTAAGGATCATTCCGCTCTCGATCAGACTCATATAGTTGTATGCGTCAACAAGAACGATCTGTACCTGTTTTGTTTTTCCGAGCATCAGAAGACCGAAATTTGCCATCAGATGATCGATGCGGTTTCCTGTCGCCCCCAGGATCATAATACGTTCTGTTCCCTGTTCGATCGCATAATTTGCTGCTGACTGTGTGTCGGAATCGTCCTTCTCTGGCTTCAGTCTGCGAATTTCCGTATGTTTGAGAGTTTCCATATATTTCGCACCCTCCGCAGAAAGACTGTCAAAGTCTCCCACTGCCACATCCGGTTCCAGATCTGTTCCCATAAAGAATTCCACGCCACGGTCTGCTGCGATCAGACAGGTATTCTCTGTTTTGTTTTTTTTCAAAAAATCGAGGGCAAAATCTTTATGGATATTGCCCCCGCTTACGATGATCGTATCTTTCATATTATGCCTCAATTTAACTTTTCGCTGATATCCTGCATCTTCTGCTGGATTCTCTGTACATTTGATTCAAGATCACCATTAAACACGTAAGAACCTGCAACAAGAAAGTTTGCACCTGCACGCATTGCGGTTTCCATAGTAGAATCATTGATTCCTCCATCTACCTGAATGTCTACATTCAGTTCTTCTCTGTCTATGATCTCTTTGAGTTCCTGAACCTTTTCTGTACATTCCGGAATATACTTCTGTCCGCCAAATCCAGGCTGAACCGTCATGACAAGTACCATATCCACATCTTCCAGGAGATGGCTGATGTCATTGATCGGGGTCGCCGGTTTGATGGAAATACCAACTTTGACACCTGCATCACGAATCAGTTCGATCGCACGTTCCAGATCCTCGCACGCCTCTGCATGAATGGTAATAGAATCCGCGCCGCAGTCTACAAAATCCTGAATATAACGTTCCGGTGCGCTTACCATAAGGTGTACATCAAAAAACATCTTTGATTCTTTGCGGATAGAGCGGATCACCGGCATTCCAAAAGAAATACTCGGTACAAAATCTCCGTCCATAACATCAATATGAAGCCATTTCACTCCCTGTTTCTCCAATGTCTGAATCTGTTCGCCCAGACGGTTAAAATCCGCTGATAAAATAGACGGGCACAACTGATATTCCATTTAATATCTCCTTTTCTCTTTCAATTCTTCATATAAATTAAGATAATCTTCGTACCGGATCCTGCTGATCTCGCCCTGTTCAAGAGCTTCCTTTACTCTGCATCCCGGTTCGTGGATATGACGACAGCCCTGAAAACGGCACTGGTCATCATACTTGCGAAACTCCGGAAAATAGTCCTTGAGTTCCTGTTCTTCCATATCCATAAGATACAGGGAAGAAAATCCCGGCGTATCCATAAGAAATGTATTCTCTCCTACCGGGATAACCTGTGAATGTCTGGTCGTATGCTTTCCTCGTTTGAGTTTCCGGCTGATCTCACCTGTCTCCATCTGAACTTCTGCCTGGAGAAGATTCGTCAGAGATGACTTGCCAACGCCGGAAGGTCCTGCCACGACCGTTGTTTTACCTTTGAGGATTCTGTGAATCTCGTCAATACCCTCCTCCTCCAGTGCGCTGGTGAGAAGAACCTGATATCCACAGCTTTGGTAGGTCTGATAAAGCTCCTGTGTTTCCTTTTCTGTTGCAAGATCTTTTTTGTTAAAGCATATGACTGCCGGAATGTCTGCCTGTTCCATCATGATCAGGAAACGGTCCAGCAGCATGAAATTCGGCTTTGGATTGTCCATTGCAAAAATCACAAATGCCTGATCTACATTGGCAACTGCCGGGCGGATCAGGGAATTTTTGCGGGGGAGGATCCTGGTCAGGTTCCCCTCCCGTTCCTGTTCATTCAATACTGTAATCTCTACATTATCACCAACCAGCGGTTTCTGATTATCCTTTCGGAAAATACCCTTGGCTTTACATTCATAAAGCACTTCGTTCTCTCCGTAAACATAATAAAACCCGGCAATTCCTTTGATAATTTTACCCTGCATGAATTACTCTGCTTTCTTGAAAGTCAGTGGATAAGAACCAAGCTGCTGGAAGTTTCCGTCAATCAGCTCTGATACATACAATGTTCCTTCGCTGACTCCTGACGCACCTGTAATATCCAACGTATACGGGAATGTAATCGCCTCTCCGTCAACCACTTTAGTAGAAGTTGTTTCTCCGTTTACTTCCTGGATCAGTTCCAGACGAATTGCACCACCCTGATATCCATTTGGAGTATTCAGTGTCTGCGTACATTTCCATACTTCGCCGTTTGCAGCAGCTGTGCTCTGCTGCGCCGTATCTGCTGTGGAAGCACTGTCTGTTGTTGTATCTGTTGTAGTTGTTGTATCTGCCGGAGCCTGATTGCCGCTGCTTACTACGATAGAGATCGTTTCATCCGGATTGCCGTATGCGGTGTCCCCATCCTCTGAAGTTGCAGATGGATCCTGTGAGATGACCTGTCCTGCCGGCACTTCACTGCTCTGCTGTTCTGTAATCTGAATGTCTGCCCATTTACCAAGTGCAGTGATCGCTTCATTCTTAGTCATTCCTAATACATCCGGAATCTGTGCAGTATCACCATAATCCAGACCACGGCTGACTGTCAGGGTTACTGATCCGCCTGCTGTCATGCTTGTGCCAGTTTCCGGTGATACGGCCATAACATATCCTGGTTCTGTAAGCGGCCATCCACTGTCATCTGCTTCACTGTATTCTTTCTGTACAGTTACAGTAAGTCCAAGATCTTCCAGTGTCTGCTGCGCATCTACTCCTGTCTGGCCGGAAACATCTGGTACTGTGATTTCCTGCTGACCTTTACTGATATAATATTTCAGAGTTGTATACTGTTCAACTTTGGTTCCTGCCGGAATATCCTGAGAAGAAATTCGTCCCTTTTCCTGCGTGGAGTTCTCTTCTCCCATCATCTGCTTGCCAAGCTTTTCTTCTTCCAGAAGAGCAGAAGCCTCTTCCTCTGTCTTGCCTACCAGAACCGGAACAGTAACCATTCCATCTTCGTCTGCTGTATCTGCTGCCTGTTCTGTCTGCGGTGTGGTTTCTGCCCCATCACTTCCGATGATGCCGGCAGCCTTGCCGATCACAAAAATTGCCCCCACCAGGACAACTGCGCCTGCAAGAAGTGCAACGATAGTTACTGCTGAGTTCGGTCCCTTTTTCTTCTTTTTCCTGTCAGATTTCTTACCAGCCGGAGTTTCCTCATAGTCCTCGTCATCGCTGTCATAATCTGTATCATAAATTTCATCTTCCAGATCTTCTACATCTGATTTCTTTGAAGATGCACGTGGAGTATTCTTGATTTCTCCCAGTTCTTCGTCTGAGATCACCACTGTCTTGGCTTCATTGTCCACGGAAGATAATGTCACAAAATTTCCCTGAGGATCGATCAGTGAATGTTTCAGGTCTGCAATGACATCTTCCATTTTCTCGTAACGGCGGCCAACACTCTTCTGGGTACATTTCAGGATGATCTGCTCCAGACTGTATGGAAGATTCTCTGTGTACACACTCGGCGGTACCATCTCTTCCTGCAGATGCTTGATCGCAATAGCTACTGTAGTATCTCCGTCAAACGGAACCCTGCCTGTGACCATCTCATAAAGTGTGATACCAAGAGAATAGATGTCACTCTTCTCATCACTGTATCCGCCGCGCACCTGCTCCGGTGAGCTGTAGTGTACAGATCCCATCACATTGGAGCTGATCGTATTGGAAGATGCGGCTCTCGCGATTCCGAAATCTGTTACCTTCACTTTACCATCTGTAGAAATGATAATATTCTGCGGTTTGACATCACGGTGTACGATTCCATGGTTATGTGCTGCTTCCAGTCCCATAGATACCTGAATGGCAATACTGGTCGCTTCTTTGATGGAAAGTTTCCCCTTCTTGGCAATATATTCCTTAAGAGTGATTCCTTCGATCAGCTCCATGACGATGTAATATACACCGCCATCATCTCCTACATCAAATACATTGACGATATTCGGATGTGTAAGGCCGGCTGCTGCCTGTGCCTCGCTGCGGAATTTGCGGATAAAAGTTGTATCCTCTCTGAATTCCGGTTTTAATACTTTGACCGCAACAAAGCGGTTGAGTTTATGATCCTTTGCTTTATAGACATCGGCCATTCCGCCGGTACCTATTTTTCCTAAAATTTCATAACGTTCTGCTATGATCGTTCCCGTCTTTAACATTTTTCCACCTCATTCGTGAATGGTTCTACCAGTACAACTGCAATATTATCCTTACCACCGTTCTGGTTGGCTTCTCTCAGAAGTCTCTCACCCTTCTGCGGCAGTTCCTCATTCTGGTTCAGTATAATTTCTTCGATTTTGCTGTCTTCTACCATATTGCTCAGACCATCGGAACACATAAGGATGGTACTGCCCGGTTCCATCTTCAGGTCAAAAAAGTCAATATCTACGGTTCTCTCTGCACCAAGTGCTCTTGTGATGATGTTTTTGTCCGGATGATTTCTCGCCTCTTCCCGCTTGATCTCTCCGAGTCTGACCATCTCTTCTACAAGTGAATGATCCCTCGTAACCTGGCGAATCTTTCCCTGGATGATATACAGGCGGCTGTCACCAACATTTGCCACATATAGATAATGGCCTACGACCGTAGCCACCACGATCGTCGTTCCCATCCCGCGCAGTGCTTCTTCTCTCCTGGCGCATTCAAGGATCTCTGTGTTGGCTTTCTCAATGGCATGACGAATCACCTTGATTGGGTTGAAATCTGCATCCTTTTGAATCTCTTCTACCAAAGTCTGAACGGCATGAGAGGAAGCGTAATCTCCCGCATTATGACCGCCCATTCCATCGGCAACAACGAACAAATTCTGGAGATTTCCTACAGGGGTTTCGGAAACGAACACATAGTCCTGGTTCATCTTCCGCTTCTGCCCTACATCCGTAGCTGAATATACCCTCATGTCACTTCTCACTTTCTGTTTTTTCCATGTAACGTTTTCTTAACTGACCACAGGCACCGTCAATATCGCTGCCCATTTCCCTTCTAATAGTACCATTTATTCCGTATTTTTCAAGATTTATTTTGAAATTCTCAACAGCCTGTCGGGTAGAACGCACGAAAGAACGCTCTCTGACCGGATTGACCGGGATAAGATTTACGTGACAGTTCAGTCCCTTAAGACGGCCTGCAAGCTCTTTTGCATTCTCTTTACTGTCATTTACGCCTGCTACAAGGCTGTACTCAAAGGTGATCCTTCTGCCTGTCTTGTCAAAATAATTCCGACAGGCTTCCAGAAGCTCATCGATCGAGTATTTATTGGCGATCGGCATAAGCTCGCGCCTTTTCTCATCGTTCGGCGCATGAAGAGATACAGCAAGCGTCATCTGAAGTTTCTCGTCTGCAAGCTTGTAGATCTGTGGAACAAGGCCGCAGGTAGATACTGTCAGGTTCCTCTGGCTGATGTGGATACCGCCTTCTTCCGTCAGGATATGTATGAAGCGAAGAAGGTTATCATAGTTGTCCATCGGCTCGCCGGTTCCCATCACAACCACATTGGATATACGCTCGCCAAGTGATGTCTGGATTCTGTAGATCTGATCCAGCATCTCTGACGGAAGCAGGTTTCTCGTAAGTCCGCCGATCGTGGAAGCACAGAATCTGCATCCCATACGGCACCCCGCCTGAGAAGAGATACAGACAGAGTTGCCGTGCTTGTATTTCATAAGAACACTCTCGATCATATTTCCATCAGACAGGCGGAACAGATATTTCCTGGTGCCGTCTATCTTGGATATCTGGACATCCAGTGTCTCCAGAACCGTGATCGGATACTGCTCCAGCTTCTGCCTGAGGCTCTTTGGAATGTTTTCCATTTCGTCGTAAGAAGTGACCAGATGCTCGTGCAGCCAGCTGTAGATCTGCTTTGCGCGGAAAGGTTTCTCTCCGAGTTCTGCCATAAGCCCCTTCAGTTCTTCGACGGTCATTGATTTTATGTCTGTCATTTTTATTTCCTTCTGAATTTTGCCATAAAGAATCCATCCGTTCCGTGAACGCCTGGAAGCAGCTGCAGGTAGCCGAGGCTGGTCGTTTCGGATTTGAGTTCATCCGGAACAAACTCATCAATGCTTTCCAGTTTGAATGGATGGTTGTTCATAAACCACATCATATTTTCTTCGTTTTCTTCTTTGGCGATCGTACAGGTACTGAAGATCAGAACGCCGCGCGGCTTCACATACTCTGCTGCCTTGTCCAGAATGTTTCTCTGGAGGATCACCAGTTCTTCCTCTTTCTGTGCAGTAGAACGATATTTGATCTCTGGTTTCTTACCGATCACACCGTAGCCGGAACATGGTACATCTGCAAGTACGATATCTGCCTTGCACTCAGATTCCACATCGAACACTGTCGCATCCTGCACATGTGCCTGTACATTGATGGAGTCGGTGCGGTGGATATTTTCCTGGATCAGTTCAACCTTATACCGGCTGACATCTCTTGCATCCACGGTTCCAAAGCCTTCCATCTTGTCTCCCAGATGAATGCTCTTACCGCCCGGTGCCGCACACATGTCGATGATATAATCACCTTTCTGCGGGTTTGCGATCTCGGAAACAAGCATGGAGCTTACATCCTGTGCCACGATCTTACCCTCGATAAATGCATCCAGTGCAAGAATGTGGTTATAATCAGAAATCCTGAATGCATACGGAAGATACGGCGCCGGTTCTACCTTTACACCCTGGTTTCGGAGGCTTTCGCAGGTCTCCTCTACAGAATTCAGATATGTACGGCAGCGTACAGTGATCGGTTTTTCTTCCAGAAAATCCGCCAGCATCTTCTCTGTGACTTCCTCGCCATAATCATTCAGCCAGCGCAGAACAAGTGGTTCCGGCATGGAATATCTGACAGAAAGATAACGGACCAGATTTACCTTTCTCGAAGGATATTCAAGTTCATCCATCTGTCTCGCTATCGTCCGGAGCACGCCGTTCACAAAAGGTTTCAGGTTGTAAAATCCCTTTCGCTGGGCAAGTTTCACAGCCTCATTGCAAACTGCGCTGTCCGGCACTCTGTCCATGAATTTCAGCTGATACACCGCGCTCCTGAGGATCTCACGGATCGGCGGTTTCATCTTGTCCACGGTGATCTTTGAAAAAGAATCTATTATATAGTCAATGAGGATCCTGTATTCCAGAGTCCCCTCACAGACTCTGGTAATAAAGGCTCTCTCCTGCTTCGGAAGGAACTGATATTTGGAAAGCGCATTGCGGATCGCAATATGGCTGTGTTCTCCTTCTTCATTGATCTGAAGGAGGATCTCCAATATCATTTCTCTTGTATTGATACCACTAGTCATCTCGTCTTCCTCCTGCCAGTATCACAAGTCTCAAAAGTTGTAAAATAGATGCCGCAAGTGCTGCAACATATGTCATGGCAGCTGCAGTCAGCACCTTGCGGGCTCCCTTTGTCTCATCTGCCCCAAGGATTCCTGTGCTCTGAAGCATCTTGAGTGCTCTTGCAGATGCATTGACCTCAACAGGAAGTGTCACAAGCTGAAACAGCACTGCCAGTGAAAACAGCACGATACCTGCTGTTACCAGCGGGCGGATGCCTGCAAAAAGTCCGATCAGAAACAGCGGCCAGGAAAGACTGCTTCCGATATTTGCTGCCGGAACGATCGCGCTCCGCATCTCCAGCGGTGCATAGTTGGTCGCATGCTGGATGGCATGACCACACTCATGTGCTGCAACTCCGACTGCTGCCAGAGAAGTCTGACCGTAAATATCCTGGGAGAGATTTACCGTCTTTGTCCGCGGATCATAATGATCTGTCAGGCTTCCAGCTACCGGTCTTACCTGTACATCTGTAATCCCGGCACTGTAAAGGATCCTTCTGGCTGCTTCTTCTCCGGTAAGTCCTGATGCGCTTCTTACTCTCTTATAACGGGCAAAGGTGCTTTTGAGCTTTGCAGATGCCGCGAGAGACAGAAGCATTCCGATGATCAGAAGAAGATACGTCCAATCAAATCCATAGTATCCATATCCGTACATATTATCACTCCTTATGATCTGTCAGCATGGTTTCCTCAGTTACCTGATAGCCGCGAAGGAAAGCATCTGTTTCCATACGCTTCTTTCCCTCAAGCTGTACTTCGCGAAGGACGAGAACATCTTCTCCACAGGCTACGTGGATTCCTGTTTTATCCACCGCTGTGATCGTTCCCGGTGTGGTTTTTCCACCATTTGCGCCCTTTTCTACTGTGGATTTCCATACTTTAAGTGTTTTTCCATTGAGGAAGGTGTAGGCGCTCGGCCACGGGTTCAGGCCGCGGACCAGTCTCTCAAGTTCTTCGGCACTCTTTGAAAAATCCATAAGTCCCATTTTCTTGGTGATCATCGCTGCATACGGGGTCGGGCTTTCCTCCGGCTGTTTCTCATAAGTAGCAGTTCCGTTCTCTATAGAAGGAAGTGTCTCCATCAGAAGATCAGCCCCTGCCTGTGCAAGTTTATCAAAAAGACTGCCGCCTGTTTCCTCTGTCTCGATTGGTACAACGATCTTGGAGATCATATCTCCGGTATCCAGACCGGTTCCCATTCTCATGATCGTCACGCCGGATTCTTTCTCTCCGTCAATGACTGCCTGCTGGATCGGTGCTGCACCTCTGTATTTCGGAAGCAGGGAAGCATGGATGTTGATACATCCATATTTCGGAAGATCCAGGATTGTCTTCGGGATGATCTGTCCAAAAGCTGCCACAACGATGATATCCGGTGCAAGTCCTGTAAGTGTCTCCACAAATTCCGGATCACGTACTTTGGCCGGCTGGTAAACCGGAATTTCATGTTTCATGGCTTCTTCTTTGACAGGAGTTGGCATAAGTGTCTTGCCTCTTCCCTTCGGTTTGTCCGGCTGTGTCACAACTGCCGTGACCTCATATCCGGCTTTTACCAGTGCGGCAAGCGGCGGCACTGCAAAATCCGGAGTTCCCATATAAACTATTTTCATAATATGCTCCTTTTTTCGTCTGTTATTCGAAATCCTCAAATTCCTCATCCTCGTCATAGCTGGTTCTGTGAAGTTCTCCTTCTACCAGGTCTGTGTACATCTTGCCATCGAGGTGGTCGATCTCATGGCAGAAAGCTCTTGCGAGAAGTTCTGTTCCTTCGTAGATCACTTCTTCCATGTCTTCGTTCATTGCCTTTACTTTGACATAGTTCGGACGGGTCACCTGTCCTGCCATGCCCGGAACGCTTAAGCATCCTTCGTCTCCTGTCTGTTCGCCGGAGGTTTCAAGAATCTCCGGATTGATCAGGACGATCGGACCATCCCCGATATCAATAACTACGATTCTCTTGAGGATTCCGACCTGCGGTGCTGCAAGTCCTACTCCCATCGCTTCATACATGGTATCAAGCATGTCATCTACTAAAGTTACGATCTTTGGTGTAACTTCCTTTACCGGTTTGCTTACCTTTCTCAGTACCGGATCTCCTTCTGTTCTGATTGTTCTGAGTGCCATTTCTTTCTTCCTTTCTTTTGTCCTTTATATATTAGTGTACTGTATCACTCACATTTCGCAGAATGACGCAGTACACTAGTGTACTGTATCATTGACATTTCGCTAACTGAAAGTCAATGAGACAGCACACTAACTGTAATCAAACTGTATATATAATTTCCGGAAACCGGAATTTACTTCGATATATTTTTCTGCTTTATCCTTGATGTCCATCAGCACACGTTCTTCCTGATGTTTCAGGTAGATGACCTTGTGGTAGACATCGTTGATCTTCCCGACGGATGCATAGGCAGGACCGATCACGTGAAGGTGGTATTTTTCCCCGATCCGTTCTACGAATCGTCCGAGATAATCCATGCCCTGGCTCAAAAGTTCCTCATCTTCTCCCGCAGCAAGGATCGACAGCATATGTGCCGCCGGCGGATAATCCATCAGAAGACGGTAGCTCATCTCCTCGCGGTAAAAAGCTTCATAATCCTGGGTTGCCGCGGTCTGGATACTGTAATGTTCCGGATGGTATGTCTGGATCACTGCCTCTCCCGGCTTATTGCCCCGTCCAGACCTTCCAACTGCCTGAGTCAGAAGCTGAAATGTCCTCTCTGCACAGCGATAATCGGCCGCATTCAGAGAAAGGTCAGCCGCCACTGCACCAACCAGAGTCACATCCGGAAAGTCGTGTCCCTTGACGATCATCTGGGTTCCCACCAGGATATCCGCTTCATGGGCGGCAAAAGATGACAGGATCTGCTCATAACTTCCTTTATTTCTTGTAGTGTCGTAATCCATGCGGAGAACACGGGCTTTCGGAAAAGTCTTGTGAAGGACCTGTTCGATCTGCTGTGTTCCCGCTTTGAAACCGCCGATATAAGGCGAACCACAGGACGGACACTGCTCCACACGCGGTCTCTCATAGCCACAGTAGTGGCAGACCAGCTTTCCATTGTTATGTTCTGTCAGTGCGACATCGCAGTGTGGACACTTAAGAGCCTCCCCACAGGAACGGCAGGAAACAAAGCCCGCGTACCCGCGCCTGTTCAGGAACAGAATGGACTGCTCATTATTTCTCAGACGTTTCTCCAGGGAACCCTTCAGTTTACGGCTCAGGATCGAACGGTTCCCTGCTTTTAATTCTTCCCTGAGATCCACAACCGATACTTCCGGAAGCGGACGATCCTCAAAGCGGGCCGTCAGCTTCGTCAGCAGATATTCGCCGGAAACCGCCCTGCTGTATGCTTCCAGGGACGGCGTCGCTGAACCAAGGACCACATGTGCACCTTCCTGCGCTGCCCTCTGCACAGCCACCTCTCTCGCATGATAACGTGGACTGTTCTCACTCTTATAAGTCTGCTCATGTTCCTCATCAATTATGATAAGTCCCAGGTTGGAAAAAGGTGTAAAAAGAGCGGAACGCGGTCCCACCATGATCTGGATTTCTCCGCGCTTTGCTCTTCGAAACTGGTCATACCGCTCACCCATGGACAATCGTGAATTCAGGACCGAAACCTTCTCTCCAAACCATCCATAAAATCTGCGTACTGTCTGGTATGTCAGGGAAATCTCCGGGATTAGTACGATCACCTGTTTTCCCTGTGCTACTACCTGCTCGATCAGTTTCATATAAACCTGCGTCTTGCCGCTTCCGGTGACACCGTGGATCAATACCGGACGCGGAGTTTCCTTCTGCCATTCCTCCTGGATCTGGCAAAGGACTTCCTGCTGTGCCTCAGTAAGACTTGACAGTTTCTCCCTTGGGATCGAACCTTCCTCTATCGGAATGCGGTAAATTTCATCCTGCTGGATATGGACAAGTCCCTGCTCAACGAGAGGTGCGATCACTGCCGCAGTCATGCCCAGTTCTTTCGAAGCTCTGGTATAGTCAAGTTTCGGTTCCTCGCAGAGTGCCCGAAGAAGTCTCGCTCTCGCTTTACATCTGCCTTTTTCGAGATTTTGTGCAAGGGCAAGGGCTTCTTCTCTGTCAATATTGAGAAGAACATAGCGTTTTTCTTTGGATTTGACTTTTTCTCTTACTGGAAGGACCGTCTTGAGTGCCTGTGCCATCGTGGAACCATATCGTTCTTTCATCCATGCAGCAAGGGCGATCAGTTTTTCCTCTGTTGTTTCCTCGCTGCTGCAGATTTCCTTAAACGGTTTGATCTTTACCGGGGCCAGCTTGGGCTCCCGGGAAAGTCCGATCACATAACCTCTGCGCTCATGATTTCCATTTCCAAAAGGAATGGATACTACCATTCCTATATGGATCTGGCTTTCCAGTTCCTGCGGAACGCGGTACTGAAAACTCCGATCCAGTTTCTCATGGGAAATATCTACAATGATATCTGCATACATCATTGATCTTTTTCCTGATCCTCCTTCAGAATCTCTGCGATCAGAACTCTTTCATCCATAGGATACTTCTTTCCTTTGATCTCCTGGTAATCTTCATGTCCCTTTCCGGCAAGGACAATGATATCGCCCGGCTCTCCATGATGGATCGCATAGGCGATCGCTTCCTTACGGTCACAGATCTCTACGTATTTGCCGTTTGTTTTGGCAATTCCTGTCTTGATGTCGTCGATGATCGCCTGTGGCTCCTCGAATCTCGGGTTGTCTGAAGTAATGATAGTCAGATCTGCCATTCTTCCGGAAACCTCACCCATTTCATAACGACGGGATTTTGCACGGTTTCCTCCACAGCCGAACAGGCACACCAGTCTGTGCGGATGATATTCTCTCAGAGTTGTGAGAAGACTCTCCAGCGCCATCGCATTGTGTGCATAATCGATCATCAGAGTAAACTCATCGGATACCTTGATCATCTCGATACGCCCTTTGACTCTCGCTACTTTGAGAGCTTTGATGATGTTTTCCTGGGAAACCTTGAAATGACGGCAGATGGCGATCGCAGTCAGGGAATTGTAAATGCTGAATTTACCTGGAATATCGATTTCTACCGGGAAGTCCATAAGACCTTTGACATGGTAGGAAATTCCCAGATATCCCTTGCCGCCGACCATATGTGCATCTTCTGCGCGAAGGTCTGCCTCCGGTGAAAATCCATAAGTCTCCAGATTGCAGGTATGGCCTTCGATAATCTTCTCAAAGTGCTCATCATCGCGGTTTACGATGCCGACTTTGCACTGACGGAGAAGCATGGATTTGCAGGCAAGATAATGTGCGAAATCTCTGTGCTCGTTCGGTCCGATATGATCGGGTTCGATATTTGTAAAGATACCGTAGTCAAAAACAAAGCCCTGTGTTCTGTGAAGCATCAGTCCCTGTGAAGAAACTTCCATTACTACACAGTCACATCCTGCATCTACCATCTTGCGGAAATATTTCTGAACGACAAAAGATTCCGGAGTTGTGTTGGCTGCCGGGATCACCTCGTCACCGATGATCGCCTCGATGGTTCCGATCAGGCCGACTTTGTATCCGGCGTTTTCAAGGATGGATTTGACCATGTAGGTGGTTGTGGTCTTTCCTTTGGTTCCTGTGATTCCGATGGTCTTGAGCTGTTCTGCCGGATGTCCGAAATATGCGGCAGAAATGAACGCCATTGCATAGCGTGTATCTTCTACCTTGATCACAGTGACATCCTGCGGTGCTTCCACATCGTCCTGGACTACCAGTGTCTTTGCTCCTTTCGCAACTACATCCGGTACAAATTTATGTCCGTCCACAACTGCACCTTTGATACAGATGAACAGAGAATTCTCGATCACTTTGCGGGAATCATACTCTACAGTACTGACTTCCTGCTCCACGCTGCCCTGGCAGCAGGTATATTCCAATCTCTCTAATAATGATGAAACTTTCATATTTATTCTGATCCTCCTCACTTCGGGATATACTCCATTATAGGATATCACAGGTCGAAGTCTTTTTCAATGTCCGGTCTGTGTCCGTTTTTTATAAAAAGCGGTTCGAATTTTTTCTTGTCATATCCTGTAATGGGCTGTATAATAGTAGCGTAAAATATATGAAACAGGGGAGCTGGCTGAAGCTGGCTGAGAGGAAACTGACTGGTTTCGACCCATAACCTGATTTGGATAATGCCAACGTAGGGAAATACCGAAGATTTTTCAGGAGAATTCCCCCGCGGATTTCTCCTTTTTTTGCGCTAATTTTTCAGACCAGATGTTTCATAATTAACAAAGGAGGTCAAACCAATGTCAAAGAGCAATACACATGCCGCACAGAAGCTCGCCGTTGCCGGTGTACTGACAGCAGCAGCCGTAGTTGGAAGCTTCTTAAGTGTTCCGGTTGCCGGAAGCAAATGTGCTCCGGTACAGCATATGGTCAATGTATTCTCTGCCGTCCTTCTCGGACCGTGGTGGGGGATCGGCATTGCATTCTGTGCAAGCCTGATCCGAAATCTACTCGGGATCGGAAGTTTTCTTGCTTTTCCGGGAAGCATGGTTGGAGCCCTGTGCTGTGGACTTATGTACCATTTCACCAGGAAATTAAGTCTCACCTGTGCTGCGGAAGCACTTGGAACCGGCGTTCTCGGCGGACTTGCCGCTTACCCGGTTGCACGTTTCGCCATGGGACTTGCCCCTGCCGGATTTACGGTATACATGATCCCGTTCTTTATCTCCACTCTGGCAGGCAGCATCCTCGCCTATGTGCTTCTCCGCATCTTCGAGAAAAGCCAGGTGCTTGACACAGTAATGAGGTAATTTATGGAAAGAAACGAAATTCTGGCTGCGATCCTTAGGAAACAACCAAAGATCCACTGTCTGACCAATCCGGTCACGATGAATGATGTTGCAAACATCCTTCTCGCTGCCGGCGGAAGTGCCGTGATGGCGCAGGATGAACAGGAGGCTGCTGAGATCACTACTTTCTGTCAGGGAACCCTTCTAAACACCGGTGTCCCTGATGAAGCCAAGATCCGGGCGTGCATCCTTGCCGGGAAACGTGCCAATCAGCTTGGTCATCCTGTTGTTCTCGATCCGGTCGGTGTGGGCGGAAGTTCTTTTCGCCGGAGAGAACTCCGGAAGCTTCTGGATCATGTGCATCCGGCTGTGGTCCGCTGCAATCAGGAAGAAGCGGCTGTACTCTGTTCTTTTCATTCGGAACAGGAAACACATTTTTCCCACGGCGGCGTGGAAAGCAGCCTGCATATGGATGCGCAGGACCTGACACAACTCGCGCGGACTGCTGCCAGACTTTATAACTGCACCTTTTTTATTACAGGAAAAACAGATGTCGTATCAGACGGCGAACAGACCATTTTGCTTAGTGGCGGCGATCCAAGGCTCTGCCGGATCACGGGCGGCGGCTGCATGCTCTCTGCCCTGTGTGCCCTGTTCTGTTGCAGCGAAGCATCTGCCTTCGAGGCAGCGTCCACGGCCGGTCAGCTCTGGAAGGAAATTTCAGAGGAAGCCGGAAGACATACAGATCAGAATAGCGGCGGCATCGGACAGTTCCACATGTCACTCATGGATATGACCGAGCAGAAAATATTTTTTTCCGCTCGTTTATAAAAAAATTATTTGCAACAGGAGGAGAACCACTATGAAAAAGAAAACAGTACTGACTATCGCAGGAAGCGATTCCAGCGGCGGCGCAGGCATTCAGGCGGATATCAAGGCGATCACCATGAACGGTGTCTACGCTTCCAGTGTGATCACTGCCCTGACTGCCCAGAACACTACCGGAGTATATGGGATTCTGGAAACACCGGCTGATTTTATCGCCGCACAGATGGATGCCGTATTTTCTGATATTTTCCCGGATGCCGTCAAGATCGGCATGCTTCCGTCCCCGGAGGCTATGGAATGTGTTGCTGCCAAACTCCGCCAGTACAAACCGGAACATATTGTCCTGGATCCGGTCATGGTGTCTACAAGCGGACATCGTCTGATGGAACCGGAAGCCGAAGAAACACTCAAGGCAGAACTTTTCCCGCTGGCAGAGCTCATCACACCGAATATCCCGGAGGCTGAGGTTCTGACCGGACTTCTCATCAATGATGACAGTTCCATGGAACACGCATGCCGGGAGCTTTTTGCAAGATTCCACTGTGCGATTCTTCTCAAAAGCGGACACAGAACCGACCATGCAAACGATCTCCTCTACACCGGAGACGAAACGCTCTGGATCAAAGGTGAACGTATTGACAATCCGAATTCACACGGAACAGGCTGCACGCTTTCCAGCACGATCGCAGCCAATCTCGCCAAGGGATATTCCCTCGGTGATGCTGTTGCCAAAGCCAAGGAATATCTTACAGAAGCACTCCGGGTAAACCTTGATCTCGGAAATGGTCACGGACCGGTAGACCATGCCCTCGGTGGACAGCATACTTCTTATTTTTACAATTAAACACTTTTAAATTTTACATAAACAGGAGGAAACTTATGACTCAGTATACAACTCAGATGGATGCCGCAAGAAAAGGCATCGTAACACCACAGATCAAAACCGTTGCAGAAAAGGAACACATGCCTGTAGAAAAAATGATGCAGCTCGTAGCAGAAGGTAAGGTTGCCATCTGTGCGAACAAACACCACACCTGCCTGAACCCGGAAGGTGTCGGAAGCATGCTCCGCACCAAGATCAATGTAAACCTTGGTGTATCCAGAGACTGCAAGGATTATGACATTGAAATGCAGAAAGTCATGAAAGCCGTAGACCTCGGTGCTGAAGCGATCATGGACCTCTCCAGCCATGGAAACACACAGCCATTCCGTCAGAAACTGACACATGAATGTCCGGCAATGATCGGAACTGTTCCGGTATATGACAGTGTCATCCACTATCAGAGAGACCTCTCTGAACTGACTGCTCATGATTTCATCGATGTGATCCGTCTGCACGCAGAAGATGGCGTTGACTTCGTTACTCTTCACTGTGGAATCACCCGCAAGACTATCGAACAGATCAAGAAGCACAAACGTAAAATGAATATCGTAAGCCGTGGCGGAAGCCTTGTCTTCGCATGGATGAGCATGACCGGCGAAGAAAACCCGTTCTATGAATACTTCGATGAGATCCTTGATATCTGTGAAGAGCATGACGTGACGATCTCCCTCGGAGATGCCTGCCGTCCGGGATGCCTTGCTGACGCTACTGATGTATGCCAGATCGAGGAGCTTGTCCGTCTTGGTGAGCTCACCAAACGCGCATGGGATCACAACGTACAGGTTATGGTCGAGGGACCGGGACACGTTCCTCTCGATCAGGTTGCAGCCAACATGAAAGTACAGCAGACTATCTGCATGGGTGCTCCATTCTATGTACTTGGACCTCTCGTTACAGATATCGCACCTGGCTATGACCACATCACAGCAGCGATCGGTGGTGCCGTTGCCGCTATGAACGGAGCTGCTTTCCTCTGCTATGTAACACCGGCTGAACATCTGGCACTTCCGAATGTTGATGATGTTAAACAGGGAATCATCGCTTCCAAGATCGCAGCCCATGCGGCAGATATCGCCAAAGGTATCCCGCACGCCAGAGATATCGATGACAAGATGGCTGATGCACGCCGTGTTCTTGACTGGGATGCACAGTTTGCCTGCGCCCTCGACCCGGAGACAGCCAAAGCGATCCGCGACGACCGTCTTCCGGAGGACGACCACAGTGATACCTGCAGTATGTGCGGTAAATTCTGTGCTGTTCGAAGCATGAACAAAGCTCTTGCAGGAGAACACATTGATATCCTGTAATCTGTAATCTTATTTAATCTAGTTTCGCATCCGGCTGCGCACCCAGCCAGCCGCGAGAAGGGAACCGGGGATCATCATGAGCCACAGGACAGGCTTCATGGGATCCCCGGTTTTTGGATGCGTGGAAGCTGCCTGCCCTTTTTTCTCTGCATTCTGGTTTGGTGCACCTTCATCTGAAACTGCCTCTGGTTCTGGTGTTGGTGTCTCTGCTGTCCTGTATACCTCGATCTCAGTCTTTGATGTTACTTTTCGTTCCCCTGTTTCTGTTGTTGTCACGCTGACCTCATTTACAAGTTTCTGGTCTTTCAGTTTCTCCGGAAGCGTCACCTCCGCCAGAAGCCCCACAGAACACCCTGGCTCGATCTTCTCGATCCGTGCTTTCGTCCTGGCTTTGTTCAGTACGATCCCTTCTGCTTCCAGAAACCGCACCGGAACATTCTGAAGCTGAAATTTTTCTGTCGTTACCACGGAGTGAAGTGTCCTCTCCCCGGTGTTTCGGATGCATATCTGAAAAGTGACTTTATCTCCCGGCACTGCCATTGTGCGGTCAGCCGTCTTTGTGACCTGAAAATCTGCTTTGAGCGGGAGGATTTCTGTCTCACTGCTTTGTTCCACTGAGACAAGGCTTCGAAGTTCGCCCGTTTCTTCCTCTTCATACTCTGCAGTTCCATTCAGATACAGGCAGATCTTTCCCGACTGTGTCTCTGGAAGCTGTACAGAAAAATAAAATTCTTTTTTTATCCCTGTTTCCAGCTTTTCCAGTTTCAGGTTCTTTTCCTGGATTTCTGCATCTTCTGCTTCTTCCCATGTTCCCTCCAGCGATGTATCCGAAAAAGTGCTCTGAAGACAGATGTTTTTGAGAGGACATTTGCCCGTGTTTTCCACTGAGATCGTATAGAGCAGTTCTTTCCCTGCTTTGATCTGGGTCTGCTGCGGGGTTATCCACATTTTGTACGATGGTGTCTGATCCTTTTCCTCCGAATCGGTGAACGGCGGTATATCTGTTGCAGTGGGAGATTCTGTAATTTCCGGTATTTCGGTTATTTCCAGAGTTTCCGCTGCTTCCATTGTCCTTATCTCATCCACCACTTCTGCCAAATCCAGCTCCTGTTCTGTCTCAGACTCTTCGGGCGGATTTATTTCTTCCGCATCTTCCAGAAAAATATCACTTTCCGCCAACTCTGCTCCCAGAACCGCACTCCCACTTCCCATCAGAAGCGAACAGGACATGATAAGGGCTGCACCTGTCATTTTCCAGTTTCTCCATATTTTATTTTTCATAAAAACATACTCCTTTTTACTCTGCTTTACTGTTGTTTCTGTCCAGGAATATGTTCACACAGTCATAGGCATCTCCCCTTCCCTTCCGTTCTGTTTACAGATCTAATCAAAAATGGAATGTTTTCGTCGAACGACGATAAGAAAAAATAACTCTCAAATGGAATCCTGCGAAATAAGATTCCGACTTAATGAATGTAACATGTTCTGCTCAGATATACAAGGATATCCTGTAATTATAAAATTTATTTAAGATTTATTTATAAAATTTCGATTTCTTTTAGAATCCGTACACAGTTTGCACACATTTATTTCTTATAATAGGTCTTGGATAGATGAATAACCACTCTCTATCTCCCCCCTCAAAAAAGTTAAGGAAACAGGTCGCCTGAGTTCAGGCGGCTTTTCCTTATGTCTTTATTTCTCCGGTGCAGGCGGGTATTCATTGCACAGAAGACGGTATGGCGGCTCGTCTTCCTCAATTTCCGGGAAACGACCTACTGGCGGTTCGAAGCGGTTGTCGGTATTGTCATCATTACACTGGCTGACTTCTCCGATCAGGACTGCACCTGTTCCCGGTTCTACTTCAAAATCATGGTACATTCCCTGCATAATGCTGATGCTCATTCCCGGTTCCAGGCGGACCTGCGTGCCTGCCGGAACTACTCTGGTCTCTCCGTCGATATGGACTGTCACATCATTCTGCTTATCAATAGACTCATCCGGCAGAGAATTAAAAACACGGATCAGGATGTTTCCACCGCCTCTGTTGATGATATCCTCCATCTTGTACCAGTGAAAATGATTCGGAGCGTACTGTCCCTCTTTTAAATAGAGAAATTTTTCTGCGTATGGTTTTTTATATTTATCCTGCATCTTAAGATTTCCGTTACGGATCGTAAACAGTGAAAATCCTACTTCATCAAACTTTCCGAGACCATAATCTGTGATATCCCATCCCAGCATGTTGTCACGGATCTCATCAAACTCATGCCCCTTTGATTTCCATTCTTCCGGCGTGAAATCTGCAAACTTCGGAAGGAAATATTGATATTCCCTCAGCATATTTTCCAAGTCTTTTAATGCTTTGTTGATTTCTGATCTTTTCATAACTGCCGTCTCCTTTTTGTATTATTTTATCCTATCTAGTGTAGTGAGCATAATGCTCCATGTGTTTCTGTACTCTTCTCCAGATTTCAGAGCATGCAGGTTCTTCTGTTTCTCCAGATCTTCTACGATATTTTTGCGGGAAGGAAGGGAACTCCATGGTTCTACACACATATAATCTACTTCCGCATGTGGCCAGTGCCAGAATCCCAGATAATCCATATCCGGAAATGCAACTCGAATCTCTTTCTCGCCTTTTTCACTGTTGATCCTTATTTCTTCTGGCATATTTTTTAATACGATCGCATCATTGTCGAACAATGTATGTTCCAGATTCAGGTATCGCCCCTGTACAAGCTGCAATGGTTCATCCTTTTCCAGTACAAAACAGTCCTCTGAAAGAAGGATGCGGCGTGGTTTGGCTCCCTCGCCAAAATCAATTCGATAATCTTCAAATTTCAGGTCATCTTCAAACGGGATCTGAAAACCCGGATGTCCTCCGATGCCAAAATATATGGTTTTGTCATCTGTATTTTTTACAAGATAAGTAATCGAAATTTTTTCATTTTCCAGTTTCCATGTAATATCCAGCACAAATTTAAACGGATATTGTCTTTCCGTTTCCGGTGAATCCTCCAGTCTCAGTGTCAGTTCCTCTTCTTTGTGTTCCACCAGGTTCAGCTCTGCAGTTGGAAGAAATCCATGTATATCCATATGATACGTCTGTCCCTGGTATGTATAACTCTGATCGGTCATCCTTCCTATATAAGGAAAAAGATTCGGTCCTCTGTCTGTCCATGTTGCAGCATCCCCCTGCCAGAGATATTCTCTGCCCTGTGCGTCACGGATCGACTGAAATTCCCCTCCTCTGGATGATATCTCCAGAGTTAGTTTCTGATTTTTGATTGTATAGTTCATGCTTTTAACCTCCTATTCTGTCAGTATATCATGCCAAGGGGATGTATTCTATCTTTTTATTGCAATTCCACGCCCATTCTTTTATAATATAGATAATTATTCACACCAAGTTATACCAAAACTGAAAAGAAACGAGGAATCCATATGAGCGAAAAAACCGTAGTTGTTGCTCTTGGTCACAAAGCCCTTGGCACAACACTTCCAGAACAGAAACTTGCTACCAGAGAAACTGCTAAAGCAATTGCAGATCTTGTAGAAGAAGGCACACGTGTTGTCATCTCCCACAGTAACGGACCACAGGTCGGCATGATCCACACAGCAATGAATGAATTCGGTAAAGCACATCCGGATTACACTTTTGCTCCGATGTCTGTCTGCTCTGCCATGAGCCAGGGTTACATCGGATATGACCTCCAGAATGCGATCCGTGCTGAGCTCATCTCCCGCGGTATTTACAAACCGGTTGCCACGATCCTGACCCAGGTTGTTATCGATCCATACGATGATGCTTTCGGTGAACCTGAGAAGGTGATCGGTCGTGTCCTCAACGCAGAGGAAGCGGAGGCAGAGGAAGATAAGGGTAACTTTGTTACCGAGACTGCACCTGGCGAATACCGCCGTATCCTTGCAGCTCCGAAGCCGCAGCGCATCGTCGAGATCGAGACAGTACGTGCCCTTACAGATGCCGGTCAGGTCGTGATCGCAGCCGGCGGCGGCGGAATTCCTGTTATGGAACAGGGAATCAACCTCCATGGTGCAAGTGCCATCATTGAGAAGGATTTTGCAAGCGGACTTCTTGCAGAGGAGCTGAACGCAGATACTCTTCTGATCCTCACTAGTGTTGAGAAAGTCAGCCTCAACAAAGATACTGACCATGAAACCTACCTCGGTGCGCTTTCCGCAGAAGAAGCACAGAAATACATCGATGAAGGTCAGTTTGCTGCAGGCTCCATGCTTCCTAAGATCGAGGCAGGTCTTTCCTTCCTCAGCAAAGGCGAAAACCGCCGTGCGATCATCACGGACATCGCTCACGCCAAAGACGGCTACAGAGAAAAAACCGGAACTATCCTCAAATAATTACGGTATATCCCCCAACCATATCAGAACGCTGCCCTGTGCATCCCGTGCAGGCGGCGTTCTTCTTTTGTGCATCGTATCAGCGTGTCATTTGTGTCGTTTAATCTAATCTTTCCACTTAGGCACTATTTCGTTAATATATATAGGAAGTATTTACTAGTTTTTTACACGCACAAATGACGATGAGGTGACTTATAATGACAGAATTAAATCCTTTGGATCGTATCCAGGAATTATGCGATGAGCGTAACTGGTCTTACTATCAACTGGCGAAAGTATCCGGAATCGCGTATTCCACGCTCAGTACAATGATAAACAAACATAATATGCCTTCCCTTCCTACTCTGCAGAAACTCTGCTCCGGGTTCGGCATCTCCATTACCGACTTTTTTGATCCAGGAAACAGCAGCAAAGGGCTTACTTCTGACCAGGCACAGTGTCTGAAACTTTTTACTGCACTGAGTCCGGAGGACAAAACTCTGGCGATCACCTATATGAAGGGACTGTCAAAAACCTTATAAAACCATCCAGATCCTGAATTTACGGGCTGCCATGTTACTGGCAGCTCTTTTTTGTCTCTCTCCAAAGCAGTCGTTACTGTTCACTCCGTTCACAGTAACTTGGTCAAAATCCATTCCAAATCACCTTCGGTGATGGGATTTTGCCCTGTATGTCTCGGGATTTTGCCATATTCATGGCAAAACACCTCGCGGGATACTACCTGTGAACAGTAACAAGCAGTCGCACAATTTTCAAAGTTTTCTCCTCCATTCATTGTTTTTTTCTGTCATTTCCTATATAATAAATAGCAGATTCGATATTTTTTCGCAGAAATGGAGTAGCAAAAATGGAACTGAAAAACAGAACTTTATCTAATTTTGCAGAACTGGTGCGGACCGGCGAATGCAAAAATTACCGTGGCAGGCTCAAAGTCGGCGTTGACCTTGGTACTGCCAATACCGTACTTGCTGTTGTGGACAGCAACAACCGCCCGATTGCCGGAGCTTCTGCTCCTTCCCATGCGATCCGTGACGGTGTGATCGTCAATTATTATGAGTCCGTTCAGCTTGTCACCAAACTTAAAAATGAGCTTGAAGAAAAACTCGGCACGGAGCTTCTCTACGGTGCCGCAGCGATCCCTCCAGGAGTTTCCGAGGGCAGTATCAAAAGCATCGGCTATGTCCTCGAAGGAGCCGGTTTTGAAGTAACCAACATCGTAGATGAACCGACTGCTGCTTCTGCCGTGCTCAAGATCACTGACGGTGCAGTTGTCGATGTCGGCGGCGGCACTACCGGAATCAGCATCCTCAAGGATGGCAAGGTCATCTATACCGACGATGAGGCAACAGGCGGAAGCCACATGACCATGACCGTTGCAGGTCATTACAAGATTCCTTACGAGGACGCTGAAGTTCTCAAGACTGACCCTGAAAAGGAAGCTGAGATTTTTCCTGTTATCAAGGCTACTGTTGAGAAGATGGCAACAATCACCGAAAGATTTCTCCAGGGATATGAGGTCCCTGCGGTTTACGTCGTAGGCGGTTCTGCCAGCTTCAAAGAATTCACGACCGTATTCGAGAAGAAACTCAAACTTCCGGTCTACCGTCCTGTCCACCCGCTTCTTGTAACACCACTTGGCATCGCTTACTACTGCGAGCTGCCGCCGGTAACACCTAAGAAGAAATAAATTTCTCCTTATATACCAAAAAGAGTACAGACATGACTTTCACTTTCGTCATATCTGTACTCTTTTTGTATACTTAAAACTCTATCTGCTTACATAGATTTACGCTCTGCGATCTCGGCCATCTTCGCTTCATTCAATCGTGTGTCACCATGAACACGGCTATAGGAAAGATATCCGTTCATACGGTCGATCTTTGTCAGGTTACGTGAGCCGCATACCGGGCATACGTCCATTTCCAGCTCCTGGTGACCGCAGTCATCGCAGTAAGCCAGAGAAAGGTTTACACCCTCATAATAGCCCAGGTCCATCGCTCTGCGGATCAGGGTACGGATGGCTTCTTTGTTGTAGCCGATCGGATAACGGACATACTGGATCTTACCGCCGTTGCAGAGTTCCCAAAAACGTCCCTCCAGATCCTGTTTCTCAATCGGAGTCACATCCTCGGTAACATGGCAGTGGAAGCTATTGCTGACATACGGTCTGTCAGAAACACCCTCTACGATTCCATACATCTTGCGGAACTGCTCAACCTGAAGACCACAGAGGCTCTCTGCCGGTGTTCCGTAGATCGCATAGAGGTATCCGTCCTCCTGCTTGAACTGGTTTACTTTGTCATTGATATATTTCAGTACTTCCAGTGCAAACTGTCCATCCTCGCGGATAGATTTGCCGTTGTAAAGCTCCTGAAGCTCATTCAGGGCTGTGATCCCGAAGGAAGCTGTCATCGGTTTGAGGATCTTGCCGATCTTTTCGTTCGGTTTGAGATGACCGCCGTAGAAACCGCCCTCACAGTAAGCAAGCGGGTTCGTGGATGCTCTCATCTGTCCCAGGTACTCATAGGTGCGGATGTGGAGATTTCGGATCATCTGCAGGTAAAAATCAAGAACCTCGTAAAAATCTCTGCTCTCTGCTCTTGCTTTCGCCAGGATCATCGGAAGATGAAGACTGACTGCACCGATATTGAAACGTCCTACAAATACAGGCTTGTCATTCTCATCTGCCGGATACATGCCGCCTCTCTCATACCATGGACTTAAGAATGCACGGCATCCCATCGGGCTGATAACCTTGCCATACTGCTTGTACATGCTTGCGATATAGCCCTTGCCAGTCAGAGAAAGCCAGTCCGGATACATGGTCTTGGAGGAGCAGTCAACGCCCTCCTCAAAGATGTCCTCGCACGGTTTGCCCGGTCCATGAAGATTCTCATCATACAGAAATACGATCTTAGGGAAAAGAACCGGCTTCTTATGGCCTTTCTTACCCTGACCGCCCTTGTGCACCTGCAGAAGAGAAATATTACACATCTTCTCGAACTGACCTGTACCAAGTCCGAGTGTCACAGTAACAAACGGATAGTCACCACGGGAAGAACCTACCGTATTCAGCTTGTACTCGATTCCCTGCCATCCCTGATCAAAATCTCTCCGGACTTTGTCCAGCGCGTACTCGATAGCTCTCTCTTCTCTGCCGGTCCAGTTCTCATCGGAGTATTTCATAAATTCGCTGACGTATTTGTCATAACTCTTCTGTGCGTACGGTCCGAGGATCTTGTCGACCTCCGGCACTGTAAAGCCGCCGTACTGCTGTGCTGCTGTACTCAGGATGATATCACCCATGACATCAAATGCAGTATCCAGTGTCTTCGGCTCGTTGTACCAGACATTCCCCATCTCGAAACCGCCGCTTAAAACTGCCCCCACATCAAACAGGCAGCAGTTCATCGTGTCCAGTCGTGCAGACTGATCGTGAATATAGATGTATCCGTCCTTGCATGCCTGCAGCTCATTGCGGTTCATAAAAAACTTCCTGTATAATTCCTTGTTCAGTTCGTTAAAGATCAGGCTTCTCTTGGTCGCAACAAGAGCACTATCTGTATTCGCATTACTCTTGTCACCGATATAGCGGATCGCCTGGCTCTTGGTATAGACATCATCCATCATATGGATAAAATCCAGCTTGTAGTTGCGGTAATCGCGGTAACTCTTGGCAACTGCCGGATTCACACGCTCCAGTGCGCCCTCTACGATATTGTGCATCTCCTGGATCTCGATCTCGTTCTTTCCGAGAGAATCTGCATGTTCCTGCGCGAACTGGCAGATAAATTCCTTCTCTTCATCTGAAAATTTATAAAGAATACGTGCGGCTGATTTATTTACCGCCTTGACGATCTTCTGCGGATCAAATTCTTCTCGCGTGCCGTCTTTTTTGATTACATAGATCATACCTTTGTCTCTCCTGTTTGCTATAATATAAGGCTTTTCTATTCTTTTCGCCTTCCCCATATCTTGTATCGCTTATGAGAGTATACCACAACATCATGTAAAATAAAAGGGGATATTTCATTTTTTATTGTCTGAAATTTCCCCTTGTTTTTGCCATATTCTGAACATTTGTTTGCACCGCATAAAGTCACCTGTGGACCGTCATCCAAACATCATTTACGTGGTCAGATCATGCGGACAGTAACATTTATTTTAGACTCATTTTCAAAATAATGCAAGGTTAAAATTGCAATACAGAAAATTTCTTGCTATAATTAAGCCTAGTAAAATTTGAGGAGGAAATATTATGGATGAAATTAAAATCCCTGCCGGTTATCATTCAGATCTGAGTCTGCATGATACACAGGTTGCAATTAAAACAGTCAAAGACTTTTTCCAGCAGACCCTCGCCCAGAAGCTGAATCTTCTTCGTGTTTCTGCACCGGTTTTTGTATCCCCGTCTTCAGGCCTCAACGATAACCTGAATGGCGTAGAACGTCCTGTAAGCTTTGACATCAAAGGACAGGAAGAAAAAGAAAACGCTGAGATCGTACACTCCCTTGCCAAATGGAAACGCTACGCACTCAAGAAATATGGCTTCGCTCACGGCGAAGGACTGTATACTGACATGATCGCGATCCGTCGTGATGAAGATCTCGACAACATCCACTCCGTCTATGTAGACCAGTGGGACTGGGAGAAGATCATCTCCAAAGAAGAACGTACCATGGAAACTCTGATCAACACCGTTCGCTCCATCTACAGCGTTCTCCGCAAGACAGAGAAATACATGGCTGTCCAGTATGACTACATTGAAGAGATCCTTCCTAAAGAAATCGCTTTCGTTTCCACTCAGGAACTGGTTGACATGTATCCTGACCTGACACCAAAGGAAAGAGAATACAAGATCGTCAGGGAGAAAGGTGCTGTCTTCCTTATGCAGGTTGGTAAGACCTTATCCAACGGAGAGCGTCACGACGGACGTGCCCCGGACTACGATGACTGGGAACTGAACGGAGATATCCTTGTATACTATCCGGTTCTTGATATCGCTCTGGAGCTTTCTTCTATGGGTATTCGTGTTGATGAGGATTCTCTTGACTCCCAGCTCACAGAAGCAGGCTGTGACGACCGCAGAGAGCTTCCATTCCAGAAAGCGATCCTTAACAAAGAACTGCCATACACCATCGGCGGCGGTATCGGCCAGTCCCGTATCTGTATGTTCTTCCTCCGCAAAGCTCATATCGGTGAAGTACATGTATCCATCTGGCCGGAATCTGTGCGCAAAGCTGCAGAGGAAGGCGGAGTAAATCTGCTGTAAAACCTTCTTGTTTTTCAGGATTTATAGTGATTTTTCACCAAATTTTAATATTTAAACAATTGACATTCTGTACCCTGCATACTATCATAATAAGAGCATCTGAACTATAAACCAAGCCAGATACACTGAATGAGTATAGAAAGACAGAGGTACTGATTGTGAATATTTTGTTTTTTTTAACACCTAAGAGTGACGTTGCTTATATATTTGAGGACGAAACACTTCGTCAGACCGTCGAGAAGATGGAGCACCGCAAATTCTCCTGTATCCCGATCCTTAACAAAGAAGGTAAATACACCGGAACGATCTCCGAAGGAGATCTTCTGTGGGGAATCAAGCGTCTCAACATCAATATCACAGACCTGAAGCAGATGGAGGATGTTTCCATTATGGCGATCCCGCGCCGTGCCACTTACAAGCCGGTTCATGCGGACGCAGATATGGAGAATCTTCTGGATCGTGCCATCAACCAGAACTATGTTCCTGTCATAGATGACAAGGGGTCTTTTATCGGCATCATCACCCGTAAGGAGATCATCAAATACTGTTATAAGGAAATGAAGGAATTAAGTGCCCTTCGTGCCCAAATGGAAGAAGCCGAATAACAGGATTTTATTCCGCAATCAAATAGAACCGGTTTCCCGTGTGCTTTATCCTGCACCGGAGCCGGTTCTTTTTTATCTTCTTTTATCGTCCAGATCAGTCCGGGATGACCGGCACTGCATCTTTCGGGATCGGGCATACATAGCCATCTTTTGTACGTTTTTCAAACTCTGCTCTTGCTTCATCCAAAAGTGAAGTATCTTCAAACAGATCGATCGCGGTCGCTGCGAGGACTTTTCCTGCACACAGGGCTGCTTTATGACCGATCTCTGTGCGGTCACAGGAAACATTCTGCCAGCTGTGACCCGGGCAGCCGTTTGGCCATGCCGCAACGTGGATCTGCGCTGTCGGGGTCAGCCAGCTTACATCTCCAACATCCGTAGACCCTGCTTTGAACGCATCTTTCTGATAGAGAGGTGTCAGGAATGCATTCATCGCATGTCCGTATTCTTTCTGCATCTTCTCCACCTGTTCTTTCGCTTCCTCGTCGTTTTCTGCCGCAACACCAGGAACTGCACTGTGATCGTAGGTTTCCGCGAGTGCATCTGCGAAAGCATTCTCCTCGTCTGTGTACTGCGGAACGCCCAGTTCTTTGAAGTTTTTATAGAGGACACGCTCAAGGGCAAAGTTGCTCACGGTATCGGCAAGTCCGTCGATAAATTTCTTCTCGTAAGTGGTCTCTGTCATCAGAGCTGCGCCTTCTGCGATCTTGTCGACACGTTTCTGGAGTTCTACCGCCTCAGCCACATGATTGGAACGCACCATATAGAGAACGCTTGCACGAGGCTGTACCACGTTCGGGCTGCATCCGCCTGCGTCTGTGATCGCATAATGGATCCTTGCCTTGTCACTCATATGCTCTCTCAAAAACTGCACGCCAATATTCATAAGTTCTACTGCATCAAGGGCGCTTCGTCCCATCTCCGGGGCTCCTGCCGCGTGAGAGGCGATTCCTGTAAACTTGTACTGTGTCTGGATACAGGAGTTGGAGGAACCGGTTGCAACTTCATTGACGTCTTCCGGATGCCAGGTAAGGGCTGCGTCGAGTTTTTTCCAGACTCCGTCACGCGCCATGAATGCCTTTGCAGCACCGCCCTCTTCTCCCGGACAGCCATAGAGGATCACGGTTCCGGAAATGTCATTTTTCTCAAGATATGCTTTCACTCCAAGTGCTGCCGCAAAAGCTCCTGCACCAAGGATGTTATGTCCGCATCCATGGCCGTTACCGCCGACGTGGATCTCTTTTCGCTCAGTTGCACCTGCTTCCTGAGAAAGCCCTGAAAGCGCGTCATACTCTGCGAGGATTCCGATATACGGACGTCCGTGGCCATAAGATGCCGCAAAAGCCGTCTCGATATTGCTGGTTCCACGCTCCACTTCGAATCCCTCTTTTTCCAGAGCTTCGCAGTAGGTTTCGGCTGACTTAAATTCCTGGAGGGAAAGCTCTGCAAATCCCCAGATCTTATCTGCGATACCGGTGATCAGAGATTTTTTTTCTTCGATCGTCTGCAGTGCAGACTGTTTTTCTGCTGTCATAATATAATACCTTCTTTCGACATGATTTATCTTTATTCACGAAAAGGCAACCAGAATCTTCCGGTTACCTTCTCGTTAATCTTTGTTGATTTTATAAAACTTTGGATAAAAATTCCTGCAGACGCGGGTTGCTCGGGTTATCAAAGATTTCTGACGGAGTTCCATCTACGAGAAGTTTTCCGTCTGCCATAAAAAGTACACGGTTTCCAACCTCTCTTGCAAATCCCATCTCGTGTGTTACCACGACCATGGTCATGCCTTCCTTCGCAAGTTCTTTCATAACATCCAGAACCTCTCCTACCATCTCCGGGTCAAGTGCGGAAGTCGGCTCGTCAAACAGCATGACTTCCGGTTCCATTGCAAGTGCACGGACAATCGCAACACGCTGTTTCTGTCCGCCGGAAAGCTGGATCGGATATGCATTGGCACGGTCAGCAAGCCCTACACGTGCAAGAAGCTCCAGAGCTTTTTTCTCGGCATCTTCTTTGGAAACGCCTTTGACCTTCATAGGTGCCAGGGTCATGTTGTCAAGGATTGTCATATGCGGGAACAGGTTAAAATGCTGGAACACCATTCCCATTTTCTGACGAAGATCGTCGATGTTGAGCTTTACAGTCTTGCCGGAAGCGTCCTTGTATTTCTTCTTGGTGATATCCACACCGTTGAAGATGATCTCACCGTCTGTCGGCTCTTCCAGAAGGTTCAGGCTTCGAAGAAAAGTGGATTTACCGGAACCTGACGGTCCGATGACTACCATAACATCACCTTTGTTGATGTTGACTGTCACATCATCCAGAGCCTTGATCGCGCCCCTGTGATAATGTTTCTTGAGGTTTTTTACCTGGATCATACTATCGTTTGTCGCCATGGCTCATTCTCCTTTCGAAATATGCGATCAGTTTGGAGGTCGGGAAGCACAGGCAGAAATAGATCGCTGTTGCTACCAGCAGAGGCTCGATGATGATAAAGGTCGCACCTTTGACTGCGTTTACTGCAGACATGATATCCTGCACACCGATGGTGTATGTAATCGCAGATTCCTTGATGATAACAACGAATTCATTTGCAATCGCCGGAAGGATATTCTTGAGTGCCTGCGGAAGAATGATGTAACGCAGGTTCATTGTCTGAGAAAGTCCCAGAGAACGGGCTGCCTCTGTCTGTCCCTGATCGATGGACTGGATACCTGCACGGATGATCTCACAGAGGTAAGCACCGGAGTTCATTCCAAGTGCAACGACACCAGGGAAAAATCTGTTGAATTTGATAAATCCAAACATCTGGAAAGACGGAAGGTCGATCATTCCGAACACACCATAGTAGATGATGAAGATCTGTACCAGTACAGGTGTGGAACGAAGGATCTCAACGTATGCAGTTGCGATAAAAGAAAGGGGATTGAATTTTGAGAGCCATACCAGCGGTCCTCCCTCTCTCAGATGTCCATTACGGTCTACTGCGAGAGCGCGGAACGGACGGATGTTTGACATACGCATCAGCGCAAGGATCAGTGCGAGCACAAAACCGATCGCAACGGTGAACAGGGATAACAGTACAGTTACCAGAAGTCCCTGTCTGAACAGCTGTGCATATGGGGCAATTTTGCCAAAATTAGATAATTTAATAAAACTGTCCATAAAAATTCCTTTCTTAATAATGTAATAAATTGATCGTCAGCAAAATTCCTCCCCATCAGTTCTGGGGAGGAATCCATTATCCATTGCTTGTATTACCAGTCAGGTTGATCTGCTTATTCAGCATCTTCTGCAGTGTCATCTGTCTCCGGAACTGCACCGTTGTCGTCCAGTGTTCCTTCATATGTCTGACCTGCTGCAAGCTCTGTTGCATCTGCGATGAATTTGTCCATGGAACCGTCATCAAGTGCATCTGCGATCGCTGCGTTTACAGCTTTGAGAAGTGCATCGTTTCCTTTTGAAACACCGATTGCAGATCCTACGGTATCATACGGTACATCACATACGATCACAAGATCCGGATAGTTCTTCTGATAGCTCTCTGCTACTGCTGTCTCGATGAATGCACCATCCATCTTACCTGTCAGAAGCTCTGTGATAAGGTCAGTAACCTTAGGAAGAGATACGATATCAGCATCCGGTGTGTTCTCGTTTGCAAGATCAAGCTGGATAGAACCTGTCTGTGCTCCGATGGAGTAATCCTTGTTGTTTGCATCTTCAAGAGATTTGAACTGATCTGCTTTGTCTTTGACAGTTACGAAGGACTGTCCACCCTGATAGTACAGGTCTGAGAACTCCATAGCATCCTCACGTGCCGGATCTGGGGAAAGACCAGCCATGCCAAGGTCTACGTTCTTCTGAGCAAGTTCGCTTAATACACCGTCAAAGTCCATCGGAACTACTTCCAGTTCCAGTCCCATCTTGTCTGCGATGTACTTAGCCAGATCCATGTCAAATCCTGCCAGTGTCGGGTTGCCGTCATCATCGATAGAATAGAATTCATACGGTGCGAAGTCCGGGCTTGTTGCTACTGTAAGTTTGCCATCTGTAACGGTCTCTACATCGTCTGCTGCAAATGTCGGTACTGCCATAGATACAGTCATAACTGCACCAAGAGCGATTGCTGTGATTTTCTTTAAGTTCATCTTCTTTTCCTCCTCGTTTTCCTGGAATATTTATGCAGGAAAAATGCATAATTCCTCTTCATTTTTCTTATTGTATCATAATCCGCAGAAAATACAAGCAATTCTTTCTTTTAGTGCAATACAAAAATTTTAGCATTGTCGCTTTTTACGCAGAAATGCACTTCTCATACTTGCATATTTTTCTGTATTTTCTTATAATAGAAAGAAACACTTTCATAATTTAAAATATTGCAGTAAATTTTTCCTGTTTTTTCGGATTATTTTCTGTAATCTTTTTTCGAAGGCAAAGGGGGAAGAGTTATGGGAATGAATCAGACACCTGCTTCTGAACGGGTACATATCAGTTTTTTTGGAAAAAGAAATGCCGGGAAATCGAGTGTGATCAATGCTGTGACCGGGCAGGATCTTGCGATCGTTTCTTCTGTGATGGGAACTACGACGGATCCTGTATACAAATCCATGGAACTGCTGCCGCTTGGCCCTGTGGTTGTCATTGACACACCGGGGATTGATGATGAGGGCGAACTTGGTGCGCTTCGCGTGCGCAAAAGCTATCAGGTCCTGAACAAGACGGATATTGCGATCCTGGTCGTGGACAGCACCACTGGAAAGGGTGAAGAGGAATTTGCGCTTCTTCATAAATTCCATGAGAAGCACATTCCGTATCTTGTTGTTTACAATAAGATTGATCTTCTTTCTGTCGAAGAGATCAAGAATCTCGCAATGTCAGTCCGCGCCGGGGAAGTTCTGGCCAGTGCAGCTGATGGCATGAACATCCAGGAACTAAAAGAAAAGATCGCCACTCTGAAACCGGAAGATACACACCAGTATCCACTGATCCAGGATCTGATCGAGCCGCTTGATCTGGTGATCCTGGTCGTCCCGATCGACAAGGCCGCACCGAAAGGCCGTCTGATCCTGCCGCAGCAGCAGACGATCCGTGATATTCTGGAACGTGGCGCACTTTCCCTTGTTGTGCGGGATACGGAGTTAAAAAGTACTCTGGATCATTTTCTGGCGCAGGGTGTCTGTCCGAAACTGGTTGTCACTGACAGCCAGGCATTTGCGCGTGTTTCAAAAGATGTGCCGGAGAATATCACTCTGACTTCGTTTTCTATTCTTTTTGCAAGATATAAAGGAGAACTGGAGACACAGCTGAAAGGCGTTGCCGCACTTTCTTCTATCGAGGATGGCGACCATATCCTGATCGCAGAAGGATGTACGCATCATCGTCAATGTGGAGATATTGGAACCTGCAAGATGCCTGAGTGGATCCGAAACTATACAGGAAAAGAACCTGTATTTGAATTTACTTCCGGCACAGAATTCCCGGATGATGTTTCTTCCTATAAAATGGTCGTTCACTGCGGCGGCTGCATGCTGAATGAACGCGAAATGAAATACCGCATCGCATGCTGCCAGGATCAGGGCGTGCCGATCACGAATTATGGTATTCTGATCGCACAGGTAACGGGAATTTTGAAACGCAGTCTTGGACCGTTTCCGGAAATGCAGGAGCTGGTTCCGTAAGTTCTTTTGATTTTCAAAAGAGTTTAGGCGTTATTCATAATAATTTTGAGTATTTTTTAGTTAAACTTCACAAAACTATAACATTTTTCCGTTATACTATGGTTCTATGATGTTGGAAAGTTTATCCAGCTTTTTAGTTTTTTACTAAAGATACTGTAACTGAATGGGGAGAATATTAATAAATAGGAGGACTTTTATGAAATTTACAAAAATGCACGGGATCGGCAACGATTATGTATACGTGAACTGCTTCAAGGAAACAGTAACCAATCCATCTGCTGTGGCAAAATTCGTCAGCGACCGCCATTTCGGAATCGGATCAGATGGTCTGATCCTGATCAAACCGTCTGACGTGGCAGACTGTGAGATGGATATGTACAATCTCGACGGCTCTCAGGGTGCTATGTGCGGAAATGGAATCAGATGTGTTGCCAAGTATGCTTATGATTACGGCATCGTCAACAAGACCAGCATCTCTGTTGCAACCAAAAGCGGTATCAAGTATCTGGATCTGACACTTGGGGATGACGGCAAAGTTGCCCTCGTTAAAGTAAATATGGGATCCCCGATTCTGACAGCAAACCAGATTCCGATCGTTTCCAGCAAGGAACAGGTCATCGACGAACCGCTGGATGTAGATGGTACTACTTACCGTATCACAGGTGTTTCCATGGGAAATCCACATGCGATCGTATATATGGATGACATTGACAATCTCGAAATCGAAAAGATCGGTCCGAAATTCGAAAACCACATTGATTTCCCGGACCGTATCAACACAGAATTCGTCAAAGTCATTGACCGCCACACACTCCAGATGCGTGTCTGGGAACGTGGCTCCGGCGAAACCCTCGCCTGCGGCACCGGTGCCTGCGCCGTAGCTGTAGCCTCCACCCTGAACGGACTCGTTGACGAAGGCGAACCAGTCACCGTCAAACTCCTCGGCGGCAACCTCCAGATCTTCTGGAACCGCCAGGAAAACCTTGTATATATGACAGGACCGGCTACTACGGTGTTTGATGGGGAGATTGATCTTTCATTTCTTAAGTAGTCTGTAACAGAAAAAAGCACTGAACTCATGACATCATCATGATTTCAGTGCTTTTTTCTTATTATTCCACATTATTTTTCAATTCATATTCTGCCTCTATTTTTGTTTTTTCATTCTCAAGTTCAAGGCGAATCTTTTCGTACTTCGTAGCGAATTCCCTATCTGTCATTTGTTCTGCTTTGAATTGCTCTAATGTTTTCATATTTTCACAGTCCTTCTCGATAAACGTGATTTATAGTTGCCTGAGCGTGCTCCAGTTCTTTCTTTTTGATAATCGCTTCGCGGTCGATCAGGATTGCTAGCATTTCGTCTACTACGTCCTCCGGGCGGGGATTGGAGACGCGGTAGAGGTAGCCTAACATTCGCGTAGCCGTATAATCTGTATTCATCTGCCGGTAGGCGATTTCCTTGCAGAAGTCATCCGGGTAGCCCTTTTCACACAAGACATGATATAACTCATCTGATCTGGATTCCATGATCTTACACCTCCATTTATTTCTGCGTTTACTGTATACACAGTATACCCGCTTCCACTCTAACTCTCAATATTATCTCAAAAAAATCGTTATTGTTCACTCCGTTCACAGCAACTTGATCAAAATGCATTCCAAATCACCTTCGGTGATGGCATTTTGCCCCGTAGGTCTCTACCTGTGAACAGTTACAAAAAATCCCCGGATATAATTTCATATAAATCGGAGGTGATAAAATATGAGATACAATCTACCGGATAGAGTTTTCAGAGAACTTACCACACTTGCACAGAAATATTCTGTTACGAAAATCATACTATTTGGTTCACGCGCGCGAGGTACACATACAGAACGAAGCGATATTGATATTGTTGTATACGGTGGAGATTTCGATAATTTTTACTGGGATGTCAAAGAAAATATATATTCACTCTTAATATTCGATATTATACAAGCAGACGCACCAATTTCAGATACACTAAAAGAAGAAATAAAAAAAGATGGTATCACCATCTACGAAAACAAACCAAAATCACTCACAACATCAATTTTTCAGAATCAGTAAAGTCAACACCCTCCCGTCCTCCACGACGAAGAACTCTGTACCCTTCCTACCACCATTCATCCCGTCGAAAACACCGGCGAGGGGTGTGCCGAGGGGACTGCGAAGTCCCCTTGGCGATTATTTTCGGCTTCTCAAGCCAAACATTTCCTCTTCCTAAGAGAAATACTTCTCCTTTATGATCTCCACCGGCATCTCCTCACCCGTCCAAAGCTTGAAGGACGCAGCTCCCTGATACAGCAGCATGTACATACCGTTACCAGTCTTGCATCCTGCTTCCTTTGCTTCACGGAGCAGTCTTGTTTCCTGTGGATTGTAAATTACATCGAATACAAACAGATCCTTATGGAACATACTTGTATCTGTGATGATCGTTCTGTCTACATTCGGAGCCATTCCAACAGAAGTACCATTTACAAGGATTGCGCTCTCTGCGATAGAAGCACGAAGTACTTCCGGATCTGAGAAGTCATGCAGAGTTACCTTGCACTCTGTGCGCTCATTCAGTTTCGCAACGATCTCCTCAGCTCTTCCGAAGAAGTTGTCTCTCACGTTAAATACATTGATCTCTGCTACGCCATCCAGTGCAGCCTGTACCAGAATCGCTGTAGCTGCTCCGCCGGCACCGAGAAGAGTCATTTTCTTGCCGATGATATCTACACCGTTCTCAGCAACTGCTCTCATAAATCCAACACCGTCTGTTGTGTAAGCAGTCAGCACGCCGTTATCATTAACGATCGTATTGCATGCTCCTGAAATCTCAGATGCAGGAGATACTTTATCTGCAAGTTTGCACATGATATTCTTGCCCGGCATGGTAATGTTCCAGCCTCTTGCGCCCATGGTACGAAGCCCCTGAACTGCTTCCGGCATCTTATCTTCCGGTACATCAAATGCAAGATATGTATAATCCAGCCCCAGCTGATCGCATGCTTCATTGTGCATTTCCGGAGAAACACTGTGTGCGACCGGGCTTCCAAGTAAACATAATAATCCGGTGTGTCCTGTGATATGTTTTGACATAATCCATATTCCTTTCCGCGTATCAAAATTTGGCGATTTCGCTCACCTGTATATAGCTCTCATTATACACACTTTAAAGTGATAAAGCAAGCAGAACATTTAAAAAAGCCACAGAGACGAAGTTTCATCCCCATGGCTTTCCTGGTTTCTATTTAGATTCCAAGTTTTTCTTTCATGTAATCTACCGGAGTATCTTTTCCAGTGTAAAGTTTGATGGCGATGAGTGCCTGGAACAGCATCATGCTCATACCATTGTAAACTTTTTCGCATCCTGCTTCTTTTGCCTGTTTCATCATAACAGTTTCGCGTGGTGCGTAAACTGTGTCAGTTACGATCAGATCTTTCTTGAAGAAAGAAGTGTCCGGGATGTTGGAAAGGTCTTCCAGTGGGTGCATTCCTACACCTGTTGCATCGCAGAACAGATCTGCTGCATGCATTTTTTCTTTGAGGAGGTCATGATCTGCAAGGTCATTCATTGTAGCTTTGCAGTTTGTGTTCTTGTTAATCAGGTCAACGATCTCTTCTCCACGGCTGTAGAATTTATCTTTGATGTTGAAGATCTCGATCTCTGCGATTCCGTCAAGAGCTCCGCGTACTGCGATTGCTGTAGCAGCTCCGCCGGTTCCGATCAGAACCATCTTCATTCCTTTGAAATCAATGCCTTCTTCTTTGAGTCCCTGCCAGTATCCCATACCGTCAGTGTTGTAGCCTTTGAGTTTTCCTGTAACCTGTCCGTTTTCGTCACGCATGTTTACAACTGTGTTGATAGCACCGCATAATTTGGCAGCTTCATCAACTTCGTCCAGATATTTGTGAACAACAGTTTTGTTCGGCATGGAGATGTTGGATCCAAGCATTTTGAGAGCACGGATACTCTGAACAGCGTCTTTGAGGGAATCGTTGTCTACTTCAAATGCAAGCTGGATAACGTCATCGCCGTTTTTGTCGTATGCGAGGTTATGAGTTGTCGGAGACTGTGTGTGACGGATCGGGTAAGCCATTAATCCTACTAATTCTGTATGTCCTGTTACGTTTGGCATGATTTTTTCCTCTTTTCTTTTTAATAAAAACTTTGCTCCCTTGGTATCATTTATTCAAGTGGTTCCAGATGCAGGAATCCCTGAGACTCCAGTACGTTCAGTACTGCACGGCCTTCCATGGTACCTTCCATGATACGGCGGGCACGAACGGAATCACCGATGGTGTATACATAAGTATCTGTATCATTGAAAGCTTCTTCAAGTTCCGGAAGTACCGGGTTGTTGGAACGCATTCCAAGGCAGTTGAAGCCGAGGTCGAATTCCATATCCTTGATCTGTCCGTCCGGAAGTTTTACTGTGAATGCATTTTCCTTCACTTCCTGAAGTGCTGTGTTTACATATTCCTTAACACCATATTTGTCGTGAGTCTCACGCATGGAACATTTGGTGATCGGGTCTGCAAGCATACCGATCTGAGGAAGCATATCGATGATCGTACACTCTGCTCCGCGAGGTGCAAAATATTCGATAACGTCAAGTCCAACGGATCCACCGCCGACTACAACGACCTTTTTGCCCTTACATGCTTCATCCGGATATTTGCCGGCGTTCAGGTTGTTGATCATATCAAAGATCGTAGCCACGTTTCCGGCCTCGATGTTTTCTTTGAGACCTTTGATCGGCGGGACAAGCGGTACAGAACCTGTTGCGTTTACAACGATGTCCGGTTTGAACTGTTTTACTTTGTCAACAGTTGCTTCTGTGTTCAGGAAAACATAAAGATTCTTCAGTCTGGCTGCACGGGCTTCCAGATATTTCGGGAAATCTTTCATACGGGTCTTGCTCGGAAGATCTGAGATGAATGTGGAGAGACCTCCAAGGTGATCCTTCTTCTCCAGAACGAATACGTTACAGCCTACTTCTGCTGCTGTACATGCAGCTTCCAGACCTGCTGTACCACCACCAACAACTACAACATTGCAGTTCTTGTTGACTTTGAGTGCTTTATAGATATCGCCTTCCGGTACAGCCGGGTTGACTGTACAACGGATCGGACGGTTAACACCGATACGGTTTCCGGCACATCCAACATTACATGAGATACATTTACGAAGAAGATCTTCCTCGCCATTCTCAACTTTCTTAACCCAGTTTGGCTCTGCGATAAGGCCACGTCCCATTCCGACGATATCTACATCGCCGCTCTCGAGAACTTTCTCGACGATCTTAGGATCACGGTAGTTACCTGCATTGATAACCGGTTTCTTGAATTTGTCCTTTACGGCTCTTGCCATGTAGGATCTCCATCCATCCGGAAGGTAGTTGGAGTCGATCTGATACTGAAGAGATGGGTTCAGGGCACAGGAAACATCGTACATATCTACGAACTCATCGAGATATTCCAGATATTCCAGAGTGTCTTCCAGAGTGTTTCCACCCGGTACTCTCTCTTCTGCGGAGATACGAACAATGATCGGGAACCAAGGTCCTACGTTCTTACGAACTTCTTCGAGTACCATACGCGGGAAACGAAGACGGTTCTCTACGGAACCTCCGAACTCGTCTGTTCTCTTATTATAGTAAGGGGAGATGAACTGGCTCATCAGATAAGAATGTCCGCAGTGGATCTCGATCGCATCGAAACCGATCGCCTGGACACGCTTTGCAGCCTCTCCATATTTCTTAACAGTTGTAAGGATTTCTTCCTTTGTCATCGGACGCGGAACTTCTCCGCCGGTCTTTGTCGGGATATTGGAAGAAGAAACGGTCTCCATTCCGGTTCTTGCAGAAGAGGCTGAAGCTCCGGCGTGGTTTACCTGGATCGCTACTGTAGCACCATTCTTATGAAGGTTTTCTACGAGCTGATAATAACGCGGCATAAAGCTGTCGTGGTCGATACGGATCTGGCTGGTGCCGTTGGATCCTACCGGATACTCAATGTTGGCATTTTCCAGAATGATTAAACCTGTGCCGCCTTTTGCGCGGAGTGAGTAATAATTCATGTGACGGTTACTCATCTCACCGCTTGTCTCACCATAGTTTGTTCCCATCGGGGTCATTGCGATACGGTTCTTGATAGTAGTTCTTTTGATTGTTATAGGTTCAAAAATCTTTGGGTATTCACTCTTCATGAAATAATCTCCTTATTCATTTAACATCATATTCATAATGTGAGTGGCCATCCTTTGTTTGTGACACCTTTATCATAACTCTTTGTATTAAAAATTAACAATATCTTTCAGATAAATTTTTGATACGTTTTCGGTATCATTTGCATCATCTGCCTGCTGTTCCTTCATATATTTGATAAAACGCTCCACTGCCGGCAGACGATATCTGTCTTTCATCCAGAACATAAAAACCTGGCGGTAGATCTCGAGCCCCATGATCTTGTGGATCTTGATGCCGTCTGCATTCAGAAGTATATCCGTCTGCGGCATCAGTGCGATACCAAAATTCTCCCTTACCAGAGATACTATAGAATATTCATCCGGACATTCCACGATCGTATTCGGATTTACCTGATATTTCCTGTACAGATACTTGGCATAAGTTCCCATCCAGGATGCACTCTCATAGCCGATCACCGGGTAATGGTCCAGTTCCACCAGCGGAACTTCCTGCATCTCTGAAAGGGGATGTTCCTTCGGCGTGATGATCACCAGCTCCTGTGCGCTGAGCGGAAAAAACTCCATATCATCCATCTTGAGATAACCGCCGAAACCAACGTCCAGCTCGCCTGTACGAACCTTCTCGGCAATTGCCGGTGTATGATTCTGCCAGAAATTAAAGACTACGTTCTTATTTTCTTCCTGGTTCAGAAATTTCCTTACTTTATGAGGAATATAATGCCCCGCAAGCGGAAAAATATAACCGATATCGATCTTTCCGCCATCTGAAGAAAGTTCCTGCATTTTCCCCACTGCCACGTCACAGTCTCCTGCAATCCTGTCTGCATGTTCCAGAAAAAGCTTGCCCGCTTTTGTAAGTGTTACGCCCCTGCCTTTTTTTTCAAATAAAGCAACTCCCAGCTCGCTCTCGAGGGCTGCCATGGAACGGCTCAGAGACGGCTGCGAAATATACAGTTCTTCTGCTGCCTGATGATAATTTTCCAGCCGTGCGACCTTCTGAAAATACAAGATCTGATTCAGTGTCATGATTGATTCCTCCTATATAAATATATTCCCCAATATCCTGTCCCGGATTTCTACTTTCATTAATCATTATAATTTTGTGTTACTGTTCACTCCGTTCACAGTAACTTGGTCAAAATGCATTTCAAATCACCTTCGGTGATGGCATTTTGCCCCGTATGTCTCGGGTTTTTGCCATATTCATGTCAAAACACCTCGCGGGATATTTCCTATACGCAATAATTATTTTGTTCCTAGTATATCACATTAATGCATTCAATGCATTGGTTTTTCGCTTTAAAAGCATTAGACTACACGAATTGTACCTGTTAAAATACAGATAAATGTTATTTTTTTAACAGGCTTTTGATAAAAGCTTTTCATTAAAAAAGGCATTCATTGTTTGTGACAGAACAAAACAAAGTAAAAAAAACAAATGTTTCACAGGAAAAGGAGAGAACCATGAACAAAAAGTACCTGCCAAGTGCATTGATCCTGTACTTGAACTATTTTATCCACGGTGTTGGATGTTCTATCTTAGGACAGGCAGTTATTAAGGAAGCTCTGGCAACCGCATGGGGTGTGGAAGCCATGGCAATCACCGCAATTTCAGCAGCATTAGGTCTTGGACGACTGATCGCCCTTCCTTTTGCAGGCCCGCTTTCAGACAAATTAGGACGCCGTATTTCCACAGCGATCGGAAGTGCTTCCTATGCAATCTATCTGGTCGGTCTGGCACTCGCATTTAATGCCGGAACAAACGGCGGATACACGATCGCTTATGTATGCGCGATCGTCGGCGGTATCGCAAACTCATTCCTTGACACAGGTATCTACCCGGCAGTTTCCGAGATCATCTACAAAGCTCCTGGCGTTGCTACAATGGGAATCAAATTCTTCATCGCTATCGCTCAGATGATGCTTCCGTTCGTACTCGGTGCAACTGTAGCTACTACTGCTGCAGGACTTACTTCCTACAACCGTTTATTCTTCGGATGTGGAATCATCTACCTTGTACTTTTTGTACTGGTATTCCTGTTCCCGCTTCCTGATGCTGACCAGAAAGCAGCCGGCGAAAAAGAAGGACTTATCGACAGCCTGAAACACACTCATTTCTCACTTGAATCCGTTGCTATGATCCTGATCGGATTCACCTGCACAGGTACTTTCCAGTTATGGCTGAACTGTGCACAGAACTTTGCAAAAGAAAACGTAGGCTGGGCTGACCCGTCTATCATGCAGACATATTACTCAGCAGGAACCCTGATCGCACTTGTTGTAACAGCACTGCTCACAAGAAAGATCAAAGACGTTCGTTTCATCGTGATCTACCCGGTTATCTGCCTTGCAACTCTGATCGTTGTACTTATGGGACAGAGCCAGACACTTATGATTGCCGGTGCATTCATCATCGGATGGGCAGGCGCAGGCGGACTTCTGCAGATTGCAACTTCTGTATGCAACATGCTCTTCCCTAAGATCAAGGGAACTGTAACCGCGCTCGTTATGATCGCATCTTCCCTCTGCAACTACACGATCCTGACAGCAGCATCCAAAATGCAGCCATCTCAGGTTATGACAATGAACATCGTTCTTACAGCAGTTGGTGTCGTACTCGGACTGTACGTAAACATCCGTTACAAAAAAATGGTTGCACTTGCTGAAGCAGAGAACTAAAATGAAAACCAAGGGTGAAAAGCCAACTAAATAGAAAGGACCCAAATCATGAATACAGTAAAAATCCGTGATATCGAGATCGGCGCAGGCGCACCGAAGATTATCGTTCCTATCGTTGGTGTTACAAAAGAAGACATCATCGAAGAAGCAAAAACCTTTGATTCTATTCCGGTTGATGTTGTTGAATGGCGTGTAGACTGGTTTGAAGGCGTTTTTGATTTTGCTAAAGTTGAAGATGTACTCAAGGACCTCCGTGAGGCTCTTGGAAACATCCCGCTTCTTATGACATTCCGTACTTCCAAAGAAGGCGGCGAGAAAGCGATCGAGCCGGAAGCTTATGCAGAACTCAACATCAAAGCAGCTCAGACTGGATATGTAGATCTGATCGACGTAGAAATCTTCACAGGTGATGAGATTGTTAAGAAGATCATCGACGGTGCTCACGCAGCAGGCGTTAAGGTTATCGCTTCCAACCACGACTTCTTCAAGACTCCTGCAAAAGCAGATATCATCTATCGTCTCCGCAAGATGCAGGACATGAACGCAGACATTCCGAAAATTGCAGTTATGCCACAGAACAAGAAAGACGTTCTCACACTTCTGACTGCAACAGAGGAAATGGCTACAGACTATGCAGACAGACCGATCATCACAATGTCCATGGCGGGCACCGGCGTTATCAGCCGTCTCTGCGGTGAAGTATTTGGTTCTTCCATGACTTTTGGTGCAGCAAAGAAAGCATCCGCACCGGGACAGATGGGAGTAAACGATCTGAACACAGTCCTTGGACTTCTTCATAACGCTATGTAATATAGCCAAATCGCATTATATAATATTTACTTCTTGAAAACACCGGTATTTTTATTTACAATAGAAATACCGGCGTTTTTATAACTGTAAAGCATTAAACAGTTATTGTGGAAAAGCATCTATATTTACTTTTAAGGGAGGTCATCCATGAAAAAAACACTTCACTGGCTGGACGAAAACCTCGAAGAATTTATTCTGGTCATTTTTCTGATCGCCATGACACTGATCATGGGTATTCAGATATTATGCCGATACGTTCTTGGAATGTCCCTGTCCTGGTCTGAGGAACTCACCAGATACCTGTTTATCTGGTGCGGCTTTTTGAGCGTCAGCTACTGCAGCAAGAAATGCCTGTCGATCAAGATCGAACAGTTTGTTGCAATTTTCCCACGCAGAGGCAAGGCGATCTTCAAGGTTGTGAACCACACCTTCGAACTCATCTTCTTTATCTACATGATCCCGTTTGCCTGGTCCTATATGATGTCTTCTGTGCACAGCGGACAGCTTTCCCCGGCCTGCGGCATCCCGATGTATTACATTCAGGCGGCTCCGTTCATATCTTTCATCCTGGTCGCATTCCGCGTCCTGCAGCGCTGGATCATCGAGTTCCGCGTAGCAAGAGGTGAAAATGTCTTTGACCCGGCTCACCCGGAGCGCAACACACCAGAGTCCTTCATCCAGGCAAATGCAGAATCTCCTGCTGAACAGGCCATCGGTGCAGGAATTGACAACCGTATCAACACCATCAAGAATTCAAATGAGGAGGAACACTAATGCCAGTCGTTGTTTTATTTATCATTTTTGTTTTATTACTGGTCATCGCTGTTCCGGTATCGATCACACTGGGAATTACATCTGTTCTTCCTTCCATCTGTGATCCTTCCTTTACGGTAGGTGCCAAATATCTGATCCGTGCGATGTTC
The DNA here is from genome assembly GCF_003461245.1 of Blautia sp. AF19-10LB. Taxonomy (GTDB): domain Bacteria; phylum Bacillota; class Clostridia; order Lachnospirales; family Lachnospiraceae; genus Blautia_A; species Blautia_A intestinihominis. The sequence goes on from NZ_QTWS01000006.1 coordinate 105,201, forward strand.
GGCGGTCTGGATTCTTTTCCGCTGCTCGCCGTCCCAATGTTCGTATTGTCCGGTATCATCATGGCAAAAGGCGGCATCTCCAAGAAATTATTCGATGTTTTCGCTTACTTTCTTGGTAAATTCACAGCAGGAATGCCGTGTGCCGTTATCGTAACCTGCCTTTTCTACGGTGCAATCTCCGGATCTGCTCCGGCTACTGTTGCAGCCGTAGGAAGTATGACCATCCCGATCCTTACCAATCTGGGATATGACCTGACATTTTCCACTGCAATCGTTGCCGTTGCCGGAGGCCTGGGGGTTATCATCCCTCCGAGTATCCCGTTCATCATGTACGGTATGGCATCCGGTGCTTCCGTCAGCGACCTGTTCCTTGCCGGAATCGTCCCTGGCCTCATGATCGGAGCCCTGCTCATGATCTATGCGATCTATCACTGCAAACGCTACGGCGAGGACAAAGCCAAGATCCATGCCGAAGTTCAGGAGCTTCATGACAAAGGACTTCTGAAAGTGCTCAAAGAAAGCTTCTTCGCTCTCTTGAGCCCGGTCATCATCCTTGGATGTATCTACAGCGGTGTCGCTTCTCCGACAGAAGCCGCTGTTATCTCTGTATTTTATGCACTGATCATCAGCCTTTTTGTATACAAGAGCATCCATATCCGCGATATCTGGGGAATCCTGGTGGAAGCGATCCGTACTTTCACCCCAATCCTCTTCATCCTGGCTGCTTCCACTGCATTCTCCAGAGTCCTGACTCTGATGCAGGTTCCACAGACAGTCAGTGAATTTATCCTGAACAACTTCCACAGCCCGGTTGCGATCCTGCTGATCATCAACCTGTTCCTCCTGATTGTCGGAATGGTTATGGATACCACACCGGCAATCCTGATCCTTACACCGATTCTGCTCCCTATCGTGCAGGCGATCGGTATGGACCCGATCCAGTTTGGTGTGATCATGGTTGTAAACCTTGCCATCGGATTTGTTACTCCTCCAATTGGAGTCAATCTGTTCGTTGCAAGTTCCCTTACCGATGTTCCAGTCATGGCAATCGCCAAAAAAGCCATGCCAATGATCGTATTCTTCCTGATCGCCCTTCTTCTGATCACTTTTATTCCGGCGATCTCAATTGGAATCTTATAGGAGGAGAAAGATGAAAAAATTTACTACTTATAATTCAGACAAAAAAATCCGTCGTATCCTCCGTACAGTCCCGGTACTGGCTGCAGCTGGAATCCTGAGCGTTGCTCTTACCGGCTGCGGCTCTTCCGATGAAGAAGTACAGCGTTATTCCTGGCCGCTGGCAACCGCCAGCCCGGAGGATACCGTAACACAGATCTTCGCCGAGAAGTTTGCAGAAGAAGTCTCAGACTTAAGCAACGGCAAAATGAAGATTCAGGTTTACGCAAACTCCACCCTCGGCGGTGACCGTGACCTTCTGGAGACCTGTGCAGACGGCGACATTCCGTTTGTCGTTCAGAATACTGCACCTCAGGTTTCCTTCATGAGCGACCTTGCTGTATTTGACCTTCCGTGCGTATTCGATTCTCTGGATGACTGCCGTAAAAAGATCGACGATCCACAGTTCAACAGCCTGATCAGCGACGTCTATACCGAAGGCGGCTATCATCTTCTTGGTATGGCAGACCAGGGCTTCCGTGTTATGAGTACAAACAAACCGGTCAACAGCCTTGCAGACTTTAAAGGCCAGAAGATCCGTACCATGGAAAACAGCTACCATCTTGCTTTCTGGAAAGCGCTTGGTGCAAACCCAACCCCGATGAGTTTCAGCGAAGTGTACATCGGCCTGCAGCAGCACACCATCGATGCACAGGAAAACCCATGCGAGGTCATCGTTTCCAACAATCTCTATGAACAGCAGGATTATGTTGTAGAAACCAACCATCTTCCGCATCTGATCTCCCTGATCGTCAATGACGATTTCTTCAAGGATCTTCCGGAGGATGAACAGGAGATCATGACAGAGGCTGCCCAGCTTGCCACAGAATACGCAAGAGAACAGTCCGATGCCAGAATCGCAGACAAAGTCGCCGTGATCGAGGACAGCGGAACACAGATCATCAAACTTTCTGATGAGACACGCAAAGAGATCCGCGAGGCTTCTCAGGGCGTTTACGATTCCATCAGGGAAAAGATCAATCCCGATATCTATAATTCCTATATGGAAGGGATCGAGCAGTAACTTTCTGCCGGTCATCTAAATCAAAGCATTCAAAAAGGAACCCCGCACAGCCTGTTCCAAAGCGCTGTACGAGGTTCCTTTTCTTATTACATCTCTTTTATTCTTTTACATTCAGATATACATCTTCTTTTGAATGGAATCCTCCATCCACGATGACTTCGTCCATGTTTTCTGCAGTCACTGCGATCGGTGTGATCTTGTAATATGGGATCTCGCCGGAACCGTCATCTGTGGTCTCTGTGACCGGGATCTCACAGTCTTTTGAGGTAATGTCTGTACCGTTTCCGAGTGCCACTGCGAGGATCGCCGCTGTGCTTGCCTCCTGCTCGATCGGTTTGTAGACTGTCATGGTCTGTGTCCCCTCTACAATCCGCTGGCAGGCTGCCAGGTCTGCATCCTGCGCAACCAGTGCCACCTGTCCTGCGAGACGGTTTTCTGCCAGGACTTTGACTGCCTGGCTTGCCAGATCATCATTGCCGCACATCACGCCCACAATGTCGTCTGTCACCTCAAGGCCTTTGTTTACATGCGTTGCTGCCATCTCAGCGAGCCAGTTATCACAGTATCCTGTATAGACGATCTTGAGTTTGCTTCCTTTCAGAGCCTTACGGAAACCAAGTTCTACCTCCTCTACATTTTTGTCCGTAGGAGAACCGTTGATCGCGAAGATATTTCCACCGTCCGGGCATGCCTCGACCAAAGCCTCTCCCATCAGGGTTCCTACCATCTCATTGTCGATCGTGATATAGAGGTCTGCATCCACATTTGCGATCATCCGGTCATAGCAGACTACTTTGATCCCCTTGTCCTTCGCTTCTTTTACCACATCATACAGAGCCTCTCCGTCGATCGGGATGATCACGATCACGTCCATTTCCTTCTGGATAAAGTATTCGATCTGTGAGATCTGTTCATCCACATCACCGCCTGCCACCTGGACATTTACTTCTGCCCCAAGCCCCTGTGCCGTAGATACGAACATATCCCGGTCGCGAAGCCATCTCTCGATCACAAAGGAATCAAAACTGAGTCCGATCTGGAGTTTCTTTTCTTCTGTTGTTTCTTTTTTTGTTGTCTCAATTTTCTGTGTTCCGCATCCTGTCACGCAAAGAACAAACATCAGGGCAGTTATAAGAAGAGCTATCCCTCTTTTCTTTTTCATTTTCCGTACCTCGTCTTGAATTCACTTGGAGTCATGTCTGTCTGCTTCTTAAAGATCCTGCTGAAATAGTTCGGGTCTGTATAGCCGCTCTTTACGCCGGCTTCTTTGACGCTGACTTCCGGCTGTTTCAGGAATTCTTTCGCTTTTTCTATTCGGATCCTGGTGAGATATTCAATGAAGTTCTCGCCCGTTTCCTCCTTGAAGATCTTGCTGAAATAATAAGGGCTGATATTTACCTGACCGGAAACTTCATCCAGTGAAATGTCCTTGCTGAAATTTTCCTGGATGTAGAGCATTGCCTTTTTGACAGCGGAATTCGACTGTTCCTCTTTCTGATCACGGATGGAACGACAGATGTTGACCATCTTATCCAGAAACCAGCTTCTGAGTTCTTCGTAACCGCTGCATGCCATCGCTACATCCAGATAATCCCGCCTGTAGCTGAATCCATAGTTGACAGCACCTGCCTCAAAAGCGATCTTTTCGCCCCAGATAATGTATTCCAGAACCTTCAGACGGATGTTGTTCATATCCTCCGCGTAATGTTCCAGCATCCAGTCAAAGAACGTATTCAGCTCCTGTACACATTTCTTTTCGTCCCCATCACCAAGATAACGGAAGATCCGTTTCTCCATATCAACAGGAAACTCCTCATCATAAACACCGTTCTGCGAAAGGTCCTCGATATGGATCACTCTGCTCTTGCTTCCGTTCAGCGCGCGGAGTGCTTCACGGTAAGAGCGCTCCAATTCCCGCATAGGTCTGATCCTGCCAAGTCCGATACGAAATCTGGCATCGATCCTGTTTTCCAGCCTTGACACAAGATTTCTCGCCTGTTCCACGAGGTCGATCCTTTCTTCATATGGATTCTCAGGCAGGCTGCACGGCACGATCACCGGAATACGGTTTGACATCACCGATCCCACTGCACAGGAAAAAGAGGATTTCACCACATCCCTCAGCTCATCATAAAAACTCTGTGCTTTCACATTCATTCCGACAGGGCTTATCAGCCTACCATTTTCATACGACTGGCCAAACTGGATGACCATGACATAGCCCTGTTTTTCCTCGATATCCAGAAGCTGCCGGTAGTAGTCTGCTGTCTGTTCCTCCTGCTGGAACAAAAGGCTTCCTACAAAGCTGTTTTCCACAACAGGGATGACCGTTTCCAGTTTTTCCTGGATCTTCAACAGGTTGCTTCTCTGATTTCTCTTCTTATCCACCTTCTCGATGGCTTCTTCCACCGCGGAGATGATCTTTGCCTTGGAGATCGGCTTTGTCAGATAACGCTCCACGCCAAGATCGATCGCCTCTTTTGCATAATCAAACTTGTCATAAGCAGATACTACATAAAAAAGTGCTGTCGTATTGAATTTTCGTATTTCCCGCATTGCCTGGATCCCGTTGATTCCCGGCATATGAATGTCCATAAAGACAATGTCCGGATGAAAAGTTTCTGCTTTTTCTGTCACTGCTCTTCCTGTCTTGGCAGTTTCTGTGATACAGCTGTCCCCAAATGTACTGGATATCACACTTTTGAAAGCTTCCAGCATAATTCCCTCGTCATCTGCTACCAATATACGATACATTGTTTTGTTTCCCCTCCACTTTCTTATGCTACTCCAGTTCCTCTTTTTCCATCGGAATGACAATATGAACTTTCGTTCCGGTTCCAGGTCCGTCACTCTCGATCGTCATAAGTCCTTCCTGTTTGTAATACAGCTTCAGTCTTTCTATGACATTATGTACCGCGATTCCTGTAGAATAGCGGTTTTCTTCATCCTGCACTGCTCTTCCTTCCATAACCTTCGCGATCATTTCTTCCGTCATTCCCGCACCATTGTCGCTGACCGTGATATAGATCATATCCTGGTTTCTGTGGATAGACATCACAATGCGTCCCGTCTCCATGCAGTCATGGATTCCATGCTGGACGGCATTTTCTACCAGCGGCTGAAGGATCATGCTTGGAATGCGGATGTTTTCGATGTCTTCATCTATTTCCCGGATATATACAATATCTCCGGCAAAGCGCACATTCAGGATATAGATATAATTATCTACCGCCTCGATCTCCTCCCAGAGCATCGCATCTTCTTCCATCTTGCGCACATTATACCGGAAAAAATCCGCCATTTTTTCCAGAAATATACCTGTCTTGTCCGCATCTCCCATCATCGCAAGCTGTGCACCTGCATTCAGGGAATTGAACAGAAAATGCGGATTGATCTGCGCCTGAAGGAACTTCAGCTGTGCTTCCTTAAGGTGTGCCTCCATCATAAGCTCTCGTTCCTTCATCTGCGCCTGCCGCTCCATGCTTTCCTTGAGCTGGTCGATGTTCTCGCGGATGCTCTCCAGCATCTGGTTAAAACTTCTCGTCACGACTCCAACTTCATCATCCATAACAATAGGAAGCTGCGGAACATCGAGATTTCCTTTTGCAACCTCATGTGCCGTATTGGAAAGAGCGGTCAGCGGGCGGATCATATTCCGCACCAGAAGGACCGTCACTGCAAGCCCAACCACATAGACGACGATCAGTACGATCAGGCAGAGTCTGTACAGCACATTCATCGATGACAGTAATAACTGATAATTTGCTGAGTTTGTCTTAAAGCGCAAATTATTTAATTTGTATATGTAAGTGTTGATATATTCATAGAGCTGATTTTCTGTTTCGTAGGAAGTCTTGTATTTCTCTACATTTCTTCCTCGCTTCGCCTGAACTGTCTCATTTGTCTGATCCAGATAACTCTCGGACATCCTGCGGATGTTTTTTTCGAGCATCTTTACTTCGCTGTCCATGTTTTTGTCGTTGAGATCTTCGATCAGATTTTTGTAATTCTGGTCATAACGGTAATAGTTTTCCAGTGTCTCGGTACTTTTTGTATTCAGGTATTCATAGACTGTGTTCTCAACAAGTTCCAGTGCTTCCGAAAGCTCATTCACATCGACATTGCTGGAAAAGACCGCATCGATCCTGGTAACGGCATTCTGGATCTGACTGAAAATAAAGAAATTGATCCCGAGTGCAAAGACAAGCACCATGAGCATGACTCCGCTCAGTCTGGTCTGTATGGAATTATTTACGGAAGGGGTGTCCTTTTTTTCTGTCATTTTTCGCCCTCCGTTCTGTACTCATCGGTGTTATCCTTTGTGATCACATGCTGATTTACACTGTAATATCCGTTGCTGTGCCCAAGAGATAAATACTCTTCCAGTGCGTTGACACTGTATTTTCCTACTTCATCCATATCCATCGCGATCGTGGAGGACAGGATCCCCTTGTCGATCGCATTCAGAATCACATCGGAATAATAGTAACCGATCACCTTGACATTTCCAACCTGGTTATAATCGACCAGGGCCTGATATACGCATTCCGTCACGACTTCATCCATGCATACCAGGACATCCGGCAGACTTTCCTCATTTACAAACATATCCCGGACAAATTCTTCCGTGTCAAAATCTGCACTGCTATCCACACAGTACTCTGACAGATTGACAGACTGGCCTGTTTTTTTCCTGGATTCCAGTTCTTTTTTTACCTGGTAGTAAACAAGATTGGTCTCCTGTGTCTTGGAACTGGAAGTCGAAAGAAACAGGATCTGTGTGGTCCCTTTTTCATTCAGCATTCCTGCTATCTGGTCAGTATAAGCACTTCCCATCTCATAACTGTTCAGACCGACAAAGCTGATCCTGCGGCATGCAGAATCGTCTGTAAGGATCGTGACAACCGGGATTCCCTCGCGGGCAGCCTCCTCGATCAGTTTCTGCTCGGCCTTGCTTCCGTCTGCTTCAAGAATGATCCCGTCAACGTGAGATGCGATCCCGATCCGCAGACAGTCTTCCTGTGTGTAATTCTTCATCTGTTCCGGTGAAAGAAGTTCGACGTAGGCATCGGCTTCTTTGGCAGTTTCGCTGGCGCTTTGGTAGATGGACTGCCACATCAGGGTATCTTTGTCATTGGAGATCATCAGATAGTGCTTCTGATAACTCGCTGCATATTCTCCTTCGCCCAGATCCACCTTATCCATGGATTTCTGAAAGTAGACCCAGATCCCTGACAGAAAAAAGATGCATCCTGCCAGTATGCAAAAAACTGTCAGTGTAAATTTTTTCATAATTCATCATAATTCCTTTGTATTTTTTCATATTGTAACACAATTATGACAGCATTGCAAAAGGAGCCATTGCTTTTGCACAATGACTCCTCTTGTTAATCTGATCAGATCGATCAGCCGTTCTTTCTGTTGGATAATACATCAAATACAACTGCGATAAGAAGTACGGCACCTTTTACTACGTACTGCCAGGAATCACCGATACCCATGATGGACATACCCATGTTGATGACACCGAGGAGAAGAGCACCGATCACTACACCGCCTACAGTACCGCTGCCGCCGTATGCGGAAGCACCACCGATGAAACAGGAACCGATCGCATCCATCTCGAAGGATGTACCTGTACTACCGTTTACAGAACCTACACGTGCTGCACAAAGAAGACCTGCAAGACCTGCAAGAAGTCCCATGTTTGCATACGCGATGAAGTAAACTTTGTTTGTATCAATACCGGAAAGCTGTGTAGCTTTCTCGTTACCGCCGATTGCGTAGAAGTAACGTCCAAATGCTGTTCTGGATGTGATGAAGTTGTAGATCAGGCAGATTGCAACAACCCATATGAACATGATGGAGATACCTTTGTACTGGAACAGTTTGTAGCAGTACCAGAGGATAACTGCTGCGATGATGACTGCTTTGCTGTAATCAGAAAATGCTGTGTTCTGGCGATATCCTCTTTTTGCTTTGTTTGCTCTGGAACGAACTACGTTGAAGATCACATAAACTGCAACTACGATACCAACGATCAGTGCAGAATAGTTTGCTGTGTCGTCAAGTCCAGGAATGTTGATGTAGGATGTAAATACATTCAGGAAACCTTTGTCCTGGATAGAAACAGTCTTGTTGTCCAGGATCAGACGTCCAAATCCACGGAAGATGAACATACCTGCAAGTGTTGTGATAAATGGAGGGATACGTTTGTAACCGATCCAGTAACCCTGCCATACACCTACCAGAAGACCTACAACGAGGCAGATGATAATGGTAAGATATGGGTTCATTCCTTTGTTACCGATCATGACGGCTGCAAGACCGCCGACCATACAGATAACAGCACCTACAGAAAGGTCGATGTTACCACCTGTCAGGATACATAACAACATACCACATGCAAGAACCAGAACGTAACCATTCTGAAGCATCAGGTTTGACATATTCTGTGCATACAGAAGTCTTCCATCTGTCAGGCCACAGAACAGGATAAATACAACTACCAGTGCAATGACCATTGTATATTTTCTTAAGAAATCTTTTACATTAAACTTCATTTTTTTACCCCTTTCCCGGTAGAATCGAATTCACGTTTCGACCTTATTTCTTATTCTGCTCCTGCATGATCGAAGCCATAATACGTTCCTGTGTTGCCTCTTCGGCACTGAGTTCGCCTGCCAGACGGCCCTCACTCATAACGTAGATACGGTCACACATACCAAGAAGCTCCGGCATTTCGGATGAGATCATGATAACTGATTTTCCATCTTCTACCATTTTGTTGATCAGGCAATAGATATCGTATTTTGCACCTACATCGATGCCTCGTGTCGGCTCATCCAGAATCAGGATATCCGGTTCTGTAAACATCCATTTGCCGAGAAGTGCTTTCTGCTGGTTACCACCGGAAAGGTTGCCGATCTTCTGCTCATTGGAAGGAGTCTTGGTTCCCATTTCCTTTGTCATCTCATCAGCCAGGTGCACTTCCAGATCTGTGTTGATCACGCCCTTTTCACAGACTTTGGAAAGTCGTGCAAGCGTTGTATTAAATCGAATAGATTCTCCGAGGATCACACCGTTTGTCTTACGATCTTCTGTTACATAGGCAAGACCATGACGGATCGCATCACGCGGATTCTTGAGGTTTACTTTTTCTCCCTTGATATAGAGTTCACCACTGATGTTGCTTCCGTAGCTCTTTCCGAATACGGACATTGCAAACTCAGTACGTCCTGCACCCTGCAGTCCGGAGAAACCAATAACCTCGCCTTTATGTACTTTACAGGAAATATTGTTATCTACGACTTTTTCCGGATAAAGCGGATGATGTACGGTCCAGTTCTTTACTTCCAGCATGACATCTTTGCTGATGTTATGCTTTCTGGCCGGATAACGGTCATCCATGGAACGGCCAACCATACCTTTGATGATACGGTCTTCGCTTAAGTCATCTACGCCCTTTGTCAGTGTTTCGATCGTTGTACCATCTCGGATGATCGTACAGCGGTCTGCACAATAGATGATCTCATTCAGTTTATGTGTGATGATGATAGAGGTAAGACCGTTTTTCTTGAATTCCATCAGAAGATCCAGAAGCATCTTGGCATCTTCATCATTCAGAGAAGAGGTAGGCTCATCCAGGATCAGAAGTTTAACCTTCTTGGAAAATGCCTTGGCGATCTCTACCAGCTGCTGTTTACCTGTTCCGATATCTTTGATCAGCGTCTGTGCAGATTCATGGAGTCCAACCTGAGCCATGTGTTTTTCTGCTTCACTGTATGTTTTGTCCCAGTCAATGCTACCTCTTTTATTCTTAATCTCGTTTCCGAGAAACATATTCTCTCCGATAGAAAGCAACGGAATCAGTGCAAGTTCCTGATGAATAATGACGATACCTTTCGCTTCACTGTCGTTCAGGTTTTTAAACTTACATTCCTCGCCTTCATAGGTAACGGTACCTGTATAACTTCCATATGGATACTGACCACTTAATACGTTCATCAGTGTGGATTTTCCCGCACCGTTTTCACCGATCAGCGCGTGAATCTCTCCTCGCTGGACCTCAAGATTTACATTGTCCAGAGCTTTGACACCGGGGAACTCCTTCGTAATGTGATCCATTACTAAAATATTGTCTGCCAAAATGGCGCCCCCTTTCAAAAAGATCGGGCGGGGCATTCACCCCGCCCATTTAATTCAAGTTCTATGTTTTTTGTTGATAGTTACTGGCTCTGCGGAAGTATCAGCCTGCTGGATGAAGGTATCCGTCATCGTCCTGTGTGTAGTATCCTGTGTCAACAAGTTCTTCTTTCATGTTGTCTTTGGTTACAACTGTAGGAACAAGCAGGAAGGATGGGCATTTGTTTCCATCAGATGTTTCATAGGATTCTGTATCATATGCACAATCGAAATCCCAGCCAGAGTTTGTGATCAGAGATTCATCAATTGTGTCACCTTTCAGCATTGCTTCTGCAAGGTCAAGTGTTACGACTGCTTCGTTTGCAACTGCTTTGTAAACGGTCATGGACTGTTTTCCGTCAACGATGTTTGCAAGGTTTGCTTCGTCACCGTCCTGTCCTGTGATCAGAACGTCATTTTTGCCTGCATAGTCAGACTCGATCGCCTGTGTAACACCAAGTGCTGTAGAGTCATTGGAGCAAAGAGCTACATCAAGCTGTGTTCCGTCTGCATAGTAGGAAGCGAGGATGTTCTGCATTCTTTCGAGAGCTGTCTGTGTATCCCACTGAGCTGTTGCAACAGAGTCGAAATCTGTCTGTCCGGAAACTACGTTTAATGTTCCTGCATCCAGATAAGGTTTCAGAGTATCGTAAGCACCGTTGAAGAAGTATCCAGCGTTGTTATCTGCCGGGTCACCTGCTGTGAACTCGATGTTGTAAGTTTTGTCACCTGCATTGTCAAGATCCAGAGTATCGATTACGTACTGTCCCTGAAGAGTACCTACTGTGTAGTTATCGAAGGAAATATAGTAGGAAACTGCATCGGATTTGATCAGACGGTCATAAGAAATAACCGGGATTCCAGCATCTTTAGCTTCATCCATAACTGTGTTAAGTGCTTCACCATCGATAGCTGCAACTACCAGAAGGTCAACTCCATCGGAGATCAGGTTCTGGATATCATTTACCTGACGGTCTGTTTCGTTGTCGGAGTATGTCAGCTCTACATCATAGCCAGCTGCTTTGAACTGTTCTTCCAGATAAGAACCATCTCTGTTCCAACGCTCCAGAGACTGTGTCGGCATGGAAATTCCGATCTTTCCGCCGCCTGCTGCATCATCAGAAGCAAATGCAGGAACTGCACAGGATGTGATTGCCATTGCTGCTGCCATCGCTAAAACTAATTTTTTCTTCATAAGAAACCTCCCATTTTTTATTCGTTCTTATTAGCTATTTCGTATAGCTTTTTGATGAGATTATAATACCATATGGATATATTAAACAAAATGGACTGTTTTTTGATGCACCTTTCAATTTTTGCGAAAAAAATATCCAGATGGGACTCATCTGGATATTTTAGTAAAATCTTTATAAATGATAGTAAAATTATGCTATTGACAGGGAGTTGTATGCTATTTTGCTGCCTTATTTACTCTCTGCATCCAGGGCGCGGAGGCTGTGTACGAGTTCTTCGCAGATCTCCAGCTTGTCCTTGCCATCTGTCTCGATCACGATGTCAGAAGCAGCTTCGTATTTCTCGCGGCGTTTCTCCATCAGGTCTGCGATGAAATCAACGTTTTTGTTGCCCTCAAGGAGCGGTCTGTCGTGATTGTCCTTGACACGGTTCAGGATTGTCTCCGGTTTTGCGGTAAGGAGAACGACACGTCCGTTCTTCTTCATCTCAACAACGTTGCGCTCTCTCATCGGAACACCACCGCCGCAGGAGATGACAACGTTTTTCCTGGACTGCATCTCGATCAGCAGTTCTGTCTCCAGATTGCGGAAGTATTCTTCTCCATAGGTCTCGAAGATATCGGAGATGGACATTCCCTCTCTCTCCGCGATGATCTGATCCATCTCAACAACTTCCATGGCAAAAACTGTCCGGAGAAAATCAGAGATTGTAGATTTGCCGGCTCCCATGAAACCGATCAGCACGATATTGTAATCAAACAGTTTACGTGCCTGGATCTTCTTGCTGTTTCTGGTGATCTCCTCAAATACTGCGTCTACTTCGTTCTTATGACGCTTGCCTTCCATTCTTCTGGCAAGCCATTCCTTCTGTTTTGCCTCCTGCTCCGGCTGGAGGATCGGGATATCGTTGGCTTCCTTGTAAACCATGATATCCTCTACAATTCTGTTACGCATGAGCAGTGCATCCAGAAGGATCTCGTCACACTGTCCCAGGCTCTCTCTAAGTACATCTAACTGGCTCATATCGTTTCCTCTTTTCCGTTCACCTCTGTTATCTATTCTATATTCTGCAAAATGGAATTCTTTTCCGTGAACAATTTCGTCCTTTTATTATAACAGCTATTTAACGCTTTAACAATATGAAGTGCGAATTTTATTCCAGTTTATTCTGCATTTTTGAGAGCTTCGCCCATAGGAACTTTGCGGATCCTTCTGTATTCCAGCAGCGCAACGATACCATAGGTCACAAATCCTGCTGCAAACATCTGCACATAGATCATCGGGTCGATCCATAAGGCAATCCAGCCGGAAATACTCTGCAGCATCATTTCCCTGAACAGGACTTCCATCACGGTCGCCTCGATCGGCAGACTGATGAGAAGGCACAGGATGACTACGATCGATGTGGACATGATGTACAGCCTGCTGATCTCTCCGTTCGTGTAACCAAGGATCTTTGTCATGGAGATGGACTGTGCGTTTTTTTCGATGATGATCTTGGACAGGAGATAGATCAGGATCATATAGATTGCGATCGCAAAGCCGTTGACCAGCCCCATCATGCTTCCCATTGATACATTCAGCTGTCTGGAAATCTTTGTCAATGCATCCAGATCTATCACGGAACCAATGTAGCTGCTGTCGATATCCGTAATCTCTGAGTTGCTGAAATAGCCACTGAAATAATCATCTCCCAGATCAAACATCTGATTCAGTTCATCCTGCGGCATAAAGATACAGAGACCTCCATTGTAATCATAGATCCCGCCGATTCCGAATGTATACTCATCATCTTCATATTTTTCTTTGAGGGTGATCGTGTCTCCCGGCTTCAGCAAAAACTTATCTGCATATGCCTGTGAGATATAAACTCCATCCGAAAAATCCGCATCGATATACTTACTGTCATCATGAATGCCATAAAGAGACACTTCTTCGCTCTTATATTTGCCCGGAAGCGTATTCAGTGAATAGGCACTGAATTCTTCCGCATCTTCATTATCCGTTTCCGTATCACGTGAAAAAAGAAGCATGTCCAGCATACTTTCCAGTTTATTGCTGCCTCCCATCACACTGACCGGCACAGACAACATATACTGGTATTTTGCCAGCATATTGTTCTGGATCTCCATCTGATAATGATCCAGTGCGGACGGAAGCAGAAGCCCGAACATCAGAAGCAGGTTTGCAAAAACGATTCCCACAAAAAGCACCAGATAGTTGCTGATATTCTGGAAGATCACACGCAGACGAAATCTGTGGAAGATCTTGAGTTTCGAGCTTAAATAAAGGGCTCTTTTCTGTTTTCTGGTGGACAGATCCCTTCGAAGGAATTTGAGCGGGGAAAGCTTCAGCTTATGATGCAGGATTGCATAGTTGACCACAAACATGATCACCACAGGAACCACAGTTGTCAGAAGAAACGCTTCTGCATTCCAGATCGTCACATAAGTCGGAAGGCTGTAGCTTCCATAATACATACCGGCGCAGACATCTTTGAACGCCGTATATCCCAGAATATTTCCGATCAGTGCACCGATGAGTGTCACAATGACAGGAAGTGTCATATAATGCTGGGCCAGCTCGCCTCTGGTATAACCGGATGCCCGGAGTGTTCCGATGACACCGGCCTCTTTGGCGATCGTATTGCTGGTTGTGATGCCAAATACAAATGCCATGATCACAATGATGATATACAGAAGCATGACCATCATTGCCTTATCGCTTCCCATATCGTCACCGGTAAAAATGATCGCCTGATTCTGATACTGTGGAACAAAATTTTCCAGTGTGACTACTTTTCCCATTGCCTTCATCAGATCTTCGGAAACATCTTTTTCCTCAATCTCGCTCTGTGGCTTTTCATTGTAAGTCCAGGCATAGTTATACTGGAGTTTGTCCTGATCGAGAGTGTCAAACTCTTCCTCCGTTACCAGACCAACGCCAAATTTTACCGCATCAAACATTGTGTCGCTGTTGTTCTGAAACAGGCAGCTGTAATCGGAAAGTGCAACGAGCCCTGTGACCGTCCAGGATTTTGTTCCATCCTCCAGCGTATCTCCGATCTTCAGGTCATTGTTATCCGCATACATACGGTCGATTGCGATCTCGCCTGTTTTTTCTGCCAGCTTGCCGTCCATCAGGCAGACTTTGTTGACATCTGTACGGTTCTTGAAGAAACGCATCGTACTGCCATTGGTGAGAGTATCTTCTATATAATAGTTCTCATAGACTTTGACGCCTTTTTCTTCGATCGCTTCGCGCTGTCCACGGTACAGCCGCTCTCCGGTGCGGAAGTTTCCATCTTCGATGTTGTATTTTTCAAATCCCTCATTGTATGCCTGGATCATACTGCCATCTGCAACCAGGAAACCGGATACCATTCCGATCGTCGTAACCATCAGGATAAACACGACCAGATATTTGCCGAATTCCCCTTTGAGTTCACGGGGGATCCTTTTTCTCAGAGGATTTTTCATGATACCGCCTCCTTACCAGTCAAGATCCATTGCCGGGATCTTATGTTCATTCTGATAATTCTTACGTATCATGCCATCACGCAGTTTAACTACACGGTCTGCCATATCCTTGATCGCATCGTTGTGCGTTACCATGATGACGGTATTGCCGTATTTCTGATTAACAGTCTCGATCAGTTTCAGGATCTCCTTGGAAGTATTGTAATCCAGTGCTCCTGTAGGCTCATCACAGAGCAGGATATCCGGATTCTTTACGATGGCACGTCCAATCGCAGTTCTCTGCTGCTGTCCGCCGGAAAGCTGGTTCGGAAGTTTCCTCTGGTGCTCATAGAGTCCAAGTGTATGCAGAAGCTCGTCCACATCCAGTGCCCGGTCACTCAAATATGCCCCAACTTCGATATTTTCACGGACAGTCAGATTCGGTATCAGATTATACATCTGAAAGATGTATCCCAGATGCTTCCGCCTGTACTGGGAAAGTTTCTTTTCTTTCATATCTGCCAGTTTCTCACCTTCAATGGAAATGCTTCCTGCATCTACGCTCTCGATCCCGCCAATGATATTCAGAAGCGTGGATTTGCCGGAACCGGATGGACCCAGAAGCACACAAAATTCTCCTTTTTCAATATCCAGATCCAGACCCTTGAGGACATCTACCCTGCTGTCCCCGGAGCCAAATGATTTCCTGATATCCCTTATTTCCAAAAACATAATAGTCTCCTTTTCATACTCTGTTATAGTGGTATAACACTGTTACTATTATGTTAGTTTAAACTATCCAGGTTGTCAACTTGTGGAGTTTATTATGAAAAACTTTCTCAATAGTGCTGAATTCAGGCAACTTTTGCACCACCAGTTCTTCTTTTGAGATATGTAATACAAAAAATAATCCCCTCAGACAACCGATTACGGTCATCCAAGGGGATTGAATTCACTTCATTAATATGAAACCTCTGAACTAATTATTTAGCTGCCGGAGCATCAGAGATGATGGAGAACAGAGAAATGTCTTCCAGAGTGATTGTAACTGTGTGGTTCTCTAAATCGATATCTTCTGCCGGAATCTCAACGATTTCCCAGAGTCCTGTTTTTGCATTGTAAGCCAGAACTTTGAGTCCTGTTAAGTCTTTTGTAAGGTTCTGAACAGTAAGAGTTACTTTGTATTTACCATCCTCTGTTTTTTCGATAGTTACATCAGAGTTCTCATCTTCTGTCAGGGAGTAGAATGCTGTTACGAATTCTGTTCCTTCAAGTTTTTCAGCGATCTCTAAGAGATTTGCTTTCTGATCTTCTGTCAGATTAGCGTTTGCAGTTGTTTCTTCTTTTGCTGCTGCGATGAAATCTTTCATTACATCTGTGCCTTTGTTTACATCAACAACTGCGCCCGGAAGAACTGTGTAAGTTTTGGAAATTTCCTGGTAAATAGGTGTAGTTGTATCTACAACTGCAACTTTGTAACCGTCTGCTTTACCAGTCTTGTCGATACTTCCTGCTGCCATTGCAGTAACTGCAGAAGTAACTACTACTGCTGCTGCAACAACACATGCCATGATACGTTTTTTGAGCTTCATCTTTCATCTCTCCTTTGGGATTTTTATTTAGATAATAGTACTTACGTGCTAACTATCTCTTACAACTTATTATAAAACATAGAAAGAACCAGTTTGTAAAGTGCATCATCATCTACATGATACTCGTCATAATATTCCCCTTCTACGCCCTCACCAGGAACAGTCTGTGTTTCCAGTGTACTGTTTCCTGCTGCATTCAGGAGTTTGACAAACACATCATTTCCCATATTTGTTACGGTATAAGGCTGGATATCATTCAGCATATTACCCACAAAAGAGGAATCTGTCTGTGTCTTCTCCTGAAGTTTCGGGATCAGAGCCTTCAGATAGGTCTTCTGCCGCTGCTGGCGAACCAGTGCACTCTGACTCTTGCCCGAATCTCGATAACGCAAAAATTCTTCTACATTATCGCCATTGATAACTACGGTTGCTCCTTCTTTGAAATAAGGATCGTATTCTTCCAGACTGTCATCCGGTACAACGATCTCCACATCACCTACAAGCTTCCCAATCTCGGAGATACCGCTGATGTTCATAGAATAATATCCCTGAATCGGAAGACCATGAAGAAGATTCGAAACTGCTGTTTTCATCAGTTCACAGCTTTCTTCCTTACCATCTCCATAGGCATACTGCAAGTTAATATGGTTGTCCGTCATTCCCAGACTTATTCCTGACGGGTTAAAAACCTCAATCTCTGTAATTGTGTCACGTGGAATGGAAAGTACCTGCACCTGCTCAGTCGCCCGATCCAGAGATACTAAATAAATAGAATCCGCCTGTCCGGCATCCAACTGACTCTCCATCTCACTGACTTCTTCTGTTGAATCAATTCCCATAAATAGGTAATTGCTCAGATGATCATTGTAACGGTACGTCGCTCCTTCATACTCAACAGTACTCTGGTCTGATGAACTGACCGTTTCCCCCTGACTGGCACCTGTACTGGTCTTCACAACTCCCTGTGTCTGCTTCCACAGAAAATATCCAACACACAATGCTGCCACCAGAATAATCACAATGACAACAATCACAATCCTTGCTCTACTCTGTCTCTGAGATCTTCTTCTCTTAGTCTTCATTTCTTTTCACTGTCCCCGGACGCTGTATTACTCTTATCAGCATTCTGTGTCTCACTGTCCTTGGACTCTGAAGATTTGTCTGTATCAGAAGTCTTGTCTTCCTCTGAAGTCTTATCAGTATCCGAAGATTTCGCTTTATTTGTCGCTGCTTCCTGCTTCTGTTTGGAAGTATCAGCAGTTCCTGTGCTGTCTTCTTCACCTGCTTCTTCTTTGAGTTCAGACGCATGTTCCTTTACAGTTTCATAATTGTCAATTCCTGTCTCCTGCTTCTCTGACAGTTTCTGCAGACGTTCTGATTCCTGCTTCATTTCCTTGCGGTTTGTCAGTAACAGTCCTCCAAGAACCACAATCAACGCAATACAAATGATCACCAGAATAATATTTGTAAATTTACTATTTCTTCTACTGTTCCAGCTCACTTCTAACCTGCTTTCTTTTATTGTGTTTTTTCTGTCTGTTCTGATGTTGCCAGTTTCTGATAATAGCCACCATAATGTTTATAATAGGAAGAATAATACTTATCCTTCTTGGTGTCAACTTTATTCATTACTGCCCCAAGAATACGGCATCCACTCTTCTCAAGCTGTTTGATGCACTTCTGTGCAAGCTTATAGCTTACGACACCAGGTTCAATGACAAAAATCCCACCATCACAGTATCTCGCAATTACCGCTGCATCGATTACACTTCCGATCGGAGGTGTATCTACAATGATATAATCATAATAATTCCGAATTTCCTTCATGAATGTCCGGAACAGATCCTCACTGAGAAGGCCTGACGGGTTCGGTGCAATCGGTCCTCCGAAAATAATATGTAAATTCGGGTAACTGGTTGAATAAATAAGATCCTTGACCTCTGCCTGTCCACTGAGGAACTGAGACAGCCCAACTACTTCCTCTTCAACTCCCAGACGGATCGCAAAATCAGACTTACGGATATCTCCGTCTATAATAAGCGCTTTCTTGCCAATACTGCTTAACTCCTGAGCTATACTAAGGACAATATCGCTCTTCCCCTCATTCGGAAAGCAGCTACTGACCATGATCGTCTTGATACTCTTTCCTGAAAGCTGGATGTTGGTACGAAGAGTCTTGATTGCTTCTGTATAGAAATAATCCTGCTTTCTGATATCTTTTATTGCAATTTTCCTCATTTATAAGATTCCTCCATCCAAATCAGTGTCTTTTTTTCCTGCGTTTCTTGCCTTTGTAGTGGACGTAGTCCTTTCTGTCCGGAACTACTGCAAGAACAGAAATGCCGAGATATTTCGCAATATCATCTTCTGATTTCAGAGTATCATCCATAATTGTGATCACAACTACGATTGCTGCTGCTGCTACCACGCCAAGGATAAATCCCATTACGACATTCTTCTTCATGCTTGGTGAAGACTGAACTGCCGGGATCTTACCAATCTCAATGATCTTAGGCGGAATAACCTCCATCTTATCTCCAATGTAATTGGATGCTACATTAGCGATCTCATCTACGATCTTCTTTGCCTGCTCCGGATCTGTATTCTGTACAGAAATCTCCAGAATACGGCTGTCGGATGGATTCTCTATGGAAATATTTTTTCTCAGAGCATCAGAATCCATATCCAGATCCAGGTTCTTGATTACCTGTTCAAGAACAGGTGTACACTTGATCAGTACGGTGTAATCACTTGTCAGACTGGTTCCCAGCTGAATATCAGCAAGAGAAGTAAGTGTTGTCTCCTTGGACAGAACCAGAATGCTTGATGTAGAGGTATATACCGGAGTCATTACAAATTTCGTGAATAATCCGCAGAGACAGCCAACCAGCAGACCTGCTGTCAGAAGAATCAGGAATTTGGATTTTAACACATTAAAAATCTCAAGCAGATCAATCTCTACCTCATCATCCTGTTTGTTTCCGTCAATCGGATCATCAAGATACGAATTCAAATTCTCTAACATCGTATAATTTCCTTCCTCTGTTTTATTACGCTGCAGCTTATATCCTATACTATCTTCAGCGTAACATCGTAATATATGCATTTATCATACTACCATACGCCCTGAGAAGTGTCAATCAACAAAACTTCCAGATATCTTGCAGAATGTGTCTTTTTCCCTGTACATTCTCCCTGTTCACATCACAAATCCCATGATTCTTTCTGCAATAAACACCGCCGCACATGCGAATAATGCCACCGTCAGAAGGCTCTTTTCCTTATACGCGACAATCAGTGCCACGACAAGTCCTACCACACCGGAAAGGATTCCTCCTGCAGTCGCTGTCAGGATCGCCGGGAAAGTCATCGCAGCAAGACAGGCATATGGCACATAATATAAGAAAGATTTTACAAACGGGCTTGTGATCTCCTTCTTAAAAAGGACCAATGGAAGCATACGGATCAGGTAGGTAACACCTGCCATGACCAGGATATAAACATATATATTTGGCTTCATCTCTCTACGCCTCCTTCTCTTCCGGGACCGGGCAGAAATATGCTGCGATTCCGGCTACCAGTACGGTTGTAATGATGATCACAAATCCGGCAGAAACTTTATTCAGGACCGGAACAACTGCAAAGATGGTGCTGACTGCCATTGCTCCGATCACAACACCTAATATCGCTCTGTTTTTCTTTGCCGGCGGTATGATGACTGCGAGGAACATTCCATAGATTGCCACGCTCAGTGCACTGACCAGGAAATCCGGCAGAAGATTTCCTGAGACTGCCCCGACCAGAGTACCCAGTGTCCATCCTGGAATCGCAACTGCCATCACACCATAGTTGTACCATGGGCTGACACGCCCCTCCTGGCTGGCACTGACACCAAAGATCTCATCCGTCACACCAAAAGCAACAGCCAGTCTGTGCCCTGTAGAAACACCTCGTTCCAGTTTCTGGGAAAGTGAGAATGACATCAGACAATATCTCAAGTTGATAACAAGCTGTGTCAGTGCCATCTCCCACAGAGATCCCGAAGCAAAAATAATCCCGATCCCTGCAAACTGTCCCGCTGAAGTAAGGTTTGTCAGTGAGATCAGTACGGCGGCGGCGATTGAGATCCCGCCTGCAACCGCCATCATACCAAAAGTAAAGGATACCGCAAAGTATCCCAGACCAATGGGGACTCCGTCATGGAGTCCCTTCTTAAAAGCTGTGCTGTTCATGATGATTTTTAGCCCTCCAGACTGTTCAGTACACGGAAGCCATTGTTGGTCAGTACGTTTTCTGTGACAAAAACATCGTCTGTCTGAAGGATCATGATCGGAAGACTGTTTCCTCTATGATAAGATGTATAAATATAATCAAGGTTTACATTGCAGTTTCCGAGAACTTCAAGAACAGCATTCAGTCCGCCGACTTCATCCTTGATGTCTACGGCAATGACCTCTGTCACACGGTTCATATATCCATTCTCTGTAAGGATCTTCTCTGCCTCATCTGCTTTGTCTGTCACCATACGGAACAGTGCAAATTCCGGTGCATCAAAACATGCAAATCCATAGATGTCAATTCCTGCTTCTTTGAGGAGACCTGTTACTTTCTGAAGGCTTCCTGCTTTGTTTTCGATGAATACGATATTCTGTTTGATCATTTTCTCTCTCCTCGTCCTGTATGTATAAATATACTAACTTTTTTCATTATACTCACCTTTATACAAAAAGTAAACCGTCAGAAACATTTCTTGTGCTCCTGACGGTCTGATATTTTAGTCTAATTCTTCATCCACATATTTCTGGATATTGGATGCATTCACATATTTCTTAAGATGCTCTCCATCTGTGATGACCAGAGTCGGTGCCTGCATGATCCCGAACTGGCGCGCCATGTCCGGATTCTTCTCTGCATCAATGATCTCCAGATCTTCGCCTTCCAGCATTTTCTTGGCCATACGGCAGTTCGGACAGGTACTTGTAGTAAACAGGTATTTATGTGTTTCCACCGGTTCTACTTTGACATCATCCTCTGTCACTGTCACCATGCTGGTGTGTACCTTCTTGAGTGAAGAATGCATCACATCATATAAAGTACGGTTCTTATATTCCTGTGCCTTACCATCGTTCCAGTTCTGTACCGGACGATAGTATCCTGTAATACGGCTGTAAACTTCTGCCTTCTTGCCGCATTTCGGACAGGTAAAGTGCTCACCGCTCAGATAGCCATGTTCCTTGCATACGGAGTAGGTAGGTGAGATCGTGTAATACGGCAGTCTGTAGTTCTCTGCGATCTTGCGTACCAGAGATGCTGCTGCTTTCCAGTCCGGAAGTTTCTCTCCGAGGAATCCATGGAATACAGTTCCTGAAGTATACAACGTCTGAAGCTCGTCCTGGATATCCAGTGCATCAAAGATATCAGAGCTGAATTCGACCGGAAGATGGGAACTGTTTGTGTAATACGGTGTGTCGCCCTTGCTTCCTGCTGTACGGATGTCCGGCCAGCGTTTACGGTCATGTTTTGCCAGACGGTATGCGGTGGACTCTGCCGGAGTCGCCTCCAGGTTAAAGAGTTCTCCCGGATATTCCTCCTGATAATCAGAAAGTCGGTTACGCATATGTGTCAGAACTTCTTTGGTAAATTTCTGAGTACGTTCATCAGTCATGTCGCATCCGAGCCATCTCGCATTCAGACCAGCTTCATTCATTCCTACAAGACCGATTGTCGAGAAGTGGTTGTCAAAACTTCCCAGATATCTCTTGGTGTACGGATACAGTCCCTCATTCAGAAGTTTCGTGATCACTTCACGCTTGATATGCAGTGATCTCGCGGAAATATCCATCAAGCGGTCCAGTCTGCGGTAAAATTCCTCCGGTGTCCTGGACTGGTATGCGATCCTCGGCATATTGATCGTCACCACGCCGACAGAACCTGTGCTCTCACCGGAGCCGAAGAAGCCGCCGCTCTTCTTGCGGAGTTCACGAAGGTCAAGACGAAGTCGGCAGCACATGCTGCGGATATCGCTCGGTTTCATATCGCTGTTGATATAGTTTGAAAAATACGGAGTTCCGTATTTCGCTGTCATTTCAAATAACAGACGGTTGTTCTCTGTATCTGACCAGTCAAAATCTTTCGTAATGGAATAGGTCGGGATCGGATACTGGAATCCTCTTCCGTTGGCATCACCCTCGATCATTGTCTCGATGAATGCCTTGTTGACCATATCCATCTCTTTCTTGCAGTCTTTGTACTTGAAGTCCATTTCCTTGCCGCCTACGATCGCCGGAAGCTCTGCGAGGTCGTCCGGAACGGTCCAGTCAAGTGTGATATTGGAGAACGGTGCCTGTGTTCCCCAGCGGCTTGGGGTATTTACGCCATAAACAAAGGATTCAATGCACTTCTTGACTTCCGGATAAGCAAGTCCGTCTGCCTTGACAAACGGAGCAAGGTAAGTATCAAAAGAAGAAAATGCCTGTGCTCCTGCCCATTCATTCTGCATGATCCCAAGGAAATTGACCATCTGGTTACACAGAACGCTTAAGTGCTTCGCCGGGGCGGATGTGATCTTGCCCTCGATTCCGCCAAGTCCCTCCTGGATCAGCTGCTTGAGAGACCATCCTGCACAGTAGCCTGTCAGCATGGACAGATCATGAATGTGGATATCTGCATTTCTGTGCGCTTCTGCAATCTCGTTATCATAGATCTCTGAAAGCCAGTAATTGGCTGTTACTGCACCGGAGTTACTTAAGATCAGACCTCCGACGGAATATGTTACTGTTGAATTTTCTTTTACTCGCCAGTCCTCGACCTTAACATAGCTGTCTACGATTTCTTTGTAGTCGAGGATCGTTGATTTCATATTACGGATCTTTTCTCTCTGTTTGCGATAAAGGATATATGCCTTTGCCACATCGCTGTATCCGGCCTGGATCAGTACGTTCTCCACGCTGTCCTGGATGTCCTCTACGGTTACTTTATTGTTCTGGATCTTATTCTGAAAGTCTGCCGTAACCCGAAGTCCGAGAAGATCGATCATATCCTTACTGTAAATTTTTTCTTTTGCGTCAAATGCTTTGTCAATGGCTGAAGTGATCTTGGACATCTGAAAGTCTGCGATCTCTCCGTCACGTTTAACTACCTGAAACATGCTACACCATACCTCCCTGTCATGCGCTGTAGACCTATTGTATCAAACTATGCCCTTTGCGTCAATATATAAAAAACACTATATATTGTGTCATGTTAATCATTTCACAACTATATAGTGTTTGTTTTTGTTATATTTTTCTTATGATATCTGCCGGTTTTGCCCGTATTTTCGGGCTTTTCGCACGTTATTTCGGCATCACAGAAACAAAGATTTCTGCCGGTACACGTGCCTTTACAAAAATTCCATCTTCACGATATTCTTCTGAGAGAAGGCTTCCAAACTCACGGATCTTCTGGATCTTGCCAGCTTCACTGTACGGGTACAATTCCTCCAGATAGATCTGATCCTCCGCCAGAAGTTTCGCAAGGACGTCCTTAAATTCATCCAGACCTTCTCCTGTTCGTGCAGAACATTTCACAGTATAATCCGCTTTGAGATCACGGATACCGCTTCCTGTTACCTGGTCCTGTTTGTTCAGAAGTGTAACGATCTTTTTGCCGGTCGCTCCCAGTTCCCGGAGAGTTTCATAAACTGTGAACATCTGAAGCTCCGCCTGCGGGTTGGATGCATCCACCACGTGGATGATATAATCTGCATATTTTGCTTCTTCCAGTGTACTCTTGAAAGCTTCTACCAGATGATGCGGCAGTTTACGGATAAATCCTACCGTATCTGTAAGCAGGATCTGCTGTCCGTCCTTGAGTTCGAGCACTCTCGTTGTCGGGTCCAGCGTGGCAAAAAGCTTGTCTTCTGCCAGGATCCCCGCTCCTGTCAGTGTATTCAAAAGAGTGGACTTTCCTGCATTCGTATATCCGACGATCGCCGCTGTCTTGAGGTTTCCTCTGGAACGCTTACCGCGGATCAGTTCTCTGTGTTTCTCCACCTGTGCAAGTTCTGCCTTGAGTGCAGAGATCCTGGTACGGATCAGTCGTCTGTCTGTTTCCAGTTTCTTCTCTCCAGGTCCTCTCGTACCGATACCGCCGCCCAGACGGGACAGGGATTCTCGAAGTCCGACGAGGCGCGCCGCACGATAACGAAGCTGCGCCAGTTCGACCTGGATCTTACCCTCACTGGATACAGCACGTCCTGCAAAAATATCCAGGATCAGAAGGGTTCTGTCCATAACCTTGCAGTCCAGTTCCCGTTCCAGATTGTTCAGCTGTGCCGGAGAAAGTTCATCATCACAGATGACTCCATTGGCATCCAGAGCGCGTAAAAGGGATGCCACTTCTTCAATCTTGCCTTTGCCGATATAGGTTCCAGGATGGACTGCCTCTCTGTTCTGGATCACCTTCGCTACTGTCTCTGCTCCGGCAGTCTCAGCAAGTTCTTCAAGTTCATCCAGAGAAGCTTCTACATCGTCTCCCACTTCTGTCTGAACACCAATGAGGATCACCCTCTCCTGGGTTTCCTTAAATTCATAAAACTGCATAACTTAATAACTCTCCTCGGAAGATTCGTCTGTGCCAGTATCTGCTGATTCCTCCGCTGTACTTTCATTGGAAGTGTCTGCCTCACTGGCATCCCCTGCCGCTGCCTGGTTTCCAACTCTTGACTGAAGGAAGGTCAGTTCCTTCGCTGCTGCATCATCATCCTTAAATGTCTGTACATATTCCTGGGCTTTGGAAAGTGCGGTAGATAAATCCAGTTTTTTCTCATAGACAACGATCTCGTTGAACAGAAGATCTCTCATCTCATCCGATGTCGCATCTCCGAGACCCTGGCTGATATTCTGAAGTGCACTGTCATAATCTCCATCTGAGATATCGCAGAGTGCCAGACCATTATAGCCCTTCGCCGGATCATCTCCATCCGCATCAATATACTGCTGATAAAAGCTACGGGCATTGGAAGTATCTCCCTGCGCCATATATACCATGCCAAGGATCAGTGTTGCCTCTGTGCTGCCTTTATCAGCAGCTGTTGTAAGCTCTGTCCTGGCATTCTCATAATCATCCATATAATAATAAACTTTGCCACGTTCGCAGTAATCATCGGCTGTCTTTGCCTCTGTCTTAAGTGCAGCTTCCAGGTATCTCGTGCCGTCAGCTTCCATATCCTGTCCCAGATATGCCTCGTAGATCTGGATCGCCATCTCATAAGTAGAATCACTTCCATAGGCTTCTGAGAAATTGGAGGAAGCCTCATCATAAGAATCCATGGCAAGCGCCACACAGCCCGTAAGATAATAATCATTCGCATTCAGCGAATAATCCTCAGCCAGCGTCTGACAGTCTGCCATCGCCTGATCATACAATTCTGCCTTGAGTTCTGCTGCAGCACGGTATTCCAGAAGATCCTTTCTGTCAGACTTGCCCGTTTTCTCATCATTCAGCGCATTTGTCAGGTCATCGATCGCCCCCTGATAATCGCCGGTACGCAGTTTGACAATTCCTGATCCCCTGTAAGACTGTGCCAGCTTATATCCGGCAGAAATACAGGCCTGGTATTCATTCAGTGCATAATCATAGTTAGCCTCTTCCAGATCTGCATTTGCCTGCTCATATGTTTTTTGATTTTCTCCACCACAGCCGGTCAGGAGCAATGCTCCAAGACCGGCTGCCAGCAGACATATGATTTTTTTGTTTCTCATCCTTCTACAATTAATCCTTCTGATTCCATCACCTGTACCACATGATTTACATGCTCTGCACAGATATCCTCTGTACCAGCTTCTACCATAACACGGATCAGTGGTTCTGTTCCACTCTCTCTCACAAGGATACGGCCGTCTGTTCCAAGTGCTCTTGCAACATCCTCAACAGCTTTTACAACTGCCGGATTTTCTCTTGCCGTCTTCTTGTCTGCCACACGGACATTGCGGAGAATCTGCGGGTACACTTTCATTTCTTTTGCAAGATCACAGAGAGTTGCTTTCTGCTCGACACATGCCTCCATGAGCATGAGAGATGTCAGGATACCGTCACCGGTAGCTGCATAACGGCTGAAAATGATATGTCCGGACTGCTCGCCTCCGATACTGTAATCGTTTTCCATCATGTTCTCTGCTACATATTTGTCGCCGACTGCTGTCTGCTCATAATTGATTCCTTCTCTTTCAAGGGCTTTGTACAGACCCATGTTTGACATAACCGTAGTAACAACAGTATTTCCCTTGAGTTTGCCCTGTGATTTGAGATATTTACCGCAGACATACATGATCTTGTCGCCATCGATGATGTTTCCCTTATGGTCAACTGCGATACAGCGGTCTGCATCACCATCATAGGCAAAGCCTACATCCAGTCCATGATCTATAACATATTTCTGCAGAACTTCGATATGTGTGGAACCGCAGTTTCTGTTGATGTTTGTTCCATCAGGCTCATCGTTGATCACATAAGTCTTGGCTCTCAGCGCATCAAATACACTCTTGGCGATCGCAGAGGAACTTCCGTTGGAGCAGTCAAGACCGATCTTGATATTCTTGAAATCACAGCTTGGGATAGAGATCAGATGACCGATATAACGGTTACGTCCGGAAGCAAAGTCAACGGTACGTCCGATATCTTCTCTTGTCGCATATGGAAGTTCTTCCAGTCTGCCGTCCAGATATGCCTCGATCCTTGCCTCTACCTCTGCTTCGATCTTCTGTCCGTTTCCGTTCAGAAGCTTGATTCCATTATCATAAAATGGATTGTGGCTTGCAGAGATCATGACTCCACAGTCAAAATCCTCTGTGCGGACAACATAAGAAACACTTGGAGTTGTCGTTACATGAAGAAGATATGCATCTGCTCCGGAAGCGGTCAGTCCTGCTGCCAGTGCATATTCAAACATATAGCTGCTTCTTCTTGTATCCTTGCCGATCACGATCTTTGCTTTGTGCTCACGACCATAGTACCAGCCCACATAACGGCCTACCTGAAATGCATGATTTGCTGTCAGCTGTACGTTGGCTTCTCCACGGAAACCATCTGTTCCAAAATATTTACCCATCTTATGTCACTCTCCTTAGATCCAGATTAAATTATTTATAAAGCTGTGCCGGATATACTCCGTCTTCTACAAGTTTTTTGAATGCGGCTGTTACAGCAGCTTTATCTTCCTGATAAGTTACGCCGAACCAGGTATCCTTTGTCTCAAGTACATCTACTTTTGCCTTGCCATCTTTGATGAGACGGTCGATCATTTCCGGAAGAAGATATTCTTTCTTGATATCTCCCTCTTCTACATTCTGAAGGAAATCTACGAAACCTTTTTCCAGAGTATCCATGAATGCCGGTGTCAGTCCCCACATGTTCATGGAAACAAGACTTCTGATATCCAGTTTCTCTACATTTCCATTGTCATCTCTTGCTTCTGCACCGTCTGCTGTCTTGAAAATATTGTGTGTCTCTGTAACACCAACCAGTGCACCGTCCTCGATGTGGCATACGCCTCTGGTAACGCTTCCGTTATCACTTAAGGTATTTCCAAGACGGAATCCTGCCATGCAGATGTGATGGATTCCATCTTCTGGCTGTTCCTGTACCAGATAATCATGGACTTTGACATATGCTTCCTTACCGTAATAATCATCTGCATTAATTACCATGAATGGCTCGTCAAGAACTGCCTTTGCAGCAAGGACTGCCTGCCCTGTTCCCCATGGTTTTGTACGGTCTGCCGGTTTCTCAAATCCTTCTGGAAGATCATCCAGAGACTGGAATGCGTATGCAACTTCTGTAACTTTCTCGATCCTCTCACCGATCACGCGGCGGAATTCTTCTTCCAGGTCCTTGCGGATGATAAATACAACTTTATTGAATCCTGCCTCTAGTGCATCATGAATAGAGTAGTCCATAATGATCTCACCATTAGGTCCTACTGGTGCAAGCTGTTTGATTCCTTTTCCAAAGCGACTTCCGATTCCGGCTGCCATGATTACAAGTGCAGTTTTTTTCATTTGAAGTTCCTCCCTTTATTCTTCTTCATTTAATGAACTTAATTTAGCTGCCTGGTCTGCAGCGATCAGGCTGTCGATGATCTCATCCAGGTCACCACCGAGAATGCTTTCCAGGCGATGAAGAGTAAGTTTGATCCTGTGGTCTGTCACACGTCCCTGCGGGAAGTTGTAAGTACGGATCTTCTCGGAACGGTCACCGGTTCCAATCTGGCTTCTTCTTGCTTCTGCCTCTGCGTCATGCTGCTTTGCCAGTTCCATCTCATACAGACGGGAACGAAGTACCTTGAGTGCTTTGTCCTTGTTCTTGAGCTGGGATTTCTCATCCTGACAGGAAATAACGATTCCTGTCGGAATATGTGTCAGACGTACCGCAGAGTCCGTGGTGTTGACACACTGTCCACCGTTACCGGACGCACGGAATACGTCAAATTTACAGTCATTCATATCCAGGTGGAAGTCGATCTCCTCTGCCTCCGGCATGATCGCTACAGTACAGGTGGAAGTATGGATACGTCCGCCGGATTCTGTCTCCGGTACACGCTGTACACGGTGTACTCCGCTCTCATATTTCAGGCGGGAATAAGCGCCCTGTCCCTGGATCATGAAAGTAACTTCCTTGAATCCGCCGATGCCGTTCTCATTGAGACTCATCATCTCTGTCTTCCATCTTCTGGATTCTGCGTATTTCACATACATACGGTAGATCTCTGCTGCAAAAAGCGCCGCCTCATCACCGCCGGCACCTGCACGGATCTCCACGATAACGTTCTTGCTGTCATTTGGGTCTTTTGGAAGAAGCAGGATCTTGAGTTCCTGTTCCAGTTCTTCCACGCGCTTCTTGGCATCGGAAAGTTCTTCCTTGAGCATTTCGCGCATATCCTCATCCTTCTCCTCTTCCAGCATGGAAAGGCTGTCCTGGATGGTTTCTTTGTTTTTCTTGTATTCTGTATAAGTGTCTACGATAGGCTGCAGATCACTCTGTTCCTTCATCAGCTTCTGAAAACGTTCCTGGTTGTCTGTCACGCCCGGTTCTCCGAGTTCATTCAGAACTTCCTCGAAACGAATCAGCAAGTCATCAAGTTTATCAAACATGCTGTTCCTCCTGCATTTGCTTTTTACCAATTACCACTCTGTCAAGTCCTGCAAGATCTTTCTTTACAGCGACATCGACAAAGCCATTCTGTCTCATGATCGCAGATACATCTGCTCCCTGCTCACAGCCGATCTCGTACATCAGCCAGCCGCCCGGTTTGAGATAGCTGCCCGCCTGTTCGGTGATCCTGCGGTAAAAATAAAGGCCATCCTCGCGCCCGTCCAGAGCCAGTACCGGATCATGAAACCTTACTTCATCCATCAACTGCTGAATATCCGCCGTAGGTATATAAGGCGGATTTGAAATAAGCATATCATATTCCAAGGATGTATTTCCACTGTTTTTCTGAAAATAATCTCCCGAAAATGTATCACTTTGTACCAAAACTGCCCGTTCTTCGAGATTCAGGTTTTTTCTGTTCTGTCCGGCAACCTTAAGTGCATCCTCAGAAATATCAACGCCGGTTCCAAAAGCATCCGATCTCTCCATAAGGATACTTAAAAGCAGGCATCCAGATCCCGTACACATATCCAGGATCTTCGGATTCGGGATCTCCTTCAGACGGTCCAGTGCTTCCTCCGCCAGAACCTCTGTGTCCTGCCGCGGCACGAGGACTCTCTCATCCACATAAAAATCATATCCCATAAAGCACGCCTGATGTGTCAGATGCTGAAGCGGGATATGCTCTGCTCTTTGTTTACATAATTCAAGATATTTGAGGGCTGTTTTTTCTCCTGCTTCCGTTTCCGGGTGAGCATAGTACCAGGCACGGCCGATATCTGCCGTATACTCCAGAAGGAGCCAGGCATCCAACCTGGCTTCTTCAATCCCCGCACTTACAAGAAGCTGTGTTCCCTCAGTCAACAGCTCATGAAATGTCTGCATGGTCTTCCTCATTTTTTTCTTCCGGCTCCCAGCCGAACTCATCTTTCAAATATTGTTTCCAGTCAAAAACTGCTTCTACTGCCTTGATTGCAACCTCAACCATGTCCGGTGTCGGCTCCTTGGTCGTAAGTTTCTGCATTGCCAGACCCGGCTTACTGAAAAAATCTGCCAGTTTGCTGTCCGTTCTTCCGGCCCACTGAATCATCTCGAAGGAGATTCCCGCCACGACCGGCACCATCAGGAGACGTCCAAAAAGGCGGACCCAGTAAACAGGCACCAGCACAAAAACAAAATGCAGGCAGATACTCACCAGCATGACCAGAAACAGGAAACTGGTTCCACAACGCTTATGCTGTCTGGAGCTTGCCATTACATTCTCTACTGTCAGAGGCATTCCATGCTCCACACAGTTGATGCATTTATGCTCCGCTCCATGATACATGAAGGTCCTCTGGATATCCTTCATTCTGGAGATCAGGAACATATATCCCAGAAACAGTGCCAGTTTCACAAAAGCCTCCGCCACAGTCACTCCAAACTCAGAAGCTCCGACCTTACGAAGAAGGCTTGCCAGTGCATACGGAAGCAGCATAAAAGCTGCTACGGAGACAACAATGGAAATCGCAACCGTTATGTACAGAAGCCACTGGAACTGCTTTGCTTCCTTCTCTTTCTTGGCAGAAAGTTCTTCCTCTGAAAGTTTCGCATTCTTTGCCGCTTCATCCTCGTCCTCCTCGTCTCCTGCGATCTCTGCCGAGTACATGAGGCACTTGGTTCCGACTACAAGTCCGTCCACAAAGCTGACCACACCACGGATGATCGGCTTCTTAAGGAAAGAAGCCTTACCGAAGGTGCACTTGTAATCCTCAACCTTCAATTCTATTTCTTTATCCGGACGGCGTACTGCAACTGCATATTTGTCCTTGTGGCGCATCATGATACCTTCCATTACCGCCTGTCCGCCAATGTTTGATGGTTTCATATATCACTCCAATTATCCACAGAAGCAAAGAAAGGTTGAGATTTCCCAACCTCAACCTGTTCTCTAGTTTCTTATTCTGTCTGATTATTTGTTTAAGCCGTATTTTCTGTTGAACTTATCAATACGTCCGCGAGCCTGAGCCGCTTTCTGCTGTCCTGTGTAGAATGGATGGCATTTGGAACAGATTTCTACGTGGATATCTTTCTTTGTAGATCCTGTTACGAATGTGTTTCCACAGTTGCAGGTTACAGTTGCCTGATAGTAGTTCGGATGGATTCCTTCACGCATGATTTTCACCTCTCTATGTTCGTTCTATTTTCTATTCGTATTAATTTGACGAATTTACTATTTCACAGCTTTCTGATTATAACACAATGAATATTGGATTGCAAGCTATTTATAAAAATTTCTGTTTTTTTGCCATCTGGACAAATTCTGCATTTGTCTTTGTCCTGGAGAACATGTTCAGGATCTGCTCTACTGCATCTTCAGCCTTGAGGCTGTTCAGCGCTTTACGCATATTATAGACAGCTTCCTGCTCTTCTTTACTAAGAAGAAGATCCTCTCTTCTGGTACCTGATTTCTGAATATCGATTGCAGGGAAGACTCGTTTTTCCTGGAGTTTACGGTCAAGTACAAGCTCCATGTTACCGGTTCCCTTGAATTCTTCATAAATGACATCGTCCATCTTGCTTCCGGTCTCTACAAGTGCCGTTGCAAGGATCGTCAGGCTTCCGCCCTCTCTCATATTACGTGCCGCGCCAAAAAATCTCTTCGGCATATGAAGGGCTGCCGGATCCAGACCACCGGAAAGCGTTCTTCCACTTGGATTTACACAGAGATTGTATGCCCTGGCAAGTCTCGTAATGGAGTCAAGGAGGATCGTAACATCCTGCTTATGCTCTACAAGACGGCGTGCACGCTCAACGACCATCTCTGAAACTCGTCTGTGATGCTCCGGAAGTTCGTCAAATGTAGAATAAATAACCTCTACATTGCTGCCCTGGATTTCTTCCTTGATATCAGTTACTTCCTCCGGACGCTCATCGATCAGAAGAATGATGAGATGCATATTCGGGCTGTTTTTGAGGATAGATTTGGCCACATCCTTGAGAAGTGTGGTCTTACCAGCCTTCGGTGGAGATACGATCATGCCTCGCTGACCTTTACCGATCGGGCTTAACAGATCCATGATACGCATGGCAACTGTACCGCCCGGACGCTCCATACGAAGTCTCTCATTCGGGAAGATCGGAGTCATATCTTCGAAATTATAACGTCTCTGTCCTTCACTTGGATGGAATCCATTGATCGAATCCACATAGAGAAGTGCACTGAACTTCTCACCCTGTGTCTTGATGCGGATGCTTCCTTTAAGGATATCGCCGGTCTTCAGATTGAAGCGGCGGATCTGGGACGGTGAAACATAGATATCATTTTCTCCCGGCAGATAATTTTCACAGCGGATAAAACCGTATCCATCCGGAAGCACTTCCAGAATGCCATCTGCTTTCTCGCCGCTGTCAAGCTGCGCTGTCTCTGACGGGGCTTTAAAAAACTCCGGAGTTCTCTCCTGATAGTCCTCCTGACTGCGATATGCATAACCTTCCGGATTTCGTTCCTGATAGTTGTTCCGCTCCTGATAATTTCGTCTCTCATTATTATCATAAAAAGTACGGTTTTCACGAGTTCTGAAACTCTGACGTGCTGATTTTTCATTTGCCCGTTCAAAATATCTCTGTTCTCTCACCACTTCCTGTGGTTTTTCAGTCTGAACGCTCTTCTGTACCTTTGGTGCAGATTCTTTCTGAGCAGCCTCCTTCTCATCCTCCTCAAGCATACGGTTGATCAGTTCCGGCTTTCTCAGAGTGGAAATCCCCCTTAATCCCCTTGCTTTTGCAAGGTCTTTCAATGTTGCCAGCGGCAACGATTCATATTTTTCTCTCATAAAAAACCTCTCATTTTTCTTCTTACAGGTCCTTAATGAATCAGATTTCCAAGAACGCCATAAGAAACTATACTCATGATAACAGTTGCCATAATAAGACCACAGAAAATTGCGATCGAAGATTTCTTGATATCTACTTCCAGAAGAGATGCGATCAGTGAGCCTGTCCATGCACCGGTCCCCGGAAGCGGGATTCCTACAAACAGCAAAAGCCCCAGAAATTCATATCTCTTGATCTGGTCACTCTTGCCCATTGCACGGTTTTCCATTTTTATAATAAGTCCACGGAAAATTTTTGTTTTTTTGAGCCATTTGAAGATTTGTTTGATAAACAACAGAATAAACGGGATCGGAATTATATTTCCTAAAATACAGATGGGAATCGCTTTCACCATAGATATATTAAGAAGCGATGCTGCCAGAAGTCCGCCCCTTAGTTCCAGGATTGGAATCATGGAAATAATAAAGATCACCATTTCTCTTGAGATATGCTGCCCAAGAGTATTTGTAAACCAGTTTACTAAAACTTCCAATATATTTCTCCTTATTCAGATAAATAGTCTCTGAGGAATCCAATAAAAGTTTCCATTTCTTCTCTGGTTCCTACAGTAATGCGAAGATGATTTCCTGTTCGTCCACCCGGGAAATATCTCACATAGATGTGGCGTTCACGCAGTGCTTTAAACAGATCCTCTGCCGGACAGGTCTCATGCGTTGCAAAAATAAAGTTTGCCTTGGAGTCCTCAAAAGAAAAGCCGAGCTTGCTGAGTTCCTTCTTTGTCCACTCTCTTGTCTCTATGATCTTATGACAGGTCTCGCAGAAATACTCCTGATCTTTGACTGCTGCCACACCTGCTGCCAGGGCGGTTCTGTCCATAGTATAAGAGTTGAAAGAATATTTGGCATCATTCAGATATTTAATCAGTTTCGGTGAACCCATTGCAAAACCGATTCTCATTCCCGCCATAGACCTGGACTTGGAAAATGTCTGAACGATCAGAAGATTCTCGTATTTTTCGATGAGAGGAAGTGCTGACTGTGAGCCAAAATCCACATAGGCTTCATCTACGATCACAATCACATCCTGATTGTGTGCAACAATGTCCTCCACTTCAGAAAGCGGCATTACCACACCTGTTGGTGCATTTGGATTCGGAAATACAATTCCTCCATTTTCCCCGAAGTAATCTTCTTTGCGAATGTGGAAATGCTCATCCAGTGCCGGCCTCTCATACGGAATACGGAAAAGATCTGCCCATACATCGTAGAAAGAATAAGTGATATCCGGAAACAGGATTGGTTTCTCACTGTTAAAGAAAGTAAGGAAACTCATTGCAAGTACATCATCAGACCCTACGCCTACAAACACCTGATTATCCGAAAGCCCGTAAGTATCAGCAATTGCGCGTACAAGATCCAGTGCTGCCGGATCCGGATAAAGTCTCAGTGTATCGGTATCCATATTGCGAAGCACTTCTCGTACTCCCGGTGCCGGCGGATATGGGTTTTCATTTGTATTCAGTTTGATCATATCCGGCTGATTTGGCTGTTCTCCCGGAGTATACGGAACAACTTTGCGGATATTGTTTTCCCAGTTTGCCATATCTTAATCCCCTTTCACATATCTGCTATTGTACCTATTCTTTAGATATTTGTCAAAGATTTCTTCTTATTCTGGCTGTTCTTTCTGTACTTCAGAGGTGTTGTCCCCGTCTGCCTGTGAAACTCCCGCAGAAAATTGCCGAGATTATTATATCCACACTCCATTGCAACTTCTGTCACAGACTCGTCCGTATCCTCCAGAAAATGCATTGCCTGACGGATCCGAAACTCATTGATATATACCATCGGTGAACGTCCGATGCTTTTCTTAAAAAAGCGGCAGAAATACTGTTCATTCATATTAATGAGTTTCGCCAGATCTCTTATGTATATTTTTTCGTCATAGTGTCCCTTTATATAAGAAAGAACTTTCTTGATCTCTTCAACACGCTTATTGCCATTCTCCGTCATAACAGTAAAAAGCTGATATTTCCACAGAACTGCAAGGATCCGGAGCAAAGAGGACTTAATGTACATCTGGCTCACCACATCATCGGTAACGCCGCCTTTGGTCATCCAGAGTTTCTCCGTCCCGTCTTTGTGAAAAATCATCAGGATCTCTTTGAAATACTGGCGAATCTCCTCAAAAACAGCATCTCCTGGAAAAATCTGCCTCGGAAAAAGCAGCCGCCCGTTCTGGATCGGCTGGAGCAGTTCTATCTGCGCTGCATCATAAGATTCAAAACTCAGGACAGCCGGGTGAAACACAATTGCGTCCTCTCCCGACTCCTCTGAGCAGATTTTTGTAATGCTGTGCAGTTCTCCCGGATTAATGAAACAGATACATTCGGATTCAACCGGATAAACTTCCATGTTGACTTCCAAAAGAAAGCCACCTTTATCAAAATAAAGCATCTCTACTTCATCGTGCCAGTGATGTTTCACCATAACACCCTGACCTTTTGAACTTGTTCTGTATACAGCGCAGGGGAACGTTTTGGTCCCATGGCTTCGAATTTCTTTTAGTCTTGTATTTTCTTCTTTTTTCATCCTGAAATACAACTACCGGATCATACGGTCAGATGCGGGCTCCGCCTTTTCTTGCCTCATCCGGCATGATCTCCGGTGGCGGGTTTGCCATGGCAAAAACAATCGCATCGTCTGCCATTGTGCTTACCATCTCTGCTGTGACAATATTCGGTGCAGATACGCCGACAAAGATATCTCTGCCCTTCATAGCAGTCTTGAGGTCTCCATGGATCTGTTCTTTGTTTGTCTTTTCTGCAATTTCTTTCTGTGCCGGGTTCATCCACTCTTCTCCCGGTGCAAGGATTCCCTTGCGTTCAACCATAACAACATCACCGATTCCAAGTTCCAGAAGGAGTTTACAGATAGAAATACCTGCAGATCCGGCACCATTGATGACTACCCTGGCCTCTGAGAATTTCTTATTCACAAGTCTGAGCGCATTAGTCAGCCCCGCAGATACTATGATCGCAGTTCCGTGCTGGTCATCGTGGAAAATCGGTATGTCACATTTTTCTTTGAGCTTCTTTTCGATTTCGAAACATCTCGGTGCGGAAATATCCTCCAGATTGACTCCGCCAAAAGATCCTGAGATCAGATAAATCGTATTTACAATCTAATCCACATCATTGCTCTTGATACAGAGCGGGAATGCATCTACATCACCAAAAGCCTTGAATAATGCACATTTTCCTTCCATAACAGGCATGCCGGCTTCCGGTCCGATGTTGCCCTTCCATTCTCCATGTAATCTTAAAGATTCTTTTGCGTAATCCATTTCTGTTATCCTCCGTGGAATCTTAGTATTTTGATGTTGCTGTTTTAATGTCTCTATTGTAATCTATTCATTATTTACTTTCAACACTTTCAGATACGTTTTCCCTCTGGTTTGCACTCTTTCTGCATTTCATCCATATAACGCTCGATCGTATCCATGTGTTCAGACATGCAGTGTTCTGCCTGTTCCACATCGTTGTTGATGATTGCCTCTACCAGACGGTGATGCTGCTCATCTATGTCTTTGGATGAATTATTTTTTCTCATGATATAATCTCTGGTGCCGGATACAATGTTGTCCGTGAGCTGGTCTGCTGCTGCCAGAACACTGTAGACCATCGGATTATCCGCGATCTTTGCAATTTTGGTGTGAAGTTCACGGTCCAGCTCTCCCCTTGTCTTCTCATCTTCCTCTGAATCCAGACGGTCGAGGATCATCCAGAGTTCTGCTGCATCCAGCGGAGTACATTTCTTTGCAGCAAGGATTGCCGCTTCTCTCTCCAATGCTGCACGGAACTGCTGGTTCTGTTTCAGATATCCATTATTCAGCTTAAAAAGAATAGTCAAAGGCCCGATCAGCCAGGTATCCAGATTCTCAGTAATATAATTCCCGCCTCCCGGAACCGGTTTGATGATCCCAAGCAGTTCCAGTGCCCGCAGTACTTCTCTTACCGCCGGTCTGGACACGCCCATAGTCTCTGCCATTGTCCGCTCTGCCGGAAGTGCGTCACCTGCCTTTAGTTTTCCATTCTGGATATTATCTATGATCTGATTCAGAATCCCGTTAAATGCACGTTCATCTCCTATTTTTTTAAACATGATCTATGCCTCCGCATCCCGCTCTTCCCTGTACAGCTGATCCCGCCATACAAAAAACAGCGATTCTTTTCTTATTTATGTCTGTAAAATAAATATAGCATTTCTGCCAGTTTACAGCAAGCATTCCACACGATTCTGACTGCATTCTTTTCTATACAAGTTTCTGTTTCTTTAATAAAAAACTGCCCTGAGGCATTTTTTTGTATTTATGGTTCCTCTGCTGCATTTTCTGCATTTTCATTGTACCAGGTAGCAATCCGTTCTTTTTCCCCGGTACTGCGGTCCAGTCTCCATAATTCTGTGTTATTTTCACCCTGATCC
Organism: Blautia sp. AF19-10LB; assembly: GCF_003461245.1. Lineage (GTDB taxonomy): Bacteria > Bacillota > Clostridia > Lachnospirales > Lachnospiraceae > Blautia_A > Blautia_A intestinihominis. The sequence goes on from NZ_QTWS01000006.1 coordinate 143,259, forward strand.
GGCAGGAACTGTATAAAGAAAGTCGCATCTCCAACTTCATTACAGCCACTTATATACAGATTCATTCCGCCAAAATCGTATTGTGATACAGAACCATCTCGCATATTTCTTCTGTACAGTACAGTATTTCCATCTTCTGTCTTTTTGTAGTAAAGTCCATCTCCTGTGACAACTGATCTGGAAGCATTTCCCTTTTCAAGAACTACTTTCTTTCCTGTTTTTATATCATATCCACAGGTTGTCCAGGTATCACCATCCTGATAGATATAGCAGACTTTGCTTCCTACGATTCCCAGTACAGAACCTTCGATACTGCCGTCCTTCTGTATATTTTCAAATCCGGGCTCTGAAACATACCAGTCTCCGTCTTCAATCCCCGTAGAGACCCATATCTTTTCATTTCCATAACGAAAAACATAACTGCCGCTCTCTACATCCTCTCCTGTCGCAAGATCAATCTTTCTTCCATCGTAGTTCTGACTGCCATCACCGGAGGTATAATACAGATAATTATTATAGATACAGAATTTTGCATTAGGTTTCGCTGAATTTGTAAGAACCGTCTGATTATCTCCATCCAGATCCATACGGATGATCTCACTCGACTGACCAGAAACTGTGCTGGATTTGCGCCAGTAGATCTTGTCCTGATAAATTGCCATCGTATCTTTGTACTGTCCGGAGATACAGTGATACCCTTTCTTTGCAACCTTATCCACAGTATAGATTTCTCCATTATATTCTCCAAATGTGCCGGAAGTCACAACTTCCCCGGTATTCGCATCCGTATCTTCTGCCGCCTGAACAGGCATCACACTGCTGTTTGCCACTACAAAGCTACTGCAGATTACAGCCAGTAACAGTATCCACAATTTCCGTCGTTTCTCTGCTGCTTCTCTCATTTCACATTCCTCCCGAAAATTTTTCTACATCTTTTATCATAGACGCCATTTTCTGATAGCGGTTTTCTTTCCGAATACTCAGTCCTCTTTTTAATATTTCTTCTATTACAGGAGGAATCGGGATTCCGAGCTGCGACGGCATGCGCAGATCATCATGTTCTGCCCGTCTGACGGATCTCATTGGTCTCTGTCCTGTGATTCCACGATATATAACTGCACTGAGCGCATAAACATCTGTCCATGGTCCCTGTTCATGTTCTGAGTACTGCTCCAGCGGAGCATAGCCATCCTTCAGTTCCATAGTATAGGTATTTCTGTTCAGATAATCTCTGGCAGACCCAAAATCCATCAGCTTCAATCCTGTCCCTGAAGCATCATTTTGTGCAAATTTAATATTATCCGGACTGATATCTCTGTGAATGATTCCGGACTCGTGAATTTTGTCCAGTGTCCGCATTACCGGAAGCAGCATGCCAAACATCTCTGCCGCCTCTACTCTTCCTTTTTTTCGGAAATATTCATTCAGCCCGGGACCATCGAGAAACTCCATGATAATATAAACCGTATTATTTGCTTCAAAATAGCCATACACCCGAACCACATTCGGCTGTGAGGCAAACTTACTGAGCCGTCGTGCCTCTTCTACAAATTTCTGCTTTGCTCTCTCAAATTCCTGCTGGTCTTCTTCATTTGTCAGAACAACTCTGTTACCCTGCCGGTACATACAGCCCCTGTTATAAAACTCTTTGACAGCTACTTTCCTGTTTCCAAGCATTGCCTCATAAGTAACAGAAAATTCTCCCATCCGCAAAGTCCTCAAAATACGGCATTTTCCAGCCAGAACGATTCCTTCCGGAAGGTGATCTTCTCTAAGTGTTATTGTTATCTTTCCCATACGTGCTCTGTTCTCCATCCGTTATGCAGATTTTTATTGCAATCTCTCAGTCTATCAGAGTTCTGAGTTTTTTATTTTCACTTACAGCTCCCTGATACATATGATAGAGATAAAAATTCTTTTCGCTTCTTGCCGCATCTGCAACACTCTCCATGAGAAATCCCATGCGGTCATCCACCTCTAAATACTGGATCACAAAACGATCAAAGTCATCGCCGTCCCGCAGCATTGCATATCCACATTCCAGAAGAATCTGATCCAGTCTTTCTCTGGTCATCACTCTTTCTTTGTTTTCAAGAGATTCCTGTCCCATAAACAGAAGGTAACAGATAAGTGTCGTCCTGTCCAGATCCGTCACTCCTTTGATATAACTGCGGACCGATTTCTCTCCGGAACGATTCTTCTGATAAGTTTGTCTCTTGCTTTCTTCCCTTGCATACTGACTGTCTTTCAGACATTCCTGTTCTTCTATCTCCTGCACTTTTCTTTGGATTACTTCTTCATCTGACAATTCATCCCATCCATCCTCATATGACCGGATCGCATGGGCAAGAAATTCGATTTCTTTCTCTGACATTCTACTGAGGCTTCCCTGATAACCATCCATCAGAATTTCCATCCAGTCTGTAGAAACATACTCAAAATAAAAATAATTAAATGCATCATAAATATTTCCAAAAGAAATCGCACAGTCCAGAAGCGCTTCACGAATTTCCTGGTCATCTTTAAACTTCTTTCGAAGAAGCTCTACGCACTTCAGTACATTCAGTTCTGCAAGTGTCTGTTCCTGACCAAAACCACTCTTTCTTGCTGCCAGGTATGCTTCTGTTTTCTCTTCGATATAATAGCACAGATATTTGCAGAAATAATATCTGGCTTTCTCACGGACCACACAGAAATCTTCCCGGTTGTCCTCCATAAATTTCAGAAAATCTTCTTCGGTAGTACTTTTTTCGATCTGTCTGCGAAACTTTCTTGTAACTTTCTGAGTCTGAAGTTCCTCTTCTGTGATGTCAGAATTCTGGCGGACATATTCCCGAAGTTCCCGATATGTTACGGTCGAACTGTTAAACCACATATCGGTTCTGTCATCATTCATTTCCCGGCAGATCCTTTCCAGATTCAGCCACTCTTCGTAAGAAAATCCCTTCAGGAAAGCATAGATCAGCGTTGCCTCCACCTGATTACGGGCATACAGCTGTTCACACCCGTTCTCTTTTAACTTGCTGTCCAGCTCATCCAGTGTCATATGTGAAACAAAGCCTATTGCAATAAGACGATACCTCAGTGGAATTTTTTTCGCTTTTTTCACATCTGGCTTCATGCATTCCTCCAGAAGCTGTGCCATATCTTTCCTTCTGAAATCCTGTATCATCTTTTCAAATATCGACGCCATGTCTGATTTCCCTTTCATACTCCTGGTACTCCTGGCGAACCTGATTCTGTATACAGTCCGGCACCTTTCCTCTGCTCAATGCCTCAAAAATCTCTCTGTCATTCATGACGATGCGATTCATCTCTCCTGTTCTACGTATCAGTTCCGTTTCCCATCCATTTCTGAGTATGACCTTTCCTTTTAGTTGGACCGGGTTCATGGAATACTGTATATCATGCGTGAGTCTTTCATTACGTTTTGCCGCATACCAGCACATCAGTTTTTTGGCCTGTGCTTCGTTCTCCCATAGATTTGTCTGCACAAGTATAAGCTGGCTGCTGCCCGGTATTATTTTTACTCTGTATTCTATAATGTCTTTTTTCTCTGATGCTTTCCGGTGATTGACCCGGAAAAGTATTTCGTCCTTTTTTTCATCCATAAATACCTTCCCTGCTCCGGCATTTTGCAGACAGTCTGAAACTTTCTGAAGCCAGTCTGCTGTCTCTTTCTGATTTTTCTGACCCGCTGCTGAAAAACAGTATCTTAATAATCCAATATCTCCATTTTCCATAATACACGCCCCTTTATTCTAATTATAATATTACACTATAATTTTACAATAAAAGATTTGCATTTTTGTTTTTTTTATGGTATTTCAGACTGCCGCCTGATATTATTCGATACGAATGGACAGCATTTTTGCCTTTCCGCCATCAGCAAGTTCCGTATCTGCGGAATATGTTGTCGCTGTAATGATATCACCATTTTTCTTTGTGAATTAAAAACTCTATCCTCACATGACTGAAGTCACGTGCTTCCGGACGCTTTAGGCGTC